>CAJTAL010000005.1 GCA_910574285.1 Lachnospiraceae bacterium | reverse complement strand
CAGCACCAAGGGGGAAGTCTGCCCTTTTTTCTCTCATCAAATATACTATTTGTTATATTCTGGTTAATTTAATGCTGTATTTTCACTACTGATACCATACCACTACTAAGTTGCTAACATTGATTTACAAACTATATCTTGTCTGCTGACGATATGGTGAAAGCGTAAGGAGGTATCAGAGATTATGAGATTAGCAAATGGAATCATTATAGACAAGGAAAAAACGTTCGGTCTGCTTAAGTTCTCCGCATTGCGGCGTGAGGTGCATAAGCAGAATGAGGACGGAACGGTTTCTGAAGAAATCAAGGAGCGCACCTACGATTTGAAATCCAGAGGACAGGGGCGCATGATACAGGTGAGTATTCCGGCTGCCGTGCCATTAAAGGAATTTGATTATAATGCGAGGTGGAGATTATCAATCCTGTAGCGGATACGGTAGCGACGGCTACGTTTCAGGGGGGCAGATGTGGACTGATATATCAAGGCAGAGGATATTGTCTTGAAGAATAAAGACGGGCAACCAACGGGAAATCTACAGAATCATAATCCGCATGAAAAAAAGGAAATTAAGAATCATAAATAAGCATTGCCTATACGATAATATTCTGATAAAATTAGGATAAAATAAACAGAAAAGGAGTGCTTAGATTATGATACAAATTCGACCTGTTTCTGACCTTAGGAATAAATTTCCGGAAATTGAAACTATTGTAAACAGCGGAAAACCTGTTTATCTTACAAAGAATGGCTACGGAGCTATGGTAGTTTTGAGCTTAGAGGAATACGCTAATCTGACAGATGATATAGAGATGAAACTTGACGAAGCCGACAGACAGGCGGCAATGACGGAAGAAAGGCTTTCCCATGAAACCGTATTCAGCAATGTAAGGAGTACGATACATGGAAAATAAAGTTTATCATCTTCGTTATCTGCCGATTTTTGAACAGGATTTAATCAGTACAGCGAGTTACATTACCAATGTTTTAAAGAATGAGGACGCTGCGCTGCGTCTGATTGATGATGTAGAGGCGGCGATTCTGGAAAGGCTGAATAATCCACTTGCTTTTGAACCATATGTTTCCGCAAAAAAGAGAGACTATCCGTATTATAGAATCTATGTGAGAAATTACGTTATTTATTATGTGGTGATTGATGATGTGATGGAAGTACGGTGTTTGCTGTATGGTGCTAGAGATACGGATAAGCATTTATAATTTGCTCTCTTAATCAGATAATAGAAGTATAAGCAGTTAGTCTATGATTAGCTGCTTTTCTTATTCTGCAAACCTTCAAATTGTTTCTTCTAAAAAATAGTTTGATTCATAATTGCAAAATGTTTTACCAATATATATAATATGTTCTGATATAATTACAAACTTGGGAGCATATTTGATGAAAATATAGTTACTATTCACGGGGTAGTTGAACACAGAGATAGATGCAGGATGTGATATCATTACATCCTGGAACTTTAAACATATCGTAAATGTAAAGACAGTGCGGGGAGTCAAGACCATCACGACATTGGAAGGCTATAAGGATTTGTTGATCTATCCGCCCTCTATGCTGCTGGAAGGAGATGATGAGGATGATGACGAAACCGATAGTCAGCAAGGATTTTAATCTGGAGGACATCCGGAAGATTCGGGAATATAATTCCCTGCGCCATGTCCAGATGACTCCCAGAGAGATCATTGAGGATACCCGGAAGGGAGCGGCTATAATCTTGGAGAAGATTCGGAAATATGAAGAGGTGGGGAGTTAATGAAAACCAGAAGAGGTGGTTAGAGATGATCACCTTTTTCGCCGATTGAATAAATGAATTTCTATATTCTTGATACGATGATATACAGTCAAATGCTTCACTTACAGTTGTGGTGTATCCTCCCTTTTGGATAAGGTATGTGCAGATATCGGGCTCGGCTATATACTGAAAGAGTGAAAAAGTTCCTATTCTGATAATTCCTGATTGCAACCCGTTAAGTTCTTCGATTTGCGAATTTAGTTTTTAATAATCATTATAAATATTTTGAGCATATGGCAATAACTTCATTCCGTCAGAAGTCAAACGAACTCCGGCACGACCACGTTCAAGAAGCGATACATTTCACTCTTTTTCTAAATCGTGTATCATACAGCTAATTCCCGATTGAGAATAATTTAATATTTCTGCCGCTTTAGTAAAGCTGCCATACTCAACAGTCTTAATAAATGCCATATATTTTTGTATATTCAAATTCATAATATACCAACACTTCCATCTGATTTTGTAATGATTAATATGATAAACATTCACTTTTGTGATGTATAAAAATATGATATACTTTTCAAATAAAATTTCAAGTAAAAGGAGTAATAATTATGTTCAATATAAGTGATATTTATACAACATCACCAAAAGAATTTAAAACAGCTTTACAGGAAAAAGCATATCAAGCACTAGAAGCATTGAAAATTCCATTTGAGCGTGTTGATACTGACGAAGCAATTACTATGGAGGATTGTATTCAAATTGATAATAAATTGGAAATGAAAATGGTAAAAACATTATTTCTTTGCAATCGTCAGCAAACAGCTTTTTTTCTTTTTATAACAACAGGTGACAAATCATTCCGCTCAAAGGATTTTAGTAATGCTTTAAAAGTATCCCGTGTTTCTTTTGCCCCGGCAGAGTTAATGCTTGAAATGCTCGGTACAAAAGTTGGTGCTGCAACTGTTTTTAGTGTTATTCTTGATGTAGAAAGAGATATACAAGTAGTTTTCGATAAGGAGGTAACAGAAGAAAAATGGTATGGGTGTAGTGATGGTACAACTACTGGTTATATGAAAATTGAGACAGCGCAGATTCTTAATAGCTTTCTACCCTACACTAAACATAAACCAATAATTATTGAGGTGTAAGATGAAATATAATACCATCAGCGACTCTTGCCATGATAACTAAATCCTTATCGGACAGATTATCAAGCTGCTTTTCCAACTGCCGCCGTCTGGTGCTTTTTGCCGGATCAGGCGTTAAGCGGTATTGGACGACGGACGAATACGCTGAAATTGCTGACCTGCTACTAACAACATTTTCTTTCATAACGTACAAGCATTTTTGCATACTCTGTAATATATTGTAGTGAGGTGATTACTTGGCAAATGGTACAAAAATAGTTTGCAAAAATGTGTTTAAGACAAAAGAAAAAGCGGCAATTACAAAAGAATACACACGAAAATGGATAGAATTAATCAGTGAATTTGAAAGGAATAAAGGGCAGCGAATACCTGCCAAATCATAGACAGGCTGTCTCAAAAATGGTATAATTATATCATGTAGAGATAGTTTGTTTTGTCTTCCCTGAAAAGGAGAACAAAACATTATGAGTACAAAATCTAAGGTTGCTATATATTGCCGCTTATCAGAAGAAGATAGAAACAAACAATCAGAAACAGATGACAGTAACAGTATTCAGAATCAAAAGTCAATGTTATTGCAGTATTCGTTAGAACAAGGCTGGGAAGTCACAGGGATTTACAGTGATGATGATTACGCCGGCGCAGACAGGCGGCGGCCAGAATTTAACAGGCTGCTGGCAGACGCAAGGGCGCATAAGTTTGATATTATCCTCTGTAAGACACAGTCCAGATTCACCAGAGAATTAGAGCTGGTGGAGAAATACATTCACGGCTTGTTTCCCATATGGGGGATTCGTTTTATCAGTATTGTTGATAATGCAGATACCGCTAATAAAGGAAATAAAAAGTCAAGACAGATTAACGGACTTGTAAATGAGTGGTATTTGGAGGATATGTCGGACAATATCAAAAGCGTTCTGACAGACAGACGGAAAAACGGACATCATATCGGGGCGTTTGCTTTATATGGATACAAAAAAGACCCGGATATAAAAGGACATTTGATTATTGACGAAGAAGCTGCAAAGGTCGTCAGAGAAGTTTTTACCCTGTTTTCACAGGGGTATGGAAAGACAGCCATTGCCCGTATGCTGAATGACAGAGGGATTCCCAATCCTACGGAATACAAACGGATTCACGGATTGCGTTATCAGCAGCCGAAAAGGAAAAACAGTACCTTATGGAAATATTTTGCTATATCGGATATGCTGGTAAATGAAATCTACATTGGCAACATGGTACAGGGGAAATACGGCAGTGTCTCTTATAAGACAAAGCAGAATAAACCCAGACCTAAGAACCAGTGGTATATCGTAGAGGGAACGCATGAACCAATCATTGACCGTGAGCTGTGGGAGAAAGTTCAAGCACTGATAGTTCAAAAGGCAAAACCATTTACAGAGGGGAAAATAGGACTATTCGCAAGAAAAGCTCGTTGTATGAATTGCGGCTATACAATGTGTTCTAACAAACAGAGAGACGGCAGACGTTATTTAAGATGTTCTAACCGTCACGTTGCGAAAGACGCTTGTATCGGTTCTTTTATCTCTGTTCCGAAACTGGAACAGGCAGTAATCGAAGAGCTTAACAAGTTATCCGCAGTTTATCTCAATAAAGACGAGTTAGAACAAAATGTAGTCTTTAACAGTGACTTGCGGGGAAATAAAGAAACCCTCCAAAAAGAAATTGCCGCTTATCAGAAAAAAATCATGGAATACATCAAGAGTATTCGTGAATTATATTTAGATAAGGTAAAAGGAGTTATTACGGAACAGGATTACATGGACTTATCCAAAGACTTCTCGAAAGATAAAAACAGGCTTGAAAAACTGATGGCAGATATGCAGAAGCAGCTTGATGTTATCGAAAGGAAAATACAGACCGGTGACAACAGAAGTCAGTTGATTGAGCAATATACAAATCTTGAACACTTAGACAGAGAAACGGTCGAAAAGCTGATTGATTATATACTGGTCGGCAAAAAAGATCCTGAAACTAAGGAAGTACCTGTTGAAATACATTGGAATTTCTAAGGTTCTCATATCTGGTGTAATCATATATCAGATATGGAGAACCGTCCCTTAAATCTCAAATGTTGTATTTAGAAAATCGTACCATCCGCGGCCATGTCTTCGTGAAGATCGGTAATTGGATCGCCTTTGGACTGGAAGTAAGTAGCGGTCCATGGCGCTCCGCTGGCGGCCTGCGGCCAGAGGGCAAGGGTATGGTCTACATAGTATTTGTCAAAGCCGGATTCTACCAGTTGTTCCGGAGTGAGATTTCTTGTGAGCTGATGAATGATGGCACAGATCATCTCCATATGGGCCAATTCTTCTGTACCCAGAGAAGCAGCGGTAATGTTCCACTTACTGTATTTTGGGACGGGCATGATATTTATAATAAGTATTGGAATACTGTATGATTTTACTTGTTTTTACTTTCTTAGGATGCCTGTTGCGGTTCTGCAAAAAGGCATTAATGTCTATGAATGTGAATGGAAGCACACAGCAGACGGGAACCGAATAGTTTCAGAACATGAAGATGCGAAAGCCTGACAAGAATGCTCCGGAGACGCAGCCGCCGCAGGCCGACAGAATTCACGGATGTAAACAAGAAGCTGCAGGGTACAGATGTGCCGCAGAAACTGATAGCGCTGGCACAGGCTTGGAAGGATGCCTATAAGGCTTCCGGCTCCAAAGAGGGCGGCATGGAGAAAGTATTATCCATGCTGGACGGTATGTTCGGCATTAAGAATGAGGTGTAGAGGAGGTAAAGGATATGCTTATAATCAGGGATTTCAGTAACAGGTTCCAGAAGATATCGGGAATGCCCATAAACAGCAAGGGCGGTAAGGATATGCTGAAAAGGGCTGGCATTGATACGAACAGCAAACAGTATCAGGCAGTAATGAAAAGTATGTCGGCGGCGTGTTCTGGTGTTGGGTACACAAATGTTCAGGCAATTAAAAACAGGATGAGCCGCTATGATAAGGATGGCGACTACATCAGTCCTGTTACGGGATTGGCAGGTCTGGTTGTAACGGAGAAAAATCGTGCAGAAAAGAATAGGATCATTGATATACCGGAGAGTAGCAGGGATGAGATGTTTGAACTGACCAAGAAAGAGTTTCTGCAGGAAAACGGTGTGGGTAATGGAGACACTACAAGGCGTTCAGATGTATATTTGAATCTGTATCGGAAAATGGATAAGAATGACAGACTGGCAGCAGGGAATACATTAAGGCAGTATGAACGAGCATATACGCAGGCATTTGTTGATGCGGTGAAGGCTGTTGATCCGAAATGGGAGCCGGGCAAGCCGATCCCGTCCGGGGCTTTGGACGGAATCACAAGGGAGTCCATCGACAATTCGCTTGTGCAGTCTGGCGGCTCTCTTGTTAAAAAACCATCTTCGGGCAGTACACTGGATATACAGATATAATCTTTACACTCTATTATGAAATCACAAACACCTTTGTACCGCCGCTTGACTTGGCTGGCTCTGGAAAACCCCAATAAGCCATAGCCGGACAAGGCAGGGCAGGTTTCCCTGACTTTCTGGCGGATCGGGGAGCAGGGAGAGGAGGTATCTATGAAAGAATATATAAAGAACCGGGTACATGAACTGTACTGGAATGATGATATAAATTGTGCGAGGACAGCAATCATCTGTTTGGGTGAATTATTTGAAACTACTATTGAACAGCAAATATTGTGGTCTGCGGTTGGATTGCATGGTGCTGGCGGTTATAGGGCGCAGTGCGGCTTAGTTGAAGGCACACTTATGTTCATGGGAATTTATCTTCATGTGATGGGGAAAACAGAAGATGAAATTGTAGTTGCCTGCTATAATTTCGCAAATGCTTTTGAAAAAACATTTGGTTCATTGAGATGCCTTGAATTACGTCCCACGGGATTTTCAGAAAGCAATCCGCCACATATGTGTGAAAATTTGACTTGTAAAGGGATTGAATTTGCGTACCAGTATATTTTGAAGGTCACAAAGAAGTATCCCCGATAAGCTACAGCGCGGCAAGGCAGGAGATAAATGCCGGGCGGATTTGACGCGAGGGCGTAGGTAACGCATAAAGATTATCGGGTATTGTTCCGGCAGATTGGGCAACCAGGAAACACAAAATAGGGAGGCGATTAAAGAAAATGAATATTAATGGAATCGGAGGGGCAGGGTATCTTGCCATGTATGGGATGCGGAGCATTGATGGAAGTGTGGTGGGTAATAGTTTTGCTGATGAGATAAGCAAAGCTGCGGCAAGGCTGGTAACAGAAGAACCGGATTCCGGCAAAGCCATAACAAAGATGTGCCATGATGAGGATGGTGTTGGCGAAACATCAGAATTGGAAGACAAATATTGTTCGCTTTGCGGCTCCATGATCAAAGAGGATGGCAGCTGTCCTATGTGTGGTGTCCCCACATTCATATCAGGCAACGGGAGGTCTGGCAATCAAAGAATTGCACAGGCGGCAAGTTCTCAAGCAGTATCTAGAAGCCCGAAAATTCGGATTCGGTAAGGCGGCATTGATACATAAAGCACAAAGGATAAAGGGAACTGGCGGAGGCAGGCTGCCTACTTTTTTTATTCGACACATTTCTATCGTGTTCCCAAACGTATTACAAAAGAATGCATGATTTTCATTATGGGCGTGCCTGCCATTGTGCGGGTGCGTTTTTTTTTGCGCTTTAGTGCGCCCGCTTTACAGGGGGCGTGCGCCGCCGCTCCGGTCTTGAAACTGTTTAACCAAATTTCAAGACTGGAGGGAATCTGAATGAAAATTAAATATGAATTTGCGGATGGGACGGTGTCGGAAGTCGAGGTGGAGGAATCCATCGGTGCCGTCATCATTGAGGACAGGCGGTTGGAGGATAACCTTTCCCGGAAGAAGCGGTACCACTGCTATTCGCTGGATGCCGTGGGGGCTTTCCGGGCCGGAGGTTTTTGATAAGGAGAGGTTGAAGGTGCTGATTGAGAAGAGCGTAGTTTATGGGGCGGATGCCGTGGAGATTGTGTGGAAGGTGGGGAATCCGTTCTTGGATGAAAAAACTGGTTAGAAGAGCGGGGCGGGTTCTTCTAATAGTCTGGGGATTGTGGTATGATGGGGAGGAAGTATAGGAGCAGGAGGGAAACAGATATGAGCATAGTTGTGAATATTTATTATACTGGGTCTGGCGGCAATGCGAGGAAGTTTGCGGAGGAAATGGAGGCAGGCGGGACTGCCGGGGAAATCCGCAGGGAAGAGGGAAACCTGCGGTATGATTATTTCTTTCCTATGGCGGACCCGGAGACGGTGCTGTTGATTGACTGCTGGAAAGACCAGGAGGCGATTGACCGGCATCATGCTTCTCCGATGATGGAAAAGATTGCAAAGCTTCGGGTGAAGTATGATCTGCATATGAGGGTGGAGCGGTATGTGTCTGACGAGGTTGGGATGCCGGAGGCGGATAGACGTTTTGTGAAAGAGTAGGAGTGTGGACCATGGGCGTGGGATTACCAAACGCCTCTTTATGACATTATGGAGGGGCTGAATAATATCGTTAAGGCGGGGAAAGCAAAGTATATCGGAATATCTAACTGTTTTGCATGGCAGCTTGCGAAGGTGAATGCACTGGCGGAGAAGGAGGGTTTTGCAAAGTTTGTTTCCATTCAGGGGCATTATAACCTGATCTTCCGTGAGGAGGAAAGGGAGATGGCGAAGCTGTGTGCTGAGGATAACATTGCCATGACTCCGTATAGTGCATTAGCGGGAGGGCGTCTGTCAAAGGCTCCCGGCGAGACTTCAAAGCGTCTGGAGGAGGACAGCTATGCGAAATTCAAGTATGATGCGACCGCAGGGCAGGACGGCATGATCGTTGGGCGTGTAATGGAACTGGTGGAAAAGATTGGTTTTGGCAGCCGGGAATACGAGTTGGTGAACATCGATGAGTGAAATATTAAGACGAGAATGGGTTTATCTCTGGTATTATTTTACTGTCCAGCTTGAGCAGATTTTTTGATGTGAAGCTATCGGTTGGAGGATATTATGTGCAGGAATAAAAAAAGAAAAAATAAAGCATTACTCCATGCAAGGCCAGTGTAATAAGCGACATTTGCATGGAGGAATATAAGTCGCTGATGTAGAATATCTGGCTTTGCTGCTTGGTATTAGAACCTAAAAATACACATTTCAAGTGGTCTTTAGGAGAATCAAGGAGGAAGCCTGCGAATGAAATATGTGAATGCAAATGACATTCTCCCCGACACGCTGATTGAGGAATTACAAAAATATGTCCAGGCAGGATATATTTATATTCCAGTTAAGGGCGAACAGCACAAATCCTGGGGTGAATTGTCTGGTTATCGGAAAGAGCTTGAAAGACGCAATAAAGCTATCATTGAAGAATACCGCAGAGGTGTTTCTATTGAGAAACTTGCGGACAAATATTATCTTTCAATATATGCTATAAGAAAAATAATATATCAGAAATAATTGGAGGGGGCTGCCGTATCAATGGCAGCTCTCTTTTATACTGATTATTTCTGTATCATTCTATGTATTGAGGATGTAACAACGAAAGGGTAAAATTAAGAGGTATTATGTATTGACAGGAGGAAGGCAAAACGCGAAGCATTTTCTGGAATGCCTTCCGACGACGTGCCCGCGAGCGGAGGCGAACGGGCGATACCTTATAAACAGGAGGATAACAAGATGGCAGATTTACAAAAAATATTTCCGAGGACGGGGGATACACAGACTGTCTATTTAAAGAACGTAGTCACGAATCCCAATATTGAGATTGGCAATTATACGATGTATAACGATTTTGTAAATGACCCTGCGGAATTTGAGAGAAATAATGTACTGTACCATTATCCAGTCAATCACGATAAGCTCAAGATTGGAAAGTTCTGTTCGATTGCTTGCGGGGCAAAATTTCTTTTCAATAGCGCAAACCATACGATGGCTTCCTTATCAACCTATCCATTTCCATTGTTTTTTGAGGAATGGGGGCTTGAGAAACAGAGTGTCACAAAAGCTTGGGATAATAAAGGAGATATAAACATCGGGAATGATGTATGGATTGGATATGAAGCGGTTATTTTAGCAGGCGTGACGGTTGGGGATGGAGCAGTTATTGGAACCCGTGCGGTTGTCACGAAAGATGTGCCGCCTTATACCATTGTGGGCGGCGTCCCTGCAAAACCAATAAAAAGACGCTTTTCTGATGAAAAGATAGAACAGTTGCTTAAAATGAGATGGTGGGACTGGTCGGAAGAAAAGATTGCAGGGAACATAAAGGCAATACAGTCGGGATGTATGGAACAACTGAAAGGGGTGTAAATATGTGTACAAGGTTTGTATATAACGGGAATGATACCGTCGTTGGATTTAACTTTGACATCGATCTTTCCGTGTGGACGCATACAGTCATCACAGAAAAAGACAGATTTTTCATCGGGATAAAAATGCCAGACAATAAGTACCATTCTTTTCATGGAGTAAACAGGAACGGGAATGTCGGGACGCTACTTTATGTAAATGGAAACGAAAAGGGAAGGTATTCTGCTGATGCAGGGCGTGTTGCGATTTCCGATTTGACGGAACAATACGTCAAAGGAGAACTGTCATTTGACGATGCCTGCCGCATTGTAAAGAACCAAGAAATTGTATATGCCAGAGATGCTACTATGCAGGCAATGCTTTCAGACAGGAAAGGGCGTGTGCTAATCATTGAGCCAGGGATTGGATACCGTTTTGAGCAGAAAAGATACTCTCTGATAACGAATTATTCCATACTCAATCCAGAAATAACCAGACCATATATTGTGTCTGGAGATGACAGGTTTGAAAGGGCAAAAGAACAACTGGAAAAGCAGAATGATAATTTTTCAGTCACAGATGCTTTCAAAATCTTAGAATCTGTCCGGCAGGAGGGAATATGGGCAACGAGGGTTTCCTTTGTATATTCTGTTCAAGCACATAAGGTTTTTTATGTGTTAGATAACAGGTTTGGAGAAATAAAAGAATTTCAATTCGATATGCGGGCAAATTCCTAAATACTAATTGTATAGAAATCATTAGCGACAGAGAGCGATAACAAAAATGGATGGCAGACGACATCCAGAAAGATGTGGAATACCATCATCTTTCTGGATGGACAAAGATTAGCGTCCCGTCCATTTATCGGAAAGTGCTTCAAATGAATGAGCAGGGCTATTTAAAGAGCAGTATTGCGAAAGGAGATAAATTTGCTGATAAAGCAGTGTATTCCATCACGGATAAGGGGTGGGCGTATTTTGGGCAGCTTATGGAAACTTATGCAGATCAGAAAGTCCCCAGCTATCCAGATATTCCATTGGGTGGGAAAGCGATTTTTGAACAGCAGCGTTTGTTATACCAATCCCTGTTAGAATGGCTTGACAAATTTGAAAGCCAGTTTAGGGGGAGTTGATGGCATGGCGATGAAAAGCAGCTTGACAATTCTGTTTGAAAATCCCTTTTGGATAGGATTGTTCGAGCGTATAGACGGCAACAAATATGAGGTCTGCAAGATTACGTTCGGCGCAGAGCCGATGAACTTGTGGGAAATCTCACAGCTCATCGGCTCTGTTTGTCTGAAAGATAAATATTTAGTCGTTGACTTTCGTACTTATTGCGATAGTTTGTTTCTGCATCTCATTCAGCTTTTTGTGGAGCGGTATTGCCATGAATACCGTTATGACTGCGGAAAGCACATCGGCAATCGGTTGGGCATACATTATTCCCTTTAGCCCCCAGACCATCGGAAGAAGCAGGATAACGGGGATAAAACAAATCCCCTGCCTGCAAGCTCCGAGGATAAATCCCTCTCTACCTTTTCCCAAAGCAAGGAACAGGGAAGAATACACCGTATAAAATCCAAAGAGCATGATGGAAATGCCGTTTGCCCTCAAAGACGCTGCCCCGATACGAATCATCTCGGCATCGCCCTTTGTGAATTGGGAGACGATAGCCGTAGGGAACAGAGCCAGTATCACACCGAAAATCACACAGAAAACCGTAGACCATAGGATGGAAGTCTTGATTGCTTCACGCAGACGGTCAAACTTCTTTGCCCCGTAACTGTACCCTGCAATGGGCTGAAAGCCTTTGATGAACCCGAATACGGACAAGCTGCCCATTGAGATAAGGCGGGTGACAACGCCCATGCCTGCAATGGCAGAGTCCCCGTAATCGCCAGCGGCATTGTTGATTAAGGAAATGGACACACTCGTTAAAATCTGGAATACCAATGTCGGGATGCCGATTTTGAAAATCTCAGACATGGTTTCCTTAGTGCTGACGAATGTCATAGAGGTATCCCCGGAGGGGGTTGCTTTTGTATATGTGCAGTCTTTAATCCGAAAATGAAATACGCTTTTTTTTCGAAAAATATAGGTGAGATATACGCAGGTTGAAACGACTTGTGAGATTGCGGTCGCTATCGCCGCTCCTGCCACGCCTAAATCAAACACATGGATAAACAGCGGGTCTAAGGCGATATTGAGTACCGCACCCGTCAGCAAGGCACACATGGTTGTTTTAGCAGCCCCTTCGCTAGTCACAATGTTATTCATCGTGACATTAAATACATTGAAGATGCAGGAAACAATGTAAATGCCTGCGTATGTGACGGCAAAGGGCAGGATGCTGTCGGTTGCCCCCAAGAGCTTCAGTATGGGATGCAGGAACACCATAGAAATGATAATGATGACCGCCCCTACGGATACGCTGCTGTATAAAGCGGTACTTGCCACTTTATTTGCATTTTCCTTATCCCCACGACCTAACAATCGGGAAATGTAAGAAGCCGCACCGTTGCCGAACAGCAGACCAAGACCAGTGGCGACCTGTCCGAGCGGATAGACCACGGAGATAGCCCCCATCTGGCTCTCCCCTAGTCCGCCGACAAAATAAGCGTCAACGAGGTTGTAGAAAGCATTTACCAACATGCCAATCATTGTTGGGATGCCCATTGCTAAAAGTGCTTTTGGTATGGATGTGCTGCCGAGCAGCTCCATCTTTTTGCTTTGACTGTTCATTTAGAACTCCTTTCTCTTGACAAGTAGTATTATTTGCACTACTATAAAATATAGTACTCGCGTTGCGGAGATTATAATACTATAATTTATAGCAGTTGTCAATAGAAAAAGGAGGTATTTTAAATGGCGACCATTGACTTGATTGTATTGGGAATGTTGAAACGGGAATCCTTGAGTGCATACGATATTCAGAAACTGGTGGAATACCGCAACATTTCAAAATGGGTAAAAATCAGCACACCATCCATTTATAAAAAGGTTATCCAGTTGGAAGAAAAGGGGCTTATCACAAGCCGCACGGAGAAAGAGGGAAAAATGCCCGAAAAGGCAGTATATTCCTTGACGGATGCAGGAAATGAGGAATTTGAGAAACTGATGCTCGAAATATCCTGCAAGCCGATTAACATATTCTTGGATTTTAATGCGGTTATCGTTAATTTAGAAAGTATGGAAAAAGAACAACAGAGGGAATGTCTGGATAACATTGAGAGCAATATCAATGTGCTGAAATCCTATCTTGAGGAGAACATGGACTTAAAAGAAAACGCCCCCGATGTTCCTGCTACGGGCATGGCGGTTCTGTATCAGCAATTTCGACTAGTGCAGGCAATCGAAGAATGGATAAGGGCATTGAAAGAAGAACTGCTGTAAATGTGGATGATTTAAAACATAGCAAGAATGATGAAAAGATGGAAAACTCCTTGTGCTACAATATCTCATTGAACCCCTGCTTTGACATTTCGTAGTGTTAAAAAACGCGGGTGAAAACGAGGAAACACCACAAGGGAGTACCTCTATGCCCATAAAGCATGGGTGGAAATGAAGAAAGGAGGGAGCAAAATGCAAGGTCAGACAGTACGCATTATTTCACAGGCTATCCGCTATATCGAAGAACATCTGCATGAAAAGATGGATTTAGATATGGTGGCATCGGCACTGCACTATTCCAAATACCATCTGCATCGGATTTTTACAAAGACCGTCGGCTTGACTATCCACGACTACGCAAAACGGCGGCAGCTTACAGAAGCGGCAAAACTTCTGGTGTTTTCTGCAAAACCGATTATCGAGATTGCCCTTATGAGCGGTTATGAAAGCCAGCAGGCATTTACGGATATTTTTAAGGCGATGTATAAGACTTCCCCTGCGGAATTTCGGGAAACGGAAAACTTCTACCCGTTACAGCTTGAAATCTATCTGAAGGAGGAACTTGTAAAAATGGATTTGACAAAAGACAATATTAAATTTGCCACAACCGAAGATGTGGATGACTGGATGGAACTGGTAAGCCTTACGATTGACGGCTATCCATGTCTGGATAAGGGAGATTACACCGCAAACCTGTATCAGTATATTGCGGATAAAAAGGCCTTGATTTTACGGGAGGGTGCTGCTTCGGCGCAGACGAATTGGAATGCGGCGACCGAATTGCCGCCGACCGAAGGGAGGGGGCGTTACCATAAAGCTATTGGCGTGATGGGATTTTCGCCCGACACAGGCAGCATAGACTTTCTGGCTGTCCATCCACAGTATCGGCATCTCGGCATTACAAAGCTGTTCCTTGATAAGCTGGCAGAGGAATTGCTTTGCGGGAAAGAGATTACGTTGACGACATACCGTGCAGGCGATAAGGCAGATACGGGCTGGCGGGAAGAATACCATCGTCTTGGATTTGCAGAACGGGAATTGCTTGTGGAATATGGCTACCCGACACAGCGTTTCGTGCTTCCACCGAAAAACAAGGAGGAAATACCGCAAGGGTATACCTCTATGCCCGAAAATACGGGCAGGAAGGGGGAAACAAGGAATGACCGAAACACAGAAAAACCCGTTAGCAGAGAGCTTTAGCGCCCTATCCCTTATCCGATTTGCTTTCCCAAGCATGGTGATGATGCTGTTTATGGGATTATACACCATTGTAGACACAATTTTCGTGGCAAGGTTTGTAGACACGAACGCCTTATCGTCCATCAATATCGTCTGCCCCGTCATCAATCTGATTGTAGGTCTGGGGACGATGCTTGCGACAGGCGGCAGTGCGGTCGTTGCGAAGAAAATGGGGAATGGAAACACAGAGGAAGCCAGAAGCAATTTTACATTGATTGTCGTGGCAGGGGCAGTGATCGGTCTGCTGATTACAGCGGCAGGGCTTGTCTTTTTGGATGAAATTATCTGGGGATTGGGGGCGAGTGAAATATTGTTCCCATATTGCAGGGATTATCTGACGATACAGCTCATTTTTGCCGTCTGTAACATGATGCAGGTGCTATATCAGAATCTGTTCGTGACGGCGGGGAAACCGACATTAGGCTTGGTGCTTGCTGTTCTGGCGGGGATTGCCAATATTGTTTTTGATTATGTCTTTATCGTTTTACTGCAAATGGGAATCAAGGGAGCTGCTATTGGGACAGGCATCGGATATATGATACCGACAGTTATCGGTACAATATTTTTTCTGATGTGCCATAGCATGCGGAAGGGGTTGCCGGTAGCAGGCTCTGTAGCTAAAAGAAGCGAATTGTACTTTTGCAAGCCTGACATGGACGTATCTGTTCTGCTGAAAAGCTGTTCCAATGGTGCGTCGGAAATGGTAAGTCAGTGTTCGACTGCCGTAACTACATTTTTGTTTAATGTAACGATGATGAAGCTGTTGGGCGAGGACGGCGTAGCTGCGATTACGGTACTCATCTATTCGCAGTTCCTCTTAACAACGCTTTATATTGGCTTTTCTATGGGAACAGCCCCCGTCGTAAGCTATAACTATGGGAGCGGGAATGTAAAACAGCTAAAAAAGACTGTCCGTATTTGTTTCAGCTTTATAGCGGGGATTTCCATATTTGTATTTTTATTTTCCCTGCTTGGAGGAGAAAGTATTGCAAAGGTATTTGCAGAGAACAATAGGAATGTTTTTGAAATTACAAAGAATGGATTTAGCATTTTTTCATTCAGCTTTCTGTTCTCTGGATGCAATATTTTTTCATCTGCATTATTTACGGCATTATCCAATGGGAAAGCATCTGCAGCCATATCTTTCCTGCGGACGTTTGGATTTATTACGGTGTTCCTTTTGGTGTTGCCGAGGTTTTTAGAGGTAGCAGGCGTATGGCTTGCAGTCCCACTTGCGGAGCTTTTCACGCTTATGCTGACGATATATCTGCTATGCAGGCATCGGAACCAATACAATTATTTTTGAAAGAAAGGCAGGCAAGAAATTGGAACAGACAGAATGGATATTATGCCCTGTCTGCGGGAGCAAGACCCGCAGCAGAATTAGACTTGTGTTTACAAAAGATAGCAGAAAAAGAGAGGAAATATAAATCGGATTAAGCTATCCTTAACAGCAAGGAGGTAAAAGGATGGAATGGTTGAAAAAGATTGGAAAAGCCATTGATTACATAGAAGATAATCTGGACAAGGAAATATCGTATGATGAAGCAGCCCGCATTGCGTGTTGTTCTCCCTATTATTTCCAGCGTGTTTTTTCCTATGTTTCGGGTGTGTCGCTGGCGGAATACATACGCCGCCGAAAAATGACGCAGGCGGCATTTGAATTGCAACGGGCAGACAGCAAGGTAATAGACATTGCATTAAAATATGGATATTCCTCTCCGACTTCTTTTAATCGGGCTTTTCAGAATGTTCATGGCATCACGCCAACGGCAGCTAAGCTAGGGGGAAATGTCCTGCAAGCATATCCGTCAATTCAGTTTAAAATTGAAATCACAGGAGGAAGCGCTATGGCATATCGCATTGCGGAAAAGCCGCCCCTGCGTATCGTGGGCAACCGTATCCCTTTGACTTCGGATATGGAAGATAATTTAAGGATTGTCCCAGAGTTTTGGAAAGCGGCATTGCAGGGAAAACAATATTTGGAAATATGCAGGCTGTCTAATGGAGAGCCAGGAGGAATTTTAGGAATCAGCGTATATAGAAACTCGAAAGAAATTTATTACTACATCGGCGTTGTTACAAATTCCCCTGCCCCTGCGGGCATGTATGAATGTGAAATCCCTGCGGCTACATGGGTGATATTTGAAAACGATGGGCGTTTTAAGGAAGATGTGCAGAGCGTGTTCAAGCGGTTCTATATGGAATGGCTGCCGTTCTCTGGGTATAAATATGCAGAGCTGCCAGATATTGAAGTGTATCCGATTTGCAGCGGACAGCCAGTAAACGGACATTCCGAAGTATGGATTGCAGTCAGTAAGGAGGATGATTAAACGGTGTATCATTTAAGGTTAAAGGGCGACCATTATGAAATGGGTGTGAAGCGTGGAAAGATATTCAAAAAATATCAAGTTTCTTTCCCTCTCCATTTGGATGAATTTCAACTGGAACATGGGAAACGGAGCGAAGCGGCATTAAGAAAATATTTTCCAGAGGTATGCGAGGAAATCAGAGGGGTGAGCGACGCCATAGGTGCGGATTATCTGCGTTTTGCTTCTTGGATGCTATGTATGGGATGCTGTATGTATAACTTGGAGAATAATATTCCCGCCCCCGTTCGAGGATGTACTGCTTTCGCATATGGAAAGGGCGGAAGAATCCTATATGGCAGAAACAATGACTTGCCGCCTTATCTGCGGGAGGGGAGCAAAAGTGAAATCTATGCCCCGAAGAATGGAAATAGATTTCAAATTACGACATCCTCTTTTATTAACGGGGAGGAGGGAATAAATGAACATGGTCTTGCGGTTGCAATGACTTTTGTAATGACCAGCCTTGATAAGATACAGGCGGGATTTAATTCCTGTTTCATCGTGCGGTATCTGCTTGAAAAATCATATAATACGGTGCAGGCGGTTTCTTTACTTATGGAACTTCCAATCGCATCTAACTGTAATATTTTGCTTGCAGATAAAAGCGGTGATATGAAAGTGGTTGAATGTACGTCATCCATGAAAAAAATCCGAGATGCAGAAAGTTTTGATGATGGCAGAATTATTTGTACTGTCAACAGTTTTACATCCGATGAAATGAAACCATATGATGATGCAAATGGAGATGATTATGATTCTAATAAACGGTATCAAGTTGTCATGGACAGTTTTGCTTCGGGACGGATAAAAGAGGATTATATCGAAACCACCAAGCAGCTTTTAAAGGGCGATTATGGCTTTATGTGTCAGTATGACAATGAGCCGGATTTTGAAACGGTTTGGAGTTCCGTATTTGACTTAGAAAGCTTAACTGTTTACCGTGCGGAGGGCGACCCAAGAAAAAAGAAATTTATGATGGACAACCGACTGCATGACTTAAAAATGAGAGGGCAGGCAGGAAACATTGATTAAAGCAAAGAATTTACGAGTAACAGTCATCACAAAGCCAGACACATAGATGCAGAGCCGATGAACAAGTGAGATAATCACAGGTTCATCGGCTCTGTTCTTTATATGAATAGTTCCATTGACAGGGCGATTGAAAAAATCCGCCTTGCATTAAAAAACTTTTGATTTTTAGGGGCTACTTATAGCTTCTGAGTATGGAAACAGGTGAAGGGATAAAACCCTTTGCCTGTTTTCCTTTGGCTCGGAGCAGGGCGGCAAACACAGACCCGTACTTATCATCTCCAATGATAAAGGAAACAAGCACAGCACTACGGTCATTGTGGCAGCAATTACGGGCATGGAACACGTCAAAGCAAAGCTCCCCACCCACATCATCGCAAAAGGCTATGAATGCCTTGAAAAAGATTCCATCATCCTGCTTGAACAGATAAGGACACTTGATAAACAACGCCTGCAAGAGTACATCGGTACTTTTGACAGGCGTTTGATGTCATTGGTAGATGATGCCTTGGCTATCAGCATCGGCATCTCCAAAAAGGACTAACCATCCCGTTATATCGTACAAACCCTAATGAATACTATATAGCGAGGTGGTGTTGATGATTGAAGTGTCGTGAGTTTGTCTATGTCGGAGAGCCTGCTCCGCAAATCACAGAACAGGAACATACAGCGTTTTATCTGCAATTTCAAAAGTCAATACTTGCTTCTCTGAAAAAAAGAGAACTATTGACACACTCGCAGTATGAGCATTGTATCGAGGAAATAGAAAAGCAATACAGCAAGAACAACCGCAGCCAAGCCTAAACGCTTGGCTCTTTACATATGTTCAGTGAACCATCGCTACTCAATCAATGAAGAAATGTGCGAATTCAAAATTTGCACATTCGACAACATACCTCTATGAAACTATACTTAAAATACGACAAGGCTTTTGTCGGGAAAGGAGCTATTCTTATGTCAATAGATAAATACGAAACCCTCAATCAAGAGAGAAAAATACAGAATGTGAAAAAGAGAGTTGCCGCATACTGCCGGGTCTCCACAGACAATGACGACCAGGCAAATTCATTTGAGAGCCAGCAGCGATATTTCCGCCAGTATATCGAGCGTAATCCCGATTGGGAGCTTTATGCCATATTTGCTGATGAGGGTATCTCTGGAACGAACACAAAAAAGAGAAAAGAATTCAACCGCATGATTGCGTGTGCCAAAAACGGTGATTTCGATTTGATTATCACAAAAGAAATCTCCCGTTTTGCGAGAAATACCCTTGACAGCATATTCTACACTCGTGACCTCAAAAAGCACGGAGTGGGCGTTATCTTTCTAAACGACAACATCAACACCTTGGACGGCGATGCAGAGCTTCGCCTTGCCATTATGTCCTCTATCGCACAGGAGGAAAGCCGCAAGACTTCCGAACGTGTGAAATGGGGGCAGAAACGCCAGATGGAACAAGGCGTTGTATTCGGGCGCAGTATGCTCGGCTATGATGTAAAAGACGGCAAAATGACCATCAATGAAGATGGGGCGAAAATCGTCCGTCTTATCTTCCGCAAGTTCGTGGACGAGGGCAAAGGCACCCATGTTATCGCCCGTGAGCTTCGGGAGGAGGGCATAAATCCCATGCGTGTGAAAGAATGGAGCAATACCGTCATTTTACGGGTGATACGCAATGAAAAATACTGCGGTGACTTAGTGCAGAAGAAAACTTTTACGCCAGACTTCCTATCCCATGAAAAGAAAGTAAACCTCGGGCAGGAGGAATTTGTCATCCTCAAAGACCACCACGAGCCGATTATCTCCCGTGAGCTTTTCGATAAGGCAAACCGCATTCTGGATGCAAAATCGCTTTCGCAGGAGGGCAAGGCAAAACACAGCAACCGCTATCCATTCTCTGGGAAAATCAAATGCGGCAGATGCGGGGCAAGCTATGTTGCCCGATACAGAACCCGAAAAGATGGAAGCCAGTATAAGGCATGGCGTTGTTTTGAGGGAGCAAAACACGGAAGCCCCCACATCGACAAAGCAGGGAACCAAGTGGGCTGCTCTGGAACAAGCATCCGCAACGAAGAAGCCATCCACATTATGTATCTTGTCTGCAAACAGCTCACCATTGACCGCCAGAAAATAGCGGATAACTTGATTAAGACGATTAACAAGGTGATTTCACTGGATATGACAGGTGCAGATACAAATACTCTGGAGGATAAAATTGAAGCGGCACAGAAAAAACGCACTGATTTGATTGACCTTTACACAAGCGGCGATATCGACCGTGATGAATTTACGGCTCTTAGGGCAAAATACGATGCTGAAATCGACAGTTTGAAACCTATGGTGGAAAGCATGGAAAAACAGCAAGTTGTAATTACGAAGCAAAAGGAACTGATGGAGGACATTAAAAACGCCGTGAACGAGCTTATCGGTGGCATTGAGTACGAGGATGAATTTTACACACAGCTACTTGACAAAATGGTGATTAACGACAGAGAGAACATAGATGTATATCTGAATCTACTTCCTCTTAAATGGAGCTATACGGTTGCGGGCAGCATAAACTGTCCACAGGGCGGACAGTTAAAAAAAGCGTTAGCCTCTGAAAGGAACATTTCAGAGGCTTCACTACCGATATCCGTTAGGATTCCAGTCACTTCCTTATAAGGCATGGAATATCTCTGTGACAGATACCGCATGGATGCAGCGAGTTCTCCGTCAGGTCCGCCAAACTGAGATATTATCACCTGAGCGATCTTTGGATTGGTCTGTGTGATTTTTACCGGGTATTGCAGTCGTTTCTCGTAATTCCACATATATTAGCATCCTCCTTCCTGCCATGGCCATGGTTCGTTAATCCAGCACCAATATTCTGCCGGGGTGCAGGCGGTGTCCAGGGTCAGAGGACCAAAGAATTTGGCATATTCTTTCAGCGCGTGGACCCGTTGCTTCTTGAATTCGTCAAAATATTCCAGCGCTTCCTGATGACAGGGATGCAGATCCAGGAACAGTTTGACATCATCTACGGCAAAGCTGACTACGTTGATCCATTCTAATAACTCCTGTCGGTTTGGTTTGTTTTCTGTCATTTGCAGCAGCCTCCCATCATAATTCCTTTGAACGGCTTATCTAATTCTTCGAAGATAGTTCCTCGATGAAATCCTTTCTCTGCTTCGTAGATATTCTGCCATTCCTGCCAGGGAACGTAGGCCATGGCAAGCGGCATACTGCTTAGTTCATCATATTCATTGGTATTGCTGCAGCATACAGGTTCGGATACAGGCTCGGTACATGGTACAGGCGCTTGCGGCTGTGCCGGCCTGCTGCAGCCGTTTCGACGCATATAGTCGGGTGTATGGTAACGATAATTCGGCATATGTGCATCTCCTTCCATAGAACGTTTGCAATAACATAGTATGGGGATTTGAAAAAATGGTGCGTAATTTCAGCGCTTTTCAGGTTGTTTTTGCGAAAGTATATGAGTATAATAGATACGATGGGAGTGTAGATAAGATGACAAGGAATCAGGAAATAAGACGGTCGAAACCCGGAAAAGTAAAAGCAAAGCGAAGAGCTCGGATCATTCATTTTTTTGACTATAATCTCCTTACTGTATTAATATCCCTGATCTGTTTTGGGCTGGTGATGTTATACAGCACCAGTGCGTACAGTGCGCTGGTCACGCAGGGAGACAGTATGTATTATTTTAAGCGCCAGATTGTCTTCTACGGGATGGGCTTTATTGTCATGTATGTCGTAGCCCGGATTGACTATCACATTTATTTCAAAAGGGCGCGGATGCTGTATTTTTTCTCGATTTTCATGATGGCGCTCGTACGGACGCCCCTGGGCATAAAAGTTAATGGAGCAAGGAGATGGATTATGCTTCCGTTTAACCAGCAGCTTCAGCCGTCGGAGATTACTAAGATCGCGGTAATATTATTCATTCCCGTTTTGATCTGCAGTATGGGGAATGAGGTCAGGACATGGCAGGGAATCCGAAAGGTTCTTTTATGGGGGCTTGTTCCGGCAGGCTGTATCCTGTTCATTACAGAGAATCTGAGTACGGCGGTGATCGTGATGGGGATTACCTGCATTATGGTATTTGTAGTTCATCCGAAGACAAAACCATTCGTGGCGATCGTGGCGGCGGGAGCAGTAGTTCTGCTGGCGGGAGTGAAGGTCTTAGGGACGGTGCTTGAGGACAGTTCGAATTTCCGTATGCGGAGGATTCTTGTATGGCTGAATCCTGAAAAACATACGTCAGAAGGTGGATATCAGGTTATGCAGGGATTATATGCAGTCGGATCAGGAGGATTCTTTGGGAAAGGATTGGGAAACAGTGCGCAGAAGATGGTGATTCCGGAAGTTCAGAATGATATGATTCTTTCTATTATATGTGAGGAATTAGGAGTATTTGGAGTGATCATGGTCTTTGTACTCTTTGGTCTCCTGTTATATCGTCTGATGTTTATCGCCCAGAATGCGCCGGATATGTATGGGTCCCTTATTACAACCGGAATTTTTGCGCATATTGCGCTGCAGGTGGTGCTGAATGTTGCCGTCGTGACCAATCTGATTCCTACAACCGGAATAACGCTGCCCTTCATCAGTTATGGAGGAACGGCAAGCTTGTTTTTGATGACAGAGATAGGAATCGCTTTAGGAGTGTCCAGAAGAATTAAAATTAGTGAATAAAAAACTTTTCTTTCCGGCATAAATATGATATGATTGTCATGTAGTATTTAAAACTACATATTATGGAAGTAAATGACATGCCACGATAATGTAGATGTCGGCATGCCGGGAGGAATGACATGAGTTATAAGATAATTGTAGATAGCTGTGGAGAATTAACGGATGAGATGAAAGCTTCAGGAAATTTTGAGACGGCTTCGTTGGAAATTGATGTTCAGGGATATCATATTATTGATGATGAGACATTCGACCAGGCGGAGTTCCTGAAGAGGGTAGCAGCGTCGCCGGAGGCGCCGAAGTCTTCCTGCCCTTCTCCGGAATGCTATATGGAAGGATATCATTGCGGCGCAGACCATGTGTATGCGGTGACGTTGTCGGCAGAGTTAAGCGGTTCCTATAACAGTGCGGTTCTGGGAAAGAATCTGTATCATGAAGAGTACGGTGAGAAAGATATCTATGTGTTTAATTCCCGGTCTGCTTCTATCGGTGAGACACTGATTGCAATGAAGATTGCGGAATGTGAAGAGGAAGGGATGGAATTCGATCAGATAGTCGAGACCGTAGAGGCATATATTGACAGTCAGAATACGTATTTTGTCCTGGAGACACTGGAGACATTGAGGAAGAACGGCAGGCTCAAGGGCATGAAGGCAGTTATGGCAACGGCGCTGAATATCAAGCCTGTTATGGGGGCGACACCGGAGGGGAATATTCAGCAATTAGGACAAGCCCGCGGGATCAAGAAAGCATTGGCGAAGCTTACAGATGAAGTGATGAAGGGTATGAAGAATCCAGAAGAAAAGAAACTGGCAATTTCTCACTGTAATTGCAGAGAGAGGGCAGAGTATGTGCGGGATATGCTGAAAGAGAAGGCTGCGTTTAAAGAGATCCTGATTCTGGATACGGCAGGCATCAGCAGTATGTATGCAGCAGATGGCGGTATAATAGTAGTTGTATAATTTTCAGGATTGTGGTAGAATAGCGGAAGAAAATCTTTTAAGGATACTGTTTATCGATAGATCGGTGAGCAGTAGTTCTTTATGCGCAGCTCTGTACAGAAGAAGTATGCCGCTAAGGCGGGGCGCGCGGCGAGTAGGGAAAAATCTTTCCTACTCGATTGCCTGTAGGTTATGAAGGAATAAGATTCTACAATAATTTTGAGAAGGAGTTTTGGAAGATGAGTCAGGAGAAAGTAGATAGATATAAAAAGGAAAAAGCAAATCGTAAGCAGAGTGTTAAGAAAGAAAAGACCAGGAATATCCTTCGGCAATGTGCGGTTGGAGTTATCGGGCTTGCGTTGATTGGATGGATCGGGTTTTCCGCATACAGCACTTATGAATCAAGAAAGCCGAAGGAAGAGGCGCAGATTGATTATAGTGCGTTGACCGGCTTACAGTCAGAACTTGAAGGAGTGAGCGGGGCGGCAGAGTAAAGGGTATATCTGCGGAATATGAGTCTGACCCATGTTTGAATGATTATGATGCCGGTACAGCAAGAAAAGCTGACGGCTGGCAAATAAGCAGTAATGAATGAGACGGCTGGCAAAAAGGCGAAAATTTTTGAGAGGCTGTTGCAAAACACAGCATTCCTACAATATATATTGTGAAAGCTATTGCTGACATACTATATATTGTGTGGAATGAGGGTTTTGCGACAGCCTTTTTTTCTCTTTTTTAAGCGGTAGTATGTCGGTACAGGTAGAGATTTGTCGTTTTGTGTCGTAGTTTTAAGGCGGGATTCCATATTAAAATATCAAAAAACGTACGTTCTGTGCAAATTCCCCAAAAGTGAAAAAAGACTTGAAATCGAGAAAAAAGTAGTTTACAATGAATGCAAGTGGTAGAAAGTGGTGAGAAGTGGTGTGAAGTGGTAATAAGGTGGAGCCGCTTGGGAGAAGGTGAGTTCTAAATGTTAAAGGGGGAGTACAATCATAATATTGATGCAAAAGGCAGATTGATCATTCCGGCAAAGTTTCGTGACGATCTAGGGGAGAATTTCGTCATAACGAAAGGAATGGAGAATTGCCTTTATGTATACCCGGAGAACGAGTGGAACCTTTTTGAAGAGAAACTGAACGCCCTGCCGACTACTACTGACAAGAAAGCCCGTGCTCTTGCATATTTCTTTCAAGGGAGCGCAACAGACGGTGATCTGGATAAACAAGGCAGAACATTAATTCCTTCTACGCTCAGGGAGTTTGCGCATCTGGATAAAGAAGTCGTATTCATCGGTATGGGGAAGCGTGCCGAGATATGGGACAAGGCAAGATGGGAAGAGAAGAATGCTGAAGTGGAAGAGAACATAGAGGATATTGCATCCGATATGGAATCAAGCGGATTCAGTCTTTAATTAGTCCGGCTGAATAGAGGCATATCAGCACGGCAGGAGATGTAGATATGGGATTCGAACACAAATCAGTATTACTGAATGAAACAATTGATGGACTGCATATCAAGCCAGACGGCATCTATGTAGATGGTACGCTCGGTGGAGGCGGACACAGCTATGAAGTATGCAGGCGTCTGGGAGACAAGGGGAGTATTATAGGTATAGACCAGGATGCGGCGGCTGTCGAAGCGGCAGGTATCCGGCTTAAAGACTTCGGGGAGAAGGTCACGATAGTCAGGAGCAACTATTGTGATATGAAGTCGCGGCTCCATGAATTAAGAATTGACAAGGTGGATGGTATTATTCTGGATCTGGGCGTATCGTCTTACCAGTTGGATACGGCGGAACGGGGATTTTCATACTGTGCGGATGCGCCGCTGGATATGCGGATGGATACCCGGAAGGAATTAACTGCCAGAGATATTGTCAATGATTATGCTGAGGAGGAGCTTTACCGTGTGATCAGAGATTACGGGGAGGATAAGTTTGCGAAGAATATTGCCAAACATATCGTAACGGAACGCGGAAAGCGCCCGATTGAGACAACCGGTCAGTTGACGGAGATCGTCAGAAGGGCCATACCAATGAAGTACCAGAAGAAATCAGGACATCCTGCGAAACGGACGTTTCAGGCGATCCGTATTGAATTAAACCGGGAACTGGAAGTATTACGGGATTCATTGGATGATATGATCGAGTTGTTAAATCCAGGTGGAAGGTTGTGTATAATCACCTTTCATTCACTGGAGGACAGGATTGTGAAGAGTGCGTTTAAGAAGAATGAGAATCCTTGCACCTGTCCGCCGGATTTTCCCGTATGCGTATGCGGGAAAGTCTCAAAGGGGAGTATTGTTACAAAAAAGCCGATTCTGCCGGGGAAAGAGGAGATGGAGCAAAACAGCCGTTCAAAGAGTGCAAAACTTCGTATCTTCGAACGAGGGCAGTAAGGCAGGATAAACGGCGATCTGAGGAAGGGGTGATATCATGGCAGCAGCAAGACGCGGTAATTCAGGAAGAAGACAGGCGTATGGGAGAAGAAGGGATATGGAGTCACAGGCGTATGTACATGGAAGTGTGGCGGCCAAACCGGAAGTCAGTCCCGGATATCATGAGAAATCACCCGAGGGGCCTAAGAAAGCCAGTAAGAGAGTCCGTAAGAACAGAAAACAAGCGCTTAATATTAATTCCGCATATGTGATATTTCTTTCCGTAGCGGCGCTTATGGCGTTGGTTGTGTGTGTGAATTATGTGGAACTGCAGTCCCGCATCACGAATCGTTCTAAGAATATTGCGGCGATGGAGAAGGAACTGGCGGATTTGCGGGAAGAGAATACTACGGAATATAACGCTGTCATGGATTCTGTGAATTTAGATGAGATCAGGGAGAGAGCACAGAATGATCTGGGGATGGTATACGCGTCCCCTGATCAGATCATCGAATATGAGAAACCGGCGACAGATTATGTGAAGCAGTATGAAATGATTCCGAAGGACGGAGTTCTCGCGCGGTCCGGACAGAGTCATTAGCAGGTGTATTATGGCAAAACATACGAAGAATTATCATCAGAAAAAATTTTCAATATTCATGCAGAAAAAGCTAGTATCGTTGTTTTTGGCGATTGTACTAGCTTTTGTTATCTTAGTATTGAGGATCACGTATATCAATGCTTCCAGCGGTTCCAGCTATACGAAGGTAGTCCTGGACCAGCAGCAGTATAACAGCAGGATTATACCCTTTAAACGGGGTGATATCGTAGACCGCAACGGGACGAAGATCGCGACCAGCGAACGTGTATATAATGTGATTCTGGATGTGGCGGCAATGCTCAGTGATAAGGATAATGTCGAGCCTACTATCCGTGTGCTGAACGAGTGCTTTGGGATAGAGGAAGAGAAAGTCAGGAAAGTGATAGAAGAAACTCCTTCCAGCAGATACAGTATCCTCCTGAAGGGTGTGGATTATGAGACGTCGCAGAGATTCGAGGAGATCGACGGGGACAATGAAAATTATCCGAATGTCGCAGGGATATGGCTGGAGGATGATTATATCAGAAGGTATCCCTATAATACGCTGGCCAGTGATGTCATAGGTTTCACGGTGAACGGGAATCTGGGCAGCAACGGAATAGAGGCGGCTTATAATTCCATCCTGAACGGAGCGGACGGAAGAGAATATGGTTATCTGGACGAGGATTCCACTTTCGAACGGACGGTAAAGGAACCGAATAACGGAAATACGGTTGTGTCTACCATAGATCTTCAGGTACAGAGTATTGTAGAGAAGCACATTCTCGCGTTTAACGAGACTTACAAGAATGGATTCGTGACGGGGGAAGGAAGTAAAACGACGGCGGTTATCGTAATGAATCCGCAGAATGGGGAGATTCTGGCAGAGGCATCTTATCCAAATTATGATCTGAATCATCCGAGAGACCTGACAAAGTATTACACGGAGGAAGAGATTGCCGCGATGTCGGATGAAGAAAAATTAGAAAAATATAACCAGCTTTGGAATAATTTCTGTGTCAGTGAATTCTATGAACCAGGCTCTACGTTCAAACCATTTACCATAGCGGCAGGGCTGGAGACAGGAGCGCTGACCGGGGAAGAGAGTTATGTCTGCGGCGGAATGCTCCATATCGGCGACCATGATATCCACTGCAGCCACCGCGAAGGCCACGGTTCGCAGTCTCTGAAGCGGTCGTTGGAGAATTCCTGCAACGTTGCGCTGATGTACATAGGACAGGCTATAGGGAAGGAAGAATTCTGCAGATATCAGAAGGTTTTCGGCTTTGGAGAGTACACGGGAATCGACCTTCCGGGCGAAGCCTTGGGACTTCTGTATGATGTCAAAGACATGGACCCGGCGAGTCTGGCGACCAATGCGTTCGGTCAGAACTTTAACGTGACGATGACTCAGCTCTCGGCAGCATTCTGCGCGTTGATTAACGGCGGAGATTATTATAAACCCCATGTGGTAAGGCAGATATGGGACGAGAATGGAAATCTGATAGAGAATAAAAACCCTGTGTTGCTGAAAAGGACGATTTCTAAGGAAACCAGCGATATAGTCAAAGATTATATGCTTGGAGTCGTGCAGGAAGGAACCGGAACGAAAGCTGCGGTGGAAGGATATGACGTCGGCGGAAAGACCGGGACTGCAGAGAAGCAGCCCCGCGGCAATAAAAAATATCTGGTGTCCTTCATCGGCTATGCTCCGCAGGAGAATCCGGAGGTGGTCGTATACGCCGTGATCGATGAACCGAACGTGGCGGAACAGGCGTCCAGCGCCTACGCCATGCAGTTGGCGTCGGATATTATGAAGGATATATTTCCATATCTTGGTATTCAGAAAGCCGGCGCGGAAGGCGACGGCGGCCAGTAGCATGCGGCTGCGGCTATATTTCTGCGGGAAGAATCTATAGCTTATACAACATATGATTCATAACCTTGCAAAAGCTATAATAAATTATAAGAAAATGGCTTTTGTGAGGTTTTTGTATTATGAAGAATAAGACATATAATAAGAAGAAGATCCTTGTCGTATTCGTCTGTGCCGCGGCGGTAATATTGATTCTGGTAGGAAGGCTTGTCTATCTGATGATTTTTGACGCAGAGTATTATCAGAAGAAGGCGGAGGCTCTGCACGAGCGGGAGCGGGAGATCAAAGCAGCCAGAGGAGAGATCCTCGACGTGAAGGGGGAAGTGCTGGCAACGAATAAGACTGTATGTACAATCTCCGTGATTCACAGCCAGATCAAGGAACCGGAGAAAGTGATCAAAGCATTGGCGGAAGCGTTGGAGATGGATGAGGATACCGTGCGGCGTAGAGTAGAAAAAGTATCTTCGATGGAACGTATTAAGACGAATGTGGACAAATCAACAGGGGATACAATCCGCAATATGGAACTGGATGGAGTGAAAGTGGATGAAGATTTTAAAAGATATTATCCCCATAACGAACTGGCGTCCAAGGTCTTAGGCTTCACAGGCGGGGATAATCAGGGGATTATCGGGCTGGAAGTAAAGTATGAGGAATATCTGAAAGGAGTCAACGGAACCATATTGACGACGACAGACGCAAGAGGCGTTGAACTGGAGGGAATTGCGGAAGGGCGGGTAGAACCGGAAGCGGGCAATACTCTTCAGATCAGCCTGGATTATAATATTCAGATGTATGCCCAGCAGATGGCAGAGAAGGTGATGGAAGAAAAGCAGGCGGATAAAGTCGGGATTTTGCTGATGAATCCGCAGAACGGAGAGATCCTGGCCATGGTCAATGTCCCGGAGTTCAACCTGAATGACCCCTTTACCCTGAATATGGAAGGGGAAGATACAGAGATGCCGGATGAGAAACGGCAGGATGCGTTGAATCAGATGTGGCGGAACGGCTGCATTAATGACACTTATGAGCCGGGGTCAACGTTCAAAATCATCACCGCATCCGCATGTCTTGAAGCGGGAGCCGTGAAGCTGGAAGATCAATTTAGCTGTCCCGGTTACCGGGTGGTGGAGGATCGGAAGATTCGGTGCCATAAGGTTGGTGGACATGGGGCGGAGACCTTCATACAGGGGATTCAGAACTCCTGCAATCCAGTATTTATTGATATCGGGCTCAGGCTGGGCGTGGATGATTTCTACAAGTATTTCCGTCAGTTCGGGCTGATGGATATGACAGGAATCGATCTTCCGGGTGAAGCCGGGACGATCATGCATAAGAAAGAGAATGTGGGGATGGTGGAGCTTGCGACGATGAGTTTTGGACAGTCTTTTCAGGTGACTCCGATGCAGATGGCGACTACGGTTAGTTCCCTGGTGAACGGGGGGAGAAGGATTACTCCGCATTTTGGCGTGAGAGTACTGGACGAAGAAGGAGAAGAAGTGAAAAGATTCCGCTATGAGGAGAAGAAAAACATTGTGTCAAAAGAGACCTCTGCTACGATGCGAATGCTGCTTGAAAGTGTAGTGTCGGAGGGATCAGGAAAGAATGCTTATATAGAAGGATATAAGATCGGCGGGAAGACGGCGACTTCCCAGACGCTTCCAAGAAGCGCGAACAGATATATCTCTTCATTTATCGGGTTCGCACCCGCGGACAATCCGCAGGTATTGGGGATGTGTGTCATTTACAATCCCCAGGGAGTATACTATGGAGGGACGATTGCAGCCCCGGTAATAAAGAATATATTTGAGAGTATATTGCCCTATCTTGGCATTGAAAAAGAGTAGGAAATGAAGTATACTAGACTGTGTTGTGCGGATAAGAGCCGCCGGCGCTTATCCGGCATGAATCGAAAAAGGCTGAAAGAAGATTAAATAACGAAAGAGACAAAGAGGTGGATGTATGGATTATAAAGTATTTGTTCCGGTATTGATCGCATTTGTGCTGAGTGTGATCATGGGACCATTGATTATTCCGGTACTCAGAAAGCTGAAGATGGGTCAGACAGAGCGGGAGGATGGAGTGAAGTCACATCTTAAGAAAGCGGGTACACCGACTATGGGAGGGGTGATCATTCTCCTGAGTGTCGTTATTACAGCCGTGTTCTATATTAAAGACTATCCGAAGATCATCCCGATACTGTTTGTGACGCTGGGGTTTGGCCTGATCGGTTTTTTGGATGATTATCTCAAGGTAGTTATGAAACGCTCCGACGGATTGTATCCGAAGCAGAAGATGGCGCTTCAGATTGTTGTGACTGCGGTGTTTGCATTTTATATGGTGCGGTTTACAGACGTGTCGCTGGCTATGCTGCTGCCGTTTACCGGAGGAAAATACTGGAACGTAGGGTGGCTTGCGATTCCCGTTATGTTTTTTGCTGTGATCGGAACTGTCAACGGAGTGAATTTTACAGACGGGCTGGATGGTCTGGCTTCCAGTGTGACCGTGTTGGTTGCTACGTTCTTTACGGTAGTAGCGATCGGGACAAAAAGCGGCATAGAACCCATCACCTGCGCAGTGGTAGGTGCATTGCTTGGTTTTCTTCTTTTTAATGTATATCCCGCCAGTGTGTTCATGGGAGATACGGGGTCCCTGGCTCTTGGAGGCTTCGTGGCGTCTACGGCATATATGCTTCAGATGCCGATCTTTATTATCATCGTAGGAATGATCTATCTGATAGAGGTATTATCTGTCATGATTCAGGTAACATATTTTAAGAAGACGGGCGGCAAGCGTATCTTTAAGATGGCGCCTATACATCATCATTTTGAGTTGTGCGGATGGTCGGAGACAAGGGTAGTGGCAGTGTTCGCTATCGCAACGGCGATCCTTTGCCTGATTGCGTTGATGGCCATGTAGGAGGAAAGAAAGAGAATGGAGATAGCAAAGAAGAAGGTTCTGGTATTTGGCTTGGGGATCAGCGGGATCGGAGCAGCCGGATTATTAGAAGAACAGGGAGCGGAAGTATTGCTCTATGACGGCAATGAGAAGCTTAAGGAAGAAGAGGTTCGTAATAAATTAGAAGACGGAAGCAAAGCGCGGATTATAATCGGCGTGTTCCCGGAAGAGCTTCTGGATACGCTGGATATCGTGATATTAAGTCCGGGAGTTCCGGCAGATCTGCCTCTTGTGAATCGGATGAGAGAGAAGGGGATTCTGGTCACAGGCGAAGTGGAACTGGCCTTTGAGTCCGGGAAAGGAGATGTGCTGGCGATTACCGGTACAAACGGGAAGACGACTACTACGGCGCTTCTCGGCGAGATCATGAAGAATTACCGGGACGATGTGTCTGTGGTGGGAAATATCGGCAATCCATACACGGCGGCGGCCGGTAAGATGAGCGGCGACAGTATAACGGTTGCGGAGATGAGCAGCTTTCAATTGGAGACGATTCTTGATTTTCGGCCTAAGGTAAGCGCGATATTGAATTTTACTCCGGACCATCTGAACCGTCATCACACGATGGAGGCCTATGTGAACGCCAAGAAAAATATAGCCAGGAATCAGACGGAGGAAGATTATTGTATCCTGAACTATGAAGACAGGCTGACGCGGGAATTTGGTGAAAATATCCGTGCACAGGTTCTATATTTCAGCAGCCGGCGTAAACTAGAAAAGGGAATCTGTCTGGAAGACGGCAAGATCATCTATCGAAATGAAGGGACGACGGAGATTTGCGGCGTGGAAGAGCTGAACCTGCTTGGGGTTCATAATTATGAGAATGTGATGGCAGCCGCCGCCATGGCTCTTGTGTACGGAGTACCGGCAGAAATCGTCAGGGAGAGTGTGAAGGCGTTCAAGGGTGTAGAACATCGGATCGAGTATGTAGCGGAAAAGAACGGAGTCGCATATTATAATGATTCCAAGGGTACGAATCCGGACGCCGCGATCAAAGGGATACAGGCAATGAACCGGCCTACCGTTCTGATCGGCGGCGGATATGATAAAGAGTCTGTCTACACGGAGTGGATCAACAGTTTTGAAGGAAAAGTAAAGAGATTGATCCTGCTTGGAGAGACGAAAGAAAAGATTGCGGAAGATGCCAGGTCCTGTGGATTCTATGATTATGTATTTGCAGATACGTTTGAGGAAGCGGTTCTGGAAGCTGCGAAGACTGCAAAGCCGGGAGATGCGGTCCTGCTGTCGCCGGCATGTGCAAGCTGGGATATGTTCCCCAGCTATGAGGTACGCGGAGAGAAGTTCAAAGAGATCGTAAATTCCTTATAAGGAGTGGCATATATTGAATCATTCTAGTAACAGAAGGTATGATTATACACTTCTTGCCGCGCTGGCTTTGCTTGTAGTCATAGGACTTGTGATCCTGTACAGTACAAGCGCTTATAACGGCGAAGTGAAGTTCCATGATTCATTCTATTATCTGAAGAAGCAGGTATTCGCGACGTCGCTTGGAATCGCCGCGCTGTTTGTGACGGCCAATATGGACTATCGTATATGGAGACATGTGGCGGTGCTGGGGTATCTGACGGCGATACTTTTATCGGTGGCGGTTCTGTTTATCGGAGATGAGATTAACGGGTCCAAAAGATGGCTGTCTTTGGGGCCCTTTTCTTTTCAGCCGTCAGAGTACGCCAAGGTAGCGGTAATCCTTTTTTTGGCGCACATGGTGACAAAGAATGCGAAAGATATGGAGAAAATGCGTACAATGCTGAAGATCATGGCGCTGATCCTTCCCATCGTCGCGCTGGTCGGGGCCAGCAACTTAAGCACTGCCATCATCATCCTGGGGATCGGAGTCATCCTTATATTTGTCGCCAGTCCCAAATACGGCCAGTTCGTATTTATGGGAATTCTGGGGGTAGGGTTTATGACGATCTTCCTTGCGCTTGAGAGCTACCGCCTGGAGCGTCTTGCTATCTGGAGGAATCCGGAGGCATATGAAAAGGGGTATCAGACGCTGCAGGGGCTGTATGCGATCGGTTCGGGTGGTCTGTTCGGCAGAGGATTAGGACAGAGTATACAAAAACTCGGCTTTGTCCCGGAGGCACAGAATGATATGATATTCTCCATCATATGTGAAGAGCTTGGATTGTTCGGAGCCGGATTTGTCCTCATCCTGTTTCTGATACTGATCTGGCGGTTCTTCGTGATCGCGACGCATGCGGGAGATCTGTTCGGCGCGCTGATCGCGACAGGCGCCATGGGCCATATGATGATACAGGTGATCTTAAATATCGCGGTAGTTACGAATACGATTCCCAACACAGGAATCACGCTGCCATTTATAAGCTACGGCGGGACCTCGGTTGTGTTCCTCCTTGTGGAAATGGGGCTTGTGCTGAGCGTGTCATCTCTGGTAAAATAAGGGAAAAAGACGGGGAGTATAAAAATATGGAAAGATACCAGGAAAGGGAGAGAGAGAGGTTCAGGGGGGAGAACAGGGAAGAAAGGGCCAGGAGGGAGGAGCCAAGGGAAGAACCAAGAAAAAGACGAAAGAAAAAGTCACATAAAGTGTATGCTTTTTTTGTATTGCTGTTGGGATGCATAATCATCGGGGTTGCGGTTTTTCTGTTATTCTATCTTCAGGAGATAAAGGTGAGCGGCAATGAGCATATGACGGAGCAGGAAATCATGGATGTGATCCGCAGCGATAAATATTCTGTGAATACACTGTATATCCTGGGGAAATATGCCGCCGGAAAGGGAGAAGTTCCTCCGTGTCTTGAATGGATGAAGGTTCGTATGGAAACACCCTGGAGACTGAAGGTGATCGTAGAAGAGAAAACCATCGTCGGGTACATACAAAATGGGGATAAATACGACTATTTTGATAAAGAAGGCCTGGTTATCTTCGAATCACCCAAGCTGATAGAAGGGCTTCCGTATATTGAAGGAATCGAGGTGGGGGAAATCAAACTTTATCAGTATCTGAAGAGCGATGATACAAGGATATTCGAGCAGATACTGGAGGCTTCCCGGGAAGTGACAAAGTATGAGCTGACATCGGCTAAGATTGTGGGCGAGGGGGATGAGATCTGTCTGGATATCGGGAATGTCAGAGTGCGTCTGGGGAAGAGCGTATCGGCAGAACAGATCGCGCAGATTCCGCCGATTCTTGAGAAATTGGGAGACAGGGCGGGAACCTTGCATCTGGAGAATTATTCTGAGATGAACAGTACGATTACATTTGAGGCGGCAGAAAACACTGCCGGGGAAGATCAGCAAACAGAGCAGCCCCAGGAGCAATAAATTTAGAACCAGGAAAAATAAGAAAATAAGAAAAATGAAGAAATTCTATTGATATTTTGTACAAAAGTCTTTATTATATAGTATATATGGCAAAAAGGACATTTCATTTGCTTCAGGTATGGGATGTATAATATATAATAAGGATAACAAAGGAGGAGAAACCCTTGCTAGAAATTAAGACGAATGAATCAGAAGCGGCGGCGAAGATAATTGTTGTTGGAGTCGGCGGCGGCGGTAACAATGCCGTGAACCGAATGATCGATGAACAGATTGCCGGTGTTGAATTTATTGCTATTAATACAGATAAGCAGGCATTACAACTGTGCAAGGCGCCGACGCTTATGCAGATCGGTGAGAAGATTACGAAAGGGCTTGGAGCAGGAGCAAGGCCGGAGATCGGCGAGAAAGCTGCGGAGGAGAGTGCCGAGGAAGTATCGTCCGCATTAAAAGGCGCGGACATGGTATTCGTAACCTGCGGTATGGGCGGCGGAACCGGAACCGGTGCTACGCCTGTGGTTGCAAAGATAGCGAAGGAGCAGGGGGCGCTGACGGTCGGAGTCGTGACGAAGCCTTTCCGTTTTGAATCCAAGACACGTATGAATAATGCGTTGTCAGGGATTGAAAAGTTGAAAGAGAGCGTGGATACACTGATTGTTATCCCGAACGATAAATTGCTTGAAGTAGTTGACAGACGTACTACGATGCCTGAGGCTCTTAAGAAGGCGGACGAGGTATTGCAGCAGGGTATTCAGGGCATTACAGATCTGATCAACGTACCGGCGCTGATTAACCTGGATTTTGCCGATGTTCAGACTGTTATGACGGATAAGGGTATCGCGCATATCGGTATCGGACAGGGACGCGGCGATGACAAAGCGTTGGAGGCAGTAAAGCAGGCGGTTTCCAGTCCGCTGCTTGAGACGACGATTGCCGGTGCGTCGCATGTCATTATCAATGTGTCCGGTGATATTACTCTGATGGATGCGTCCGATGCGGCCGAATATGTACAGGATCTTGCGGGAGAAGACGCGAATATCATTTTCGGCGCGATGTATGACGATGCCAGGACAGATGAAGCGACGATTACCGTAATCGCGACAGGTCTTCATAATGTGGGCGGCAGTGCATCCAAATTGAAGTCTAGGCTTGAGACGCCTCGGAACGGCGCTATGCCTCACGGCGGTGCAGGTATGCAGGGCGTCGGATACGACAGAGGCATGCCGGCAGGCGGACAGGTTTCTCCGAGATTGGATTTTGGAATGGCGCAGGCGCCGAAGGGCAATGTCGGCGGAGCCGCGGCGATGCCGAGACGTCCGGTAGGAGGAACGGCTCCGACATTGGAGACGCCGAGAACACCGGTTAGCAAAGTAAAAGAGCAGTCGATTAAGATACCTGATTTCTTCAAAAGATAAGAAGGACAGGCAGATATCATATCAAATACAGAGATTCGGACACGGTAAGAAGTGTCCGGGTCTTTTTGTAATTGCTTCAATTTTCTTTTGTTTTACAAATTTCTTTCTGTTTCGAACAAATCTGACAAAATCTCCCAGCATTTTTTCATTTATTCTCTTATAATTCTTTCTTTTGTGTCAAAAAAGGATACAAAGTCTTGTATCTCGTTTTCTCTGATTCCCACAAATTCATTTTCTTAAAATCTATATCTTGTGGTTGATTGGAACTGTCGAACGAATTTCAAGATTCGTCCCACCATCTGACAAAATCTTTTTGCGCCGGCTCGTATAATAAAACTTGCTTAAGTACGAATCGATTTTGTGTCACTTATCGTAGAAGAGGAAGGAAGGTGGAGCGTGCACTATGAATTGTACATAGACGTATTCTTTCTGGTAAATGTTACGATGGATTTTTTTCTTCTTGCGGCTGTCCGCAAGATGTCGGGAAGCAGGGTATCCTACAGGCGTATCTTTCTCGGGGCATTGTCCGGGGCGCTCCTGACCTGTCTGATCGTAGTGTTGCCGATTCCGTATGCGTCTGTAAAATTCATACTGTTCCATAGCCTGGCAAATGCCGTGATGATAAAGGCAGGGATTGGGATCAAAGGAAAAAGAGAGTTTCTGCAGGCTTTTATCCTGCTGTATATCAGCGGTTTCCTGACAGGCGGGGTATTCCAATTCCTTGGACAGTATGTACGAATAGGCAGTGTTTTCTTTGTACTGGCGGCCGCGAGTTATTATATTGTGTCCGCCATATGGAACCTGATCTCTTATCTGGCAGGGCATAGAGGATATCGGTGCCAGGTGGTGCTTTTAAAGGGCGGGAAGAGCCGGAAAGTGCAGGCGCTGATTGATACAGGCAACAGTCTAAGAGACGCGGTTACAGGAAAACCGGTCAGTATTATTGATAAGAAAGCAGTGATGGAACTATGGGGAGAAGATGACATGGCAGGAATACGTTATATTCCATATCACTCTATCGGAAAAGCGGAAGGTGTAATGCCGTTAATCACGCTGGATGGGATGTATGTATGCAGAAAAGAAAAGGAATGGATTGAAAGACCGCTGGCGGCCATCTGTGAGGAGGATATGACGGCTGACCGTTATGAGATGATTTTAAATCCTGACGTCTTAATAGGAGGAGTAGATTATGGTAATCAGAGTGGCAGTACCACACCAATTTAAACTAAAAGTAGTTCCGGATTTACGGACATTATTTTTCCCGGATAAGAGGGATGTTCATTATATCGGCGGATCGGATATATTGCCGGCGCCGCTGGATACGCGGGAAGAGACGGCCGCTATCAACGATCTGGGGTCAGAAGACGACGAGAAGGCAAGGAAACTTTTGATCGAGCATAACCTGCGGCTGGTGGTGTATATAGCGAAAAAATTTGATAACACTGGGGTCGGGGTCGAAGACCTGATTTCCATCGGAACGATAGGGCTTATCAAGGCGATCAATACCTTTAATCCCGATAAGAATATCAAGCTTGCGACTTATGCATCCAGATGTATCGAGAATGAGATTCTGATGTATCTGCGTAGAAATAACAAGACGAAGATGGAAGTATCCATCGACGAGCCGCTGAATGTAGACTGGGACGGCAACGAGCTGCTTCTGTCAGATATTCTTGGGACGGACGAGGATACGATTTACAAAGACCTGGAAAATGAAGTGGAGCGTAAGTTGTTGATCAAGGCTTTAAGCCGTTTGTCGGGCAGGGAGCGGACGATTATCAAGATGCGTTTTGGGCTTGGAATGCCGGACGGAGAGGAGAGAACCCAGAAGGAAGTGGCGGATATGCTGGGTATCTCACAGTCATACATATCAAGACTGGAGAAGAAGATTATGCAGAGACTGAAGCGGGAAATGGTAAAATATTCGTAGAAAAGATGTATAAAAGCAAATATATTTAAGAAAATTCAGAAAAATTAACGAGAAATAGAAAAGTATTCGTAGTAATTCCCTGTAAATAATGATATAATGAAATAAAAAGGGGATGAAAGCATGAGACTAAGCTTTATAGGGGCAGCACACGAAGTAACCGGAAGCTGCCATTACTTAAGCGCATGCGGGAAGAACATTCTGATAGACTGCGGTATGGAGCAGGGACCAGATTTATATGAGAATCAGGAAATCCCTGTTCCCGCCAATCAGATTGATTTTGTTCTGCTGACACATGCACATATTGATCACTCAGGAAAAATCCCGCTTTTATGCAAACACGGTTTTCAGGGAGAGATTGTCAGTACTTTTGCTACATCGGACTTGTGTAATATCATGCTCCGTGACAGCGCCCACATTCAGGAATTTGAAGCAGAATGGCGGAACCGAAAGGGAAGAAGAAGCGGAGAAGAAGAGTTTGAACCCATGTATACGATGGCGGATGCGGATGCGGCCATCAAGCTGTTGGCGCCCTGCGACTATGAACAGAGGATTACCCTGTGTGAAGGAATCGACGTACAGTTCCATGATATGGGGCATCTGCTGGGGTCGGCAAGTATTGAGGTGTGGGTTACGGAAGACGGGGTTACGAAGAAGATCGTATTCTCCGGCGATGTAGGCAATGCCAACCAGCCTATTATCAAGGAACCCCAAAAAGTGAAGGAGGCCGATTATATTGTAATCGAGTCTACATACGGCGACCGGACTCACGGGACAGATCTGCCGGACTACGTGGGAGAATTTACGAGAATCTTAAGAGAGACGTTCGCAAGAGGCGGCAACGTAGTCATTCCGTCATTTGCGGTAGGCCGTACGCAGGAGATTCTGTACTTTATCCGTGAGATCAAGGAGAAGAATATGCTGCCGGAATTTCCGGGATTCGAGGTCTACGTGGACAGTCCTCTGGCGATAGGGGCGACCAACGTATTTAACAAGAATGTAAAGTCCTGCTTTGACGAGGAAGCGATGGCTCTGGTAGAACGGGGAATCAATCCGTTATTGTTCCCGGGGCTTAAGACGACGATTACCAGTGATGAGTCCAGGATGATTAATTTCGATGAGAAACCAAAGGTAATCCTGTCGGCATCCGGCATGTGCGAGGCAGGACGGATCCGGCATCATCTGAAGCATAATCTGTGGCGCCGGGAGTGTACCATTTGCTTTGTAGGATATCAGGCAGTTGGGACGCTGGGACGCAAATTAATCGAAGGCGCGGAGAGTGTGAAGCTGTTCGGTGAAAATATCACGGTCAATGCGAGGATTGAGATACTGAGAGGTATCAGCGGCCATGCGGATATGAACGGATTGTTAGACTGGCTTGGCGGATTCGAGAATACGCCGGAGCGGGTGGTCGTGGTCCATGGAGAGGATACGGTCACAGATCATTTTGCAGAACTGGTAGAAGAAAAATTCGGATGCCCGACATTCGCGCCGTATTCCGGAGGTATGATAGACCTGCTGACGAACGAGATCGTGACGGAGGGAGTGAAGACACCGAAGAAAGCGGCGGAAAAACCGGTCGTTACACGTGCTGTACTCGCATTCCAGCGTGTGGTTGCGGCGGCAAAGAGGCTGCTTGAGGTGGTCTACAAAAATGAAGGGCTGGCGAATAAAGAGCTGGCAAAATTCGAGACCCAGATCCAGAACCTGGCGGATAAGTGGGATCGCTGATTAACGAAATCCTTTTGTCAAGGACTAAAACTTTTTTTATTTTTTCGTTTTACGAATATGACTCCTGCCAAATGAGAATCATTTTACTATACAAAGATTCATATTTATTCGTTTGGTAGGAGGATTTTCGGTTATGGCACAGGGAAAGGTAGAAATATGCGGAGTAAATACGGCGAAGCTTCCGGTCCTTAATGAAGAGGAGAAGGAAGCTTTAATTGCGCGCATCAAAGCGGGCGACACAGAAGCGAAGGAAGAGTATATCAAGGGAAATCTTCGGCTTGTGCTAAGCGTGATCAAGCGTTTCGGAGGAAGCAATGAGAATCCGGACGATTTGTTCCAGATAGGGTGCATCGGCCTGATCAAGGCGATTAATAACTTTAATACAGAGCTGGATGTAAAGTTTTCTACTTACGCTGTCCCTATGATCATCGGTGAGATCAGGCGGTACATGCGGGACAATAACTCTATCCGTGTCAGCCGTTCGCTGCGGGATACGGCATATAAGGCGATCTACGCAAAGGAAAACTACGTAAAGCGGAACTTAAAAGAACCCACCGTCCAGGAGATCGCGGAGGAGATCGGAATATCCAAGGAAGATATCGTCTTTGCCCTGGACGCGATCCAGGTACCTGTGAGCCTGCAGGAACCTGTCTATAACGACGGAGGAGACGCTCTCTATGTGATGGATCAGATCAGCGACACCAAGAACAAAGAAGAAAAGTGGGTGGAGGATTTGTCGCTGGAAGCCGCCATGGAACACTTAGACCCGCGGGAGCGTTACATTATAAAACTTCGCTTCTTCGAAGGCAAGACCCAGATGGAGGTGGCCGAACAGATCCAGATCTCCCAGGCCCAGGTCAGCCGCCTTGAAAAAAACGCCCTCCGCGTAATGCGTCAGTACCTTTCCTGATTCCTACAGTGTATGTTGTACTTGCGAAGTCTTAAGATGGCTCGGAAAGCAAACATTGAAGCTTTTTTTACACCTAAGCCAGTAAACAGCAGATTGAAGCGGAAGGATATTATAGCTTTCCGTTTCAATCTGCGTCCTCTGGTAAGACATAAATTATCTAAGTATGCTCACATCTCTGCTTGCATTTTATGTATGTCTATACTATGATAAAGGCATGGAGGATATTTATATGATGAAAGCATGCATATTTGACCTGGATGGAACATTGACTGACACACTGGAATCCCTGACTTTTTCTGTGGGAGAGACATTAAAAGAGATGGGGCTTCCCGCTATCACCGCGGATGAATGCCGGAGGTTTGTAGGCAACGGCGCCAGAGTACTGATGGAGCGGTCTCTTGAGGCGGCAGGGGAAGTAAGCGGCAGCAGGCTTAACGAGGGTATGGAGATTTACGGGCGTATATTTGACGCCAATTGTACATATCATGTAATACCCTATGAAGGCATAACAGAGATGCTTGAAGCATTAAAAAAGAAGAATGTCAGGCTTGCCGTACTGTCGAATAAGCCCCACCGGCAGACGGTGAAGGTGGTTCGGGAGATATTCGGAGAAGGAGTATTTGACTGTATCGAGGGACAGCAGGAAGGGATTGCGAGGAAACCGGATCCGGAGGGGGTGTTCAGGCTGCTTGAGAGGATGCAGATATCAGGAGAAGAGTGTCTGTATGCAGGCGATTCGGAAGTAGATATCCTGACGGGAAAGAATGCAAAAGTCAGGACCGTAGGCGTAACCTGGGGATTCAGGAACCGGGAAACTTTGCTGAAAGCCGGAGCAGAGACGGTCATTGATAAACCCGAAGAACTTTTGCGCTTTGTGTAAAAAGAAAATTGCTAAGGGAGGAACCGAGGAGATGTATGAGTATGATGAAGATTGCCTGAAGGCATTTATCAAAAACCAGGGGCAGTTGTTTGATGAGCCGGTAGCAGAGACTTTGGAAGAGGCGGAAGCATTTCTTGAGGATTGTATGGCAGTTGTATTCGAGAGTATCCGTGAAGTCAGAGAGTTCCTTGAAGAAGAAGGCGTGGATATGAAAGGAATGTCTGACGAGGCCCTTGAAGAGGCGTCGGAAGTATTTGCGATTCCGGGCGGAAGGTATCTGGTGGTAGAAGGGTAAATCTTTCTGCATGTTATGACAAAGAAAAAGTCGAAACACTAGTGTGCTTCGGCTTTTTTGAGCGCGTCTCCGATGGCGTCTAAGATAATCTGTGAAGTATATGGATTTTCTTCGGAATACTGTATATTTTCCAGGGATTGATTGTCATACACTTGTTCGGCGATATCCTCGATTGCCGGTTGGATCAGCGGAAACATAGCGGCTACGGTATCGTCCAGGTTAGAGAAGCGTATAGAATTTATATGTGACTCGTCAACCGTTACTTCCACCTCAAGAGCGGTATTATTCAGCGTGACGGTTGAAGTATAGATTCCGGGCATGTATTTCTCTTCGTTAGATTTGGTTTCTTTATTTTGGGGAAGGAACATAAAAAGCAGCAGCAGGATTAGTACGATTGCCAGTGTGGCAAAGACTGCGGTATAGATGATCTCTTTCATATGCAATACGACTATTTTTGTTTTGGAACTCATAAAAACCCCCCGTATCGAGTAAAATATATTTGTTTTTTATAATGTATGAGCAAAGAAGGAAAATTATTCGTGTCTTTTACGTGACAAATCCCTTTACTTTTAGTATAATGTTTTTTACTGTGGATAATCTGGATAGGAACAGAGGTGAAAGAATGTTTATTATAGCAGGTCTTGGGAATCCTACTCTTGCATATCAGGGGACCAGGCATAATGTGGGATTCGATGTCATAGACGCTCTTGCGTCCCAATATAATATACCTGTAGACAGAAGAAAGAACCGTTCCCTGATCGGGAAGGGTATTATAGAGGGGCAGAAGGTCATCCTGGTAAAGCCGCAGACCTATATGAATCAGAGCGGAGAGAGTGTGGGAGCTCTTGTAGATTATTATAAAGTAGATGAGGAGAAAGAGATTATCGTAATTTATGATGATGTAAGCCTCGATGTAGGACAGCTTCGTATTCGTAAGAAAGGGAGTGCAGGGGGACATAATGGTATTAAGAGTATCATCTCACATCTTGGCACGGAAGTATTTCCGCGGATCAAAGTGGGAGTAGGCGAGAAGCCGAAGGGGTATGACCTTGCCAGTTATGTATTGGGTCATTTCTCCAAAGAAGACAGGGAAATTATAGAAGAGGGATATCAGAAGGCAATCAGGGCCGTTACAATGATAATGAATGGCAGGACGGATGCGGCTATGAATGAATATAACAGGAAAATAAAGCCTAAGGAGGGAAAGAATGCAAGCCTTGATAAGGCCACTGAATGAACTGGCAGAGTTCGATGAACTCTATAAGAGTCGGATGAAAGACCGGGGAATGATACGGATCTGCGGATGTGTGAATTCCCAGAAGACACATATGATGTATGCACTGAGCGGTAGCCTGAGATACAAGGTTATCGCTTGTTCCAGTGAATCTAAAGCGAAGCAGGTCTATGAAGAATATCGCTTTTTGGATCCCCGGACGTATCTGTATCCGGCAAAGGACTTGTTGTTTTACCAGGCTGATCTTCGGAGCAAGGAGCTGACAAGACAGCGTATGGAAGTGATACAGGCGGTGACGGAAGGAGAACCTCTTACAGTCGTAACGAGTTTCGACGCTTTTATGGATTCACTGCTCCCAAAGGAAGTGATTGCTTCGAAGATCCTTCATATAAAGAATGACAGCGTTATTCATCTTAACGACATGCAGGAGAGACTTACGGAGCTTGGATATGACAGAGAGATACAGATAGAAGGTCCGGGGCAGTTTGCGGTAAGAGGAGGGATTCTGGATGTCTATCCTCTGACCGAGGAGCAGCCTGTCCGTGTTGAATTATGGGACGACGAGGTGGATTCTATCCGTACTTTCGATGTGGAGACTCAGCGGTCGATCGAGAATCTGCAGGAGATCTCGATCTGTCCTGCCGTAGAATTTCCGCGGGAAGAGGAAGGAAGGGTATCCTTTCTCGATTATTTTCCGGCCGGTGATACGATATTATTTCTGGACGAACCCGTTCGCCTGCTGGAAAAGGGGCGCGGTGTGGAAGAAGAATTTATGGAGGCTCAGAAGAAGCGTGTGGAGAGCGGGTATGAGCTGACAGACGGGGAAGTGCGGCTGTATAGTACGGAAGAGATAGCGGAGAAGATGAATGCCTACAGCAGCGTTGGTTTTTTTGCCCTGGATATGCGCTGTAAGGGACTGGCGGCCAGGGAGTCCTACAGTTTGCATACGAAGAATGTCAATCCGTATAACAGCAGTTTTGAAATGCTGACCCAGGATCTGAAGCGTCTGAAGAGAAACGGATACAGAGCCGTGCTTCTGTCAGGTTCCAGGACCAGGGCAAAGAGGCTTGCGGAGGATCTGAGGGATTATAACTTAAGCAGTTACTACAGCGACGACATGGACCGGGAAGTAAAACCCGGAGAGATCATGACGGCATACGGGTATGTTGCGGAGGGATATGAATATCCTATGCTGAAGTATACGGTAATCTCTGAGACGGATATATTCGGAAAAGTAAAGAAAAAGAAGAAGCGGAAGCTCTATGAAGGTCGCAGGATTCAGGATTTTGCGGAATTGAAGCCCGGGGATTACGTCGTACATGAGAATCATGGACTTGGTATCTATCAGGGGATCGAGAAGATCGAGGTGGACAAGATTGCCAAGGATTATATGAAGATCTCATATGCCCAGGGCGGTAATCTCTATATTCCGGCGACACAGATGGATCTGATTCAGAAATACGCCAGCGCCGACGCAAAAAAGCCGAAGCTTAACCGCCTGGGAACCCAGGAATGGAATAAGACCAAGACCCGGGTCCGGGGAGCAGTGAGGGAGATCGCGAGAGACCTGGTAAAATTATATGCCGCGAGGCAGGAGCAAAAAGGTTATATCTACGGAGAAGATACGATCTGGCAGAAAGAATTCGAGGAGATGTTTCCCTTCGAGGAGACAGAGGACCAGTTGCTTGCCATAGAAGCGGTCAAGCGGGATATGCAGAGTCAAAAGATCATGGACCGCCTGATCTGCGGAGACGTAGGATATGGGAAGACAGAGATCGCGATCCGGGCGGCGTTCAAAGCCGTGCAGGAGGATAAGCAGGTAGTGTATCTTGTGCCGACTACGATACTGGCGCAGCAGCACTATAACACATTCCTTCAGCGTATGAAGGATTTTCCCGTGAGAGTGGATCTCATGTGCAGATTCAGGACGCCTGCACAGCAGAAGAAGACCGTGGAGGATACGAAGCGCGGACTGGTGGATATCGTTGTGGGGACTCACCGGGTTCTTGGAGACGATCTGAAGTTCAAAGATCTGGGGCTTCTGATCATCGACGAGGAGCAGCGGTTTGGCGTGCAGCATAAGGAGAAAATCAAGAAATTAAAGGAAAATGTAGATGTACTGACCCTGACGGCGACGCCGATTCCGCGGACGCTTCATATGAGTCTGATCGGAATCCGGGACATGAGTGTTCTGGAAGAAGCGCCGAATGACCGTATGCCCATCCAGACGTATGTTATGGAGTATAATGACGAGATGGTGCGCGAGGCCATCGAGCGGGAGTGCGCGAGGCAGGGACAGGTCTATTATGTCTATAACCGGGTAGAGGATATCGCAGAGATTACGGCGCATGTCCAGAAGCTGGTTCCGGAAGCGTCGGTAGAGTTCGCCCATGGACAGATGCGGGAGCATCAGTTGGAGAAGATCATGTATGAATTTATCAACGGAGAGATCGATGTGCTGGTCTCTACGACGATCATAGAGACGGGGCTTGATATCTCCAACGTAAATACGATGATCATCCATGACGCGGACAGGTTGGGATTATCGCAGTTATATCAGCTCAGGGGAAGAGTAGGGCGTTCCAACCGTATGGCATATGCGTTTTTGTTATACCGAAGAGATAAGATGCTTAAAGAGGTTGCGGAAAAGCGCCTGGCGGCAATCCGTGAATTCACGGATCTTGGTTCCGGGTTCAAGATCGCGATGCGGGATCTTGAGATCCGCGGAGCGGGGAATCTGCTGGGAGCGGAACAGCACGGGCATATGGAGGCAGTCGGTTATGATATGTATTGTAAGATGCTCAATGAAGCAGTGAAGCTTCTTAAGGGAGAGATGGAGGAGACAGACTTCGTCACTACGCTGGAACTGAATGTGGATGCATACATTCCGGATTCTTATATTCCCAATGAGTATCAGAAGCTGGATATATACAAACGGATTGCCGCGATTGAAAATGAAGACGAGAAAGAAGATATGATTGAGGAATTGACGGACCGTTTCGGAGATCTTCCTAAGAAAGTGGAGAAGCTTCTGGAAGCCGCGAGCCTGAAAGCATTTGCTCACAGCATATATGTGACTGCCATAGAACAGAAAGGCGAGACGTATCAGTTCACTATGTATGAGAAGGCGAAGATAGATACCTGCAGGATTCCGAAACTGCTGGAGCAGTTTAAAGGAGAATTGTCCATCAGGACCGAGTCTTCAGTTCCGTGTTTTGTGTATCAAAAGAAGGGTAAGAGCCGGAAAGAAAAGGGGACGGATGTCTTTGATGTTGTGAAAAATGTGTTAAATGGAATAAGGGGATTGATTGAGGAGTAAAAACGGAGTATAATAAATAAGATTGGCAGTACTTAAGATAGATGTATGGCTCTAAGGAGGATATAGAGGAATGAAAAAAAAGATAGTAACATGTATACTGGCAGGGATGTTGACGGTATCTTCTCTGGCAGGATGTAGTTCATTTGATGCGGATGATGTGGTTGTGACGGTGGGAGAGCAGAAGATTACGGCGGAAGTTGCTAATTTCTATGCAAGATATATACAGGCACAATACGAGACATATTATTCCGCGTATCTGGGAGATAATATGTGGGATTCCGAAGCGACGAAGGGTAAGAGCTATGAAGAGTCCGTGAAAGCCGCCGTATTGGAGGATCTGGAAGATATGGTACTGTTAGAGCAGCATATGGGCGATTATGACGTCTCTCTTTCCGACGAAGAGAAGCAGGTGATCAAGGATGCGGCGAAGGACTTCGGAGAGAAGAATCCATTGGAAGATAAGGAGAAAGTATCCGGTTCAGACCAGGCGGTAGAGCGTGTCGTAACCTTGATGGCTGTCCAGATGAAGATGCAGGAAGTGATTGAGAGCACCGCCGAAACGGAAGTTACAGATGAAGAAGCGGCGCAGAAAAGCATGCAGTATGTAAACTTCACATATAAAATCAAAGATGATGAAGGGTATTACAAGGATTTGACGGATAAAGAGAAGTCCGAGATCAAAGCAAAAGCAGAGGATTTTGCCAAAGCTGTCAAGGAAGGAAAAGATTTTGAAGCATGCGCCAAGGAACAGGAGATGGAAGTAAAGGATAAAACATTTGACGCCCTGTCTGCAGTTCCGTCGGAGGAGCTGATCGAAGCTGCGGATAAGCTTAAGGAAGGCGAGGTTACGGACGTGATCGAGACGGACTATGGCTGTTATGTGGCGAAAGTGACCAGTCTGCTGGACCGCGGGGCGACGGACGAAAAGAAAGAAAGCATCGTCGAAGACAGGAAGGAAGAGCTTTATCTGGATACCTGTAAAAAATTGCGGGATGAAGCCAAGATCGAAGTAAATGACGAAGTGTGGGATAAGATCAGCTTCAAGGACATTAAGGTGACCCTCAAAGATGTAGAAAAAGATCCATATGCAAATGATGTGAAGACAGACGATGTGGCGGACGCCGAAGAAGAAGCGGAATCTGGCGGAGAAGCGGAATAACGGCAGTATATACAAGACGGCTCAGCCCTTTGCAGGTTTGAGCCGTCTTTGCATCGTAATGATAAGTATTATCCCATAAATGAAGTGAGAGTTTCGTTCACCAGTTTTCCGTCAGCCTTGCCCTTTACTTTCGGCATCAGGACTTTCATGATCTTGCCTTTATCTTTGGCGGTGGGGTTCTCAATCTCCAGTTCTGCAAGGGTTGCGGAGATGATATCCCGAATCTCGGCTTCATCCATCATCTTCGGCGCGTACTGTTCGAGGACGGCGAGACGTTTGGTACATTCTTCGATGATATCCGTGCGGTCTGCAGGGGTCATCTCCAGGGCTTCTTTGGTCTGCTTGATCTCTTTTAGGATCACCTGAGTCTCTTCTTCCGCCGTCAGGTCGCCGCGCTTGTCGATTGCTTTATTCTTAAGGGCGGCAAGCAGCATGGAGAGAGATTCTTTGGTCTCTTTATCTCCGGCTTTCATGGCTTTGAACATATCGCTTCGAACTTCTTCAATCTTACTCATATTTATCACCTCTTAATTTTTCTCCACATTATTATACAAAAATCCGGGTAAAATATCCAGAGTGAATCTATATTCAATCCGGAAATCACTTCATTCACGCAATTTCTGTTGATTTGCCATCTGATCTTTGTTAGGATAGAGGCAAGAAAGGAAGTGAGCATATGATCATGCAGGACAGTTATATCACGATAGCCTGGCTTGCGCTTCTGATTATCCTTCTGATCATCGAGATCATCACGGTAGGGCTTACGAGTATCTGGGCGGCGGGAGGCGCTTTGGCGGCGCTGCTCCTGAATATCCTGGGGGTTCCGCTGGCGGGGCAGATCATAGTATTCTTTGTCGTGACATTCGTGCTTCTGTACTTCACAAGACCCTTCGCGGTAAAATACATTAACACGCAGCGGGTGAAGACAAATTACGAAGGGATCATCGGAAAGACGATCCGCATTACCGAGACGGTGGATAATATCAGCCAGACCGGGACGGCGGTGGTGAACGGACAGGAGTGGACGGTGAGAGCGGAGAAGGACGGGGATATCCTGGAGCCGGACACGCTGGCGAAGGTAGTCAACATAGCGGGAGTAAAGCTGATTGTAAGAAAGTATGAGGAGGAATAGGAATGAGTAGTGGAATTATTGGTTTATTGGCAGTAGTGGCTGTTGTTGTGATCGGATTATTGCTTTTGATCTCTTGTGTCAAGATCGTGCCTCAGGCAAGGGCGATGGTAGTGGAAAGGCTGGGGGCCTACCAGGCGACCTGGAGTACCGGACTTCACTTCAAGGTGCCTATCATCGACCGGGTTGCCAGAAGAGTAGACTTAAAGGAACAGGTTGTTGATTTTGCGCCTCAGCCGGTTATCACGAAGGATAACGTAACGATGAGGATTGATACGGTGGTATTCTATCAGATCACGGACCCGAAGATGTTTTGCTACGGCGTAGCGAATCCCATCATGGCGATTGAGAACCTGACGGCGACGACTTTAAGGAATATCATCGGTGATCTGGAACTTGACCAGACCCTGACTTCCAGGGAGACGATCAATACGAAGATGCGGGCGTCTCTTGATGTGGCAACCGATCCATGGGGAATCAAGGTGAACCGTGTGGAGCTTAAGAATATTATCCCTCCTGCGGCGATCCAGGACGCTATGGAGAAGCAGATGAAGGCCGAGCGTGAACGCCGTGAGGCGATCCTTCGGGCAGAAGGTGAGAAGAAATCGACGATCCTTGTAGCAGAAGGTAATAAAGAGTCTGCGATCCTGGATGCGGAGGCAGAGAAGCAGGCCGCAATCTTGCGGGCGGAAGCTCAGAAAGAAGCGAAGATCCGCGAGGCGGAAGGCGAGGCGGAAGCAATCCTTAAGGTACAGCAGGCGAATGCGGACGGTATCCGATTCTTGAAGGAAGCAGGAGCAGACAAGGCAGTGCTTACGATCAAGAGCCTGGAGGCCTTTGAACGGGCGGCGGACGGTCAGGCGACCAAGATTATCATTCCTTCCGAGCTCCAGGGACTGGCAGGATTGGTAAAGAGCGCGAAGGAAGTTATTGAATAAAGGTATAGAAGGGAGGCGGTAATATGACGCATGTAATGATCCTGGAGGATGACAGGGCTTCTATGGAGGCTTTGACCAAGATTCTTATGGAGTATTCCGGGGATATCTGCGTGCATACCGCCTCCTCTTATGATGAGGCGAAAGCTCTGCTTAATGCGGATATCAGGTATGGATTATTTCTCCTGGATGTGAACCTGGGAGGAGAGAACAGGGAAGATATCGGAGGTATTCTCTTTGCCAGGGAGGTAAGGGAGCAGTTTCGTTATACCTTCACTCCGGTGGTTATGATTACTGCGGTGGGAGAGATGGAGATGCAGGCTTACAGGGAACTGCACTGTTATCAGTATATTATGAAGCCCTTCCTGCCGGAGCAGGTACGGGAGGTGGCAAAGAAAGTTCTGGCGAAGGAGAGACAGGAGGAAGAGCCGTTTATCGTCGTGAAGAGAGAAGGGGTTAATTATCAGGTAAGATGCGCGGATATCCGTTATATCGAAGCGATACACAGAGGGGTCTGCCTGCATCTGAAAGAAGAGGACTGGGATGTTCCGTACGTGACGCTTAAGCAGATACTTCTTAAAGTTCCGGAAGGGATGTTTCTGAAATGCCACCGGATGTTCGCCGTTAACCGGCATGAAGTGGAATATTACGATACGGTCAACCGCATCGTAAAGATCAAGGATTGTAAGGATGTGATAGAGATCGGCGTGACGTATAAGTCAGAGGTGGGGAGGCTTATCAGTGGTTAATTGGGTGAGAAAATTTTTATACCGGATTTTTTGTGTGGTGGCGATGCTGGCATCGGTCTATCTGATTGTAGATTTCCTGGTCAGCGGCACTTTCGATTACCGGGTCTTTGCGATGTTTCTGCTGCTGACCGTGGTGGAGATATGGGGGCTCATCGACTGGCGGAAGAATTACATCCTGATGCAGCAGAAGGAATCCGAACTGAAACTATATCAGCACTATATAAAGCCGCTGGAGGAACTGGTTAAGGAGATCCGGGCCAGGCAGCATGAATTCGATAATCACATCAACGCGATCCTGAATATGCACCTGACGGTGGGAAATTACGAAGAACTGGTGGCGCGTCAGTCGGAATATATTACAGAGGTGATGAAGGATGACGAAACCAGGCGTTATCTGCCGCTTCTTCGAATCAGCGATAAGGTTCTGGCGGGGTTTTTATACAGTAAGATCGTGCGTGCGCCTTCTTTCGTAAAGACAGAGATAGAAGTAAAGAATCTGGCGATTATCTCCGGAATCTCGGAACATCATCTGATTGAGATCGTGGGAACTCTGGTTGACAACGCTTACGAAGCCTGTACCCCCAAGAGGAATCAGGTATTCATGGAGCTTGATTCGGAGGAGGACAGGATGGTGTTCGTGATCAGGAATCAGATGGAAGATGTCACGATGGGAGAATTGCATCAGTTCTTTTCAAAAGGATTTTCCACGAAAGGGAAGAATGCAGAGAGAGGATTCGGTCTTTATAATGCAAAGATGCTGGTTGGACGCTACGGTGGAGAGATTGTTGCGAGCGTGGATAAAATAAAGGAAAGCAGTTATGTATGCATGAAAGTGATGGTATAAATCCGAAAATAAAAAGAATATCGAAAAAAATCGCATTTTTTTCGGTATATTTTTACATTTGTACTTTACTCTTCTGAAAATGAATGGTATCTTATAATATATAATTTCAAAATTATGGAGGTCGTATATTATGGCGAGAAGAAAGGTAGTAGAGAGGAATTATCCGGAACTGATTCAGGAGGCTGAAGAGAAGATTGAAGCAATGTCTGCTGAGTTAAAGCAGGAGAAAGCGAATTTGAAGCAGTTGAAGAAGGACAAGATCCGTTATGACGCTATGGTTGAGAAGCAGAAGAAACAGGATGAGATCCAGAAAGCGGCGGAACTTCTTGTGTCATCCGGAAAGAGTCTGGAAGAGATTGAAGAATTTCTGTCAAGATAGGCAAGACAGGATAGAAGCAGACGGATATTTCTGCCGATATCATACAATGAAAAATGCATAGAAGCCTGCCTGTATTGTGACCGATGTCGGAACATATGGCAGGTTTTTATATGTCTTGAGGTGTGAAGAAAGAGCGAAGAGAGGAGAGACGATGATGAGAGTCGGAATGGGATATGACGTCCACCGTTTGGTAAAGGACAGGGAACTGATACTTGGCGGGGTGAAGATACCTTATGAGAGAGGGCTTCTGGGCCATTCGGACGCGGATGTTCTGCTCCATGCGGTTATGGATGCTCTTCTTGGGGCGGCGGCGCTTGGGGATATCGGGCAACATTTTCCGGATACGGACCCGAAATATAAAGGGATTTCCAGTATCGAACTGCTTAAGCGCGTAGGGAGCCTGATTGAAGATCAGCTTTATGTGATCGGAAATATCGACGCGACGATAATCGCACAGAGACCGAAGATGGCGCCCTACATCGGGCAGATGCGGGAGAATATCGCCCAGGCGCTGCATCTGGAGACAGGACAGGTGAATATTAAGGCGACGACGGAAGAAGGGCTTGGATTTACAGGAAGCGGGGAAGGAATCTCCGCCCAGGCGATCGCGGGGCTGGAAACCATAGAGAATTATAGCTATGCGGTCGGAGGATGCCCGGGAGCGGGGGCATGCGGATGCCCGTCTTCTAAGGGATAGCGGGTTGTGGAAGGGATTGCATGCATCATGGTGAAAGGAATGACAATATGGAGATCAGGAAATTGGATGTATCGGAACATCAGGAGAGCAGACGGTTATACGAGGAAGTATTCGATGAGGACAGCGCTTCCTTTGTAGATTATTATTATACGGAGAAGACCAGGGATAATCAGATCTATGCGGCGGAGGAAGACGGAAAGATACGCGCCATGCTTCATCTGAATCCATATCGCCTGTATGTGAACAGAAGCGAGAAGAATGTGAATTATATCGTAGCCGTCGCTACACAGAAGGAGTACCGTAAGAGAGGATATATGGCGGCTCTTTTAAAGAGGGCGGTCAAGGATATGTACCGGGCGGGTGAGGCGTTTACGTTCCTGATGCCGGCGTCGGAAAGTATCTATCTGCCTTTTGATTTCAGGACTGTGTATGAACAGGAGCGGAAGTTCTATCGAAAAGGGGAAGAGGACAATGCCGATTTTGCCATAACGGACGCGTTGGATTCGGATTGCCGGGAGCTCTCGGAAGCGGCAAACCGGTATCTGGCAGGACGGTATCAGGTATTTGCCATACGGGATGCGGCGTATTACCGGCGGTTAATCCGGGAGTACGAAAGTGACGGCGGAGCCTTGAAGATCTACCGCAAAGACGGGAAGATCGCGGACTGCCGCGGATATTATCCGGAGGAAGACGGCGGGAAACCTAAGATTATGATCCGGATCGTGGATGTCCGGCGTATGCTGATGTCGCTGTCGCTTCGGTCGCTGACCGGAGTCGCTTTCTGTGTAACAGACCCTCTGATTGAGGAGAATAACCGGTGTCTTGTAATCACCGGAACGGAATTTTCAGGCGTAATGCTGATGGACGGAAAAGAGGAGAACAGTGAAGGAACGATTACGGTGGCCGCGTTGACAAGCCTCTTATTCGGGGCAAAGAGCGTAGAAGAAGTCTGTGAAGAAGAAGGCGTCAGGATGTCTGACCGGATGCGCTCGGAGATGGAAAAGCTGATTCCGCTGTCTGAGATCTATCTGAATGAGGCGGTATAACAGTCTGTATATATCCTTCATTTTATCTTTAGAATATCTTTAGAAAATCATGGCATCCCTCTTAAGATTTTGTGAGTAAGATGTATAACATCAAGGGAGAATATAACTCTAAGAATCAAAGGAGGAGATGCATCTATGTCAATTCAGGCGCTTACGCATTATTTTACGCAGTATGGAGCTGTATTTGTATTCGTCATCGTCTTGCTGGAATATATGAATCTGCCGGGATTCCCCGCGGGGGTGATCATGCCGTTAGCGGGAGTCTGGGCTTCGAAAGGAGCGATCAGTTTCCCGATGGTGATGATACTTTCGGTGGCGGCAGGGCTGCTTGGGAGCTGGATCTTATATTTTCTTGGAAGGCTGGGCGGCGACGCATTCTTTCGGTTTTATATCAATAAGTTCCCGAAACAGAAAGGGTTGATTGAGAAGAATCTGGAAACATTGCGAAGGAGAGGGGCCTTGGGAGTATTCATAGGAAAGCTGGTGCCTATGATGCGGACGTTGATTTCAATACCGGCGGGGATGATCTCGATGGAATTCGGGAGATATACGGTAAGTTCCGTATTAGGAGTTCTGGTCTGGAACACGGTATTTATCGGAGCAGGTTATTTTATGGGCGACGCGGTATGGAGTATAGCCGCATAGGGATTTGGATGTACCGGTACAATGACAAATGTAGTATAATGTCTGATATATTTGCGACTAATCAAAGGAGGAAGAGGAAGAGACGGCAATGGAGAAAAAAGAGATTAATCATGTACTGATTGTAGAAGATGACAAGGAGATACGGGAAGGTGTGGAGATATACTTAAGAAGTCAGGGATACGAGGTGTTCCAGGCCGCGGACGGGATAGAAGGGCTTGCGGTCGTTGAGAAGGAGGAGATCCATCTGGCGATCGTGGACGTGATGATGCCCCGGATGGACGGAATCCAGATGACGATCAAGTTAAGAGAGAAGCATGATTTCCCGGTGATCTTCCTGTCGGCAAAGTCAGAAGAGGTAGATAAGATCCTGGGGCTTAATATGGGGGCGGACGATTATGTGACGAAGCCCTTTACCCCGATGGAGCTGTTGGCGAGGGTGAATTCGCAGATGCGCAGATACCGCAAATTCCTGGAAAAATTAGGCGGCAGGGAGAAAGGGGAGAATGTCTATACGATCGGCGGCTTAGAGATCAACGAAGATTCCGTGGAAGCATTTGTGGACGGGGAACCGGTGAAGCTTACTCCTATCGAGTACAAGATACTGCTGCTGTTGATGAAGAATCCGGGAAGAGTGTTTTCTGCGGAAGAGATCTATGAGCGGGTATGGAACGAACGGGCGGTAAATACGGATACGATCATGGTCCATGTGAGAAATATCCGTGAGAAGATAGAGATCAATCCAAAAGATCCAAAATATTTAAAGGTGGTGTGGGGTGTTGGATACAAAATTGAAAGGCAGCCGTAAGTGGACGGTCGTATTGGTAATTCTGGCGGTTATCATACCTGGATTTGTGATAATGAGCCAGTATTGGGAATGGCATGTGGGAGCGGAGACGTCCGTGGAGAATGAGGAACATTCCGTCGTCGTGTCGAAGGATTTTCTAAAGACATTCCTGGATGCGGGATTCATTCTCTATAATACGGAGAGTAAAAAGGAAGAAGATTCAGAAAACATATCGGCGGAGCATATGAAGGATATCTTGCGGGACAGCAATTCCGGAATGCAGCAATATGAGAGATTATATCCTTACCTGGATTACCGTGTCAAGGACGCCGACGGAAAAGAAATCGCCAGGAGTACCGCGGATTCCGGCGAAAACCTGACAGAGAGCAATATGTCTTTGTATGATCTGGGAATGAAGGTAACTTATGACGAGTATGGTAATCCGGATGTTCGGATACTGGCGGGGGATTATAAGTCGGAGCAAAGCGTTGCGATGCGGGAGATCATCAACGAATATGACGACTATGGCTGGGGATCTGAACAGGAGGTAGAACATTACAACGAGGAGGAAGACAAGTGGGAGACTGTCTGTCTGGAAAAACCGAAAGACCGCACATATCTCTATGCCATGACAGCGTCGAATCTGTTGGACTATATTGATAATTACGAATATATGGGATATGGCGAGACAGATTTTATGCGGAATGTCGTGCTCATTTTGGTCCTGGTGGTAGCTGTGGCGGCGTGGCTTCTGCCGGCGCTTCCCTTCTGGTATCCAAAGGAATTCTGGATTCTTAAGGCGCCCTTCGAAGTTGTCCTGTGTGTATTTATCGCTATGATGGAGATACTTGGGAATAACCTGTGGTGGATATCAGAGCGGGCAGGCGGCAGCGCGGACATCATTGATTTCTTTATATGGACGATCGTGTTCACCGTTACATTCTGGGCGGCGACGTGTCTGAGGCAGGTGTATACGATGGGGGTGCAGACGTATATGAAGGAGCGGATGCTGTGCGTCAGGTATTGGCAGTACATCCGGCGGGGATGGAAATGTATCGTCAGTAAGGTGCGAGGCTGGATCAGCCGGTGTTATCACTTTTTAGACCGGATTGATCTGAGCAGGAAGAGCGACCGGACGATATTCAAGATTGTGGCGGTTAACTTCATTGTCCTGGCGCTGGTCTGCATGATGTGGATTGGAGGTATCTTCGCGTTGGTGATCTACTCGGTTGTGTTATTCTGGCTGTTTAGGAAATATTTCAGCGAACTGCAGGAGAAATACGCGGCGCTGCTTCGGATCACCGGAGAGATCGCGAGAGGGAACCTGGATGTGGAGATTACGGAGGACCTGGGAATCTTCAATCCGTTTATCCAGGAGATCCAGAAGATACAGACAGGATTTAAAAAGGCGGTAGACGAGGAAGTGAAGAGCCAGCGCATGAAGACGGATCTCATCACGAATGTGTCCCACGATCTGAAGACGCCCCTTACGGCGATCATTACTTATGTGAATCTGCTGAAGGATGAAAAGGATGCAGAAAAACAAAAAGATTATATCGGAATCCTGGAGAAGAAGTCGATGCGCCTGAAAGCTCTGATCGAAGATCTCTTCGAGATCAGCAAGGCGAACAGTAAGAACGTGACGCTGAATATCGTAGACGTGGATGTGGTGAACCTCTTTAAGCAGGTGAAACTGGAGTTGGATGATAAGATCGCGGCGTCTAACCTGGACTTTCGGTGTATATACCCGGAGGAGAAGGTAGTGGCATCTTTGGACAGCCAGAAGACTTACAGAGTGTTTGAGAATCTGCTTGTCAATATCGTCAAGTATGCGATGCCGCATACCAGGGTGTATATTGAGATTACCAAAGAGGAAGGGGAGGCCGTGGTCAGGATGAAGAACGTATCGGCTGCGGAACTTGACTTCAATACGGATGAGATTACGGAACGGTTCGTACGGGGAGACGAATCCAGGAATACGGAAGGTTCCGGATTGGGGCTTGCCATCGCGAAGAGCTTTGTGGAACTGCAGAAAGGAAAGTTTAAGATCGAGACAGAGGCGGATCTTTTCAAGGTGGAAGTAAGATTTTAGTTGATCATGAGGAATCCTGCGGCATTATGGCCGTAGGATTTTTCGTGATATAGGAAACTTTGAAAAAAATCTGAACAGTAAAAAAAGGCGAGATTTTGTATATAATATTGACAAAAAGATAAGCCGGAATATACTGTAGGCAGAAGGAGGGCGAATTTATGACGGCTATTTACTTTTTGAGCGTATCACTGTCAGCAGAAATACAAACTATTTATTAAGATAATAAAATTTCATAAATTGTGTATAAAAAAGAAAAAATAAGAATAATTAACTGACAAAAATCATTCTTAAAACCTATAGTTTATCAGAATGGATTTTTATAGAAAATATTTAGATAAAAGTAACAAAAAAGAGGGAGTAAGTATATTGACTATTTGTTGATAATATATTAGAATAAGGTAACTATTTCAGGAAAAAAACCATTCCGAAAACCTATACATTTTCGGAATAATTTTCCGTAAAAAACACCGTATTGACAGGTGTTGCGAGTACTTTATAGGTAGTACGAAACCAACTTTTCCTTAACGATAGATTTCATCATAGAGTTTCCTTTATCTGTTTTCTTGCAACTGACATCAAAGGGGGAAACTATGTGTATGGGAAGGAGTTTCGGCTTCTTCTCTTTAATTTTGTTGATTGAAAAATGATGTGATTTAAGACGAGGACGGCAGAAGAAATGATAGTACTATTGATTGGCGGCAGCAGTCGGTTCATGGATTCTATGATTGACAAGATGAATAAAAGCGGTCATCAGGTATATCTGTTAACCGGACGAAAAGATAAACATTCTTCATATAAACGTGTATTTGAAAAATATAATTTTGAATATGATACAGACAGTATAGAGGATATCTTCAAGAGTATCCAGCCGGAACTGGTTATATTTATGGGGGCGTATGATACGAATTTTAACTGGAACATGGCGAGGCAGGAGTCCGTACGTTTTTCTGCGGCCCTTACGAATCTGTTGTCGGCATATTCTGTGACGGGGAAGGGACGGTTTGTATATTTTTCGTCTCATGAGGTGTACAGCAGCGTCCATGGGGCGGATGTGACGGAAGATACGATTGCCGAGCCTAAGGGATTGAAAGCTCTGGCCATTGCGCATGGGGAAGAACTCTGTAACAGTTACCGGACCACCCAGGGCATGGATACCATGATTCTGCGATTTGACCATGTCTACGGGATACCGAAGAAAGGTGAGAAGTTAACCGATCCCTGCTTTAAGATGTGCCTGGAGTCGCTGAAGAGCGGAAAGATACCTGCAAACAGCAGGAATTCATTCTCTATGATTTATTTAAAGGACGCGATAGAATACGCGTACAAGGCGATGACGGATAAGGAACCTTCGCAGGTATGTTATCATATTTCCTCGATGGAAGAGATCAACGAGACACAGTTGGCTGAATTGGTTCGGAAGCATATGGGCGGAAAGACGGAGATTGTAGACAATTCCGTAGGAGAGAGCCATCGTCTCATTCTGGACGGGAAAAAGTATCTGGAAGAATATGATATGCGGGTCTTCGTCTCCTATGACGCGGGCGTACAGAAGGTTGTACAGTATATGAAGCGTCACAGGGAAGATTTCCTGAAGGATGAGGACGCCGGACAGGGGAAGTGGGGGAAGCTCTTACACAATGTAAGGGTGATCATAAAGAAATTAATTCCTTTTATAGAAAATCTTATCTGTTTTATACCTTTCTTTATGCTGAATAACCGGGCGGTGGGCAGTGAATATTTCAGCAAGCTGGACTTCTATCTGTTGTATGTATTGCTTTTTGCGATCGTTCACGGGCAGCAGCAGGCTCTGCTTTCCGCTGTTCTGGCAGTGGGCGGATATTGTTTCCGGCAGATGTATGAACGTACAGGTTTTGAAGTGCTGCTGGATTATAATACGTATGTATGGATCGCACAGTTATTTATCCTGGGTATGGTCGTAGGGTACATGCGGGATCAGTTAAGGTATATTACAGAAGAGAATGAAGAGAATGTTGATTATCTTCATGGAAAGCTGGATGATATAGAAGATATCAATGACAGCAACATCCGTATGAAGCAGAGCTTCGAGATGCAGGTGATGAATCAGAAGGACAGTCTGGGGAAGGTATATGAGATTACCTCACGCCTGGAAGCGTATGAACCGGAAGAAGTTCTGTTCTACGCGGCGGAGATGTTGTCTAAGCTGATGGAAAGCAAAGACGTGGCGATCTATACAGTGGCGAACGGGGATTACGCCAGACTCTTTTCTGCCACATCGAAAGAAGCGCGGAAATTAGGAAGCTCCATTAAATACACATCCATGGAGAGTATGTATGACGAATTAAAGGAGCACAGGGTCTATATCAATAAGACGCTGGAAGATAAGTTCCCGCTTATGTCAAGCGCAGTGTATTCTTCGGATCAGATGCAGTTGATTCTGATGATATGGGGGATCCCGTGGCAGAGGATGACGCTTGCGGAAGCGAACCGGCTGACGGTTGTGGGAGCTCTGATTCAGGATACTGTGGTGCGCGCCAACCGTTATCTGGACGCGTTAAAAGATCGCCGATATGTAGAAGAGACGAATATACTGGACGAAGAGGCATTTACCCATCTGGTCAATGCGTTCTTCCAGGCAAGAGACAGAGGACTGACGGAGTGCTCTATGATTAGGGTTGCAGGAGTCGGAGAAAATAACAAGCAAGAGGCGGCGAGAGCCTTAAGCGCCCAAATACGGCAGACGGATTATCTGGGGATGATGCGGGGGAATCTGTACGTATTGCTGTCGAATACGGACCAGGAGGGCGCCGGGAGCGTAATAGAGCGTTTCCAGCAGAAGGGATACCGCAGTGAGTTAAAAGAGGTGGCGGCATAATGCCGGATTGGAGCAGATATATATTTCTGATTGTAGTTATTATAAATACGGTGACAGCGGTGATCTATCTTTTATGGGGAATATTACTGGTTGTCCCGGTTAAGGAGCAGCAGACGGAGAAGGAATGGGAGAGGATGTTCGATAACAGACGGGCTTTTCTGATCAAGTTCTTCGTCATGTTGCTGTGTCCGGTTATAGGACCCCTCTTTTTTATCATATCATACCTGCTTGATAAGATTCTGTTCTGGACGGCTCCGGATCTGGAGGATGTTATCTTCAGTAAGGACCGTGTGAAGATTCAGTTAAAGGCGGATGAGGAGAGAGTGCGGAACATGGTTCCGCTGGAAGAAGCCCTGGCGATCAATGAGAAGAAGGATCTGCGTACGGTTATGATGAATATGGTCAAGGGTGAGATACAGGATTCGCTGGCGGCGATCGCTCTGGCGCTGGACAGCGAGGATTCCGAGTCGTCCCACTATGCGGCGTCTGTCATGACCGATGAACTGAACGAGTTCCGCAGAAGAGTTCAGGCCCTGTCCTGGGAGATCCTGCAGGAAGAAGAGGACGAGACGGAATATGAGGAGATGTTGATCGACTATATGAACCAGGTATTAAAGCTTAGGATATTTACGATCATAGAACAAAGGCGGTTTGTACATATTATGGCGGATACGGCGGAGAAACTCCGTCAGAAAGACCAGTCGAAATTAAAAGAAGAGCAGTATGAGAGTGTATGCTTGAGACTGCTGGAGATAGAAGACTATACGGATTCGGAGAAATGGTGTGCATGGCTTGCGGAGCAATATCCGGAACGTCTCAGCGCTTATACATGCAGATTAAAGCTATATTTTACCCTGCAGAATAAAGAAGCCTTTTTTACGACGCTGAATGACTTGAAAAAATCCGACGTCGTGATAGACCGTGAGACGCTGGAGCTGATACGGGTTTTTAGTTAAAAGCAATTTAGGGGAAAACGAGAGGATAAAGATGATATCGCGTCGGAATTATTTTGCAGTCACAATCGTTATGTTTATCATATTTTTCATGTTCCTGTCCACCGGGGTTATTACGGAAGTATGGAACGATTATGAGACGAATTCTTACTCGGAAGACAGCGGGGAACTGCCGGGAAAGAGCCAGGTATATACGGTAAATAGAGATATCAATAGAGATATCAGGGGAGATGTTCAGGGACATTCAAGAGATTATATCGTGTACGTAGGCGGAAAAGAGATGGAAGAAGCCGTGGAAGTATGGGCTTCTTATACTAAGAAGAATATGGCAAGCTATATTTCTCTGACGCAGTATGAGCAGGCAGAGAGGAGAGGGGAAGACAGGGTTCCGAGTATGTTGGTGGTCGATTCTGACCATGTCAGATGGGAGGAAGGGGAAGACCTGGAATATCTGGAGAAATATCTGGATACAGGCATTGATGTGGTCTTCTGTAATATGCCGGATACGTCTGTGATAAAGAAGAGCCGGAGAATACGGAAATTATTTGGTATTCATAATGTGAAGGCAGAAAGTACTACCGTAAACGGCGTACATCTGTACGATGGATTCCTGCTGGGGGGAGAAGCCGTCTATCTGACAACAGACAAAAAGGAACAGAAGAAACGGCAGGATATGGATCTGACGCTTCCGTGGTACAAGTTGGAAGCAGGGACGGAAGTATATATGAAAGGGATCATGAAAGAGAAAGACATCGAATCAGAGGAATATCCGGTTATCATATGGAAGAAAAATTACCGGGGCGCATGCCTGATGGCCGTGAACGGCAGATATATGGAGGATTTCGGCGGAATCGGAATCTTATCTGCAATGGTTGCGCAGATGGAATTATATGATCTCTATCCGATTGTAAATGCCCAGAGTATGGTTATCGCCGATTATCCGGTTCTGTCCCGGGAGAACGAGGAACGGTTGATGAATGTTTACAGCAGAAATATGCAGGGGGTGGTGCGGGATGTCTTGTGGCCGGGTATTATGACGGTCTATCGGGGAAATAAGATGGGACTTTCCTGTATGATGGCTCCGCAGTTAAATTATGAGGATGAAATGCTGCCGGATCAGGAACAGCTCCATTATTATGCGAAAAATCTGAATAAAGAAGATACGGAAGTAGGACTCTCGGGACTCAATATATCAGACACGCAGATTAGGGAGAAGCTGGCGGCAGACTATGAATTTATGTGTGAGGCGCTTCCGGATTATCATTTTGCTTCTTTCTATGCGGGAAGCATGGAAGAGGATGAGATAAAAGCGATTATGGCTGAGGATGCCCTCGCTTCTGTAAGAACGGTTATAGAAAAGGACAGGAAAGACGATGAGATCGTGGGATATCTGACTGAGCGGGCAACGAAGCAGAAAGTGCTTTCCGACGGGTTCACCCACACTTATCGGGATGATCTCAGAATCAGATGCGTGGAGACGATGCTTGGCTATACGAATATCCTGATTGATGTAACCGATGCCGTATATCCGGAGGATGAGGCAGACAGTTGGGAGAAGCTGGCGGAGGATCTGAACTGGAATATTCAGAATTATTGGAAAGGTTTCCGGGAATTCCAGGGCGCTACGGCGTCAGAAAGCGATGAATATATCCGAAGGTTTCTGGCTCTGGATTACAGTCAGCAAAGAGAAGGGAAGGAGATCCGTCTGCAGGTAACCGGTATACAGGAGCCGGTCTGGTTTATACTTAGAACCCATAATGAGGAAATAGACCGGATGGAGGGCGGTTTCTATACGAAGCTGGAAGACGACGTCTTCCTGCTTGAACTGGAGGAGGCGGAAGCAGTGATTACAATGAAGAGCACGGTATTGACATATGAATATTAGTATACATGAATAAGGAAGAAGGCTTGCTATGAAGATCTGTCTGATAGCAGAAGGGTGTTATCCATATGTGGTGGGCGGCGTGTCCAGTTGGATACATCATCTGATACAGTCTTTCCCCAGCCAGGAATATATCATTCTGACGATCGTGGCCAATCGTTCTTATAGCGGCAAGTATGTCTATGAATTGCCCGAGAATGTAACAGAAGTGCATGAACTCTATCTGGAGGATTACGATTGGGGCGGGAAAAGAGGACGAAAAAAATCACTGAATAAAAAAGAATATAAAGCATTGCGAAGCCTCCTTTTGAATCAGAAGGTGGATTGGGAGACTCTGTTTGATCTGTTCCAGAAAAGATCACTCTCGGTCAATAATTTGCTGATGTCGGTAGATTTCTTCAATGCCGTTACGGATTGCTACAACCTGAACTACAGCCAGATTGTTTTTTCAGACTTCCTGTGGATGATGAGATCTATCTATTTGCCGTTATTTCTCACTTTGAAAATGAAGATTCCCAAAGCTGATCTGTATCATTGTACAGCCACCGGTTATGCGGGAATCCTGGGAAGCATGGCTAAGTATATCCATGGAGGACGCCTCCTGATATCAGAGCATGGGATCTATACGCGGGAGCGGGAAGAGGAGCTGATCAAGGCAAAGTGGGTGCAGGGAATCTATAAGGATATATGGATTGAGCAGTTCCGTAAGATGTCTAATCTGGCTTATGACAGGGCAGATCTGGTGACCAGCCTGTACGAACATGCGCGGGAGCTGGAAGTGGAGCTTGGATGTCCGTTTGAGAAGACAGTGATTACTCCCAATGGGATTTCGGTGGAGAATTTTCAGAATCTTCCGGGCAAGACTGCGGAGGAAAAAGGACGGATCTATGTGGGGGCCGTACTCCGTGTCGCGCCTATCAAAGATATAAAGACTCTGATACACGCGTTCAGTTTCGCAAGGGAGGAAGAACCTTCTCTAAAACTATGGATCATGGGGCCATGGGAAGAAGAGAAAGAGTATGCGCAGGAGTGCTTTGATCTGGTGGACTCAGAAGGAATTGCAGATGTTGAATTTACAGGCAGGGTCGATATAAGAGAGTATCTGGGAAAGATGGATATGACCATTCTGACCAGTATCAGCGAGGGACAGCCGCTGACAATATTGGAAAGTTTTGCGGCGCGTAAGCCGGTTATCGCTACGGACGTAGGGAACTGCAGAGGTCTGATCTTGGGAGAGGGCGACGAGTTCGGCGCCGCCGGAATAATAACTCATATTATGAATGTAGAAGAGATTGCACGAGCCATGGTGTCTCTGGCGAGAAATGAGGCGATGCGCCTGCAGATGGGAGAGAATGGTTATCGCAGGGTTCTGGCCAGATATCGGTTCGGTTACATGATTGGGGCGTACAGTAATATTTACAGGGACTTTGCGGTAAGTATGGGACTTGAGTGGATAGAAGACAAGACCGGAGAAGAAGTTCTGGAAGAAGAGGAAACTTGGGAAAACGAAGAAGCCTTGGGAGAAAAGAACGAGGTATATGACAGCGTTTGCGTGAATTTTGCAGATAACATGGATTTGGAGCGGGAAGAGAGCGAAAGCCGGAAAGAAGCTGTTCGGATAGAAGAGGGATATCGGGAAGAAGAACCTGTCTGGAAAGGAGGAGAAACCAGGGGAAAAGAACTTGCATGGATGAAAGAGAAATTTCAGAAAGAAGAATCTAATAAGAAGAAGTCTGGAAAGAAATCTAAAAAGAAGAAAGAATTTTTAAAGAAGGAGTCCAGGCAGGTATTAGAAAAAGAGAACAAGTCTAAGAAGAAAACCGAGAAGAAAAAGATTAAGAAGAAGTTTGGTAAGAAGAAAAAAGCCGGCAAGAAGAAAAAATTCAGGAAGAGGAAGAAATAATGGCTGGGATAGGAGTTAAGCTCAATAGTATTTTTCAGAAAAACAGTATTGCGGCAGACCTCGTAGGGTTTACATACAGCACGGCGGTTACGGTAGCACCTATGTTTGTGGTGATTCTGAGTATTCTGCTGATGGGTTGGGTATTGGGATTCAATACGGTAGGTTACCTCAACCGGGAATTATTTTCCTGTACCGTACTTTACACATTTATCTTCTCCTTATTGACAGTTTCTCCGTTTAATGCGGTATTGTCCAGATATATGTCGGACGTTATCTATGAGGAGCGGTATCAGGACATCCTGCCTTGTTATTATCTGGGGCTGCTTATGAATCTGACACTGAGCTGTCTGGTGGGGATTCCTTTCTGCCTGTGGGAACACTTTGTAGGAGGAGTAAAGGTGTTCTATGTGTTCACAGGGTTTTGCGGATATATTTCTCTTGCGATGGCGATCTATTCCATGATATATCTGTCTATCTGTAAGGATTATGAGAAAATATCGGTCTTTTATACGATAGGCATGGTGGTGGCTTTTATTTTTTCATTAATATTGAGATATCTTTTTCACTGGAGCATTACAGAGAGCATGCTTTTTGCGCTGATGACGGGTATCTTCCTGATCGCGGTGCTGGAATTCTCTTTTATAAAGAGGTATTTCAGGCGTAACAGCAACCAGTACAAGAAGGTGCTCGGCTATTTTAAGAGATACTGGCAGTTGATAGTGACCAATTTTCTGTATATATCCGGAATGTACGTTCATAACTTTGTCTTCTGGAATACGGATATGAAGATGGTTGTAGTGAACAGCTTCGTCTGCAACCAGCCCTATGATATGGCGAGCTGTCTCGCGATGTTTACCAATATATCCGCGACGATTATCTTTATTGCCCATATAGAGATGCATTTTCATGAGAAGTACAAGGCTTATTCCGAGTCCGTGATTGGTGCGAAGAAAGCGGATATAGATAATGATAAGAGGCGGATGTTCCGGCAGATGGGAAGTTCTCTGATGAATCTTGCGCGTATACAGTTCATTATTACAGTGGTTGTGTATCTGATGTGCATCGTATTTCTTCCCAGATTCGGGTTTTCGGGATTGGTCATGAGCATCTATCCATGTCTGGCGGCGGGATACTTTATCCTGTTCCTGATGTATTCGGCTATATTATTCCTGTATTATTTTAATGATATGGCGGGAATGGTATGGACGACACTGGGCTTCTTTCTCATCACACTTGTAGTCAGTATCTTTGCGGTGAGACTTGACGAGATATGGTATGGAATCGGTGTGGTATTGGGATCTTTTACCGGCTGGACGGTCGCTTATATGCGGCTTAGGTGGATTGAGAGACATATCGACAGGCATATATTCTGCAGTGGAGATCTGCTTAAGCGTGGGAAAGGGAAACAACCGTCCGGCAAGGTATACGACAGCCGCGAACATGCGGGGAAGATTGCGGAGGAGAATAGCTGAGAGATGGTAGGAACAGCGGATATTATAAAATATGGAATGATCGCGGCAGGCGTGTTTGTTATGGTTTCCAGCTTCTGGCATCATTCCTGCAGGAAACTGACGGTGAATCTTGCCGTAGTGTGGGAGATCTTTGGCGCGATACTGATCGCGACAGGAGTATTCCCGGTATTATCTACCTGGGCGCACCATATTTCAAGAGGAACCGGTATGGCATTGTTCATTGTAGGGGCGGTATGTCTGTGGGGCGGATTTCAATTCAGCCTGTTGCTGTCTCGTCTGGCGATGAAGAATCATGAGCTTGCCATGCAGGTGTCTCTGCTGCTCCAGGAAAATGAGAGAATCATGCGGCAGCTTGAAGAGAAGGCAGATGGGATGAGAGAAAATGAAGAAAAAGATTCTGTTCGTGATTAATACGTTAAGCCGGGCCGGGGCGGAGACCGCTTTGCTGGAAATGCTAAGAAGACTGGACAGTCAGGAATATGAGATTTGTCTTTATATCATCACAGGGCAGGGAGAGTTGGTCGGAAAGCTTCCGGATCATGTGCGGCTGCTGAATCCTTCATTCAGCAAAGAGTCGGTCCTTACAGGTAAGGGCAGAAGGAAGCTGACCAGGAAGATATGCCGGTCTTTTGTGAAAAACGGGAGACTGTTTGAGAAGGTGTGTTATATTTTTCGGAATCTGATGATTATGGTGAAGGAAAGAAAGATTCTGATTGATAAGTTGTTGTGGCGTGTCCTGTCGGATGGAGCGGACAGGTTCGATGTCTGTTTTGACCTGGCGATGGCGTGGATAGAAGGCGGTTCCGTGTATTATGTGGCGGATCATGTGAAGGCACGCAGGAAAGCGGCGCTGATACATATTGATTATGAGAATGCAGGGTATATGAGGGAGATGGATCAGGACTGTTTTGAAAGATTCACGAATATATTTGCAGTTTCTGAGGAGACGAAGAAGCATTTTGTCAACATCTATCCGGAATACGCGGCAAAGACAGATGTACTTCACAATATCGTCAATCAGGAGGTGATTCGTCTTAAGGGACAGGAAAAAGGCGGATTTTCAGATGGATACGGTGGATTTCGCATACTTACGGTGGGGCGTCTTACCCGGCAGAAGGGTTATGATATCGCGGTGGAGGCTATGGGGCTTCTGAAAAGAAAGAAGTATGATATCAGATGGTATGTGCTGGGCGAGGGAGAGTTGAGAAAAGTTTTGACGAAAAAGATCCAGGAGCTTGGGCTGGAGAAGGATTTCTTATTGCTGGGACAGCATGATAATCCGTATCCTTATTATGCACAGACGGATCTGTATGTGCATGCCACGAGATATGAGGGGAAGAGTATTGCGATCCAGGAGGCTCAGACTTTGGGTTGTTCGGTGATAGCCTCGGATTGTAACGGGAACCTGGAACAGATAGAAGACGGGGAAGACGGGGTTCTGTGCGAGCTGACTCCCCAGGCAGTAGCCGAGAAGATAGAAGAGCTGTATTTGAATGAAGAAAAGAGAAAGCAGCTTGGCGAGAAGGCCAGGATAAAAGATATCTCATGCGAGAGAGAGCTTCGGTTGTTCCGGAATATGCTGGAATAAGAAGAATAGAGAGACAGGGCGGAGAAGGGCGATGGCTGAGAAGGAATTGTTGGTTATTATACCGGCTTATAATGAAGAAAAGAACATATACAGGGTATTCGAACAGTTGGAAGAATTTGACATCCCGTCGATAGCGGATGTTCTGGTCATTGATGATGCTTCGACAGACCATACAGGAGAGATTGTAAGAAAGAAACAGTATGGGCTGATCTCACATATATATAATCTGGGGTATGGGAGCGCTCTGCAGTCAGGATATAAGTATGCGGTACGCAGAAATTATGAATATGTGATCCAGTTGGATGCGGACGGACAGCATGACGCCTGTAACATTCCCGTGATTTATGAGGAATTAAAAGGAAAAGGTATGGATGAGGAGACGCCGGATATTGTATTAGGCGCCCGGTTTATGAAAGAGAGTTCGGATTTCCCGGTTTCATGTGTGAAGAAAGCAGCGTATGTTATGTTCCGATTCCTGATCAGGCAGGTGACAGGAAGACACATTGCGGATCCTACGACGGGGTTGCAGGGTCTTGGCAGGAGAGCTTTTATCTACTATTCGAAGTATAATCATTTTGATGATCAATACCCGGACGCTAATATGCTTATGCAGATGCTGCTGATGGGATATCGGGTAAAAGAGATTCCTGCCGTAATGCATGCGCGGGAAAGCGGAGAGAGTATGCACAGCGGGTTAAAGCCGGTGTGGTACATGCTGCGGATGTTGTTCAGTATGCTGACGGTCATCTTCCGGGTAAAGATATTAAGAATGGATGTGGCTCTGGAGAAGAGAAGAGAATGAAGAATTTGTTTGGAAAGTTTGGAATAAAAGAAAAGACATGGAATTTTGTACCGGCGGATCTGGCAGAGATTACGGAAGAATTGAAGAACCCGGCAAGAGGATGGTATCAGATCTATACTTTCCAGGCGGAGCAAGAGCCGGATTTTGAGGAGTTTCAGTGGAGTCTTGACAGGCGGGATACATTGGCGCTTGTATTGATTGATATCGGCAGTTTCCGGAAAGCGGATCTGGATGACCGTGTGCTGGATAGGATTGGCCGTATCTTGAGTTTTTTTGAACAGAACGAGTATGATTGTATCGTAAGGGTGGTATATGATCATGAAGGAAAGGCATTTGTGCGTGAACCTTCGAACTTTGCGCAGGTGCAGACGCATATGCGGCAGATTGGAAATCTCATAGAGCAAAAGGCGTCTTCGGTCTATATATATCAGGGGATGTTGTTGGGAAACTGGGGAGAGATGCACGGTTCTCGCTTCCTGGATGAAGTGAGAATGCTTAAACTTGCAGAAATCCTGCGGGAGCAGAAAGCGCCCCAGACGTTTCTTGCCGTGAGACGTCCCGTATATTGGCGCAGTTTGCACAGAGGACAAAGACAAAATAAACTGGAATGTACGGATAATATGGGACTCTTTGATGACGGGATATTCGGTTCTGCAAGCCATTTGGGAACTTTTGATGAGAGAGAGGTTGAGAAGCAGGAATGGAATGAGCCGTGGAAACGGGAACAGGAGTTGGAATTTGAGAATGAACTTGGAAAACAGGCACCGAATGGCGGGGAAGCCGTATATGGCGAGGGTTATATAAAAATGCTTACGCCGGAGAAGACGGTGGAAGAGCTGCGGAAGATGCAGATTACATATCTGAACAAGGCGCATGATACGAGGCTTTTAGATATCTGGAAGAAATGGAGATATCCGGGGCAGGGAGTATGGAATAGAAAGAGTGTGTATGATTATGTAGGAGCGCATCTGGGATATCGTTTCCTGATACGGAATGTAGACGTTAGCCGGATGAAGGGTGAGAGCGAAAAGTATCGGGTTACGGTAGAGATAGAAAATACCGGGTTTGCCGGGTTCTATCAGGAGGCGGAAATATGTCTGGAATATACGGATAGATATGGAATGCAAAGTTCGGTAGTTCTGGATAGCCAGGTAAAAGGTTTTAGAAGCGGAGAAGTTCGGAGACTGTCCTGTGTGGCAAAAGGTTGTAACGGGGGGATGTTCTTGGTTGCAAGAAGAAAGCAGGACGGGGCAAAGATTCGTTTCGCGAATCGTTCTGATGAAGAAGGAAGAGCAGTATTGGGACATCTGAATCCGAAGAATTGAAACAAGCGGGAGAAAAAGGGGTACAAAGATGGAGACACTATATTGGATATTTGAATATGGAAAAGTTTTGTGGGGTTACATGTTCTTTATGTTTCTCTGGCCATCTGTGGTTTTTAGTAAGCATTTAAGAAGCAAAGATAAAGTGTACCGTTTTAGTTTTTGTGTTCTCGCACAGGTGATTATTGCAAATTCTGTTGTTTTGGTTTTAGGATTGCTTCATATTCTTAATCAATGGGTTGTTTTCGGTATATTTCATGGTATATTTTTAATAAGTGTTGTAAAAAAACTGAATTTTCAATATCGGTCGGGATTGTTTCATGAAACTTTGAGTTCTGTTTATCGATTCATAATGGGAACATCCGGGATAAAAACATTCTTATTTCGAATGATAGGCAAAGCTGCGGGGTGGTTTAGAAGGAAATTAACGGAAAAGTTTCATGATATACATTCGCATTTATTGGAATATATTGTGCTTTTGGCAGTGGTATTGTATGGAATGCTATATTTTTCATGGGGGTCATTCCAGTCATATGGCTATTTTTTTTCGGATATGTATGTACATCATCAGTGGATAGATGGCTTACTGAAAGGTGAGATTTTTGTAAGTGGGGTTTATCCAGAGGCAATGCACTGTTTTGTTTACTGTGTAAATACGTTATTTGGTATCCAGGTATATAGCTGCATACAACTTATGGGAGGTATACATATTGTTGTTTATCTGATAAGTGCGTATTGTTTGATGCGAGAGATCTTTCAATGGAAATATACGCCGATCTTTGTATTGGCAGTTTTTTTGACATTAGATACTGCGGTAAATTTGAATTTTATAGTCAGTATGTCGCGTTTACAGTCGATGCTTCCGCAGGAATTTGGAATGTATACACAATTTTTATGTGCTTTGTTTCTCATTAGATATCTGAAAAGTACGAAAAAAAGTATATATGAAATAAAATATAAAGATAAAAATTTTAAATATTATTGGAATGAGGATTTATTTTTATTTGTATTGGCTCTGGCGGATTCTATTGCCATTCATTTCTATATTACGATTATGGCTTTTTTGTTATGTGTTCCGTTTGCGTTATTTTTTATAAAGAGAATATTTACAAAAGAGCGTTTTATCCCATTGGTAGCTGCTGTAATATGTGGAGTATTGATTGCGGTATTGCCGATGGGAGGGGCGTTGGCATCTGGGAAAGAATTTCAGGGATCCATTGGCTGGGCATTAGGAGTCATGGGAGTTGATATGTCGGGAAAAAGTATGGATAAGATGGAAAAATCAGGAAACAACAAGGAACGGGAGGAAGAGTCAGAAAACATAAATAGTGAAGCTGAGACAAAGTTGGACGATACTGAGTTGATTCAAAAAGTTGAAAAGAAACTTCTGGTATTATGGAAGGGGTATACGGAATCATATGGGGAAAAAAGAGCAATGGTTATGGTTGCATGCATGGGATGTACTATTTTGCTTCTGTTTTTCTATCAAGCAGGAATGATAATTTGGCAGAAAGTTTTGAAGCATTCTGCGAAGGTATGGTACTTCCAATTGTATTTTCCAATGATATTTACCTCTATTCTATTTATGGTGGCAGAAAAGTCATCGGCATTGGGATTACCACAATTGATAGAGAGGAACAGAATTTATTCGATCGAACATATCTTGTTACTTATAACAGTAGTAATGCCTGTAGATATGCTTTTTGTTCTTCTTAAGGTATTCTGTACGACGAATGTTTTACAGTTGCTGTCTGTATTAGGTACTATAGGAATTTATTATGTTACAATTGCACTTGGTAATTATCACGGATTTTTAATGGAATATCTGACACGTTACGATTCTGCGGTAATGGTGACGAATTCTATTATAAAGAATTTTACGAAAAATAAATACACCATAGTGTCTCCAGTAGATGAATTATATCAGGTTTCTCCGTATGGACGTCATGAAGAATTATTAACATTTGTTCAGGAAATTCAAGAAGAAGACTATAAACTACCGACAGATTATGTGTTCCTGTTTATAGAAAAAAAGCCAATTGAGTATGCGCAAATTCATTTTTTTAGCGGTCCTTCATGGTTGGGAAGTACTAAATATTCAGAGAGATATCCTTATATTTATATACATCCTGATGTAGTAACACGGAAGATTTCAGAAGAGGACGCAAAGAAAGATATTTTATTCTTTAATTTGCTTTCACAATCTTATTCTAATCTTAGAAGCCGCACTATTTTGGAATCCAAAGCATATCTTTGGTGTCAGAACTTTGCTAAAATACACCCTTTTGAGGTTCATGTGTATTATGAAGATGAAAATTTTGTTTGCTATTATTTTAAACAAAATCCTTATGCTTTATATGATTTGGCAATAGAAGGCTGGGATAGAATGGATGGAATCCAATGGTAGAAATTCAATGAGAAAGGGTAAAAAACTAAAGGGAAATGAACATTTATTGTTTATATGATGGTTATTTTGATTGTTCTCTATTAAATTTTATTGATTTGTCTATTTTTATGAATATTGCAGACTAAATAAAAGACAGGGAGAAATTAAATTGATGAAAAAGACAATAGGATACCCGATAGATTTTGTGATTACATGGGTAGACGGACAGGATGACGTATGGAGGAAACAGAAAGCCAGTTACAGTCATACCGAAGAAGAGGATGATTCAGAAGAACGTTATCGAGATTGGAACCTGTTGCAGTATTGGTTTCGAGGAGTCGAAGAGTTTACGCCATGGGTGAGGAAAATTCATTTTGTTACTTGTGGACATCTTCCGACATGGTTAAATACAGAACATTCTAAATTGCATATAGTCAGGCATGAGGACTATATTCCTAAGGAGTTTTTGCCTACTTTTAACAGTAATGTTCTGGAGATTTATTTGCATCGTATAGAGGGATTGACAGAGCAATTTGTATATTTTAATGATGATATGTTTTTTCTTCGTCCAATGAAATCTACTGATTTTTTTATTAATGATAAGCCATGTGATATGTTGGCATTCCAACCGGTGATAGCAAATCCGAATAACCCGGTTATGTCTTATCTATATTTAAATAATATGCTGGTTTTATGTAAATATTTTAATAAGAGGGAAAATGTGAAACGGCAGCCTTGGAATTATTTTCGGTTTGGATATCCGCCTTTGTATTTTTTTTATAATATGTTGGAATTATTTTTCCCTCAATATACTGGGTTATATACAGTACATGGACCGACTCCATTCTGTAAGAAAACATTTCAGGAGATTTGGGAAAAAGAAAGAGATTTGTTGGAGCAGATGTCAGGTGATCATTTTCGAGAGAAAAAAGATGTGACACCATATTTGTTTCGAGAATGGCAAAAGCTTTCTGGAAAATTTTATCCAAAGAATGTTCAGAAATATATCTCTTATTTCGAAATACGGGATGATATAATGAAACTTGTCGAAACGATAGAGAAACAGAGAAGTAAAATTATATGTATTAATGATGCACCAATAACTAGAGATGCCGATAGCATCCGTGCAGAACTTCAGGAAGCTTTTGAGAAGATTCTTCCATATCCATCCTCTTTTGAAAGATAAAAGATGGAATAAAAACTTCAAATAGCAGAAACATTGATAGATTATGGAAATTGAGGGTGTAATGAGAAAAAGCAGAACAGAATATTCTACTAAAAATACTACAGTGGCTATACTAGCCAGAATTGTTGCGATTCTGGCAGGTTTTATGACCCGCGTAGTTTTTACACATACGTTGAGTCAGGAATATGTGGGAATAAATGGATTGTTTTCAGATATATTGAATGTATTGGCATTGTCAGAGCTGGGTGCAGGAACTGCGATCACTTATGCGTTGTACCAACCTGTTTCAGAAGAAAATGTGGAAAAGCAAAAATCACTAATGAAGATGTTCCGTGACATTTATCTTATAGTTGCTGTTATAGTATTTGCAGGAGGAATGCTTGTTATCCCCTTTATGGGGGTGTTGATCAAGAACCAACCTCAAATAGAACATCTTATTTTAATTTATTTATTATATCTTGTGAATTCTGTTTTATCGTATCTGGCGGTTTATAAGCGAACTTTGATTGATGCTCATCAGCTTAGTTATATTGGAGTTTTATATCATACATTAGCTTTGATTTTACAAAATTTGCTTCAAATATTCATACTTATTGAGACAAGAAATTTCATATTGTATATTTTAGCGGCAATTTTATGTACCTTTTTTAATAATATAGCAATATCCAGTAGGGCAGATCAGATGTATCCTTATCTGAAGGAAAAGGATATACAAAAACTTCCTGTACAGGAGAAAAAAGTAATTTATCAAAATATTCGCGCCATGTTGATGCACAAATTAGGATCTGTTGTCGTAAATAATACTGATAACCTTCTGCTGTCTTCACTTGTAGGAATCGTTAGTAATAGTATATATTCTAATTACTATCTGATTATAGGTTCTATCAGACAGGTATTGAACCAGATGTTTCAGGGGATTGCAGCCAGTGTGGGGAATTTGGGAGTAGAAGAAGACCAGGAAAGGGTGAAAAAAATCTTCGAGGCATCTTTTTTTATAGGACAGTGGGTGTTTGGTATGGCTGCTATCTGCATTTTTGAAATTATCGATGTATTTGCAGGGTTTTGCTTTGGAGAAAATTATGTGTTTACCAGAGATATTACATTTGTACTATGTTTGAATTTTTATCTTACCGGCATGCGTCAGGCGACTATCGTATTTCGGGAGTCGTTAGGTATATTCTGGTATGACAGATACAGACCTTTGGCGGAAGCGATTATTAATCTGGCGTCGTCGATCTTTTTGGGAATACATATGGGAACAGCAGGTATTTTTTTGGGAACAGCGGTAAGTACAGTGACAACATCCCTTTGGCTAGAGCCATATATGCTTTACAAACATTGCCTGCAAAGTTCATCTGCAATGTATTTTATGCGTTACGGACTATATGCTTCAGTTACATTATTTGTATGGTTTTGGGTGGATTTTTTCTGCAGGAGTATTACAGGAAATCCATGGATAATCTGCATAGAAAGACTGGCGATCTCTCTGGTAGTTACGAATCTTGCATATTTGGTATTGTATCATAGAATGAAGGAATTCCAGTTATTGAAAGAAAAAGGAAAAAGTATTTTGGAACAAAAATAGCTCTATAATGAGAAAAATTATTGGTTTTGATCATTGTAGCAGTCTATCAAGAGTAAAAGTAAATATATATTCGGAGATTATTGTAATATGATTCATGATTATCATGTTAACGCGTATGGGCTACAAAAAGAAACTTTATTCAGAAGAAAAAGGATAGTTATTTCTTGTATTGCAGTCGTATTACTATTGGCTATATTTGTGCTTTTCTTTGAAAATATGTTTATACAGGTAGAAACGGAGAGTTTTCCGTTTACGGAGTCTGCACGTGAACTGTACAACCCGAATCGTGGATTTTATCATTTATATACTTTTTGGATTACAGATGAGCAGAAAGATTATGAAGAATTTGTGGAATCCATAAGTCAGAATGATACAGAGCTTATTCTAGTTAAAATATGTTTACAGAATTACAGGGAAGGGTCGATCAGTGAATTTGGGCTTTTGAATATAGATAAATTATTTCATGCTTTGGAAACACTGGATCAACAATTAATCGTTCGCTTTATCTATGATGATGAAGGGAGGAATGAACAATATGAGCCAGATAGCTTAGATATTATTCTACGGCATATGGAGCAACTGGAATCTGTTTTGGATGCACACAAAAGGAAGATTTTTATTCTTCAAGGGTTATTTACGGGAAATTGGGGCGAGATGCACGGAACACGATACGATACGGAAGAGGATATGAAGTGTCTGGCAGATCAATTAGTATCCGTAACAGATGAATCGATTTATCTGTCGGTTCGGACGCCGGCACAGTGGAGAAGTATTGTACAATCTGTCGTTCCGTCAGAAGAAATTCTGACAGGCAGTCAATTAGCGGCAAGACTTGGTTTATTCAATGACGGATTGCTGGGTAATAGAAGCGATTTTGGTACTTACAAAACAGAAGATACAGACGGGACAGATTTGCTTGGTCGATGGTCCAGAGAGGAAGAACTGGAGTTTCAGAAAGAATTGTGCCGTTACACGCCAAACGGAGGAGAGGTGATAAATGATAATTCTTACAATGATTTTGAAAATGCGGTAGAAGGTCTTGCGCAAAGACGTATTACATACCTGAATAAAGATTATGATCCGACTGTATTAAAAAAGTGGGAAGAAGCAACGGTCACAGAAGAAGGATGCTTTTTTGGTATGGATGGTTATACATATATCGAACGGCATCTGGGGTATCGGTTGCTTATTACAGATACAGCCCTGACATATAGTAAAGAACGACGGTGTATATCTGTGGAGGTTTCTTTAAAAAATGTCGGTTTTGCACCCATATATAAAGAAACGAAAATTAACATGGTCTTATACAGGGAAGATAATGGAGAACTGCTGGAAAAGGAAATGTCATGTGCTGTTAGAAAATTAACTGGCGGAGAAGAATCCGATATGGTGCAGAATGCTCAAGTCGAAATTTCTGTCAGTGAACTTACAAAAACAGAATATAGGATTTACTTTTTTGTAGAAGATTTAGATACAGGAAAACATATAGAGCTGGCAAATGAGCAGGATGAGGAAGCGTATGGATATTGTATAGGCACTGTCAGGCTTTATTAATGTATTTTCTTTTATGATTATATTCATGACTTTATAAGTTAGAAAATAATATTATCAAACTTTTGTTTGGGTGGGGGGGGGGGTAAATGAATTTGGAAATATAATGTGACATAATATGGAGGAAACATGGATAATACATTGGTTTCGATTATTATACCAACCTATCAGCAAGAAAAAAGAATTAGCCGTTGTTTAAAAAGCGTTCTTGAGTCCTCATATAAGAACATTGAAATAATCGTAGTGAATGATGGTTCAATTGATAAGACGGGAGAAATTGTACAGCGTTATATAGAGAAAACAAAGTTAGACAAACCAATAATAAAATTAGTGAATATTTCTCATGGAGGATTACCTCGTGCACGTAATATAGGCTTGCGTCATTCTCAAGGACAATTTATTGGTTTTATTGATGCAGATGATATGCTTCATCCGCAAATGATTGAGAGATTGGTTGAGAGTTTGCTGAGGGGAAACGATTTGGCTGCCTGTGGGCTGCAGATCTGTGATGAGAATGGAAAACCGACACTTTGGCAGTATCCGTTAAAAGCACAGTATAAGAGGTGTCCGGTGCAGGCATTGCAAATAGTTATGTGGGAACAAATTTTAATGAGTGTATCACCGGCTTTGTTCCGGCGTGAAAAAATTCTGGACGAGCAGGGATTGTTGCTGATTGATTTTCCAGAGGAGTTAGTTGATTTTGAAGATTTCGCGTTTATATGCAGATATCTTTGCAAGTGTGACGGCTTTTTCGAAGTGATTCCTTTCTATGGCGTATTCTATTGTAAACATGCAGGAAGCTTGACTACAGAAATACATACGGTATATGAGATTCGTCAGGCGATACAATTGATTTTAGAGATAGGGGAAAAAGTTAATAATGATGATTTAATTGCGCATAAGCTTCAATATACATTTCGATTTATGGCCTTTTGGTACAAAGAGGCACGACGATGTAAAAGAGAGGAATTTTCGCCAAACTGCGATAGTTGGAAAGTGTGTATGAAGGAAATGGAAAGATATGTAGATATTTATATGAATTCGGATAAAGTCAGCTGGTATAAGAAACTTGCAATGTGGATTGTCAGGAAACATCCGGATCTTGGAAGATTGCTGGCAAAGACTGTAGGGAGGAAGATATTGTAAATATGGATATAAATGAAACAAAAGCTCCTTTTTTTTCAGTTATTGTGCCTACATATAATAATGAAGCAGATTTAGAAAAGTGTATTCGTAGTATCCTTGATCAAACTTATTTGAATTTTGAATTGATTTTGGTAGATGACGGTTCTACAGATTCCACCCCAGAGATTTGTGATTATTTTGTCAAGTTGGATTATAGAGTAAAAGCTATACATAAACAGAATGAAGGTGCGGCTGCTGCGCGAAATGACGGATTATTCCGTGCGGCTGGAAAATATATATATTATGTAGACGCTGATGACTGGATTTCAAAAGATCTCTTGCAAGAAGCTGCGTATGTGTTAGATGTATCAGAGGCACCAGATATTTTTGTTTTTGGATATAGTATGATAATGGAAGATGGAAAATCAGTTTCGTTTCCATGGTCCTTAGAGCCAGGGGTGTATAATAAAGAGCGATTAGAAAGTGAAATTTATCCCAGAATGATGAACACTTTAGGGAGAGCAACTCAAATGCGGCTTGTTTCAGGAAGTCTTTGTGATAAAATTATTGAAAAGCAATTGTTATTGGCACATCGGTGCAGAGATACTCGTCTATATAGCCAGGAGGATTTAGTTTGCGTTTATGAGTGTATGTATTTTGCGGAACAAGTGTATTTTTCATCGCTGAATATGTACTTTTATAATCGATTCGGTAAAGATTCAATGCACAGGAGGTATCATGCAGATTTGTTTGAAAACGGCAGGGCGGCGGCAGAATATCTTCGTACCTATCTGGGAGGGCGCGGAAACAGTTCTATTGATAAACAGATCAATAAGATTGAATTTGATGGATTGGTAGCAAGTATTTATCAGGAAATACAATTCGGAACGTCTATTCATGAAAGCGCATGTCGTTTGAGAGAAAAAATGCGGGATGTAGAGACATTTCTTGTCTGTCCAGTGTCAGGATTATCTTTTTCGGAGAGATGTTATATAGTACTGTTGAGTTTTAGACTGCTGCATTTTACATTGGCTATATCAAAGCTAGTGATTTGGATGGCCGGTATAGGGAAAAGATGGGGGCTTTGTCATGGCTAAAGTGTCAGTGATTATTCCGGTGCATAATACAGAAGCCTACATTATGCAATGTCTCCGGTCAGTCATTAATCAAACATTCCGGGAGCTGGAGATTATTGTTATAGATGATGGCTCGACGGACAGGAGCCTTAAGATATGTAAAGATATAGCTGCTGTCGATGATAGAATACTTATATTTGAACAGAAGAAAGAAGGAGTATCGTCAGCGAGAAATCGGGGACTTGAAGCGGCTGCAGGTGAATATGTGTTTTTCCTGGACAGTGATGATGTAATTCATCCATGCCTGATAGATTCATATGTTAAACAGGGAGAGAAAAGTAATGTTGATCTGATGTTTTGCACTTATATAAAAATGGATACGTCAGAGATAGAAAAAAGGATGCGCCAAATATCAAAAAATATTGCAGAAATCCAATGGGAAATTGGACGAAAGGCGGATGCTAAAGAGTGGTTTTACTCCAAGTACGAAATGGAATTATCTTGTATTGGAGGGAAGATGATACGCCGCAGTTTTATTGGACAACAACGTTTTGATGAGACGCTTTTTAGTGGAGAAGATACAGTATTTATGCACAGCCTCATCTGCAGGGAGATGCGGATGGCATATTTAGATACGGAATGGTACTATTATCGGATGCATTCTGACAGTATTACACATTTAAACAATATGGATAAAAACTGGCAGAAATATAAAGTTTCCAGACTGATAAGAAATCAAGAATTTCAAACAGGATGTATTTCTTTAGCATTAAGGTGGGAAGAGCAGCTTGTGTGGGGGATATTATCTAATTATTTTATAGCTATAAATAAAAAAGATAAGGGAGATAGTCAGAATTTAAAAAAAATGATGAACCTAGAAATGGATCATTATTTATATAAAAGACTTTCATTTAAGATAAAAATACTGTTTTATGTGTTGTATTTTGGATGTTCATACTTTCCTCCCATTAGATGGATGTGGAGAATGAAGCAGATACTTTTTAAAGATTTTTGGTTGACATAATAATTATAAATTGGTTAGAAGATTCAATTTGGCTAGTAAAATATGTAAAAAATCTGACAAAAGAAGAAAGGAAACAATGCCGATAGTATTCAGATTTATTGAAAGACAGATAAGTTAACCATAACTTTGTAATGAAAGAAAACAGGACTAGGAGAAGGATAGAAGTGGTGGAAATATTCAAATATTTGACAGGTTTTTTGGAAGAAAGGGAGCAGAAAAACTGGAAATGGTTTACCGCTTTAGGAAGTATTCGGGCTGTGGTAGATATATTTGGATTTTATATGACTGTTTATTTTATCAATAAGATTTCGGGAAATCCGGAGCTGGCGGGAGGGCTTCGTGCCATTGTAATAGTGCTTATGTTTTTTTCGGAAGTAGTTATTGAATTGTATCGGTGCAGGATTTCCAATCATTTTTTATATCATGGCGCGCAGCAGTTATCTATGAAGGTCTTTGAATTATTTGCAAAAGAAGACAGGGGACATCATAACCAGAAGAGTGTCATGCAGGCATTGGAAATCGTACGTAATGATACGATGAAAAGTATGAATATTATTCTGACCTTTGTAGCGGTGGGAGTTAATATTTTTACATTGGCGGGGTATGCGGCTGTTCTGATATTTATTTCAAAATGGATCGGAATTGGGATTATTACTGGTATTATATTTTTCATGCTTATAGTCGCGGTATGTTTCTTTTACCGCACACAGATGAAGATGTACGGAGAAAAATGCAGAAAATATGCAATCAAAGCGAATGCCCAGATTACTCTTGAATATGGTGTTTTTGAAGAAATAAAGGTCAGCGGATATGCGGAGCCTGTTTTGGCAAAATATTATGACGCAAGTATGGCGTATTCACAGGAACAGAGTAAATATAGTTTAAAAAATGATATTATTGCGGTGTTTATGGGTCTTTGGGCGAAGGCGCTTATGCTGATTATTTTTGTATCTCTTTTTCTATGGGGAATCGAGCTGTCGACTTTTATACCGGTTACAGTATACGTTACAGCGTTAAGCAGGATGACGACATTGTCATATAATATTGTAGGAGGAATTAACAACATAGAATTCTCTAAGCAGCCATATGAAGAGTTGAAAGATTGTCTTGACCGTTATGAAGAACTGAAAAAAGAAGAGAAACGGCATGCGAATATCCGTCAGAAGAAAGTGACATTAACAAAGGGACTGTATGTACAAAATCTGACGTTTGGATATAGCGGGCGGGAAAAATTGTTTGAGAATGTATCGTTAGAGATACCTGCAGGTACTTCCGTTGCGATTATCGGAACTTCCGGAGTGGGAAAGACGACGTTTCTTGCCTTGATTTTGGGTCTTTTAAAACCGCAGGCAGGCAGTATCCGGTATGACGACTATGATATCGTTGCGCAGGCAGACACTGAAGGAGCGTGTATAGCGAATATCGGAGAGATTGTCAGTTATATCCCGCAGGTTGTGTATATGAACGGGGAGACTGTCCGGAATAATGTAGCTCTTTTAACAGAGCAGGATAAAATTGATGATGAAAGGATTATAGAATGTCTGAAATGCGCCCAGATATGGGAAGATGTTGAAAAGATGCCGGAAGGAATACATACTTTAATCGGTGAAAACGGGACGTCTGTTTCCGGAGGGCAGCGTCAGAGGATTGCGTTGGCAAGAGCATTATATAAGAAATTTGAACTATTGATTATGGATGAGGCAACTGCTGCGCTTGATATGGATACGGAGAAAGCAGTGATAGATTCCATCCGGCAGGTGAGAAAGGATAAGACATTACTGATTGTAACGCATCATAAGAGTCTTGCGGATGAATGTGATATCGTGTATAAGATACAAGACCGAAATTTGGTTCGCATAAGATAGAAAGCTTTTAGCGGGGAAATTATTTCCGTAAAGTTTCTAAGCGGAATCGAGAGGTAAATGAATCTATGATTGGAATATTGACATTTCATTGGGCGGACGATTATGGAGCCATGCTGCAGGCATATGCGCTTAAATGCTGTCTGGAGAGATTTGGCGGAAGAAAAGTAGAAATTATTCCCTACGCACCGGTTAAACTGGCAGGGAGATATTGGTTATTGCCTGTCATAGGCATTGAGATGGATAGAAAAATCAGATATTTTCCTGGACATTATGGAATTATAAGGAATGTATCTCATCTCGGCACATTTTTAAGAAGAAGAAGGAATATGCGCTGTTTCCGACATATGTATCTGACCCAAGAACCTGCAGTAAGAAAAGCTTACAGACTTTCAGTGAAGGAGTATTCTCATGTTTTTGTAGGAAGCGACCAGGTGTGGAATCCGGAGATTACGGTTGGGCTTGATGATGCTTATATGGGAAATATTAGAGAAAAGGGAAATTGCAGATTGATCGCATACGGAGCCAGTTTTGGAAAGGATTCGCTGTCGGTTAAGTATCATGCAGATTTTAAGAAGGCGGTGAATCAGAACTTTTCTGCAGTCTCTATGCGGGAGAAAAGTGCGGTGCCATTTGTAAAGACTTTCTTTCATGGAGATGTTACGGGCGTCCTGGATCCTACATTTCTGCTTACATTAAAAGAATGGAAGAAGATAGTAAAACTGCCGAAGCAAAAAGGGTATATTCTGTATATCTTTACGGAACATAATGTTTTGATGCTGCAGTTTTTACATAATCTGTCGATGAAACTGAGAAAGGAAGTTATTCAGGTTACTATGCCGTGGATAGGTCGGAAGGAAGAGTGGATCAGATGTGAAGCAGAAAGCGGTCCTTCAGAATATATTGGTTTTTTTCAAAACGCGGATTATATAGTGACGAATTCTTTTCATGGCGCGGCGTTTTCTGTTTTAATGGAGAAGAAATTTTTGGTGTTCAGCCACAGCAATAAAAACGCACGGATAGAAAATCTTCTGGAAAGGTTCGAGTTAAAGTCCCGGCTTGTAGAGAGGGGAAGGATGCCTGCAGGAGAAGAGATGCTGCGTGATATTGACTGGGGACACGTCAGAAGATTAATCAAAAAAGAGCGGGAATTATCAATAGAATTCATAAAAAGAGCGTTGAATTTATGATAGTATTTTATATGATGATTTAACCAATATTTGAATACTGATTACTTAATCATTATTTGAGGGTGATAAAGTGATAATTGATGAGGTATGACAGAGAATGCAGGATATAGTAAGGAAAAGCAAAAGGGGTGACAGGAATCTGGCGGACAGAATAAAGAATCATGAGTGGAGGTTGTTTAAAAAGAGGAGAATCAGAAAGTTAGCAAATCCGGACTTTACTATTATCGCGTCCAATTGTGTAGGAACAATTATATATCATGATCTGGGTGTTCCATTTCTGTCTCCGACCATCAATCTGACTATAGGGATGAATGATTTTGTCCGGTTTGCGGAAAACCTGAGAGAGTATATGGAAGAAGAGATTGTGGAGATAAAGGATGAAAAGGATTGTCCAGCAGGTATGCTGGGAGATATAAGGATCAATTTTGTGCACTATGATTCTTTTGAAGAAGGCGTCCGGAAATGGCAGGAAAGAAAAAAGCGGATTAATTGGGATAATCTGTTCTTTATTGGTTCGGAACGGGATGAATGCACTTATGAAACTATAAGGCGATTTGATCAGCTTCCATATGACAACAAAGTTATATTGACACATGTGAGATATCCGGAGTTCTCTTCGGCATACTATATTAAGGGATTTGAAGAAAACGAAGAATTAGGTATGATATTGAATTATAAAAAGCAGTTTTTGAAACGACGGTATCTGGATGATTTTGATTATGTGACATTTTTAAATTCAGCAGTTAAGAAGCCATAAGATATTGCCGCATAAGAGATATCATGTTAATATTAGCGAAAGGGAAAACCATAAAGCCGGGCGGCTTTACCCCTCTTTTTACTCGGAGGGTGTGTACGCCCTCCAGACGAGAGAAAGGAGGGTGATAGCAATATATGTTATATATTCGGATTTAATTCAGATAGGTATACTCATTGTTGCTCTTGCTAATTTGATTTATCAGGTTTACAAGGGAAAAAGAAATAGCCGCCACTACCACCAATAGTGACGGCTTGCCTGTGTTAAAGCATAGGTAATCAAACACATTGGGGTAAAGCTACTTGTATGGCTTTCCCTCTGTTTATAATATAACATATCTGAAAAGATGATTCAAGTTTTTGGGCGTTTGCAGGGGTGTGTGATGTGCATAGGAGATCAGGGATTTATAGAAGAAAAAGTTTCTGTGGTTACCCCGGTATTTAACGGAGAGTTTTATCTGCCTGGGATGTTGGAGTCCATTCTGAGCCAGACCTATCCGCAGATGGAGATAATACTGGTGGACGACGGTTCGACAGACGGGACGATTTTGGTTGCAGAGAGATACAGGGAACGGTTTGCCAGGAGAGGTTATGATTACCATATTATACACTCCTGTCATAAGAATGCATCTGCTGCGATCAATCAGGGACTGCCGTATGTGACCGGGGAGTATCTGATCTGGCCGGACAGCGATGATGTGTTAGAGCCGGAATCCGTAGAAAAAAGGGTAGAATTTCTTAAGAGACATCCGCAATACCAGTGCGTCAGGTCTTTAGCATATTATTTTGATCCAGTAACAGGGGAATCAAGGAAAGCGGAAGAACAGACAGGCAATTTGTCTGATGAGTATCTGTTTTGGGATATCTTAGAATCAAAAACATTCGTCTGCTGCGGATGTTATATGATCAAGTCAGAGTGTTTTTTTGCAATATATCCTGGACGTCATATACCGGAATATCCGGTAGGCCAGAATTTCCAGATGCTCCTTCCATATATGTATCGATACCGATGTCCGACGATACGCGAGCCATTATACGGGGTATGCGTCAGGGAAAACAGTCATTCCAGAAGGGGACTGACACAGGAGGAAGAGGAGAGGAAGTATCGGGACTATGAAAGTCTGGTGGATGAGATCTCAGAGATCTGTGGTATCCATGACACAGAATCACGGAGGCGGATGGTATGCTGGAAAGCACGGCGGCGGTATATAATTTCAATGAAATACGGACGTATCGATCAGGCAGTGTATGCTTTATATTTATTATGTAAGAATAGGGGATTTACAAAAGAACAGTTGGCGGAAACTTTTTGGGGAATATGGAATAAAGTTTTTCATTCATAAAATAAGGTGTTTTTCATTTACGGAAATGACCAAAATAAGAAGTTGAGATTGAGAGGAACAGAGATGGAATTGTATTCGAAGAGGGAGGAATGCTGTGGGTGCAAAGCCTGTTTGGACGCTTGTCAGGCACACGCGATTCGGATGGTCAGGGATAAAGAGGGGTTTGGCTATCCCTACATTGACAGTTCTGTATGTGTCCGCTGCGGCAGATGTAAAAAGGTATGCCCGATAGATAATTATACTGCTGAAAAGAGTTGTAACCAATATCTGGGCGCCCGGGCGAAGGATGAGAAGATCAGATATTCCGGCTCTTCCGGGGGTGTATTTTCCATCCTGGCAGAATATGTGCTGGAACGAAAAGGCGTGGTCTTCGGCGCGGGATATAACGATCATATGGAGGTGATTCACCAGGAAGCGGATGATCTGGGTCAGCTTAAACAGATCAAGAGGACCAAGTATGTCCAGAGCAATATGCAGAATATATTTCTTACTATTAGGCGGCGCCTGGAGGAAGAACGCTGGGTATTATTCTGCGGCACGCCCTGTCAGGCTCATGCGCTCCGGTTGTTCCTGGATCGGGAGTATGACAGGCTGATCGTCGTTGATCTGGTATGTTACGGGGTTCCGTCGCCGGGAATCTGGAAGGATTATGTGGCCTATCTGGAGAAAAAGCATCGCGGGAAGATGATGGATTTTTCTTTCCGGGATAAAAGAAACAGAGATCATGGTCATACGCGTTCCTATGTGATCAATGATACGGAATACGCAGATTCAATTTACAGTGATCCGTATTGCATGATGTATTTCCACGACTATACTTTGCGTCCGTCATGTTATGAATGCAGATTTTGTACCGTGGATAGAAGCAGTGATCTTACAATCGGCGATTTCTGGGGGATTGAAAAATGCAGGCCGGATATGGATGACGGTATGGGAACCTCGATGGTAATTCTCCATACGGATAAAGCAAAGCGGATATGGGAGCAGATTCAGGGAGATATGGATTGGTTTGAATGTGGGAAGGAAGATCTGCTTCAGCCTCGCCTGATCAGGCCTGTCAGAATGGAAAAGGGGAGAAAGCTGTGCATGATACTGTATGGAAAACTGCCGTTTTCTCTGTTTATCAGGCTAATGAAGCTTATAAGGTAATCTATTCTTTTGGATTGTCAGAAAAAGAAATTAACGGTATAATATTATCCACATTACAAATGGAAATAAAAGCGAAGAAAGGCTGGTGAATATTATGGGCGGAACAGTAATAGAAACAGAATCTGAAAAGTTAATTCGCAGAGGAAGAGAAGCAGGAAAGGCGGAAGAAATAATTGAAATGGGGCAGGAATTTGGTTTAGATGATGCAGCTATCTTGAAAAGGCTGCAGGAAAGGATAGGTCTGTCTTTAGAAACAGCCGCCGCCTATTTGGAGCAATATGGGAAACAGAGATATTCCAGTTGAAAGCAAAAGAATCCGATTGACAAATCGATCATTTTCGCATATGATATAACGTACATGGCAAAGACATAGAACGGAAAGAGTAGCAGAGCCTGAAACTAACAGAGAGAAGCTGTCGCCGGCTGAAAGCAGCTTCAGGATATGGTCTGTGAAGTGCGTCCGGGAGTCGATTCGGTGAAAGAGCAGAAGCGTCCGTAGCCGGATACGGGTTTACACACGTTACGTGTATTGAAGTGGAGAACATTACGGCAATCGCTGAGGTTCTCTATGAGAGTGGAACCGCGGAGGATACTTCGTCTCTTGATATCAATTGAGAGGCGGAGTTTTTTTATGATATTTTTGATAATAGGAAACTTTGTTTCCCATATCATAAAAACCTCCTTTTTATAATAACTGAAGAATGATTATATTTGGGGAAGGAGCAGGCAGGTCTATATGGGTGTACTATCATATATCAGGCAGGAGATACAGGTTGTCCGGGAGCGGGATCCGGCGATTAAATCTAACCTGGAAGTTTTCTTATATCCGAGCTTCAAGGCGATCCTGCACTATCGCGTGGCACATAAGCTGTATCTGAAGAAGCATTATTTCCTTGCCCGCTGGATATCGCAGCGGACGGTCAGGAAGACCGGAATAGAGATACATCCCGGCGCCACCATCGGGAAGGGGCTTTTTATAGACCACGGAAGCGGCGTGATTATTGGAGAGACGGCAGAGCTTGGAGATAATGTTACCCTGTATCAGGGTGTGACTCTCGGGGGTACGGGAAAGGAGAAGGGCAAGCGGCATCCCACGCTTGGTGACAATGTAATGGTGAGCGCCGGGGCGAAGGTTCTGGGATCATTTAAGATAGGGGAGAATTCTAAGATCGGCGCCGGAAGTGTGGTGTTAAAGGAGGTGCCCCCCAACTGTACGGTAGTCGGCGTGCCGGGACGCATCGTGAAGATGGGAGATCAGAAAATTCCCCGCATGGATCTGGATCAGATACATTTGCCGGACCCGATCAGCAACGATATCCGGGAACTGCAGGCCGATAATATCCGAATGCATAAGCAGATCATGCAGATGGAGAAGCGCATGAGATGCATGCGGACCCAGGAGATCGACATACTGGATGAGAACGCCGATAAGGATGTGCCGGTATAGAAAGTCAGTGAAAGAGTAAAAAATAATATATAAAGGCAAGAAGAAAAGGAGAAAGAGCAGATCATGAAACTGTATAACACATTGACTAAGAGAAAAGAAGATTTTGTTCCATTGGAGGAAGGAAAGGTCAGGATGTACGTCTGCGGACCTACCGTTTATAACTTCATCCATATCGGAAACGCGAGACCGATGATCGTATTCGACACGGTGAGAAGGTATTTTGAATATAAGGGATACGACGTGAATTATGTGTCGAATTTCACGGATGTGGACGACAAGATTATCAAGAAAGCGAACGAAGAGGGAGTGTCGTCAGATGAGATCTCCAAACGGTACATTGCGGAATGCAAGAAGGATATGGAAGGTATGAACGTGAAGCCGGCGACCACTCATCCTCTGGCTACAGAGGAGATCGGCGGGATGATAGAGATGATCCGTGTATTGGTTGAGAAAGGTTATGCCTATGAGAAAAACGGCACGGTATATTTCCGCACCCGGAGATTTCAGGATTATGGGAAATTATCCCACAAGAATCTGGACGACCTTCGCTCCGGAGAGCGTTCCCTGCTGGTGACGGGAGAGGATGAGAAGGAAGATCCGTTGGATTTTGTTCTCTGGAAGCCGAAGAAGGAGGGAGAACCCTCCTGGGAGTCGCCATGGAGTGACGGGCGTCCGGGATGGCATATCGAGTGTTCCGAGATGTCGAAGAAGTATCTGGGAGAGCAGATTGATATTCATGCCGGCGGTGAAGATCTGGTATTTCCGCACCATGAGAACGAAATCGCCCAGAGTGAGGCGGCGAACGGCAAGGAATTCGCGAAGTACTGGATGCATAACGCATTTCTGAATATAGACAACCGTAAGATGAGCAAGTCCCTGGGGAATTTTCGGACGGTGCGGGAGATCAGCGAGCAGTATGATCTTCAGATACTTCGTTTCTTTATGCTGAGCGCTCACTACAGGAGTCCGCTGAACTTCAGCGCAGATCTGATGGAAGCGTCCAAGAACGGACTGGAGCGTATCGTCAATGCGGCGGACAGCCTGAAGTTCCTGATGGGAAATGCGAAGACGGAAGAATTGACGGAAGAAGAGAAGACAGCTTACGCTAAGACGGAAGAGTACGTGAAAGCTTTTGAGGACGCCATGGAGGATGATTTTAATACGGCGGATGCTGTTGCGGCTGTGTTCGATCTGGTAAAATACAGTAATACGACGGCGAATGAAGATAGTTCAAAGGAATTCCTGCAGAAGCTTCTTGAGCGTCTGGTCACTCTGATGGATGTGCTGGGGCTGACTGTGGACCGTAAGGAAGAGATGCTGGATGAGGAGATTGAGAAGTTGATCGAAGAACGTCAGGCGGCGCGTAAAGCGAAGGATTTTGCAAGGGCGGACGCGATTCGCGACGAGCTGTTGGAAAAGGGAATTATACTCAAGGATACAAGAGAAGGAGTACAATGGAAACGGGCGTAGAGAGACAGGGTATACAGGAACAGGATATGCAGGGACGATATATGCAGGAATTATTCCGGATGCAGGAGGTGGATATCAAAGAATATTCGCCGCTTGCCCTGGCATATATCGGCGACGCCATCTATGAACTGATCATACGATCCTTAGTGCTGAACGAAGGAAACCGTCAGGTGCAGAAGATGCATAAACGTACCAGTTCCATGGTGCAGGCTTCCGCCCAGGCGAGAATCATTACTGCGCTGAACGATCGGCTGACGGAGGAGGAACACGCGGTATATAAGCGGGGGCGAAATGCCAAAAGCATGTCCCCCGCCAAGAATCAGTCTGTTTCTGATTATCATAAGGCAACCGGGTTCGAGGCTTTGATGGGGTATCTGTATCTAAAGAAGGAATGGAAACGGATGTTGGAACTGATAAAGGCAGGACTGGATGCATTGGAAAATGAGGTTAGCTGAAATATGGATAAAAACCAGGAAAAGAATTATAAGACAGAGAGTATGAACGAAAAAAAGACGGAAAGAGACAGGAATGCCGAAAAGGATAGAAATGAGAACATAATCGAGGGGCGCAATGCCGTTCTGGAGGCGTTCCGTTCCGGAAAGACCATCGATAAGCTCCTGATCCTGAACGGATGCCAGGATGGTCCGGTTAAGAGTATTATACGTGAAGCGAAGAAGCAGGATACTTTGATTCAGTATGTGGAGAAGGAACGTCTGAATCAGCTTGGCGGGACCGGAAAGCATCAGGGCGTGATCGCCTATGCGGCGGCTTATGCCTATGCAGAGGTGGAAGATATGCTGAAGCTTGCAAAGGAGAGAGGTGAAGACCCTTTTCTGGTCCTGTTGGATAATATTGAAGACCCTCACAATCTGGGCGCCATTATCCGTACGGCGAATCTGGCGGGAGCCCATGGAGTTATCATTCCCAAGAGACGGGCTGTAGGTCTTACAGCGACGGTTGCGAAGGCGTCGGCGGGAGCGCTTTATTATACTCCGGTTGCGAAGGTAACGAATCTTACCAGGACGATGGAGGATTTGAAGAAGCAGGGACTTTGGTTCGTGTGCGCAGACATGGGCGGAGAGCAGATGTATCGTCTGAATCTGACTGGCTCTATCGGGCTGGTTGTCGGCAGTGAGGGAGAAGGCGTCGGCAGACTCGTGAAGGAGAAATGTGATTATATTGCCGGTATCCCGATGAAAGGGGATATAGATTCTTTGAATGCATCCGTGGCGGCGGGTATACTGGCGTATGAGATCGTAAGACAGAGGCTGGGGTAATACATGGCAAATTATGAGCAGATGACGGATGAGCAGCTAATCGGAAAGCTGCGAAAAGGGGATAAGAATATTATTGATTATATCATGGAGAAATATAAGAATCTGGTGCGTAAGGAAGCCAACGCCATGTATCTTCTCGGCGGGGAGAACGACGATCTGATCCAGGAGGGGATGATCGGTCTCTTTAAAGCGGTTCAGGATTACGATGTGGAGCAGGAAACTTCTTTTTTCAGTTTTGCAAGGCTGTGTGTTACCAGACAGATGTATTCGGCGATCGAGGCTTCTAAGAGAAAGAAGCACAGTCCGCTGAATTCGTACATATCTCTTTATGAGACGAACGAAGAGCAGGGACCATTGCTGGAAACCATGGCTGCGGGACAGGAGAGCAATCCGGAAGAATTGCTTGTCAGCCGGGAATACGCGGAATTGCTGGAGACCCGATTGGAGGAGATCTTAAGCGACCTGGAGAACAGAGTTCTTTATCTGCATCTTCTCGGGACAGATTATAAGACGATTGCCCGCCTGCTGGATAAGAGTCCGAAGACGATAGATAACGCGCTCCAGAGGATCAAGGGGAAGACGGAGAAGCTGCTGCGGGCTGAGAAGTAAAATATGTTGTGAAAATGTTGCGAAATATGAAAATATATATTGACAAGACTGGTCAGGTTATTGTATAGTATCAATGTTGTATTTCGTATACATGCTGCCTTGGCTCAGTCGGTAGAGCGTCGCCTTGGTAAGGCGGAGGTCGGCGGTTCGATTCCGCTAGGCAGCTCTGAGAAGAATATAACGAAAGACTTTTCAAAGTGCAGAGCTTTGGAAAGTTTTTATTTTGTTATTCCCGGCAGTCATTGCCTTTCAATTTCTATTTGCAATGCATTGTTTCCATGCTTTCGGAATTGTGGTATACAAAATGAAAAACAGATAAGGGAGAACATCAAGAGATAAATGTAGAGTGATAGATTATGGAAAGGAGATACCTGTGAGAAAGAACCTGGTTATCGACAGTGGTATGAAGGAATTATGGCCTGCGGTAAGGGTGGGCTGTCTGCAGTACAGAGTAAAGGTTGAGAAGAAGAATGAGGAGATATGGAAATATCTGAAAAGAGATATCTTTAAGAAAGTAAAGGATGCTATTTTCGACTACGGTATCAATGAGATTCCCAATATCAGGGAGTCCAGGGCGGCATATAAGACCTTCGGCAAAGACCCCAGCCGTTACAGAGTGTCTTCCGAGGCTTTGGTTCGCCGTATCGGGCAGGGGAAAGGTCTCTATGAAGTGAATACAGTAGTAGATGTGAATAACCTGATCTCTGTTGAGTCCGGATTTTCCGTGGGCTCTTATGATACGTCGAAGATAGAGGATGATTTGGTGTTCCGTATCGGGCGTGAAGGAGAGACCTACAAGGGGATCGGGAAAGATGAGATACATATAGACTGTCTTCCGGTATTATCGGATGAAAAAGGTGCGATAGGAAGCTCTACTAGCGATTCCGAGAGGGCGATGATCACGGAGGGAGCGGCGGAAGTGCTGACGCTGATCTACTCATTTTCAGAAAATGAGGATCTCGAGGCGGCATTGGATTATGGAAAAAAATATCTGGAAACATATGCAGGGGCACAGGATGTAGAAGCCTGGATCGTGTAGCTTGACGTATTGGGTTTATACATTTCTGATGAAAATGACCGCACAAAAACAAAGTAAGAAGATTTCAGAATTATGCAATATATAATATAAAAAAAAGACAGCCGGAGAAGTTGACTGCTTCCGACTGTCTTTTCCTTATGCTTATAATTTGAACCATCCAAGTCCGCTTGCAACGGAACTTGCCAGAATCAGCACCAGGAAGATAGGCGCGATCCATTTTATCATGACATTAAACATCTTCTCTCCTGTGAAGGTTCCGTCTGACGCCTTTACTTCGTCGGCAATAGCTTTCGGCTTGATGATGAAGCCCACGAAGATACAGGTAAAGAATGCGACGATCGGCATCAACACACTGTTGCTTACGAAGTCCATGATGTCCAGGATAGACATGCCGTTCCAACTGATGAAGCCAAGCGTTCCGAACCCAAGGGAAGAAGGAATTCCCATGACTGCCGCCAGTATAAATACGAAGATACCGGTAAAACGCCGTTTCCAGCCGAATTTGTCCATGAAGACAGATACGATAGTCTCCATCAGGGAGATGGCGGAAGTAAGCGCGGCGAAGAAAACAAGTACGAAGAAGATGGTTCCGATAGCTCCGCCGAAACGCATACTTGCGAATACCTTTGGAAGCGTCATGAACATCAGTCCGGGACCAGCGCTGAGCGCGGAACGGTCTCCGCCGGAGAACGCGAACACGGCGGGGATGATCATCAGACCCGCGAGAAATGCGATACCGGAGTCAAACAGTTCGATCTGGCGTACAGAGCTTTCCAGATTGTTGTCTTTCTTCATATAAGAACCGTATGTGATCATAATGCCCATTGCCAGAGACATGGAGTAAAAGAGCTGTCCCATGGCTGCAAGGATCGTCTTGGCCGATACGTCTGCCATGTGGGGTTTGATGTAATAGACAAGTCCCTCCATAGCGCCGTCCAGCGTAAGTCCATATATGGAGATTATGATGGTCAGCACCACAAGGATCGGCATCATGATTTTACTTACTTTCTCGATTCCCTTCTCAACGCCGAATAAAACTACGATTGCCGCCATAGCCAGGAACAAGAGGAACCAGCAGATAGGTTCTGTCGTGCTGCCGATGAAGTCCGTAAAATAAGTATCTCCGGCAGAAGCCTGAACACCCCCGCTTACAAATACTGCGAAGTATTTAACGACCCATCCGCCAATTACGGAATAGTATGGAAAGATGATAACCGGAACGATTACGGCGAGTACTCCCAGGAATCCAAAACGCTTATCCAAGGACTTAAATGCAACGATGGCGCTTACGCCTGTTTTGCGCCCCAGAGCGATCTCGGCGATCATCAGGGTGAATCCGAAGGTGACTGCGAGAATTAAGTAGATCAGCAGAAATGTTCCGCCTCCGTACTGTGCGGCAAGATAGGGGAACCGCCATATATTCCCAAGTCCGACAGCAGACCCGGCTGCAGCAAGTACAAAACCAAGTTTGCTGGAAAAGTTACTTCTGTTTTTCATGTAAAAACCTCCTCAAAATAATAGTACCATTCCTTAATTAGATCATGCTCTATTATTACATGAAAAGACCTTTTTTTCAAGAAATATTTATCTTTTTGGAGTTTTTGAAGTTTTTGTACGATGGCTGTCGAGGATCAGTCTTACGGAACGGTACAGGAAAGGCTTGTACTGCTCGATGGGCAGTGGTTCCTCATACAAGATGGAGTTATATCCGGCGGAGCCGGCAAGCTCTACGATCGTAAAGAGCATGACGTCTACGTCCTCGTACTCATATTTATCCTTCATAACCATATCCAGGAATACCTCATAGAAATCATGGTCTGCGCGTTCGCCGGTCAGGAGGACAGATCGCAGGGCGCCCATGACCAGGTTCTTGGAAATGAAATTCAGCAGAGGAACATTGAGCACCAGGGTGTCGATAATGTGGTTCATAATATAGATCAATTGTTCCTCCAGTCCCTCCACGGATTCACTTTCCTGGTCAAGCGCGAGTTTTGCCGTATGGAAGAGCTCAAGAGTCTTGTGGGCGATCAGTTTATTCCGGATATCGTATTTGTCCTTAAAATACAGATAGAAGGTTCCCTTTGCAACCCCGGCTTTCTCTACGATGTCAGAGATCGCGGTGGAATTGATGCCTTTCGTGATAAAAAGTTCGTAGGCGCTGTTAAATAGAGTTTCTTTTTTCTTCTTTTTATTTTCGTCAATTTTCCCCATGATAATCCTTTCGAAGCAGCTGTCTGTATCCATCGAAGGTCTGCTTTAGTTTCCCCAAATAGAATCGTGTCGGCAGTATAAACAGTAACTGTATATATCTATTATAACCAGTATAACCAGCGAATTTCAAGTGGTTTAATAAAAAATGACCAAAAGTCATAAAAACTATTGACTAATGGTCATTCTTGTGGTATAGTGCATATTGTAAGAAATGACTGGTAGTCAGAAAATGAAAAGGAGCAGGTGAGTATGGTTCAGTTTGGGAAAAAAGTGGTGAAGTACAGAGCGTTGATTTTGATCGTCAGTTTATTGCTGCTGGTTCCTTCTGTGCTTGGGTATGTGAATACCAGAGTGAATTATGATGTTCTGACCTATCTGCCGGAGGATATCGAAACCATGAAGGGGCAGGATATCATGGTGGAGGATTTCGGAACAGGAGCGTTCTCCATGTTTATCGCGGATGGCATGGAGGATAAGGATGTTGTGAAGTTAAAGAAAGAGATCGGAGAGATTGACCATGTAGAGAATGTCCTGTGGTATGATTCTGTGATGGATATCTCCGTTCCGGCAAGCATGCTTCCGGATGACCTCTACGAGGTGTTTAATTCGGATACCGGAACGATGATGGCGATTTTCTTTGACGAGGGAACTTCTTCGGACGGAACGATGGAGGCGATCGAGGCGATACGGAAAGTTGCGGGGAAACAGTGCTTCTTAAGCGGGATGTCGGCCATCGTGACGGACACAAAGAATCTTGCAGAGAAGGAGACTCCCCTGTATGTCATGATCGCGGTTGTGCTGGCGGTGCTGGTCTTAGGCATCACGATGGATTCCTTCTTCGTACCGGTGTTGTTCCTTCTGAGTATCGGAATGGCGATTCTTTATAATCTGGGAAGTAATTATTTCCTGGGAGAGATATCATATATTACGAAAGCGTTGGCGGCGGTGCTGCAGCTTGGGGTTACGCTGGATTATTCCATCTTCCTGATGCACAGCTACGAAGAGCAGCAGGCGCGCTATGACGGAGACAAGAAGCGTGCCATGGCGCATGCGATCGCTCATACGTTTTCATCGGTCGTGGGAAGCTCAGTTACGACGATTGCCGGATTTATCGCACTGTGTTTCATGAGTTTCACACTCGGATTAGATATCGGAGTGGTTATGGCGAAGGGAGTTGTCTTTGGCGTGATTGCCTGTGTGACGATCCTGCCTTCCATGATCCTGTGCTGTGACAGATTGATCGAAAAGACGAAGCACAGACCCTTGCTTCCGGATATCGGGAGATTGTCGGCGAAGGTTACGAAACATTATCTCTGGTATGTTATAGCGTTCCTGGTTCTGCTGGCTCCGGCGGTTTACGGAAATAATCATACAGGAGTCTACTATAATCTGGATGAGACGCTTCCGAAAGAGCTGCCCAGCATTATCGCTAATGAGAAGCTGAAAGAAGACTATGAGATGAACACGACCCATATCCTTCTTCTGGACAGTTCCGTACCCTCATCTGACGTTGGAAAGATGCTGAAGAAGATTGAAGATGTGGACGGAGTAAAGTGGGCGCTGGGGTTAGATAAGCTGGTAGGTCCGGGGATACCGTCAGATATGCTCCCGGAATCCGTAACAGGGATGTTAAAGACGGATCAATACCAGATGGTCATGGTTAATTCACTGTATAAGGTGGCGTCGGACGAAGTGAACCGGCAGATCGAGGAGATCAACGAGATCATGGATCAGTATGACGAGAGTGCGATGCTTGTAGGGGAAGGCCCTCTGACGGCAGATCTGATCAAGATTACGGATAAGGATTTTAAGACGGTAAGCGTCGTATCCATCGGGATAATCTTCATTATCATCCTGGTGCTGTTCCAGTCCGTCTCCCTGCCGGTTATCCTGGTAGGCGTGATAGAGTTTGCGATCTTCGTCAATATGGGAATTCCGTTCTATACGGGAACTACGCTTCCCTTCGTCGCTTCTATCGTAATCGGGACGATACAGCTTGGTTCTACCGTGGACTATGCGATCCTGATGACCACGCGTTATAAGAGGGAAAGAAATCAGGGTAAGAGCAAATATGACGCCGTCACTATCGCGCATCAGGCGTCGGCACAGTCCATCATGGTAAGCGCATTCAGTTTCTTTGCGGCGACGGTCGGCGTAGGTTTATATTCGAATATTGATATGATCAGTTCTCTGTGTATCCTGATGGCGAGGGGCGCCGTGATCAGTATGGTTGTAGTCGTGTTTATCCTGCCGTCTATGTTTATGGTATTTGACAAAGTGATCGTGAAGACGAGCAGAGGATTTCTGCCGAAGAAGACGGAAGGCAAGGAAGGGCATAAGCATAAGAACGGACATGGAAATAACGGTTCGATGACAGAGTGTACGGATTAGTATACTGTATCACATATAATGAAAGAAATAATGAAGTAAATATCATATAAAAAGAAATATCATATAAAAAAGTATTGTACAGAAATGAAACAGGAGGTATATGTATGAACAGAAACAGAAAAGTAATAGCTAGGGCTATGGTGGTTGCGATGGCGACAAGTGTGGTTGGAGCATATAATTATCAGAATCCCGCAGGAGTGGTAATGGCAGAGGAAGAGACGACAGAACTGCTTGAGCAGGCTGCCGGCGCGGTGTTAGAAGGCAATGAAGGGACCGGAAGCGAAGAAGGAACCGTGACAGTGGAAGGCAGTGCGGATGGTCAGGAGACGGACCAGACCACGGATTCCGGAAGCGAAAACGGATTATTCAAGGAAGAATCCGTATATGTGAAGGCGGATCCGGAAGGAAACGTGGATAAGACCACGGTCACAGAGTGGATTAAGAACCCGGAAAGCGGCGAGCTTGCAGATGAATCTGGATTGAAAGAGATCAGAAATATCAAAGGTGAAGAAGAATTTACGAAAGGAGACGGGAATGACCTGAAGTGGAAATCAGACGGGAACGATATCTATTATCAGGGAACGACCAATGAGAAACTTCCGGTGGATGTGAATATTTCCTATAAATTGAATGGAAAGGCTGTGAAAGCAGAAGATCTGGCCGGAAAAGACGGGAAGGTTGAGATTCATATCGACTATGAGAATCATGCGAAGCAGAATGTGGAGGTAAAGGGTGAGAATGTAGAGATGTACACACCGTTTACCATGGTAACGGCAATGATGCTTCCGACGGATGAGTACACCAATGTGACGATCGACAACGGAAAGATCATGTCGGACGCGGATAAGAGTATTGTGGTGGGACTTGGTTTCCCGGGGCTTACCGAGAATCTGAAGCTTAATGACGTAGACGTGGATATCCCGGAGAGCGTGACGGTTACTGCGGATGTGAAGAACGCTTCTGTAGGCCCAACGATTACCATGGCTTCCGCAGAGATTATGAATGAATTCAGCCTGAGTGATGTTGAGGACTTTGACAGTCTGGAGGATTCTCTTCATGAACTGGAAGACGCGTCGGCCAAGTTAGAGGACGGTTCGAAAGACGCGGCGGACGGAGCGAAGAAACTTGCGGACGGTTCGAAAGACGCGGCAGCAGGCGCAAAGGAGCTTGCGGACGGATCACAGGAAGCAGCGAACGGGGCAGGAGAGCTGGCAGACGGAGCCAGGAGCGCGGCGGCAGGTGCGGAAGAACTTGCGGACGGTTCGAAAGATGCGGCGGCAGGCGCCGAGGAGCTTGCGGACGGAACCAGGAGCGCGGCAGCAGGTGCAAAGGAGCTGGCGGAGGGAACCAGAAGCGCGGTGGACGGAGTTAAGGAACTGGCAGACGGAACCAAAAGCGCGGCCAATGGAGCAAAGGAAGTAGAGGCAGGTTCGAAGGAGCTGGCGGCAGGCGTGAACGAGCTGAACAGTAAAAGCGGCGAACTGATCAACGGTGTAAATGCTCTGGCGTCTGGTGTGGAAGGATATACAAACGGCGTGAGTGATCTGGCAGCAGGAGCGGGCCAGTTGGCGGCAGGAGCAGACAGCCTGAATCAGAATGCGGAATTTCTCTCCCAGAGTCTTGCGGCTATCTCACAAGGCCTGCAGAGCGTAGTAAATCCTGACAGCGGCACGGCAGCATCCCTCGCGGCGGCAGGGAATGCCCTGGCATCGGCAGACAACGCGCTGGCAGGGGCGAACCCGACGCCGGGGCAGTATGAGCTCAACCCGGCAGGCGTGTCAAGCGCGGCTGCGCAGATCGCGGCATTGACAGATGGAGCGGTGGATCAGGGTGCGATAGAAGCGTTGATTTACAGTTATGTAGGCGCGACTCCTGTCGGAGGGTCGGATGCCTCGGCGGAGATTGCCGCTGCTATGTCAGAGATCGCAGATGCACAGAATTCGATCAGCGCTGCGCAGAATGAAGAGGCGAACGCACAAGCTGTAAGAGAAGCGACATTAAGGGAACTGGCGGCCCAGCTTCAGGAAGTAAGCGGCGGAGTCACTCAACTGTCCCAGGGGGCAGCCAATCTGTCGGCAGGGATCGGAGGCATATCTGCCGGTGCAAATCAGTTGGCTGGTCAGAATGAAGCATTGATGGGTGGTATCAATCAGCTCTCAGCCGGTGTTCCGCAGCTCTCGGCCGGTGTAAGCCAGCTTGCGGCAGGAGCATCAAAGCTCTCGCAGGGAGCGGGCGCATTGTCAGCCGGAAATCAGCAGTTGGCGGTGGGAGCAGACGCGCTGCTTGCAGGAAGCCAGGAGCTTAAGGCAGGAGCGGATGCATTGTCAGCCGGAAATCAGCAGCTCGCAGACGGAGCCGGAGCATTGGCGGCAGGTAACCGGAAACTTTCAGACGGAGCCGGAGCACTGGCGGCAGGTAACCGGCAGCTTTCGGACGGAGCCGGAGCTCTTTTAAACGGGAATCAGCAGTTGGCGGCAGGAGCCGGAGCTCTTTTGAACGGGAATCAGCAGTTGGCAGACGGAGCCGGAGCTCTTGCAGACGGCAATCAACAGCTTGCAGACGGTATGTCAGAATTCAAGACATCCGGAATCGATAAGCTGACGGATGTATTCGATAATGATATCCAGTCAGTGAAGTCAAGGATTGACGCCATGTCGGAACTTGGAAAGAGTTATAAATCCTTCGCCGGAATTAAAGAAGGGATGGAAGGCAGCACGAAATTCATCATCGAGACAAAAGGAGTGGAATAATAAATAAAAGTTCTGAAAAAGTATATCGCTTAAATTGAAAATCATTCTGTCTCATGCTATAATAATGAACATCCAGGAAAATAACAGTATATTAATTGAAAGAATTAACGCGGTGAAGCGCTGGATGTAAGTTTGAAAATAGCTGATTCTCCTGCTTGAAAACAGCAGGAGATGCGTATAATAAAGGAGAGCAAGAATGGAAGCGTATACGACTTTTGCTGGGGTATATGACATGTTTATGGACAATATACCCTATGAAAAATGGGTGGAATATCTGCATGATATCATGGAAGAATATAATATTCATGAAGGAACTATACTGGAGCTCGGATGCGGGACGGGGAATATGACGGAATTACTGGCATCTAAAGGTTACGATATGATCGGAGTGGATAATTCTGAGGATATGCTTGAGCTGGCGATGGAAAAGCGGCTGAAAAGCGGTCATGACATCCTGTATCTTCTGCAGGATATGCAGTCTTTTGAATTATTTGGTACGGTTAAGGCGGTTATAAGCGTCTGCGATTCGATCAATTACGTGACGGATGAGGCGGAACTCAAGGAAGTATTCCGTCTGGTGAATAATTATCTGGATCCCAGGGGAATTTTTATTTTTGATTTCAATACAGAATATAAGTACCGGGAGATCTTAGGAGACCGGGTGATTGCGGAAGAAAGGGACAAGTGCAGTTTTATCTGGGACAATTATTATAATGAACAGGATAAGATTAATGAATATGAGCTGACCTTATTTGTGCAGAGTGAGGAAGATCCCGACCTTTATCGGAAGTATCAGGAAGTTCATTATCAGAGGGCGTATACGTTAGAAAAGATTAAGACTTTGATCGAGAAAGCGGGGCTTCGTTATGTCACGGCCTATGACGCGTATACAAAGAAGGCTCCGATGTACACCAGCGGGCGGGTCTGCGTAGTGGCCCAGGAGTATGGGAAATAAAAAGGCTAAAGCTATGTAAAGGGAGAGATATGGAAGATTATATAGTAAGGGCAACGGCAGCCGATAATCAGGTTCGGGCTTTTGCCGCTACGACAAAGCAGGTAGTTGAGACGGCGAGACAACATCATAATACCAGCCCGGTGGCTACGGCGGCTTTAGGACGTCTCTTAAGCGCGGGAGCGATGATGGGAAGTATGATGAAGAATGATACGGATATGCTGACGCTGCAGATACGCGGGAATGGTCCGATTGAGGGAATTACGGTTACGGCAGACAGTTTTGCGAATGTAAAAGGTTATGTAGGCAATCCGGATGTGATGCTTCCGCCGAAGAACGGAAAGCTGGACGTCGGAGGAGCGGTGGGGGTCGGTCTGCTGCAGATCATCAAGGACATGGGATTGAAAGAGCCGTATTCAGGGCAGACAATTCTGGTATCCAGTGAAATCGCGGAAGATCTGACGTATTATTTTGCAAATTCGGAGCAAATCCCTTCTTCAGTAGGTCTCGGGGTCCTGATGGAGAAGGATAATACAGTTCGCTGTGCGGGCGGGTTTATCATACAGATGATGCCTTTCGCGCAGGAGAAGACAGTCGGCAGGCTGGAAGAGAATCTGAGAAGGGTCTCTTCCGTGACGTCTCTTCTGGATCAGGGATATACGCCGGAGAGGATGCTGGAAGTATTGTTCGAGGGTCTTGGACTGGAGATTACGGATACGATTCCGACACGGTTTTTCTGTAACTGTTCCAAAGAAAGAGTGGAGCAGGCGGTGGTCAGTATCGGAAAGAAAGAGATTGAAGAAATGATCCGGGACGGAGAGGACATTGAGGTGAAGTGTCATTTCTGTAATACCGCCTATCATTATACGGTAGAAGAGCTGAAGAAGATTCTTAAGCGCAGCAGGTAAACAGCACGCGTTGGAAAGGAAAGAACAGCATGAAAGATGGTTTCATAAAAGTGGCGGCGGCAACACCGAAGATACGGGTTGCGGACGTCGCGTATAATACGGAGAATATCTGCCGTCTGATCGATACGACGACGAATGCGGGCGCGAAGGTCGTCGTATTTCCTGAATTATGTATTACCGGATATACCTGCGGGGATCTTTTTACCCAGGAGATCTTGCTAAAGGCGGCCAGGGAGGCGCTCCATAAGATCGCCGCGCATACCCGCGAGAAGGATGCGCTGGTGTTCGTAGGCGTACCGCTGGCGGTGGAAGGGGAATTATATAATGTGGCGGCTGCGTTGAACCGGGGAAGGATTCTGGGGCTGACGACGAAGACGTTCCTGCCTAATTACGGAGAGTTCTATGAGATGCGCCAGTTCCGTCAGGGACCGGAGACGGCGAGAGAGATTCTGTTCGATCATGAGAAGCTTCCTTTTGGGCCTCAGCTTTTGTATACAGCTTCCGCCATGGAATCTTTCGTGGTGTCCGCGGAGATCTGCGAGGATCTGTGGTCGCCGGTTCCGCCCAGTATTGCCGCGGCGTTAGAGGGGGCGACATTGATCGTCAACTGTTCGGCAAGCGACGAGACCATAGGAAAGGATTCTTATCGCAGGAGCCTGGTGGAGGGACAGTCGGCCCGTCTGATATGCGGATATATCTACGCGAATGCCGGAGAAGGAGAATCTACCACCGACCTGGTATTCGGCGGACATAACCTGATTGCCGAGAACGGCGTGATATTGAGTGAAAGCGTTCGTTTTACGGACGGGGCAGTCTATACGGAGATTGATCTGAAGCGTCTGCTTGGCGAGCGGAGGAAGAATACGACGTTCCAGGCGGTAAAAGAACCGAAGCTTATGCGGATTCCTTTCGAGATATGCATGGAAGAGACTAAGCTTACGAGAGTATTTCCGCCGAGACCTTTTGTGCCTGACCGGGAGGGGGAGAGAGCCAGGAGATGTGAAGAGATTCTGAATATCCAGGCTATGGGACTTAAGAAGCGGCTGGCGCATGCGCAGGCGAGGAGCGCGGTGGTGGGTATCTCCGGAGGATTGGATTCTGCCCTTGCGCTGCTGGTGTCGGTGAAGGCTTTCGATATGCTTGGGCTTGACAGATCCGGGATAACATCGGTAACAATGCCCTGCTTTGGGACGACGGACAGAACCTATCAGAATGCGTGTAAGATGTCGGAGAAGCTTAAGGTTACTTTAAAAGAGATTCCGATCAAAGCGTCTGTTACGCAGCATTTTGCGGACATCGGACATGATATAGAAGATCACAGTGTGACGTATGAGAATGCCCAGGCACGGGAACGGACCCAGGTACTGATGGATGTGGCGAATCAGAACGGCGGGATCGTGATCGGAACCGGGGATATGTCGGAGCTGGCCCTTGGATGGGCGACCTACAACGGAGATCATATGTCTATGTACGGGGTGAATGCGTCTGTGCCGAAGACTTTGGTACGGCACCTGGTACATTATTATGCGGATACCTGCAAAGATGAGGAATTAAAAGAAGTGCTTTATGACGTATTGGATACGCCTGTCAGTCCGGAACTGCTTCCGCCGAAGGACGGGGAGATTGCGCAGAAGACGGAGGATCTGGTGGGGCCTTACGAGCTACATGATTTCTTCCTGTATTATTTCCTACGGTTCGGCTATGAACCGGGTAAGATATACAGGATTGCCAGATATGCCCTGGGAGACGTATATGACGACGACACGATCTACAGATGGCTTGAGACATTCTGCAGAAGGTTCTTTACCCAGCAGTTTAAGCGTTCCTGCCTGCCGGACGGGCCGAAGGTAGGTACCGTAGCCCTGTCTCCGAGAGGTGATTGGAGGATGCCCAGCGACGCGTGCGCAGCAAGCTGGCTTCAAGATCTTAAGTGCAGCAGGTGAGAGATAAAAGAAAACAGTCCAGTCGGAATCTGCCATCCGGGTGGACTGTTCTTTTGGTTATGGATTTGATATGATACATTAATCCAATTTGATTCCTTTGAAAAGATCGCCCAAGCTTGTTCCGATGCTTTCGGACTTGGGGATGGAAACTTTCTCGACAGGTTCTTCATGTACCTCTTCCAATGCTTTCATGCTGAGGCTGATCTTGCCGTCTTTGATTCCGATGATCTTAACCTTAACTTCTTCCCCTTCTTTCAGGACGTCTTTTGGAGCTTTCACGCGTTTCTGGCTGATCTGGGACACATGTACCAATCCTGACAGACCATCTTCCAGGCGGATGAAAGCGCCGTAATTCTGAAGGCTCTCTACCGTGCCCTTCATAACGCTTCCAATCTTGACGTTGGCGATCTTCTCCTGCATCGCTTTCTTTTCTTTCTCTTTGAGGACCTCGCGGGCAGACAATACCAGACGATTATTTGCCTGGTCTACATCGATGACTTTAACTTCGATATCTTTCAACAGATAGGTTTCCAGGTCTTCGATATAAGATAAGGATAATCGTGATGCCGGTATGAATCCGCGAAGACCTTCTACCATAGCTATCGCGCCGCCGTTTACGATTCCCTCTACCTTGACCGGGAGCACCGTGCCCTTTTCCATATAAGATGTGACCAGATTCCATGGATTGGCGTCGTCGAAATGTTCCTCAAGATCTGCCATGGTTGTTTCTTCCGTGCTGTTGATGGCAGCTTCCTCTGCCGTTGTTTCTTGTAATAATTCTTCGCTCATAGTAATATTCCCTTTCTCGGTCGAGACTCGTATGCCATATTTGCCGTCTTTGACAGCTCCTTGTTACATACTGTCTCTAGTATAACATAGAATATAGTCACTTTTCAAAGGGAAAAAATATATTTAATCATATTTATAGAATTTATGGTTGACGAATGCGAAAAAAGATGGCACTCTTACTATAGAGAAAAAACAGTATGGGTCAGTTGAGATGTTTTCAAACGCAGTACTGGAAACGACTAAAAAGATTAGATATAGGATGTGAGGAAAAAAATGGGAAAGAAGTCAGAAAAGATCTATGTGGTGGGGCATAAGAACCCGGATACGGATTCTATCTGTTCCGCGATTGCATATGCGAATTTGAAGAAGGAATTGACGGGGGAAGAATATACCGCGAGAAGGGCGGGGCAGATCAATGAGGAGACACATTATGTACTGAAGAAGTTCAAGGTGGGCGCGCCGTCCCTGCTGACGAACGTGAAGCTGCAGGTAAAGGATATAGACATACATAAGATCGAAGGCGTGGAACCGAACGTATCGATCAAAGAAGTATGGGAGAAGATGAAGGAGCAGAATGTGAAGACTCTTCCGGTTCTGAAGGATGAAGAACTGGTAGGGGTTATTTCTACAGGGGATATTGCGACTTCTCATATGGACGTCTATGATAACTGTATCTTGTCCAATGCGAAAACACAGTATAAGAATATTGTGAAGACGCTGGACGGGAAATTAATCTGCGGAAATGAGCACGGGTATTTTACCAAGGGTAAGGTAACCATCGGAGCGTCAAGTCCGGAGATGATGGAGGAATTTATCGAGAAGGATGATCTCGTTATCCTTGGGAACCGCTATGAATCACAGGCATGCGCGGTAGACATCGACGCGAGCTGCCTTGTGGTATGCCAGACCGACGAGATCTCGAAGCGTCTGGTCAAGAGGGCGGAGGAGCAGAGCATCGTTATCATCAGTACGCCGCATGATACGTTTACTGCGGCAAGGCTGATTAACCAGAGTATTCCGGTGAAGCATTTTATGACGAAGGCGCCGCTTACGTCTTTCTATATGACGGATTATGTGGATGACATCAAGGAAGTCATGACAAAGAAGAAATTCAGGGATTTCCCGATTCTTGACAGGCACGGAAGGTTCAAGGGACTGATCTCCAGGCGGCGTTTCCTGGATGTCAGCAAGAAGAGAGTGATCCTGGTGGATCACAATGAGAAGTCTCAGGCAGTAGACGGAATTGAGGAAGCAGAGATTGTGGAGATCATCGATCACCACAGGCTTGGCAGCATAGAGACGATGGGACCGGTATTTTTCCGGAATCAGCCGGTAGGATGTACGGCTACGATCGTCTATCAGATGTATCTGGAGTCTGATGTGAAGATTACGCCGACGATTGCAGGACTTTTGTGTTCCGCGATTATCTCGGATACTTTATTGTTCCGTTCGCCGACATGTACGCAGGTGGATGAGAAGGCGGCGAAGAGGCTGGCGAAGATTGCCGGAATCGATATGGAACAGATGGCGGGAGAGATGTTCCGGGCAGGAAGCAGCCTTGCCGGAAAGAGCGCGGAGGAGATCTGTTTCCAGGATTTCAAGCAGTTTACGGTTAATGATATCGTATTCGGAGTCGGTCAGATCAATTCCATGAACAAAGATGAACTGGAAGAGATCAGAGAGGTTGTCGCGCCTCATCTGTCAGAGGTCTTAAAGAAGAACAATCTTCAGATGGTATATTTCATGCTGACGGATATCCTGGACGAGTCGACGGAGCTGCTCTGCGTGGGAAATAACGCGAAAGAATATATTGTCGACGCGTTTGACCTGGACGGGGATACGGATAAGATTCTTCTGAAGGGAGTCGTGTCCAGGAAGAAGCAGTTGATCCCGACGCTGGTAGGCGTGCTGCAGCAGTAAGGAATATATGAAGCAAAATCCTTTTTGGGAGGTTGAGACGATGGAAAACAAGAAGAGGAGGCAGGTATGGCGGCCGGGGAATATGCTGTATCCGCTTCCTGCGGTTTTAGTAAGCACGGCGGACCTTAAGAGAAATGCGAATATTCTTACAGTGGCGTGGACAGGGACGATTTGTTCGGACCCGGCTATGCTCTATATCTCTGTGAGACCCGAGCGTTATTCTTATCATATGCTGAAAGAGACAGGGGAGTTTGCGGTGAATCTGACTACGGAGAAGCTGGCATATGCGGCAGACTGGTGCGGCGTGAAGTCCGGCAGGGATGTGGATAAATGGAAAGAGTTGAATCTGACCAGGGGAAAAGCGAAAGAACTGACATATGCCCCTGTTATCCTGGAGAGTCCCGTGAATATCGAGTGCAAGGTGACCGAGATAAAAGAGCTGGGGTCGCATCATATGTTCCTTGCGGAAGTGGCGGCAGTCCAGGTAGATGAGAGTTATATGAAAAAGAACGGAAAGTTCGAGCTGAATTCCACAGGGCTTCTGGCCTACTCGCATGGAGAGTACAGAAGCCTTGGAAAAGAGATCGGCAGATTTGGATGGAGCGTGAAGAAAAGGTAGAATCCGGATACCGATCTTTCAGGATTTTGATTCCAGCGGCTTTATCTTAAGCAGATAGATCCTCCGCAGCAATATCGTTGACAGTGTTACAGATACGATCTCTGCAATCGGAATGGACCACCAGACCGAAGACAGGCCGAAAAGTCTCGCGAAGACGTATGCCACCGGAAGGATGACGAACAACTGTCTCGCAGCCGATATGACGAGGCTGTAGACTGCATTTCCCAGTGCCTGAAAGACAGAACCCACGATGATGCAGTATCCTGCGAAGAGGAAACTAAGGCTGATGATCCGAAGCGCGGGCACGCCGATGGAAAGCATATGCTCCGAAGCGTCGAACAGGTTTTTAAGCAGAAGACCTGGAAACGCCTGGAAGATGATAAGCCCTATGGCCATAATGGATACGGAGATAAGAATGCTTAATTTTATGGTCTGGATAATCCGCTTCTTATTCCGCGCGCCGTAATTAAAGGCGATGATGGGTATCATACCGTTATTCAGCCCGAATATAGGCATGAAGATAAAGCTCTGCAGTTTAAAGTATACGCCGAATACGGCTGCGGCTGTGGAAGAGAACATAAGGAGAATCTTGTTCATTCCAAATGTCATGACGGAGCCGATTGCCTGCATGATGATGGAGGGAACGCCTACTTCATAGATAAGGGCGATAGTCCTTGGATGAGGGCGGAACCCTCTCAGGCTGCAGTTGATCTCTCTGTTTTTCGTAATTGTGAAGTAAAGCGACATGAGTACGGCGACCACCTGGCCGATGATCGTAGCGATTGCCGCTCCGGCAACTTCAAGCCGCGGGAAACCGAACAGTCCGAAGATCAGGATGGGATCCAGGACGATGTTGATGATCGCGCCGGTTCCCTGGGTGATCATATTGTACAGGGTCTTTCCGGTAGACTGCATCAATCTCTCGAAGGTAATCTGGAGGAATATCCCGGCGGAACATACGGTTATAATGGTTAAGTACCGTGTACCATAGTCTACGATTATGGGATTGTCTGTCTGCATGGCGAAGAACAGGTGGGAACCCAGGCCTCCGATCACAGCGAATACAAGACAGCTTATGATGCCGAGGAATAAACCGTTCCTGGCGGCTGTATTCGCTCCTTCATAATTCCGCTCTCCCAGATTCCGTGAGAGCAGCGCGTTGATGCCGACTCCGGTACCGGAGGCGATAGCGATCATCAGCGTCTGGATGGGAAATGCCAGGGATACCGCGGTCAGCGCGTCTTCACTCAGTTTGGCTACGAACATACTGTCAACGATATTATATAGAGCCTGTACCAGCATGGAGATCATCATGGGTAAGGACATCGTAATTAGTAAACGGGGAACCGGCATGATTCCCATCTTATTTTCCTGTATGGAAACTTCTTTTGTCTTTGGTTCTGACATAAAAATCACACATTCCTTTCATTTTATTCTTGCCATTATATCATTATAAAATTTATAATGCAATGTATTACATATGAGTTTGTGTAAATACATATATTGTTATGGTTACACGAATCAGTGGAAAAAGATAGATCAGAGGTGGAATGATGAAAAAGAAAGAACTTCATGTGATTAGTGTGTTGTGTTTTATGTTTTTGGTGGTCTGTCTGATGAGTCTTTTAGGGATATCTCTGAATCAGAAGAAAGATGCGGATGGAGATAAGAGGGCGGCAGGGGATGTAAAAGAGGCGCTGGAATGCGTGAATTCTTCTATAGAAGAAGACGCGCCGAAGATCGCGCTGACATTTGACGACGGACCGAGCAGTCAATGTACGGGCAGACTGCTGGACGGTCTGCAAAAGAGGGACGTCAAAGCGACTTTTTTCCTGATCGGGAAGAATGCGAAAGAGAATCCGGAGCTGGTGAAACGCCTGGATGAAGAAGGTCATCTGATCGGGAACCATACATACAATCATGTAGAGATTACCCGGTTATCCGATGAAGAAGCGAAGAAGGAACTTATGGATACAGATGAAGTGATCTGTTCGATTACAGGAAAGCACGTGGAATATATGCGTCCTCCTTTCGGGGTGTGGCAGGATGATCTGGAAAAAGAGCTGAATGTGATGCCTGTACTGTGGAGTATTGATCCTCTTGATTGGACGACGAAGAATGTAGATGAAATTGTCAATAAAGTAGTGACGAAAGCAGAGGAAAATGATATTATTCTATTGCATGATTGTTATGATTCCAGTGTAGATGCGGCGCTGCGGATCGTAGATATTCTGAAAAAGAAAGGATTTGAATTCGTGACGGCGGATGAGATGATAATGGATTAGAAGGAGAAATATGGCTGAAGAATTCGCAAGGACAGAACTGTTGATAGGAGAAGAAGGGCTTTGCCGGCTTAGAGAGGCTTCTGTTATGGTGCTGGGAGCCGGCGGAGTGGGTTCGTATTGTATAGAAGCGCTGGCGAGAAGCGGTATAGGAAGACTCATCCTGGTAGACAACGATAAAGTGGCGGTTACGAATATAAACCGGCAGTCGATCGCGCTGCACAGTACCGTCGGGCAGTATAAGACGAGAGTTATGAAGACGAAGATCGCGGATATCAGCCCTCAGACAGAGGTGGTGACTTACGAGCTTTTTATACTGCCGGAAAATATAGATGAGATCTTTCAGGAAAAGCCGGATTACATCGTCGATGCTGTCGATACGGTAACGGCAAAGCTTGCGGCGGCAGAAAAGGCAAGGGAATATGGGATTCCTCTGATTAGCTGCATGGGTACCGGCAATAAACTGCATGCGGAGCTTTTTGAGATTACAGATATCAGTAAGACGAGCGTATGTCCGCTGTGTAAGGTGATGAGGAAAGAACTGCGGGCGAGGGGGATAGAGCATCTGAAGGTGTTGTATTCAAGAGAGAAGCCGGTCCGTGTATCAGGAAGGGAAGCGCAGGAGAAGGCAGGCAGACGGATGGTTCCGGGAAGTATCTCCTTTGTTCCGCCTGCCGCGGGACTTCTGATTGCCGGGGAGGTAATCAGGGAGATTGCCGGGATCGGGGAATAATCGTAGATTGAATCTGGTTTCCTTGAGGAGCGAGGAAAAATCGGAGATTAAATGCAAGAGGTGTAAAGACATGGATTTGTTTGAATACGCAAGAGAGAAGAATATGGACAGAGAGGCGCCGCTTGCGTCCAGACTCAGACCGACTGCTTTAGAGGAGGTGGTCGGGCAGCAGCATATTATCGGAAAGGATAAACTGCTTTACCGCGCGATCAAGGCGGACAAGCTGAGTTCGATCATATTTTACGGACCTCCGGGGACAGGGAAGACGACGCTTGCGAAGGTGATCGCCCATACTACCAGCGCGGAATTTACCCAGATCAACGCCACGGTTGCGGGAAAGAAAGATATGGAGGCGGTCGTACAGCAGGCGAAGGAAACTCTGGGGATGTATCAGAAGAAGACGATTCTGTTTGTGGATGAGATCCACAGATTCAACAAAGGACAGCAGGATTACCTTCTTCCGTTTGTCGAGGACGGTACGGTTATCCTGATAGGGGCGACGACGGAGAATCCGTATTTTGAAGTAAACGGGGCTTTGATCTCGCGCTCCAGTATATTTGAACTGTACCCTTTGGATAAAGAAGATATCAAGACCGTACTGCGGCGCGCGGTCTATGATACGGAAAAAGGGATGGGAAGTTATCAGGCGGTGATCGATGAAGACGCCCTGGAGTTCCTGGCAGATATCTCGGGAGGAGATGCCAGGAACGCGTTGAATGCGGTGGAGCTTGGAATCCTGACAACGGATCGCGGCGACGACGGGAAGATCCATATTACGCTGGAAGTGGCGTCCCAATGTATTCAAAAGAGAGTTGTACGGTACGACAAGACAGGAGATAATCATTATGATACGATCTCTGCGTTTATCAAAAGTATGAGAGGGTCTGATCCGGATGCGGCAGTCTATTATCTGGCGAAAATGCTGTATGCGGGGGAAGATATCAAGTTCATCGCAAGGAGGATTATGATCTGCGCTTCGGAGGATGTGGGGAATGCGGATCCCATGGCGCTGACGGTTGCGGTGTCCGCGGCGCAGGCGGCAGAACGGATCGGAATGCCGGAGGCGCAGATTATTCTGTCGCAGGCAGTGCTGTATGTGGCGACCGCGCCGAAGAGCAATTCTGCGTGCAATGCGGTTTTCAATGCGTTGGAGAGTGTGAAGAATCAAAAGACGACGGTTCCGGCGCATCTGCAGGATGCGCATTATAAAGGGGCGCAGAAGCTGGGGCACGGCGTCGGGTACAGATACGCCCACGATTATCCGAATCATTACGTGAAGCAGCAATATCTGCCGGATGAGATCCGGGACGCAAGATTCTATGAACCGGGAGAAAATGGACAGGAAAAGAAGATCCGGGAATGGATGGAGTTTCTCAGGAGGGATGGATAGGATAGACAGGGAGTTTTATAGCTTCTGGACATTTTCTAATCAGGATAGTATAATTAGGATATAAAATATACGCTTGGACATGTTCTTGTATCTTCCGGGGAAGAAATATCAGGATAGTCGTCCTTGTATCTTCTCTGTAAAACAGGTATCAGAAGATTCCGAGGGTACATAAGACATAAGCAGGAGGGAATAAAAAATGAAAGTGTATGATTCAGTCAAGAAAGAAGAGGTAGAGGTTAACGGCACGAAGGGCCTGATTGAGATCATGAGAGACGGCAGGCAGGTTGATCTCTATCTGAAGGAGAAGAAATCAGATGCAGACGGCTACATGAGCTGGGATGTGGAACACTGGTCAAGCATCGATGTGAAGAGATTCATCCGCTGCTATTCTCTGGAGGGAAGAGTATTAGGAGAATCCACGGGACATAATATCTATGACCTGGAGAATGAATTCAAACCGGAAGAGGCTGCGAAGATCGAACTCAGCTAATACCGGACATATCAGAACAGAAACGCCCTGCGCTTTGTGTAAGAAGCGCAGGGATTTTTTATGTGCAGCCCCGTGCAGAAGAAGTATGCCGCTAAGGCAGCGCACGGGGGGCGCGGCGAGTAGGGAAAAGTCTTCCCTGCCCGATTGAAAACTGCAGATATATGTAACAGGAACGGCGATTACAAAAGGCATTCTAATTGACAGTCATACGGCTCGGCCTCCACATGGGCCTGGTTGTAAACTGCCGCTTCGACACAGCCCATTTTGCGATAAAACGCCTGGGTTTCTATCGCCGAATGAGCGGATATATATAATTTTCTGGCGCCGCGCGTCTTAGCCCATTCTTTCGCGGCAAGGAAAAGAGCCGTCCCGATTCCTTTGCCTCTCATATCTTCGGAAACATGGATGCTGGAGAGATCCAGGTATTTTTGATCTTCACCGAATAATTCCGGCTCAACCGATATAAATCCCTTCAAAGCGCCGTCATAAAAGGCAGCATACACGAAACCGCCTGTTGTAACGGTATTCTTAAGGCAGGAAATCAGTACTTTATAATCTGCCTCGCTCCAATCGTCAATGAATGGCGCTTCTTTGATTGTCCATTCGTCATTTTCTTTTCTCCGACACTTCACAACTGTTTGATGCCGGATAAAGGACAGGAACAATTCTCTGTTGATTTCTTTTTCCTGTAGGTTTCTGTATTCGATCATCTGTATAAGATCTCCTTGACTGTATTCGCTGTAAAACTCTGATTCAATTACCTTCTGCTTCCTTTCATTTATCTCTCAAGATTTTTTCGGGAGCGGTAAATGCCTTTCCCTATTCTACCACAGGATGTTATAAAAATCTATTCATTTGAAACGCAGTTAAAAATATGCCGTAAAAAAGTTCAAAAGTGGTGCATTTTTTCAGGGGAAGTCTGGTCATTGAGCCTTTGATTTGGTATAATAGGATAAATAAATTTACTTCGGTAATTTAATAAAGCCCGCATTTGCTTGATGCTTTGTAACACAGAGGGAAGCGGGGGAGGAAGGGAGTGTTTGCACCAATGAAAAACGGAAGAATGAAGCGAGGGGTATCGGTATTGTTATGCCTGATACTGGCGTCATGCATATCTGCCGTGACGATGTCGTATACTGTCCGTGCGGAAGAGAAACGGACGGTGAAGGTTGCTTTTTTTCCGATGCAGGGATATCATACGATCGAGGAAGACGGCAGTTATTCCGGCATGGATGTAGAATATTTGGATGTACTGCGCGAATATGCCAACTGGGAGATTGAGTATGTGAAGTGTAAGGACTGGGACGCGGCGCTTAAACTGGTAGCTGACCATAAGGCGGATCTGGTGGGAAGCGCGCAGTATTCGGCGGAACGGGCAAAGACTCACCAGTATGCGGACCTGTCAAGCGGTTATACTTTCGGTATTATAGCCGCCAATCCGGACAGCAGCCTTGCATACGAGGATTTTGACGCCATGAAGGATATTACATTCGGTATGGTGCGGACTTATGTGCGCAGGGAAGAATTTATGGGTTATCTCGCCGACAACGGAATTACATCTCCTAAAATCAGGGAGTATGATTCTACGGCAGAATTGCAGGATGCTCTCGACCGGAAGGAAGTGGACGCTTTAGTCCATACGTTCACGGAGATCGAGGAGGGACAGCGCCTGATCGGACGTTTTGCTCCCAGGCCGTTTTATTACATTACATATAAAGGAAATGATGATGTTATACGGGAGCTTAACAATGCCGTTGCCGATTTGAAGATGAATGAGCCGGAGCTGGAGACAAAGTTGATGAACCAGTTCTATCAGAGCAAGCTGGACAAGACGATTGTGTTTACATTGGACGAGAAGGAATATCTGGCTGAAACGGACTCGGTCAAGGTCGGCTATTTTGACAGTTATTATCCCTTTGTCTATGAGGAGGACGGGGAATGTAAAGGACTGACAAAAGATATGCTGGAAGGGATTGCAACGCTTACAGGACTTACCCTTGAATGGAAGAAAGTTGCAAATCCCGAAGAGGCGCGCACTGCCCTGTCGAACGGCGGCATTGACATTATGTCCTATTGTATTCACACAGAAGATGAAGCGCATGATCATCAGATCGCCAAGATGAAAGATTATGTACAGGTTCCGCTGGTGTTTGTCACGAAAAAGGACACGGAGCTGGAGTCGGTTAAGAGACTGGCGACGGTGGAATATCTCGAGGAAAAGGCTGTGGATCTGATAGATTCTCCGGACACAGACGTTCAGGTATATGATTCTCCGCTGGAATGTCTGGATGCCGTGAAAAGTGAAAAGGTAGATGCAGTAATGTGCGACGGCTATTTGACGGAATATTTGCTGAGTTCTCAGATGGGGTATTATGACCTGGAGATAAAGAGCGTACTTAACGACGGTCTGGGAATCTCGATGACGGTTTCTGACCGCTGTCCCGAACTTGCAGGAATATTGAACAAGACATTGCTTACAATAGATGCGAAAGCAATCAGCGATTATATGCTGGAGAGTAATGTGTATTCCCTGGCAAGCGTGGGGATGTTCATGCAGGAGCACAGCGTCGTCATTATTTTAATACTCAATTCACTTATCCTTATTGCCGTAATAGTGGCGCTGCATTTCATCCAGGATGCGAAAAAGATTCAAAATCTGATGTATAAGGACGTGGAGATTGACATAGGAAATCTGAATTACCTGATTTATATAAGTAAGAAGAATATCTTGACAGATCGGGCCACCCGGCAGTATGCCATCGTTTACATCAATATCTTGCTGTTCCAGCGTTACAAGGTAATCTATGGATGGAACAACGGGCAGAAGCTCCTTACCGTGATTGCAGAGGCGCTGAATGAGTGTATCAATAATAAGAATGAGGTCTGCGTGAAGGCGGATGGGGATCACTTTGCTTTCCTGATATCTGATGAGAACGGAGCTATCCCTGAGAGAGTCAGGAGAATTTGGCAATTCATCGAAGAACGTATTTTCCAGATAATCGGAGTTCAGATAGAGGTTCAGATGGGTATTTACTTTATACCGCCGGACAGCGATGATCTGCGGGGAGCCATTGCCTGTGCGAGCCAGGCGATTGATTTTATAGAGAACGGCAGCGGTGAGAATATCCAGATCTATGACGAGGCTCTTGAGAAAGCGGTACGGGAGCGCCACGAGCGGAAAAAGCTGCTGGATTCCGTGGATATTGATGAGAATTTTGTTACTTATTATCAGGCGAAGGTAGATGTCAACACAGAAGAAATTGTAGGCGCCGAGGCGCTGGTGCGTTTCCTGGATCCGACGGCGTCGGGTATGGTGAGATCACCGGGGTATTTCGTGCCGTATTATGAACAGACCGGAAAGGTAACGGAGATTGACTTCTTCGTGCTGCGGTGTGTGTGCAGAATGCTTCGCAGACGGATGGATAACGGTGAGAAAGTGGTGACGATTTCCTGTAATTTCTCCAGGATGCATTTTGTCAAGCCTGATTTTGCCAAACGGTTCGAGCAGGTGCTGGATGAGTATCGTATCCCGAAAGAGTTAATCGAGGTTGAGATAACGGAGACGCTCGTCGTGGAGGAGATGCAGGAGAATCTTGCAAGGAGGACTCTGGACGACCTGCATGCGAAGGGAGTCCGGCTCTCGATTGATGATTTTGGCTCAGGGTATTCTTCCCTTGGCGTTATCGAGAGAATACCTGCTTCCGTCATTAAGCTTGACCGTTCCTTCCTGCTGAATCAAGAGGACAGGGAACGTCAGGTGAAGATTATGAAGGGTATCGTGGATCTTGCGGATGATCTGGGAGCACAGATCGTCTGTGAAGGTGTGGAGACGGATGCGGATGTGGAGCTTATGCGGGAGATAGGAGCGCGCGTCGCGCAAGGATACCGCTATGCGAAACCGGTGCCGGAAGAGGCGTTTGAAGAGCGATTGTCTAAGAACCTGGGATAAGTATGGAACCGGGTTAAGGATATAAGTGGATATAATTAAAAAGGCTGTCCAGAATTGAATTTTCCGGACAGCCTTTTTGGATGCCCCTCCCGGTCGATTCAATCTGTTTCTAAAAAATATATAAAGAGTGTTGACAAAAGAAAAAGGTAGTGATACATTAATAAACGAAGATGTTAGCACTCAAAATTATAGAGTGCTAACAGATCAATCTGAAAGGAGGAGGATGGATGATATCAGAGCACGGACTTAGCGACCGGAAACTTAAGATTCTGCATGCTGTAATAAAGAATTATCTTGAGACCGGTGAGCCGGTAGGTTCGAGGACAATCTCAAAATACACGGATCTGAACCTGAGTTCCGCAACTATCCGCAATGAGATGGCAGATCTGGAAGAGCTGGGATATATCATGCAGCCTCATACGTCGGCCGGACGTATCCCTTCGGATAAAGGTTACAGACTCTATGTAGATATGCTGATGGAAGAGAAAGAGCAGGAGCTTGGCGAGCTGCAGGAGCAGATGCTTGATAAGGCGGACCGGATGGAGCAGCTTCTGAAGCAGGCGGCGAGGGTTCTTGCGACCAACACGAATTATGCGACAATGGTTTCTACCCCGATGAGCAGCTCGAATAAGATTAAGTTTATTCAGTTGTCCATGGTGGATGAAGAACAGGTGATTGCAGTGATCGTGCTTGGCGGCAATGTTATCAAGAATAAGATCATCCGCATTGAAGAATCTCTCAGCAATGAGAACCTGCTGAAGCTGAATATGCTTCTTAATACAACGCTCAACGGCATGCCTATCGAAGAGATCAGCCTGGGGCTGATCGCAAGATTAAAGGAACAGGCAGGAGTACACAGCGGAGTGATCAGCGATGTCCTGGACGCCGTGGCAGACGCTATCCAGATTGATGAGGATATGCAGATCTATACAAGCGGAACTACGAATATTTTCAAATATCCGGAGCTCAGCGACAATCAGAGCGCACAGGAGATTATCAATGCGTTTGAGGAAAAGCAGCAGTTGACCGAGCTGGTAACGCAGACACTGGCAAAAGAAGAAAATACCGGGATTCAGGTCTATATCGGAGATGAAAGCCCGGTTCAGAATATGAAAGATTGTAGTGTCGTTACCGCGACTTATGAATTAGGAGACGGCATGAAGGGAACGATAGGTATTATCGGCCCGAAGAGAATGGATTATGAACATGTGTTGAAATCTATGAAACGGCTCCAGAACGAGCTGGATCAGATGTTTCATAAAAAAGAATAAGAAAGGTGGAAGAACCCTTGGGAGATCATCAGGAGAAAAGCCAGGAAGAGATGGTAAAAGAAGCTGTCAGGGAAGCAAAGAAGGCAGCGTCGGATCAGACTGAAAAAGAAGATTCTAAGGCTGTAAAAGATGCAGAGGAAGAGACAATAGAAGACATCGGCGAAGAAGATACTCAGGATAACGGGGAGGACGCCGAAGCTGATACAGACAGCACGGCAGACGGCGGCGAAGAAGAAGGGCAGAAAAGCGGTAAAAAGTTCTTTGGAAAGAAGAATAAGAAAGACAAGAAAGATGAGAAGATAGAAGAACTGACAGACCGGCTTACCCGCCAGATGGCAGAGTTTGATAACTTCCGCAAACGTACGGACAGAGAGAAATCTCAGATGTACGAGATTGGCGCGAAAGATATCATAGAAAAGATTCTTCCGGTAGTCGATGATTTTGAGCGCGGGCTTCACGCGGTGAAGGAAGAAGAAAAAGAGAATCCCTTTGTACAGGGAATGGAGATGGTGTATAAGAAGCTGATGACTACATTAGAAGGCGTGGGAGTGAAACCCATCGAAGCAGTCGGGACAGAATTCAACCCCGATTTCCACAATGCAGTGATGCATGTGGAAGATGAAAACTTCGGCGAGAATATCGTAGCCGAAGAATTCCAGAAAGGTTACATGTACCGCGACTCCGTAGTAAGACACAGCATGGTTAAAGTAGCGAATTGACATTGAGCACTTAACGAGGTATTTCACGAGTTTAGTGCGAAAGTCGTTCGACGAAGTTGGCGAGGTATTATCGAGCCTAGAGAGTCGAACAAGTAGAACAGGGAAAGAAGAAAAAAGCACTTAACGAGGTATTTCACGAGTTTAGTGCGAAGCTCGTTCGACGAAGTTGGCGAGGTATTATCGAGCCTAGAGAGTCGAACAAGTAGAACAGGGAAAGAAGAAAAAAGCACTTAACGAGGTATTTCACGAGTTTAGTGCGAAGCTCGTTCGACGAAGTTGGCGAGGTATTATCGAGCCTAGAGAGTCGAACAAGTAGAACAGGGAAAGAAGAAAAAAGCACTTAACGAGGTATTTCACGAGTTTAGTGCGAAGCTCGAACATGTAGAACTAAGAAAGAATCTAGTAGTTAATGAAATCAAAACAGGAGGAATTTATCATGGGCAAAATCATAGGAATTGACTTAGGTACAACGAACAGTTGTGTAGCGGTTATGGAAGGCGGACAGCCGACTGTTATCGCGAATACGGAAGGCGCCAGAACTACTCCGTCTGTAGTTGCGTTTTCAAAGACAGGCGAGCGTCTTGTGGGCGAGCCGGCAAAGCGTCAGGCTGTTACGAATGCGGAGCGGACGATTTCTTCTATTAAAAGAGAGATGGGAAGCGATTACAAGGTAGCGGTAGACGAGAAGAAATATTCTCCGCAGGAGATCTCCGCGATGATCCTTCAGAAATTAAAAGCAGATGCAGAAGGATACCTGGGTGAGAAAGTGACAGAGGCGGTTATCACAGTACCGGCGTACTTCAATGACGCGCAGCGTCAGGCAACCAAGGATGCGGGTAAGATCGCAGGTCTTGACGTAAAGCGTATCATCAACGAGCCTACGGCGGCGGCTCTTGCTTATGGTCTCGACAATGAGAAAGAGCAGAAGATCATGGTATATGACTTAGGCGGCGGTACTTTCGACGTGTCTATTATTGAGATTGGCGACGGCGTTATCGAAGTATTAGCGACGGCGGGTAACAACAGACTCGGCGGCGATGATTTTGACCAGAAGGTTACAGATTACATGATCGCAGAGTTCAAGAAGCAGGAGGGCGTGGATCTGTCCACAGATAAGATGGCGCTTCAGAGATTGAAAGAAGCTGCAGAGAAGGCAAAGAAAGAACTGTCTTCCGCGACGACGACGAACATCAACCTGCCGTTCATTACCGCGACCGCAGAAGGCCCGAAGCATTTTGATATGAACCTGACAAGGGCAAAATTCGATGAATTGACGCACGATCTGGTAGAGAAGACTTCCGAGCCGGTTAAGAGAGCGCTTTCCGACGCAGGAATCACGGCTTCCGAGCTTGGCCAGGTATTGTTAGTCGGAGGTTCCACACGTATCCCTGCAGTTCAGGAAGAAGTAAAGCGTCTGACAGGTAAAGAGCCCAGCAAATCATTGAATCCGGATGAATGTGTAGCTCTCGGGGCGTCTGTTCAGGGCGGTAAGCTCGCGGGAGACGCAGGCGCAGGAGATATCCTTCTTCTGGACGTAACTCCGTTGTCACTGTCTATCGAGACTATGGGCGGCGTCGCTACGAGACTGATCGAGAGAAATACGACCATTCCGACCAAGAAGAGCCAGATCTTCTCCACGGCCGCGGATAATCAGACAGCGGTTGACATTAATGTCGTTCAGGGTGAGAGACAGTTTGCGCGAGATAACAAGTCTCTTGGACAGTTCAGACTGGACGGAATCGCACCGGCTCCGCGCGGAGTACCGCAGATCGAGGTTACCTTCGATATCGACGCGAACGGTATCGTGAACGTATCTGCGAAGGATCTCGGAACAGGAAAAGAGCAGCATATCACAATCACGGCAGGATCGAACATGTCTGATGAAGATATTGATAAGGCGGTCAAAGAAGCTGCGGCGTTCGAGGCACAGGATAAGAAGCGTAAGGAAGGTATCGACACAAAGAATGACGCTGACGCTATGCTCTTCCAGACAGAGAAAGCGCTGAAAGAAGTGGGAGACAAGATTGATCCGTCAGAGAAAGCGGCGGTTGAGGCAGACTGCAAAGCTCTGAAAGAGCTGCTTGACAAGGTTAATATGGAAGATATGACTGACGCGCAGATCGCAGAGATCAAAGCGGCTAAGGATAAGCTGATGGAGGGTGCGCAGAAAGTATTTACCAAGATGTATGAGCAGGCAGGCGCGGCAGCGCAGGGCGCTGACCCGAATATGGGCGCAGGTCCGAATCCGGGCGCGGGTCCGGCTCCGGAAGGTTTCCAGGGAGACGACGTAGTAGACGGAGATTATAAAGAAGTCTAATCTTAAAACTGTATGATAGCCGATACACCGACATCCTGAGACAAGGCAGAAGACGTATCGGCGTCAGAGAGATAGAGAGTCAGTTATGTGCAGATAATTATGAGGATACAAAGCAGGCAGGTATGCGTAAAGGTTCCTCATAATTATCTGTATACGGCGTTATGTATTTTCTTGCAGGATTCGTTGCTGTGAGCGCCGTAGGTGTGAACAGTAATACATCCTGTGCAGACTTCTTATATAGATGTACTCTCACAGAATCAGGCATAAAGGGATTCCGAGAGTTTATATAGAAGAAAGGGAGAAACTATGGCAGAATCAAAAAGAGATTATTATGAAGTGCTGGGCGTCAGCAAGGATGCTGACGACGCAACTTTAAAGAAGGCATACAGACAGGTTGCCAAGAAGTACCACCCTGATATGAATCCCGGAGATGCGGAAGCCGAGAAGAAATTCAAAGAAGCTTCGGAGGCGTATGCGGTATTGAGCGATCCGGAGAAACGCCGTCAGTACGACCAGTTCGGGCATGCGGCGTTCGAAGGCGGAGCCGGCGGCGGAGGGTTCGGCGGTTTTGATTTCAGCGGCGCTGATTTCAGTGATATCTTCGGCGATATCTTCGGTGATCTCTTCGGCGGCGGCAGGAGAGGCAGGGCAAGCCAGGGGCCGATGAAGGGAATGAATATCCGCAAGAGTGTCAGGATCACATTTGAGGAAGCGATATTCGGATGTGAGAAAGAGCTGGATATGGTCCTGAAGGATCCGTGTACAAAATGCGGCGGAACCGGGGCAAAACCAGGGACGTCTCCGGAGACTTGTCCGAAATGCGGCGGTAAGGGACAGGTGGTATATACGCAGCAGTCCTTCTTCGGGATGGTGCAGAATGTCCAGACCTGTCCGGAATGTAACGGAACCGGTAAGGTTATCCGTGAGAAATGTTCGGATTGCGGCGGAACAGGCTATACATCCAATCGTAAGAAGATTGCGGTTACGATTCCGGCGGGAATCGACAACGGACAGAGCGTACGTATCCGTGAGAAAGGCGAGCCAGGTGTAAATGGAGGGCCGAGAGGAGATCTTCTGGTGGAAGTGGTGGTATCCAGGCATCCGATTTTCCAGAGGCAGGATATGCATATCTTCTCTACCGTTCCGATTTCTTTCGCTCAGGCGGCTCTTGGGGCGGATGTCCGGGTTAAGACTGTGGACGGAGAAGTGATCTATACCGTGAAGCCGGGAACCAGGACAGATACGAAAGTACGTTTAAAAGGTAAGGGAGTTCCTTCTCTTCGGAATTCCAGCGTGCGGGGCGACCACTATGTGACGCTGGTGATTCAGACGCCGGAACACTTAAGTTCAGAGGCGAAAGAGGCGCTTCGGAGATTTGACGAGTTGTCGGGAAATACGCTGCAGTCGGCGGAAAGCACGGCAGGAAGCGAGACAAAGTCAGGAAAGAAGAAAAAAGGATTCATGGATAAATTGAAAGAAACCTTTGATGATTAAGTTCATCAAAGGTTTCTTTCAATTTACATCTTATGAAAAATATGGTAAACTTTTTCTATAATTGAACGATATTATATATAACAACAGAAAGGGGGAATAAGGTATGAGCGGTATCTCGGCAATTAACAGGATTAACACCACATCGCCTTATCTATACGGACATATTGCAAGTGGAAACCGGCTGATGTCCGCTGCTGACGGCGCGTCCGATCTGGCAATTGTAGAAAAAGAGAAGTCGCAGGTTACTGGTTATAATACAGGTACTAAGAATCTTTCCGACGGAATCAGCCTGTTGAATACTTCTGATTCAGCGCTGGGCAGCATTACAGATTCTCTTCAGCGAATCCGCAGTCTGGCTCTTCAGTCCACGAACGCGACGCTGAACAACTCAAACCGTCAGGAGATTCAGAAAGAGATCGAACATCTGAAGCAGGGGATCGAACACGTTGCTACGCAGAGCCGGTTTAACGGCATGAACATATTAGACGGGAGCCAGAATAACGGCGTCCGGCTTGTGGCAGATGCAGACGGTGCTTCTGTTACCGTCAATCATTCCGTTAATTCCACATTAGAGTCCCTTGGTATTGCAGACTTTGATGTTACGAAGGGGTTTGACCTGCAGGCGATAGACGATGCCCTGGCAAAAGTGACCAGCAGCCGTAGTTCCCTGGGAGCACAGTCGAATGCTCTGGAACATGCCATTAATTATAATGACTATGCTTCTGTCAACCTGACGGCGTCTCAGAGCCGGATGGGAGATTCGGATATTGCGAAGATGGTCCAGGAACTGAAGCATCAGCAGACGTTGCAGAGCGTCTCTGTGATGCTGCAGAAAAAGAAGATGGAACAGCAGGGACAGAAGATGTCAGGACTTCTAATGTTCCAATAATTATGTGATAAGTAGAATTTTGTATATGATTTTGTATATAAGTTTGAAAATCAGGTATTGACACAGGAAGACAGATGTGTTAAATTAACATGGTGTGAAGTTAAAAGAAGCAGAGTATCCACTCTCACCATAGCACGATAGGGTGACTATTGGTTTGATATTGTGTATAAGGGTTTCGGAGGAATGGTATTTGTTGTTGTATCATTTTGTGTCCGGGATGGTTGTGCAGAGATAATAAGTGGATAGTCTGAGAACTATTCACTTATTTTATTTATATGATGGGGGTGCACGACTATTAGCGATTTAATGATTAACGGGCAGATCAGAGACAAGGAAGTAAGATTAATCGGAGAAGATGGAGAACAGAAGGGAATCATGCCGATCAAAGAGGCGATGAGGCTTGCCCAGGAAGCGGAACTGGATCTCGTGAAGATCGCTCCGAAAGCTCAGCCGCCGGTATGCAAGATTATCGACTACGGTAAATACAGATATGAACTTGCCCGGAAGGAGAAAGAGGCGAAGAGGAAACAGAAGACCGTTGAAGTGAAGGAAGTGCGTCTTTCACCAAATATTGATACCAACGACCTGAATACGAAGGTCAATAATGCCAAGAAGTTCATCAGTAAAGGCAATAAAGTTAAGATTACCCTGCGTTTCAGAGGCCGGGAGATGGCACATGTACAGCAGAGTAAGCATATCCTGGACGATTTTGCGGAGATGCTTAAGGATGTTGCCAGCATCGAGAAGGCTCCCAAGCTTGAGGGCAGGAGTATGAGCATGGTTTTAACTGAAAAACGTTAAAAATATATTTACTAAATTTAAGGAGGAAATTATCATGCCAAAGATCAAAACAAATAGAGCAGCTGCAAAGCGCTTCAAAAAAACAGGTACAGGAAAGTTAAAAAGAAATAAAGCGTATAAGAGCCATATCTTAACTAAGAAGTCTGCAAAGAGAAAGAGAAATCTTAGGAAATCAATCATTACTGATAAAACAAATGTAAAGAACATGAAGAAAGTATTACCATATCTTTAAGATAATGGATCAAAGTATTGAAGGAGGAGACAAGACATGGCAAGAATTAAAGGCGGAATGAACGCTAGAAAGAAGCATAACAGAGTTTTAAAACTGGCAAAAGGATATAGAGGAGCACGTTCCAAACAGTACAGAGTAGCAAAGCAGTCCGTAATGAGGGCGCTGGCATCTTCTTACGCGGGAAGAAAGCAGCGTAAGCGTCAGATGCGTCAATTATGGATCGCGCGTATCAACGCTGCGGCAAGACTGAATGGATTGTCTTACAGCAAGTTCATGCATGGACTGAAGCTTGCGAACATTGATATCAACAGAAAGATGCTGGCAGAGATGGCAGTGAACGACGCGGCGGGATTCGCGTCACTGGCAGAGACGGCGAAAGCAAAGATTGCATAAAAATCCTGTGTGGACAGTGCGGATTTTTCAGATTTTCGTAATACTTTTGTAATAAATTTCTCAGATTGATTGACAAGCGGCCTGAAAAATAGTAAAATATGAAAGCATAATAAAATATTGGGAATAAAATCTTTTTATTCCCAAAATAACTTAGGAAAGAAAGGTATTATGAGAATAGCATTGAGACAACAGTTACGTGTGATAACGGTCTGCTTATGCGTGGTATGTCTGCTGGGTGTGCTTTTGGAAGCAAACGCGGCCGATATAAGCAGTCTGGAGAACAGGTCATCGGATTTGTCGAATACTCTGGATAGTATTAACGGAGAACTTCTGGAGATAGGTACTAAGATCGCAGATAACGAGATGGAGATCGAGGCGGTAAACGGTGACATTGCGAAGACAGAGGAGCAGCTTGCGATTGCGAGAAAGAACGAAGAAACGTACTATGATGAGATGAAGATCCGGATACAGTATATCTACGAAAACAGTGGAGAACCGATTCTGGGATTGATTTTATCGGCAGAGAGTATGGCGGATTTCGTGAATAAAGTGCACTTTGTTCAGACTATGAGTGAATACGACCGTAATATGTTTGAAGAATTACAGGAATTACGGCGCGCCATAGAAGCAGAGGAAGAGCATCTGAAAGATCAGCAGGAAGCCTGCCTGAGACTGGAAGAAGAACTCAGTGTCAATCGTGAGGAATTGAAAGCGAAAGCGGCGTCGACATCGGCGGATCTGGTGGCTTTGGAAGCAAAGATCAAGCAACTGAAGGATGAACAGTTGGCGAAAGAGCTTGCAGCGGCTGCAAAAGCGGCGAGAGAAGCTCAGAAGGCCGAGGCGGAGAGAGCGGGACAGTCAGTGCAGGTGTCCCAGAATAGCACGAATAATACTACGACGAATAACGGCAGTGTATCCGGAGGCAATACCACTTATACTCCTCCGTCAGGAAGCGGTATACTGACTAAGGACAAGGGTGTGAACTATTTTAACGGGCACCGTGAGACATATTATAGTCAGAGGGTTTTACCGGGACATGGATTGAATATTCCGGGGCGGCATGTCGCATCGGACGGTACGATCCGGGACGGGAACGGATATCTGTGTGTTGCAAGCAGCGACTATCCGAAAGGAACGGTGGTTCAGACATCTTTGGGCACGGCGATAGTCTATGATACAGGTTGTGCGAGCGGTACAATCGATATCTATACGGACTGGTAGATTCCGTAAGAAAAAGTGATAAGTGCATATGGCATCGTATAGTCTTGGAAAGGCAATGCGATGCCATATTTTTGTGCCAAATTTGTGTCAAATTGTGAAGAATATATTTGAATATTGCTGATAAGTGGATTATACTAGTATAAGTCAATGAAAGTTGTTGGGGGAAAGAGCCATGGTTTTTTCGAGTCTTTTATTCGTCTTTCTGTTCTTTGCAGTTACGATGATGGTCTATTGTTTTATGGATTCGCTGAATAAGAAGAATATTGTGCTGTTGGTTGCTTCCTTGATTTTCTACGCATGGGGCGGACCAAAATACCTGGTGATTCTGTTGTTGATGTGCCTGATCAGTTGGCTGTCAGCGATACTGATTGATGATAACAGGGATGATCCGCGCAAGAGGCGGATATTTCTGATTGCGGGAATCAGCCTGCAGTTGGGGCTTTTGGCATATTATAAATATGCAGTGTTCCTGCTTGGGAATCTTAAGAGTATTACGGGTTTTCCGGAGAACATTCCGGATATCGTCCTGCCGATTGGAATCTCATTCTATACGTTCCAGTTGATCTCCTACGTGATTGACGTATACTGGGGAGATGTAGAGGCCCAGAGGAAATATTGGCTGGTGCTTTTGTATGCGGGGCTGTTCTTCCAGTGTATAGCAGGACCGATCGTGCGTTACAAAGACGTTGCGTACGAGATAGAGAACCGCAGGGTGAGGTTATCGGAAGTTGGAGAAGGGATTAATCGTTTTACGATCGGGTTGGTGAAGAAGGCTGTATTTGCGAATTCCTGTGCAGAAATAGCGGATGCAATGTTCCCGCAGAAACTGGCAGAGCTGGACGGAATACCGGCTGCGGGTCTGTGGCTTGGGGTACTGCTTTATATGCTCCAGATATATCTTGACTTTTCGGCGTATTCAGATATGGCGATCGGAATGGGATGGATGACAGGTTTTCATTTCAAAGAGAACTTCAACTATCCATATATGGCGGATTCGGTGACGGAATTCTGGAGACGCTGGCACATATCCTTAAGTTCCTTTTTTCGGGATTATATCTATATCCCTCTTGGAGGTAACCGGAAAGGGCAGAGAAGGACTATGCTGAATCTGCTGGCGGTGTGGGCGCTGACAGGGCTGTGGCACGGCGCGAACTGGAATTTTGTATTCTGGGGACTGTTCTATTACATTTTCCTGGTGATTGAGAAGAATGGTTTTCTGGATAAGCTTAAGAAGCTTCCGAAAGCGGTGGGGCATATCTATACATTGGTGATCGTATACTTTGGGTGGATACTTTTTAAATTCAGCAGCATGCCATATCTCGGCCATGTGCTGAAGGGCATGCTTGGATTGAACGGCAATGGGTTCACGAGCATGGAGATAGGAATGACTTTTGAAAATAACATGTTTTTCATAGCGGCGGCCATTATTGCCTGTACTCCGCTGCTGAAGAACGCTTATCATTGGGGCAGGAAGAGACTGGGCAGGATTAAAGCCGTACGTTACATATACATGGCTGTGGAAGTAGTCGGTCCGTCAGTGCTTGTTATTGTCGCTACGATGGCTCTTGTGGGGAATAGTTATAATCCATTTTTGTATTTTCAATTTTAGAGGGAAGGCATCAGAATATGAGACGAAAGAGAAAAAGAAAATATGTCAGGCAGAAAATATATGTATTTGCGAGTGTTCTGCTCTTTTTTGCGTTGACTGCGCTCATTATTCCGCTGCGTCCGAAGGAATCGGCTGTTGAGAAGCGTACTTTGGCGAAATTTCCGAAACCGACTCTGGAAACCGTGTGGAACGGCGAGTTTTTTGAGAGTATGAATACCTGGTATGCGGATACATTTCCGTTCCGCGACTGGCTGATCTCAAGGAATATGAAGTTTCGTTCGGCATATGGCATACAGACGAAGCAGATATATGGAAGTATGCAGGCATCTGCAGGCGATTCGGAAACGAAGGATAAGAAAGAGAAGGATGCGGAAGAGTCTGCGGATGAAAAGCAGGATAAGACATTGAAGGACGGTACAAAACAGCGGGCGATCGGACAGATCCAGGAGCAGTTCGGCGCAGTTTATCTCGCGGAAGATACGGCATTCAGTCTGTTTGGATTTAGCCAGGAGGTTACGGATGAATATGTGAAAGCAGTAAATACTCTGGCGGGCAAGGTTGATGAAGAAGTTAAGGTCTATGACATGGTGGTGCCCATTAGCAGCGGAGTCTATCTGGACCCCAAGCTTCAAAAAGAGCTGGGCAGCAATGATCAGAAGGAGGCTGTTCAGTATATTTACGATCATTTGGATGATAAGGTGACTACGGTAGATGCATTTGCCACGTTGGAAAACCATAATGATGAGTACTTATATTTCCGAAGCGACCATCATTGGACCGCTTTGGGGGCGTACTATGCGTACTGTGAATTTATGGATGTACAGGATATGAAGCCGACGCCGATAGACAGTTATGAGACGATGACCTTCGATAATTTTCTGGGCACCATGTATTCTTACTGTAACCAGGCGCCTGCGCTGGGGAATAATCCGGATTCGGTGACGGCATATATTCCGTTGGCGACGAATGAGATGCAGTTCTTGGACAAGAACGGAACTACGATGGACTATAAGGTTATTACGGATGTGTCGGGATGGAATTCGGCGTCCAAGTATAACTGCTTCATAGGCAGCGACCAGCCGCTTGCATGGATTCAGAATCCGGATAAAAGTGACGGCAGCTCCTGTCTTGTGATAAAAGAGTCTTACGGAAATGCGTTCGTACCGTTTCTTGTAGACCATTATGAGTATGTATACGTAGTGGATTACCGTTTCTACCCGAATAGCCTGACAGAGCTGATTAAGGAAAAAGAGATCAAGAACATACTGTTTCTGAATAATGTGATGGCGACGTCGACGGATACACTGATTCCAAGCCTTACGGAGCTTGTGAATTACTGATGCGGCGGAACTTATATGTATGTATATGAAAGATGACAGAATAATTGTGGTATTTAGCTTCACCAGAGAGGCAAATAAGTTAAACAGGCGGATTCAGAAGGAATTGTCGGATTGTGGTTACATATGTGAAGGATATACGGCGGCAAGGCTTAGAGGATCGGAAGATTTACCGGTTCTTGATATGGATATGAAGACGTGGATCGGACAGCAATGGGGTAAGAAGACATTCATATTCGTGGGCGCCGCCGGAATTGCGGTGAGGTATATTGCGCCCTGGGTCAGGGATAAGTATACGGATTCGGCGGTGCTTGTGATGGATGAGAAGGGAGAGTATGTGATTCCGCTTCTTTCCGGGCATATAGGCGGAGGGGTTGAGATTGCCAGAGAGATAGAGAAAGCCGTGCATGCATCGGCGGTGATCACTACAGCAACAGATGTAAGGGAGAAATTTGCCGTTGATGTATTTGCAAGACATAACGGCCTTAAGATCACGGACCGGCATCTTGTGACACAGATATCCGCGGCGCTGCTGGAAGAAGAGACGGTGGGTTTCTATAGTGAACTGCCGGCAGGAGACAGCCTTCCGTCCGGACTTGAACGGTGCGATAGTATGGCCGGTCTTGCCGGTTATTCATATGGGATTGCGGTGACGCAGAAGAAAGAAGAGAGAAGAGAGAATATCCTTGTGCTGGAGCCTTTGAAAACTTGCGGGATTGTGGTGGGGATTGGGTGCAGGCGGGGGATAACGAAGCGGCAGATCGAGACATCCTTAGGGAAACTACTGAAGGAATATGGTTTTCGGTTTGAGGATATCGTGAAGCTGTCAAGCATCGATCTCAAGAAAGACGAACCCGGTATTCTGGAATTCGCCCGGGAATACGGGATACCCTTTTATACGTTCCCGCCGTCGGAACTTCAGAAGGTTAGGGGGAAGATGGCAGGTTCCAGGTTTGTTCAGGAGATTACAGGAGTAGATAATGTATGTGAGCGAGCCGCAAGGCGCTGCTCTATGGATGGAAGTTTGCTGCAGGCGAAAAGAATTGTGGGTGGACTGACCTTTGCCCTTGTGACAGAGCAGAAGACATTGTCATTCCTGTGAGCAGCTTTATCTGCCGAACGACAGGGACAGGCGGAGCAGAAGAGGGGCAAATAGATAATCATGAGTGAGGATTCGGCCTGGAGAGAGGAGAAGAAAGTGAGAGAGGAAAAGAAAGGGAAGATGCCCGGAGTACTCGTATTCGGTGGGACGACGGAGAGTCTGGCCATTCTTGATTTCCTGAGAAGATTTGATATAGACGTGACCTTGAGTGTTGCCACAGAGTATGGAAGAGAAAGCGTCAGGGCGGATGAGAAGGCGGAGGTAATCTGCGGGAGGATGGACAGAGAAGAGATCCTGGAACTTATCGCAGGACGGCCGATTCATCTGGTGATCGATGCCACGCACCCTTTTGCCGTAGCAATCTCGGATAATATCCGATGGGCGTGTGAGAGGGCGCCCGCTGAGTACATTCGATGTCTGCGGGAGAAGATGAAAGAGACGGAAGACGAGAAACCGGAAAAGATGATCTGTGTGGATTCTTTGCAGGAGGCGGTAGAATATCTGAAGTCTGTGAAGGGGAATATACTTATAACAACCGGGAGTAAGGAGCTTCGGAAATTCTGTGAGATACCGGATTATCAGACACGGTGTTACGCGAGAGTGCTTTCTGTGCCGGATTCAGTGGAATCAAGCGCCAGGTGCGGATTCAGAGGAAGGCATCTGATCGCAATGCAGGCTCCGTTTTCAAAGGAAATGAACATAGCGACAATCCATTATGCAGGCGCTTCCTTTTTCGTGACGAAAGAGTCGGGCGCTGCCGGAGGGATGAAGGAAAAGATACAGGCGTGTTCCGAGACAGGAACAACACTGGTCGTTATCAGGAGGCCCGGGGAGACAGGGAAGCCTGTGAAGGAGGTTTGTGATGATTTAGATAAGAAGTTTCAGAAATACAGAATATGAATAAACCGTTTAGAAGTAAATTCTTTGCCGAAGGAATTGCAGGGGAAGCAGGTGGGAGTCCTGCACAATACCCGTTGCTGTATTGGAGGAGCGGTATTCCATCGGGGAGGGGCACAGGAGATGATTCCTGAGCCGGTTCCCGGGTCACTGTAGGAGTTATCCTATGGGAAGACGGAAATTCCGCGAAGATACCTAAGTCAGAATACCCGCTTTTAAACGTTGTTTGCTGGTTACGGGATTATGACCAAGTGTTGAGAGGGAAAACCCTTTCCTGTTTGCGATGCTTGGAGATTATAGGCGTTACAACGGGAAACTATATTTTGTTCGTTGCAGCGGATTCCCGTTACATTTTCCAAAAATATTTCATAAAATTAAATTAGATTAAGAGAGGGAACTCTATGGGGATAAGATTAAAGAGGAAGCAATACATAGCATTCCTGGCAGTTATCTCTTGTATTTTAATCTTCATTGCCGGATGGAGGTTAAAAGTTATCAATTCTCCGGACACGCGGCAGCAAACTGCCGGTGAGAATTATGCTGCGGATTTGGAAGACGGCAGTTATACACCGGATAAATTCGGCTTCACAGGCGGAACCGGGCGGGTGGAGCTTAGCTGCCCCGAGGTAGTGGTTCGGGATGGTAAGGCTTATGCGTCGCTGATCTTTGACAGTGGTTCTTACAGTTATGTAAAGATAGACGGTGAGACCTATGAGGGCTCAAACACAGAAGATACTTCTGCTTTTGAGATACCGGTGCGGCTGAACCAGAATAATACGGTCGTCGGGTGTACGACCAAGATGTCGTCGAATCATGAGATCACATATTCAGTCTTTGTATATCTGGAAGAGGCAGATGACGGTCCGTCACTCGGGGAATCCGGTGATGAGGCGCCAAAGATCGCCGGATTGACATTCAAAGATGAGAAGAAAGCCGAGAACGCCGAACACTATAGGATCTTCCGGTATGAAGAAGGGATTACCTGTATTGAGACAAAACCTGGTATCAGTGATGACGAGGTAATCCGCTATCTGATCGTGCCGTCCGATGCCGAGATTCCGGCAGGCCTTGAGAAAGAGATAGTGGTTATCCGGCGTCCGGGCAGGGAAGACGGGGAAGAGAGCTTTCATGCGTATGTCGCTTCCGGACCGGTCTTATGCTGGATGGATGATCAAGAACAACTTGGGAATCTTGCGCTGACGGGTATAAAAGAAGACTGTCCGGCGGAGAATGTGAGGAAACTTGAGGAAGAAGGTAAGATAATCTTCGGAGGCTCTTATGATGATATAGATTATAAGCTTCTGGTTAAAGAACAGTGTGATTTGGCAGTTATGCCTGCAGACATCCTGGCTGCAGAAGATGGAGAAGAAGCAGGAGGCCCGGCAGAGGCCCGGCAGGAAAAATACAGAGAGACAGCAGGGTATTGCATGGAGCTGGGGATTCCGATATTCGTGGATCTGGCGTCCAAAGAGAAGACCAGGGAAGGACAGGAAGAGTGGAAAGATGTATATGAGATAATCTTTGACGGTGAAAATGCGGAGAATGCAGGCGGAGGAGAAGGGGGAGTCTCTGACGCGCCAAGAATCGAAGGACTGACTTGCGAGTCGGTTCTTGAGCCTGAGTATGCAGAGAATTTTCACATCTATTATTATAGCGATGATTTTAAGGTGATTGAGGCAGAGGGCAGTCTTACCTATCTGGTCGTACCGGAGGGAGCAGAGGTTCCGGATGATCTGCCGGAGGGGATGACGGTTCTTAAAAGTCCGTTTGATCAGATCTATGTCGCCGGTACTGCGACGATGGCTATGTTCCATGCCCTTGACGGGTTAAGCGCGGTCAGGTTCAGCGGGCTTCAGGCGGATGACTGGTACGTGGACGCGGCGCGGGAAGCCATGGAAGCCGGTGAGATAAAGTTTGCGGGGAAATACAGCGAACCGGATTATGAGATGCTGGTGGACGAGGGATGCGACCTGGCGGTGGAATCTCAGATGATCCATCATACGCCGAAGATTCTTGAGTTGCTTCAGATGATGGATATCCCCGTATTGATCGACTGTTCCAGTAATGAAAGCCATCCTCTGGGCAGAGTGGAATGGATCAAAGTCTACGGAGCCCTGCTTGGCAGGGAAGAAGAGGCAGAGGACTTTTTTGAAGAGCAGACGAAGGTGTTGGATGAACTGGAAGGGATCGAAAATACAGGAAAGTCCGTGGTATATTTCTATATTAATACAGGCGGACAGGCGGTGGTAAGGACGGGTACGGATTATATAGCGAAGATGATCGAGATTGCAGGCGGAAACTATCCCTTTGACAGTCTTACGGATAAGGGAGGTACGGCGGCGGTCACGATGGAGGAATTCTACGCGGCGGCGGCCGATGCGGATTATCTGATCTATAATGCTTCGATTGATAATAAATTAAATTCCATAGAAGAACTGACCGCGAAGAATGAGGTCCTTGGAGATATCAAGGCAGTGAAGGAGGGCAATGTCTTCTGTACGGATAAGGATTTCTATCAGGCGTCGGATATAGCGGCCAGAATGATCACGGATATCCATATCATGCTGACGGACGGAGATGAGGATGAGATGACGTTTTTAAGCAGGGTGAAGGAATGACAGAGAATACTTTCCATTATGAAAACTTAAGAAGACGCAGCCGTTATGCGGCAGTATTTGTGATTATGCTGTCGGCTTTTCTGGCGATGGTTATGATCAATATCAATACGGGGACTGTAGATATCTCTGCGGCAGAGATCGGCAGGATTATCTTTGCCGGAGGGAAGGAGGGGACGGAATACCGCATTATCTGGCTGATCCGGATGCCGCGGGTCCTGATGGCGGCGATTCTGGGCGGAGCGCTGTCCTTATCCGGATTCCTCCTTCAGACCTTCTTTCATAATCCTGTTGCGGGGCCATATATCCTTGGGATATCCTCAGGTGCGAAGATGACGGTGGCTCTGGTCATGATATTTCCGCTGGGTCGTATCGGCGGCATGTCATCCTTTGCTCTGGTGGCAGCGGCATTCGCAGGTTCGCTGATATCTGTGGGGTTTGTACTGCTGGTTTCGAAGCGTCTTCAAAGCATGTCGTCGCTTCTGGTCGCCGGGATTATGATCTCTTATATCTGTTCGGCGGTTACGGATTTTATTGTGACATTTGCCGAGGATTCGGATATTGTGAATCTGCGGGGGTGGTCCATGGGAAGTTTTTCCGGGATGAGCTGGGGGAATGTGAAGGTTGGAGCGTTGATTATCGGCGCCGCGTTTCTTCTTACCTTCCTGTTGTCGAAACCTATCGGAGCCTATCAGATGGGGGAGGCTTATGCCAGGAGCATGGGCGTGGATATCCGGATGTTCCGGGTGATTCTGATTGTACTCTCCAGTGTGTTTTCGGCCTGCGTGACGGCTTTTGCAGGACCGATTTCGTTTGTAGGGATAGCGGTACCGCAGCTTGTGAAACTGGCTCTTCAGACTTCTAAACCGCTGATCGTAATTCCGGCTTCTTTTCTGGGCGGGGCAGTGTTCTGTATGTTCTGCGATCTGACCGCGCGGATGGCGTTTGCGCCGCTGGAGCTTAATATCAGCACGGTAACGTCTGTCTTTGGCGCGCCGGTGGTTATCTGGATGTTGATACGCCGTTCGGCGAATTAGTGTCTTTGCGTCAGGCGGCAGAGCGTCAGGCTTGAAGCGGAGGAGTCAATGGTTATTGTGAAAGGAAGAAACCATAATATGGCGGATTATTATTTTCGTACGGAGGATCTTAAGGTAGGCTATGAGGGCAGGGCGCTGCTTGAGGGGATCGATATCTGTCTGGGCAGAGGAGAGATACTGACACTGGTGGGACCGAACGGAGCAGGGAAGTCGACGATCCTCAAGAGTATTACGAAGCAGCTTCGGCTGCTGGGAGGACGGGTCATCATCGGGGAGAAGGAGCTGCCGAAGCACACATACCAGGAACTTTCCCGGAAGATGGCGGTAGTCCTGACGGAGAGGGTAAGACCGGAGCTGATGACCTGCCGTGATATCGTTGCCACCGGGCGGTATCCCTATACCGGGAGACTTGGCATTCTCGGAAGGGAGGATGAAGAGAAGGTGGACGGGGCCATGGAGCTTGTGAAGGTTAAGGAACTTGGGAGCCGGCTCTTTACCGCCTTAAGCGACGGTCAAAAGCAGCGCGTACTCCTTGCGCGCGCCATCTGCCAGGAGCCGGAGATACTGGTCCTGGACGAGCCGACCTCATTTCTGGATATCAAATACAAGCTGGAGCTTCTTGCTGTTCTGCGTAAGATGGCGAAGGAGAGAGGAATCACGGTTATTATGTCCCTGCATGAGATTGATCTTGCCGGAAAAGTGTCGGATAAGGTGATGCCGGTCAAAGCGGGATGTGTGTACGATTACGGGTATCCGGAGGATATCTTCCGGGAAGAATTCATCCGGCAGTTATATGATTTTGACAAGGGAAGTTTTGATCCGGTCTTTGGAAGCATAGAGCTTCCGAAAGCCGAGGGAGAGGCGGAGACTATGGTGATCTCCGCGTGCGGAAGGGGGATTCCGGTCTATCGGCGGCTGCAGAAGGAAGGGATTCCGTTCATTGCGGGGATTCTGTACCGGAATGACGTGGACTGCCGTCTTGCCAGATATCTGGCAAGACGGGTGATTCTGGAGGAACCGTTCCGGCCGATCAGCGATCCGGTCTACCGGGAGGCAAAAGAGGCGGCGCTAAAGAGCAGAAAGGTAATCTATACGGATATTCCATGGGGGAGCTGTAACGAGAGGCTCCGGGAATTGCTTGAGGAAGTGAGGAGCCGGGAGGAGATCGTGTGTGAGTATATTCCATAACACACTTTCGTGATCGAGCAGCAGGAAAAGCAGATGGCTGGCAAATAAGCAGTAATGAATGAGAACAGGGATTTCTTATGGAGAATGTGAATAGCAAGTATGTATGGAAGAATCAGAAAAGGCTGCGGACAGGGTATACGACAGGGAGCTGCGCCGCAGGGGCGGCAAAAGCGGCGGTGCAGATGCTTCTGGGAGATGAGGCGGTCAGGCAGGTAAGGCTTCACACGCCGAAAGGGATTGAACTTTATCTGGAAGTGGAGAAGCCTGCCAGGGGTTTGGATTGGGTATCCTGCGCGGTCAGGAAGGACAGCGGGGATGATCCGGATGTGACCGACGGCGTCTGTGTCTATGCGAAAGCGGAGAAGACGAAGGAGCCGGGCGTCAGGCTTCGGGGCGGCGAAGGAGTCGGGATTGTGACCAGAAAAGGACTTGGCCTGGCGGTGGGGGAGGCTGCGATCAATCCGGTTCCAAGAAAGATGATCCGGGAAGCAGTAGAGAGCGTATGTTCTTCTTATGGATATCAGGGTGGTATCGCCGTTGTGATCTCGATTCCGGAGGGAGCAGAGCTTGCCGGACGGACTTTCAACCCGCGGCTTGGGATCGAGGGCGGGATCTCGGTTCTTGGGACGACCGGAATCGTAGAACCTATGAGCGAGCAGGCATTGATCGATACGATCTATGCACAGATGAGTGTATTAAGGAATGCCGGCCATGACATCTGTTATGTGGTTCCGGGGAATTACGGAAGTGATTTCCTTCACGATACGTTGGGGTATCAGGGGGACGCGGCGGTAAAATGCAGTAATTATATCGGAGAAGTAATAGATATAGCGGTGCGGCTCCAGATGAAAGGAATCCTGCTGATCGGGCATGTGGGAAAGCTTGTGAAGGTTGCCGCGGGGATCATGAATACGCATTCTAATCAGGCGGACGGAAGGTTTGAAGTGCTGGCCGCGCATGCGGCGATGGCCGGAGCCGGAAGGAAACTGGTCTGCGATATTATGGGATGTGTCACGACCTCGGAGGCGCTGGAGCTGCTGAAAGAGGAAGGGCTGTTGGAACCGGTTATGTGTACGGTCATGGAAAAGGCGGAAGGACACTTGAACATGCGGGCCGGAGCCGGTCTTGAGATCGGAGCGGTGATGTTCTCGCCGGAATTCGGAATCCTTGGAATGACAAGGAAAGCAGAAGCGTTGTTGGAAGAAGTTAAGAATATGTGATCTGACATGGTATATTAGCAAGTGACGATTAAGAAAGGCAGGGGAGAGAAGAGATGATTCATTTTGTAGGGGCAGGACCGGGAGCGGCGGATCTGATCACGGTGCGGGGGCAGAGACTTCTTGAGGAGGCGGATGTGATCGTATATGCAGGATCACTGGTGAATCCGAAGCTGCTTGATAACAGGAAGACAGACTGTGAGATTCACAACAGCGCGTATATGACGCTGGAGGAGGTCATAGAGGTTATGGCCGGCGCCGAGAAAAGAGGGAAAAAAGTGGTACGCCTCCATACAGGAGATCCGAGCATCTATGGAGCCGTCAGAGAACAGATGGACGAGCTTGACCAAAGGGGGATTGCCTATGAAGTCTGTCCGGGAGTCAGTTCTTTTTGCGGAGCGGCGGCGTCTCTGAGAGCAGAGTATACGCTTCCGGATATCTCCCAGTCTGTGGTGATCACCCGGATGGCAGGAAGGACTCCGGTCCCGGAGCGGGAATCGATCCGACGCTTTGCCGCACATCAGGCTACGATGGTGATCTTCCTGAGTACAGGGCTGCTTGAGGATTTGCAGAAGGAGCTGACGGCAGGAGGATATCCGCCTGATACTCCGGCGGCAATCGTGTATAAGGCGACCTGGCCGGATGAAAAAGTATGCCGGTGTACCGTTGAATCGCTGAAAGAAACGGCCGAATCGGAAGGAATCAGGAAGACGGCGCTGATCATAGTCGGCAGGTTTCTGAAAGGAGAGTACCGGCGTTCTGAACTATATAATCCGGCATTTACAACAGAGTTTCGGAAAGGAAAGCAGGAATAGCACAGAGAATGACAGTTCGACAGGGGGATATGGAATGGAGAAAATATATGCGGTGGGGATGGGACCTGGGAATGCAGGCCAGATGACTGCAGAAGCCAGGGAAGTCATAGTATCCTGCGATGTGATAGCAGGCTATACAGTGTATGTGGATCTGGTCAGGAAGGAACTTAAGGAAAGCGAGTTAGAAGGAAAGGAATTTATCACAACACCTATGACGCAGGAGGTGAAGCGCTGCCGGCTCGCGTTTGAACAGGCGCAAAAGGGAAAGAGGGTGGCGATGGTATGCAGCGGAGACGCCGGGGTCTATGGTATGGCGGGACTGCTTCTTGAGATATCCGGGGATTACCCGGAGGCGGAGGTCGAGGTGGTTCCCGGGATTACGGCGGCGTTAAGCGGCGCGGCGGTACTAGGAGCCCCGTTGGTTCATGATTTTGCCGTTATCAGCTTAAGCGATCTTCTGACTCCCTGGGAGAAGATTGAGAAACGCCTTCGTGGGGCGGCAAAAGCAGATTTCTGCATCTGTCTTTATAATCCTTCCAGCCGGAAACGTCATGACTATCTTAGGAAAGCGTGCGGGATTATGCTGGAAAGTAAGGCTTCGGATACGGTCTGCGGAATCGTAAGGAATATCGGACGGGAAGGGGAAAGCTGTGCTTTCTGTACCTTAGAAGAATTAAAGGACGTGGAGACGGATATGTTTACAACCGTATTCGTCGGAAACAGCCAGACGAAGATGGTCAGCGGCAGGATGGTTACACCGAGAGGATATCGCAATGACAGAGAGCAGGAATAATCAGGAATTTCAGGAAGTGAACGGATTCATACAGGATACAAAGCGGCAGGTAAGTCTGGTGGGAATCGGGACGGGAAGCGGGAAAACCTTGTCTGCAGAGGCATGGGAGGCAATCCGGGAGAGTGATTGTATCATCGGGGCAAAGCGGATGCTGGAGGCTGCCGGCGTCGGCAGGGAGGACATAACGCGGGGAAGAATCCGCAGGGATGGGGATGAGAAGCAGGACGCAAAGGCAGTATATTGTGAGTATCATCCTGAGAAGATCAAGGAGATGATCGCCGCTCATCCGGAATGCCGGAAGGCAGCGGTTCTATATTCCGGAGATATCGGATTCTACAGCGGGGCAGAAAAGCTGTACGGACTTTTGAAGGATGATTACGAGATCAGGGGGATTCCGGGACTCTCGTGTGTGGTATACTTCGCGGCGAAGCTTCATGTTTCCTGGGAGGATGCAAGGCTGATCAGTATCCATGGTTGTAGGCAGCCGTATATCCATATACTTGCGAGACATCAGAAGACATTTTTGCTTCTGGGCGGCATCGGACAGGCGGAGGAATTCTGCAGGGAACTGAAAGAATATGGATTGACGGGGCTTAAACTTTGGATTGGAAGAGACCTCTCTTATCCGGAGGAAAGTATTATATGCCGTACCGGGAAGGATATAAGACCGGAGGATATAAGCGGGCTTTCCGTAGTGTATGCCGAGAATCCGTCTCCATTGCCGGTGTTCTGCGGGCAGATCAGAGACGAGGAGTTTATTCGCGGAAATGTGCCTATGACAAAGGAAGAGATTCGCGCCGTCAGTATGGCGAAGCTTGGGCTGTCCGGGGAATCTGTTCTCTACGATATAGGCGCGGGCACCGGTTCCATTGCCGTTACGGCGGCGGCTTCGTATGAGAAAGCCCGGGTATACGCGATTGAAAAGAAAGCTGAAGGGATAGAGCTGATCCGGCAGAATCAGAGAAGATTCTGTGTAGATCAGTTGTTTGTGATAGAGGGAACGGCGCCGGAGATATTAGAGAAACTGGAGCCGCCGACGCACGTATTCATCGGGGGCAGCTCCGGGAACCTTCAGGAGATACTGCACTATATCAAGGAGAAGAACCGGAATGCAAAAGTGGTCCTGAATGTGATCACGCTGGAGACACTCAAAGAAGTTCTGAGTGCAGAGGAAAAAGGACTGCTGACAGACGTGGAGATCATTCAGGCGGGTATCGCAAGATCGAAGGAGAGGGGAAACTATCACATGATGACGGGGCAAAATCCTGTATATATTGTCTCGGCAAGATTTTTCGTATAATGCTGTACGGGGCTGATGCCGGAGATATGTTTGTGAATAAAGGATGACAGGTTATGAGAATTCCGAGAATTATGATCGCGGCGCCAGTGAGCGGCTGCGGAAAGACTACGATCGCCTGCGGTCTGATGCAGGCGCTTATGAGCCGGGGGTATAAGGTTGCCGGGGCAAAGTGCGGTCCGGACTATATAGATCCTATGTTCCATCGGAAAATACTGGGGGTCGAATCCGAGAATCTGGATCTGTTCTTCTGTGAACCCCAGGTTATGAAAGCGCTTTTCGCGGAACATGCCTCAGGGGCGGATATAACGGTGATTGAAGGTGTGATGGGGTATTACGACGGGATGGCTCTTGACAGCGAGAAAGCGAGCTCTTATGAAGTGGCGAAGGTACTGGATGCGCCGGTACTTCTGGTGGTGGACGCGAAGGGGGCCGCACTGTCTGTTCTGGCAGTCATAAAAGGATTCCTGATATTTCGGGATGACAGTCATATTGCAGGCGTCCTGTTGAACCGGGTATCGGGGGCGGTATATCCAAGGATGAAAGAGATGATAGAGCAGGGACTTAAGGACATGGGACATCCGGTTCCGGTGGTGGGATACGTCCCGGAGAATCCGTCGTTCCGGCTGAAAAGCAGGCATCTAGGGCTCGTCACGCCGCAGGAGACAGAGGATTTGAAGTCTGTATTTGAAGAGATAGGAAGGATATTGTCAGAGACGGCGGACCTGGAACAGATTCTGAAGATAGCCGGGAGAGGCCCGATTCTGAAATCGATAGCCGGGGAAGTTTCTTTGAAGCGTCAGGTCATGCCGCCGGAGAGTGTGGGACATGGGAAGCTCCGGCTGGCGGTTGCAAAGGATCTTGCTTTCGGATTCTATTATAAAGATAATCTCAGGCTTTTGGAAAAACTGGGCTGTGAATTGGCGCCTTTCAGTCCGCTTAGGGACAGACATCTGCCGTCTGATATCAGCGGACTTTTGCTGGGCGGAGGTTATCCGGAATTGTACGCCGAAGAGCTGTCGGCGAATACTTCTCTCCGAAAGGAGATCCGGACCATGCTTAAGCAAGGACTTCCCTGCCATGCGGAGTGCGGCGGGTTCATGTACCTGCATGAAGCGATGGAAAGTCCGGACCATGAATTCTATGAGATGGTAGGTCTCATCAAAGGAAATGCGGTTCAAAGAGAGAAGCTGGTACGGTTTGGATATGTTCAGATTGAAGGGAAGAGAGACGGAGTATATCTGGAGCAGGGAGAAGTGCTAAGGGGCCATGAGTTTCATTATTGGGACAGCCAGAACAACGGGGACGACTGTACCGCCGGGAAACCGGGGCGGGATATTCGCTGGAATTGTATTCACATGCGGGGAAATGTATTCGCCGGATTCCCGCATATACATTATTATTCGAATATGCGGTTTGCGCAGAGATTCGTAGATCGGATGAGGGAATATCATGCCGCATGGAGAATCGGGAAAGGAATGAAGTAAGGAATGTACAGGAAAGAGATATGCGGGAAGATAGAAGCGGCGGACGCGTCCGCCATGGAACAGGCGAGGAAGCATTGGATGTCCGTGGGAAAGCCGTTGTTCAGCCTCGGGAAACTTGAGGACGCCATCGTTAAGATTGCCGGGATAAAGGGCACGCCGGATTACTGCCTGGATAAAAAAGGGCTGATCATCATGTGCGCGGACAATGGAGTAGTGGAAGAAGGAGTGACGCAGACCGGCCGGGAGGTGACGGCAATTGTCGCGGAAAATTTCACGAAGGGGATGGCGAGCGTCTGCCTGATGAGCAGGCAGGCGGGAGTAGATATCTTTCCGGTAGACATCGGAATGGCGGTGGATGTCCCGGCTCTTACAAAAGACAGACAAAAAGTGGCGTATGGCACCAGGAATTTTGCGAAGGAGCCGGCGATGACGAAGGAGGAAGTCTGGAGGGCGATCCGGATCGGGATAGATATGGCTGCCGGGATGAAGGAGAGAGGGTACGAGATCATTGCCACCGGCGAGATGGGGATCGGGAATACCACGACCAGCAGCGCGGTGGCAAGCGTTCTTTTGGGCGAACGGGCGGAGGATATTACAGGAAAGGGCGCCGGGCTGGATGCAAAGGGGCTGAAGAAGAAGATAACCGTGATCCGGCACGCGATTGAGAAACATAATCCCGATCCGCATGATGTGATCGACGTCCTGGCGAAAGTCGGAGGATTGGATATAGCCGGGCTTACGGGGGTATTCTTAGGAGGCGCAATCTATAGGATTCCGGTAGTGATCGACGGACTGATCTCTTCCGTGGCTGCGCTGTGTGCGGCAGGTATTACAGAAAAAGCGGGAGACTATATGCTTCCGTCCCACGTGTCGAATGAGCCGGGAGGCCGAACCGTATTGGAGGCGCTGGGATTGTCGCCCTTCCTGACCTGCGGGATGTTCTTAGGCGAAGGGAGCGGCGCGGTGGCTCTGATGCCGCTGCTTGATATGGCGCTTAAGGTATACAGGGAGATGGGGACGTTCGAAGATATCAGTGTGGAGAGATACGAAGTACTGCAATAATATACCGGAGGATGGAAGAATGGTGATATTACAATCCCTGATTATCGCTTTGTCCATGTATTCAAAGATTCCTTTACCGCAGGTTCCGTGGACGGAGGAGAACACGAGGCATGTCATGTGTTTCTTTCCGATCGTCGGGGTCGTTACAGGGGGCTGCGTATGGGGGGCCGGGACGCTCCTTTTGCGAAATGGCTGCGGCACGCTGCTCTTTGCGGCCGTGATGACGCTGCTTCCGATTATGATCAACGGCGGGATACATATGGACGGGCTGTTAGACACGATCGACGCCCTTAGTTCTTATGGGGACAGAGAGCGGAAACTCAAGATTCTGAAGGATTCACATACGGGCGCGTTCGCGGTCATCGGTGCGTGCTGTTATTTTACCGCTTGTCTGGGACTGTGGAGCGAAGTAACGGAGGGGATGCTCCCCACCGTCGCATGCGGTTATGTGCTTTCCCGGGGACTGAGCGGATTCGCGGTTCTTACGTTCCCTTCCGCATCGGAAAAGGGACTGGCCCGGACCTTCAAGGAAGGGACGAGACGTCTTCATGCGGCGGCGCTTCTTATATTCTTTGTCCTGCTTCCGGCGGCGGTTATGCTGACGGAGCCGCCGCAGTTCGGCGGGATGGCTGTGGCCGGCGCGGCGGGAGTGTTTCTTTACTATCGGGTAATGTCTTGGCGCAAGTTCGGAGGGATCACCGGAGATCTGGCGGGATATTTCCTCCAGTTGTGTGAACTGGCGGTTCTGGGATGTGTGGTGACGGGAGGATTATTATGGAAATCTTGTTGATCCGGCATTTTATGACCCGGGGAAATGCAGAGCGTCGGTACATCGGTACGACGGATGAAGCCCTGCTGCCGGGGCAGACCGCCTCCTTCCCGAGCCCGGACGTTCAGGCAGTCGCCGTAAGTCCGCTGAGGCGGTGCATCGAGACGGCGGAAATTATCTGTCCGGGGGTAAGAAGATATGTCTGCGACGAACTTCGGGAGTGTGATTTCGGTTTGTTCGAGAATAAGAACTATGAAGAATTAAAGGACGATCCGGATTATCAGAGATGGATCTTGTCGGGAGGGAAGATTCCGTTTCCGAAAGGAGAGGGAAGGGATGATTTCTGCCGGAGATGTGAGGAAGGATTTTGCCGTATGACAGACAGATTCATAGAAGAGGGTTATGAATCCGCGGCGTTTGTCGTACATGGAGGGACGATCATGGCGATACTTGACAGGTTCGCGGCTTGGAAGGAAGACTTCTATCATTGGCAGGTTAAGAACGGGGAAGCATACCGGGGGAAGATTTGCGAAAGAGAGTGGAGTAAAGGGATACGGAGAATAACGGAGATAGAGAGAGTATGAGAATCATAGTGATATGTATACTGGCGTGTCTGGCAGACCTGATCCTGGGAGATCCAGCGGGGCTGTATCATCCGGTCCGCGGGATCGGATTTCTGATTACGGAACTGGAGAAGCTGCTTTATAAAGCCGCAGGAGGGAACCCGCGTCTTCTTGTAACGGCGGGGGGCGTCCTGTGGGTTCTGGTGTGCGGGATTACGACCGCAGCAGCGGCGGGGCTTCTGATTCTGGCGGGGAAGATACATCCTTACCTGGCGTTTGCCTTAGAGGTATTCTGGTGCTATCAGTTATTGGCGGCGACTTCCCTCAGAAAGGAAAGCATGAAGGTGTATGAGAAGCTGAGAGAGGAGTCGCTTCCAGGCGCCAGGCAGGCAGTATCCATGATTGTCGGCAGGGATACGAAGGCTCTGACGGAGGAGGGCGTTATTAAGGCGGCCGTGGAGACGGTGGCGGAGAATACGTCGGACGGGGTGATCGCGCCTCTGTTCTATATGCTGATAGGCGGCGCTCCCTTAGCGTTTCTCTATAAAGCGGTCAATACGATGGATTCTATGATCGGCTATAAGAACGACAGGTATCTTTACTTTGGCAAGGCGGCGGCGAAGATGGACGATGTATTCAACTTTATTCCGGCCAGAATCTCGGCGGTTCTTATGATTGCGGCGGCATTCCTCTGCGGATTTGACGGGAAGAATGCATGGAAGATATACCGAAGAGACCGCCGTAACCATGCAAGCCCCAACGCGGCGCAGACGGAAGCAGTGTGCGCCGGCGCCCTTGGGGTACAACTGGCGGGGAATGCGTTTTATTTTGGAAAATTATATGAGAAGCCGACGATCGGCGATCCGCTCCGTCCGATATGCAGAGAAGATATTCCGGCGGCGTGCCGGCTGATGTATGCGGCGGCGGGACTCATGCTGGCGGCGGGGGTCGGGATCAGGTGGATGACAGGATGGCTGTAAAAAAGACGGATTCTAGTATGGAAGACGGATTGATACAATGTCAGGCAAGGAGGCGGCAGAACAGATGGAATATCAGCACGGCGGCGACGTCTATACATATGAGGGGATGATAGATTTCTCGGTAAATATCAACCCGCTGGGGCCGGGCAGCTCTGTCATACAGGCGGCGCGTAACGCGGTGGAGAGAATGACGCAGTACCCGGATGCCGGATGCAGATGCTTAAGGAGGGTGCTGGCAGAGGCGCTTCAGATGGATGAGAATTTCTTCATATTCGGAAACGGCGGCGCGGAGCTTATCTTTAACCTTACGGCGGCGGAACGTCCGAAGAAAGCGGTGCTTCTGGCTCCGTCATTCGCGGAATACAGGCAGGCGCTTCAGGCGGCAGGCTGTGAAATCATCTGGTATCCTCTTAAGGAATCGGAAGAATTCGAACTGGGGGAAGCATATCTGGAATATCTTAAGGAGGACGTCGATATGATTTTCTTATGTTCTCCGGGGAATCCGGTGGGGAATATAATCCGGATGGAATTGTTGTCAAAGATACTGGAATGCTGCAGGAAGAGGCAGATTCGTATGGTGATGGATGAGTGTTTCTATGAGTTCTTAGATTCCTGGCAGGAGCATACGCTGCAGCAGAAGGCGGCGGAATATCCGAATCTCTTTATCTTAAGGGCATTTACGAAGATGTATGCGATGCCGGGACTTCGCCTGGGATACGGAATCTGCAGCGACGCAGGGCTGATACGGAAGATGGAGGGTATGCGACAGCCCTGGAGCGTCTCCGTGGTGGCACAGGAGGCGGGAGCGGCTGCGGTAGGGGACGTCCTGCATCCTGTCCGGACGAGAGAGTATATCCGAAGAGAGCGGAATTGGCTTGTCGGGCAGTTGGACGAGATAGGTGTGAGGTACTTTACGCCGGCGGCAAATTATATCTTCGTAAGGAGTGAGTTCGATCTCTGTGAGGAATTAAAGAAATGCGGTATATTGATACGGGATTGCAGTAATTACGAAGGGCTTGGCAAAGGATACTACCGGTTTGCCGTTAAGAAGAGGCAGGAGAATCAGAGATTAGTGGAGGAGCTTAGGCGTATTTATGGAATATGAAGGAGAAGAAGATGGCAAAATCGATTATGGTCCAGGGTACGATGTCCAATGCCGGGAAGAGTGTTCTGGTCGGCGGATTGTGCCGGGTATTCAGGCAGGATGGTTATAGGGTTGCGCCTTTTAAGTCGCAGAATATGGCTCTTAATTCTTTCATCACGAAGGAAGGGCTTGAGATGGGAAGGGCGCAGGTGATGCAGGCGGAAGCCGCCGGTATCGAACCGGAGGTATCTATGAATCCTATCTTGCTGAAGCCGACGAACGATACCGGTTCTCAGGTGATTGTAAACGGGGAAGTGGCGGGGATTATGTCGGCGGCGGAATATTATGAGAAAAAGAGGGACTATATTCCTGCAGTCATGGAGGCTTACCGAAAGCTGGAGGAGAGGTATGAGATCATCGTGATAGAGGGCGCGGGAAGCCCGGCGGAGATCAATCTGAAAGAAAATGATATCGTGAATATGGGGCTTGCCGGGATGGTGGGCGCTCCGGTCCTGCTGGTGGGGGATATTGACCGGGGAGGCGTATTTGCCCAGATTGTGGGAACGGTTGAGCTCCTTGAGGAAGAGGAGCGAAAGCGTATCAAAGGCACGATTATCAATAAGTTCAGGGGAGATAAGGAGATCCTTAGGCCGGGGCTTGACATGCTCTCGGAGAGGACGGGGATTCCGGTCTGCGGGGTTGTTCCTTATTTTTATCTGGATATCGACGACGAGGACAGCTTAACGGAGCGGTTCGGGAGAAAGAACGGAGCGGGCAGGATCGATATTGCCGTGATCCGTCTGCCCCGGATATCTAATTTTACGGATTTCGCGCCCTTTTATGGGATGGAGGAGGTGTCGCTTCGTTATGTAAGCAGCGCGGGGGAATTCGGAGATCCGGATGCGGTCATCCTGCCCGGTACGAAGAATACCATCGGGGACTTACTGTGGCTCAGGCAGAACGGACTGGAAGCGAAGATCTTAAGGCACAGCGCCGGCGGGAAACTTCTGTTTGGAATCTGCGGAGGCTATCAGATGTTAGGAGAAGTGATCGAGGACCCGGAGGGTATGGAGCAGCAGGGAAGCGTCAGGGGAATGGGGCTGCTTCCGATGAAGACCGTATTTGTTCCGGAGAAGACGCGTACCCGTGTCAGAGGACATTTTCAGAGGGTAAGAGGGCTTCTTCATGAGCTGGAGCAAGTGGAGATAGAAGGCTATGAGATCCATATGGGTATCTCCAAGAGGCAGGATACAGTTCCAAAGGAGGATCAGAGGCGTTATGAAGACGGTCTGCTTGTGCTGAGAGACGGCGCGGCGCAGGGGGAACAGAAGGAAGACGGTATGTGCACCGATCATGTCTATGGCTGTTATGTGCATGGGATCTTCGACCAGGCAAAGGTTGCAGAAGTGATAGTCCGGGCGCTGCTTCGGCAGAAGGGATATGCCGGCGACCATGTGAAAGCGGTTGATATGCGGGAATATAAGGAGGAACAGTATGACAAACTGGCGCAGATCATCCGGGAGAATATTGATATGGAAGCAGTCTATAGAATCATCGGGGCGGAAAGGAATCAGTAATGCTTTATCTTATAACAGGCGGGAGCGGGAGCGGTAAATCAGAGTATGCCGAAGATCTGCTGTGTGAACTTTGCAGGGACCGGGCAGAGCGGCTTATCTATGTGGCGACGATGTTTCCTTACGGCGGCGAGACGAAGGAGAAGATCAGACGGCATCGGCGGATGAGAAGGGACAAGGGGTTTGAGACGATCGAGTGTTATACGGATCTGGACAGCATAACCGGAGAACTTAAGAGATACGGTACAGCCGTCTCCGTGCTGATCGAGTGTATCTCGAATCTGGTATCGAATGAATTATTTTTCCCGGATTCATGCCAGGAAAAGCAGGGGCATGAGCAGACAGACGGCAGGATGGAGGTTCAAAGAAACGGCGGGGAGGAAGACCAGATAAAGAGAAGAGAAGATGTGGTAAATAAGATATTAAAGGGAGCGGAAGCTGTCGGACAGACAGCAGGTAACGTGGTGATCGTGACCAATGAGGTCAATTCGGAAGGGCTTGCCTACTCTCCTGTGATGATGGATTATAAGCAGGCCATGGGGGAAGTTAACTGCCGTCTGGCAGAGATGGCGGACAAGGTGACGGAGGTCGTATACGGAATACCGTTGGAGGTGAAGAGCAGGTTATGAAGATGATTATAGGAGGGGCGTTTCAGGGGAAGCTTCGTTATGCCAGGAGCATGTATCCGAAGATTACCTGGGCAGACGGAAAGGTCTGTCCCTATGAAGAGATAAAGACATGCAAGGGTATCTTCCATCTGGAGGAATATATCCGCCGTGTTATGCAGGAAGAAGAGGCCCGGACTTATCTTGAGACGTTAAATGAGCTGGCAGGGATCAATCCCCGGATCGTAGTGGTCAGTGACGAGGTCGGATACGGGCTGGTGCCTGCAGATCCTTTTGAACGAAGATACCGTGAGACGGCAGGGCGCATCTGCACCAGGCTGGCGGCCGACGCAGAGCGGGTTGACAGAGTAGTCTGCGGGATTGGGACGGTCATTAAGAAGAAAGAAGCGCCTTTTGAAGAGATGATGTCGGAAGAGATCGTATTACCAGAAGAAAGGATGCTGGAAGAGATGATGCCGGAAGAGATCGTATTGCCGGAGGAGATAGAGAAGAGAAGTTTTGAGATAATTACGGAAGAGCTGGGGGACATATCCCTTGTCCCCGGGACAGAATCTGTTGTGAAGCGGTGTATCCATACCAGCGCGGACTTTGAGTACGCCAGGAATCTGGTATTTTCCGAACAGGCGGTAGAGAAGATACAGAATGCGATCCGGGACGGGGCTTCCATCGTGACGGATACGCAGATGGGTAAGGCGGGGATCAATAAGAAGAAACTGGGGCAGTACGGCGGGAAAGTCTACTGCTTCATGAGTGATGAGGATGTTGCAAAGGAGGCGAAACGCCGCGGCGTAACCCGCGCCGCCGTCAGTATGGAGAAGGCGGCGGGACTCCATGAGAAACTGATCTTTGCGGTTGGAAATGCGCCGACGGCGCTGATTAGGCTGTATGAATTGATTCGGGAAGAAAACTTTAAGCCGGAGGCGGTCATAGGTGTTCCGGTGGGTTTCGTGAATGTCGTACAGTCGAAGGAACGGATTCTTACACTTGATGACATTCCCTATATTGTTGCAAGAGGGCGGAAGGGAGGAAGCAATATAGCGGCGTGTATCTGTAATGCGTTATTGTATACATTATAAAAGAGATTATCCAGGAGGATGACAGAAGAGATGAAGGGAATATTATATGGCGTGGGCGTCGGTCCGGGGGATCCCCGGCTGATGACATGCCTTGCGGTGGAGACGGTCAGGAAGTGTCCTGTGATAGCCGTGCCCGCCGAAGGCAGGGAACATGCGGTAAGTTACAGAATAGCGGAGGGTATCGTACAGGGGCTTGAGGAGAAGGAGTGCCTGAACTTGTCCACTCCTATGACGAAGGACAGACGGATACTGGAACAGAATTATGAGACGGCGGCCGAGAAGATTATCGGGCAGTTAAAGCAAGGCAGGGATGTGGCATATCTTACCCTTGGAGACCCGACGATCTATTCTACTTATATCTACATTCACCTTATCGTTAAGGCGAGGGGGTACGAGACGCGGATCATCAATGGGATCCCGTCATTCTGCGCGGTGGCGGCGAAGTTAGGAGACAGCCTTGCCGACCGTTCGGAGCAGCTTCACATCATACCGTCTACCTACGATATCGAAGAGGCTTTGACATACCCGGGGGCCAAGGTGCTTATGAAAGCCGGTTCAAAGCTTCCCGCTGTGAAGAAGACGCTTGCAAAGAAGGGGATGACGGGAACCATGGTGGAGAACTGCGGTTTGTCAGACGAACGTATATATGATAACATAGAGGACATGCCGGATACGGCAAGCTATTACACGATCGTTGTGGTAAAAGAGAACGGACATGATTGAACTTAAGAACCTCACAAAGAAATATGATGAGTTTACCGCCGTAGATAATCTGAATCTGACCATTGACACAGGAGGATTTTTCGGGCTTCTGGGTCCTAACGGCGCGGGAAAATCTACGACGATAGGGATGCTGTCGACGCTTTATCTTCCGACAGAGGGGGAGATTCTGATTGACGGCGAGAGGCTGACCCGGCAGAATACCGCTTTGAAGCGAAAGATCAGTGTGGTGACGCAGGAATATTCCATGCGGCAGGATATGACCATAGAGGAGATTATGGAGTATCAGGGAAGATTATATTTTGTGCCGAAGAAGCAGAGACGTAAGAAGACCCGGGAATTACTGGAATTCTGTGGTCTGACGGATTACAGGAGGCGTACGGTGCGTAAACTGTCGGGGGGAATGAAGCGTAAGCTGATGGTGTGCCGCGCGCTGCTTACCGAACCGGAGATTCTGCTGCTGGATGAGCCGACGGCGGGGATGGACGCGCTGGCAAGACGGCAGATGTGGAATCTTCTGAAAAGACTGAACCGGAACCATATGACGATCCTTCTCACCACACATTACATGGAAGAGGCAGAGATTCTCTGTGACCGCGTAGGTTTGATGGACCGCGGGCGCCTGAAGGAAGCAGACGCGCCGAGGGTAATGATTGAACGGCTGGGACGGTATGCGGTGGATCAGGCGGAGAAAGAGGAGATGAGAAGCCTTTTCTTTCGGACGCAGGAGGAAGCGGTTCGGTATATAGCCGGATTAAAAGGCGACGCTGCTCTTAGAAATACGACGCTGGAAGATGTATTCCTGGAGAAAGTCGGAAAATATCTGGAGAATCGAAGATGACCGGCAAATAAGCAGCGGCAAAAGAGAGACAGGTTGGCAGAGTTTGGATATTAGATTTGGAGAATGTCAGATATGGGAATTGTAACCGTATTGTGGGAAAAATGGGTAGAGTTCAGAAGGGATTTTTATAAGATTACATTGGCGGCAATGATCGCTCCATTGATGTATATCCTGGTTTTCGGCATGGGAATCCAGACGATTTCCCACGGGCAGCCTTACCTTAATTTCCTGATTCCCGGCGTGGTGGCGCTGACTACCATGAACGGCAGCTTTAACGCCATCGCCCAGAATCTGAACGTACAGAGACTGTATGAGAAAGCGTTCGATCAGGTGATGATCTCGCCGACGCCTTTATGGCAGTTTATCGCAGGACAGATTATCGGGGGGAGCCTGCGGGGGATCTACGCCGGCTGTATCATCATCCTTCTGGTGATGCCCATCGGTCTTCACCTTTGTTTCAACGGCTGGTCGTTTCTCATTATGTTTTTGAATGGAGCCGTGTTCTCTACCCTAGGGGTGGTGGTTTCCTTTTACGCCAGGAGCCATACCGATGTACCGCGTTTTTCGAATTATGTAATTATGCCTATGGCTTATCTATGTAATACATTTTTCTCGTCGGATTCCATACCCCATGGATTGAGGGAGGTAATCCGGTACCTGCCTCTTTCGCAGACAAGCAGTATGATCCGCAGTATCGCGAATGAGGAACCGTTTTCTTATACGGGCATCGGGATTCTGGCAGTTTATCTTGCCGTGTTGACGGCGCTGGCGTTCTGCTTTCTCTATAAGAAAAAGAATCTTTAGAAGAGATGAAGAGTGGAAAGGGGTGGGGAATATGAGATGCAAAAAGGATGGCAAAAAGAGAAGAATAGGGAGATACATTATTATCTTAGCGGGATTCGCTTTTCTGTGCACGGCAGAAGGAGAGGGGAGCTGCCGGAACGTGACGGCGGCAGATTCTGTGGCAGTACATTCGCTGGCGGACGGAAAGTATGCGGTGGATGTGGTTTTGAAAGGCGGAAGCGGAAAGGCGAGTGTGGAATCGCCGACTCTGTTGATCGCAGAGGAGGGACGGTATTTTGCCAGGATCACGTGGAGCAGCCCGAATTATGATTATATGGTGGTGGATGGCGAGACGTATTATAATCAAAACACGGACGGAGGCAATTCCAGGTTCCAGATCCCTGTACTTGCGTTTGACGAGGAAATGCCGGTGATCGCGGATACGGTGGCAATGGGCGCGCCCCATGAGATATCGTACACGCTCTGCTTTTATTCAGATTCGGTTGGCAGCGAGAGCAGCCTGCCGCAGGAAGGCGCCAAACGTGTATTGGTCATGGCGGCCTTTATCATTATAGCAGGCGGGATTTTGAACTATTTTACCAACAAGAGGAGAAAAAGGGATTACCTGGGAGCGAATAGATGAATATAAAGAGTGAAAAACAGTTTTTAAGTATCCGTGAATTGACGGCGGGGGGCTTATTCGCAGCGTTGATTGCCGTCGGTGCGTTTATTAAAGTAACATTGCCCACAGAACCGATACCGATGCATTTTACTCTGCAGTGGTTTTTTGTACTGCTTGCGGGACTTATGCTGAACAAACGTCTTGCGGGAGTCAGTGTAGGAGTATATCTGCTGATCGGGCTTGCCGGCGTCCCGGTATTTGCTTCGGGAGGCGGACCGTCCTATCTGCTTCGGCCCGGATTCGGTTATTTGCTTGGATTTGCGGCTGCGGCGTATGTTATGGCCTGGATGTGTGACCGAGTCGGGACGCTTCGTTTCGGGAAGCTTCTGCTGATCTCTTTTGCAGGGCTCTTGATATATTATGGAATCGGGATGATATATTATTTCTTCATCTGCCGTTTCCTGATCTTTCAGGAGGTAACCTGGAAGATATTACTGGTTAACGGATTCTTGCTGACCGCAGGGGCTGATTTTGTTCTGTGTGCCGCGGCCGTGGGTGTGGCGGCGAAGCTGCGCGGCGTTGTCAGGGATTCCCTATATGGATAGGAGAAGGAAAGTATGGAGAAGATCAGGATTGGGACAAGAAAGAGCCGGCTTGCATGTATTCAGGCCGGTACCGTGGCAGAGTATATCAGGCTTCATTGCAGAGGGTATGAAGCAGAGCTTGTGAAGCTTATGACGACAGGAGATAAGATCTTGTCTAAGAAGCTGGATGAGATCGGACAGAAGGGATTATTTGTCAAGGAGCTTGACAGTGCGCTGATGGAGGGAATTACGGATCTTTCTGTACATTCTTTGAAGGATATGCCGATGGAGATTCCAAAGGAACTTCCCATCATCGGGGTGTCCGGACGTGAGGATGCAAGGGACGTCCTGGTATTGCCCGAGGGAGTCAGAGAGTATGATTACCGCGGTCCTGTCGGCTGCTCCAGCAACAGGCGGATTCTGCAGCTTAAAGAGCTGTATCCCGGAGTCAGGATCAAGACTGTGCGGGGGAATATCCCGACAAGGCTGAATAAGCTGGATAACGGAGAATACGGCGCGTTGGTGCTGGCGGCGGCAGGGTTAAAGAGACTGGGGCTTGAAGAACGTATCAGCAGGTATTTTTCGGTGGAAGAGATGATACCGGCCGCCGGGCAGGGGATTCTCGGAATCCAGGGCCGGGCGGACAGATCTTATGGATTTCTGCAGGGTTTTTTTGATCCGGAGGCTATGGACTGCGCGCGCTGCGAGAGAGCTTACATGACTGAGATGAACGGAGGCTGTTCCCTGCCGATGGGCGTATATGCAGAGATTCTGGATGAGAAGAGGATGAAGGTGATGGGACTTTATTACGACGAAGCGTCCAAGACTTCATACAGGATGTGCATGACGGGAGAACGAAGCACTTCTGAGGCGCTGGGGATTGAACTGGCAAGGAAAATCAAAGAGCAATAGGAGTAACGAGATATGGATCAAGCAGGTAAGGTATGGCTGGTGGGCGCAGGTCCGGGTTCGGCGGAGCTTCTGACCGTCAAAGCTTTAAGGCTTCTGAGTACCAGCGATTGTATTGTATATGACAGATTGATCGGGAGAGAGATTCTGGCTATGCTGCCGGCGGATAAAGAATTGATCGACGTGGGAAAGTCTGCCGGGAATCACACGGTGCCGCAGTCTGAGATCAATCGGATTCTGGTGAGGGAAGCGAAGCGGGGCAGGAAGGTGGTGCGTCTGAAAGGAGGCGATCCCTTCTTATTCGGAAGAGGAGGAGAGGAATTAGAAGCTTTGCAGAAAGAAGAGGTTCCCTTTGAGGTGGTTCCGGGGGTATCGTCGAGTCTCGCGGTTCCGGCTTATAACGGGATTCCGGTTACCCACAGGGATTATGTGTCCGGCGTACATATTATTACGGGACACCGCAGGGCCGGGAAAAGTGAAGAGATAGATTACGGCGCGCTCGTGCAGGCGAAGGGAACTCTGGTATTTCTCATGGGTGCAGGCGCCCTTAATGAGATCATGAAAGGGCTTCTGGCCACGGGAATGAGGCCTGATATGCCGGCCGCTGTCTTACAGCAGGGAACCACGGCCGGACAGAGAAGGATCGCGGCGACCGTCGGTACGCTGGCAGAGGAGGCAAGAAAGCAGAAGATTCAGACACCGTCGATTATCGTCGTGGGAGAGGTCTGCAGACTGTCGGAACAGTTTTCCTGGTATGAGAAGCTTCCGCTGTCAGGGGAGAGGATTCTTGTAACACGGCCTATAGAGAGGGGCTTTAAGCTGCAGGAGAGTCTAAGGGCGCTGGGAGCAGAGACACTGTCTGTTCCTGTGATCCGGACGGTTCCTGTAGACGATGGTGAACGCGTCCTGGAAATAAAGAGGGAGATGGAGAGACTGTCCGAATATCAGGTATTGGTATTTACATCGCCGTACGGCGTAGAACGCTTTTTCGATCTCTTATCTGAGGCCGGGATGGATGTCCGCCGGGTATCGCATATGAAGTTTGCCGTGATCGGGCAAGGTACGGCGGATACCTTGAAGGGGAAAGGCATCCGGGCAGATTATATGCCCGGGAAGTATGACGGAAGTTCCCTTGGCAGGTTGCTTGCCGGGAAGTTGGAGGATGGTACGAAGATTCTGCTTGCCAGGTCCTCCATTGGAGGAACGGAGATTTTCAAAGAACTTGAGAAGAATCCGGCGCTTGTTTATAAAGATCTGGCCGTCTATGATACAAAGTTTCTGACAGAACAGGAGACGCGACTGCGTTCTTTTATGGAAGAAGGGGGCGTTACGAAGGTGATCTTTACGAGCAGCTCTGCCGTGGAAGGATTCGTAAGGCTGTTAGGAAGATTTGATTATCATAGCGTACAGGCGGTATGTATCGGCAATAAGACCGCAAAGACGGCAAAGGGCGCCGGCATGCAGACAGTAACAGCAGACAATGCCACAGTTGAGGACATCGTGGCGTGTATGCTCCGTAATGGTGAAAGGGGAGACAGGTGAGAAGGATGAAGAAAAAAGTAGCTGCAGTTCTGTTAACAGGCGTTATAATTGGTTCAATGGCGCTGGCGGGTTGTTCCGGAGGAGATGAAGCCCCGGCTGATGCGCCTGCCAAAGAGGAAGAGGCAAAGACGGACAATGAGACAGGAACGGATACGGATCAGGAAGCCGCCGACAAGGTGGCGGAGTTGATCGACGCGATCTATGTACAGGAGAGGACAGATATGACGGATGAACAGTGCAAAGAAGCAAAAGAAGGATGGGATGCATTGACGGATGCGCAGAAAGAGCTGGTGGAGGGTGAGAATGCCGATCCGGATTATTTTGGAGAGGATACCGGCGACGCGTCTAAGGATGATCCGCGTAATCAGGATGAGATCGGAGAGAATGAGATTCTGGTAGTCAGCTTCGGTACATCCTATAATGACAGCCGCGCGCAGGATATCAAAGGAATTGAAGACGCCATACAGGAGGCGAATCCGGATTGGTCTGTAAGAAGGGCATTTACGTCGCAGATTATCATCAATCATATACAGGCGCGGGACGGAGAGGTTATCGATAATATGGAACAGGCGTTGGAACGTGCGGCAGAGAATCAGGTAAAGAATCTGGTGATACAGCCGACTCATCTGATGCACGGCGCGGAGTACGATGAACTAAAGAGGGCGGCCGATACTTTTAAGGATCGGTTCGAGACGGTTAAGATCGCGGAACCGCTGCTTGGAGAGATCGGTACGGATGCTTTGGTAATTAACGCGGACAAAGAGGTGGTCGCGATAGCCGTCCTTAACGAAGCGGTGAAGGACGCGGGGTATGACAGCCTGGACGCGGCAAAGGGAGACGGCGCCGCGTTCGTATTCCTGGGACATGGAACCTATCACACCGCAAAGGTATCTTATAGCCAGATGCAGACACAGATGGGGCAGCTTGGGTATGAGAATGTGTTTATCGGGACGGTAGAGGGGGATCCGGAAGAGACATCCTGTGAATCTGTGATGGAAGCCGTCTCACAGGGGGGATACAGGAAAGTAATCTTTCGTCCGCTGATGGTTGTGGCAGGCGACCATGCGAATAACGATATGGCGGGGGATGATGAAGATTCCTGGATGAGCAGTTTTAAAGCTTCGGGGAAATTTGACAGTGTAGACGCGCAGATTGTAGGTCTTGGTTCCATCGATGCCGTCAGGCAGCTCTATGTTAAGCATACAAAGGACGCCATAAATCAGTGATGGTGTGAACCAGCAAAGCTATGGGACGGACATCTTGCGGAAACCAGTTTTAGGACAGTCTGCCGTCAGGAAATCGCAGAAAGATAGCCGGGACAGATTGTGCGGGAATTAAGAGGTAACGAGAATGAGAATAATCAGAGGAACATTTTATGCGCTGATATGCGTCATTGTATTGGCAGGGTGTGCGGGAAAAGGCGAAGCAGACAGCGATGGTACAAAGCAGGAAAAGGCGCAGGACCAGGAAACAGAGAAATCTGTGCATACGGAAACGGAAGCGGGCATGTCGGATGATATGGACCAGGAAACATCAGAGCTTGCTGACGGAATCTATACGGCTGAGTTTTATACGGACAGCAGTATGTTTCATGTCAATGAAGCCTGCGAAGGGAGGGGGACGCTGACCGTGGAGAAGGGGGAGATGACGATACACATTTCCCTGGCTTCTAAGAATATCGTTAATCTCTGTCCCGGTTCTGCCGCGGACGCCGGGAAGGAAGGGGCGGAAGTGCTTCTTCCGACGGAAGACACGGTAACTTACAGTGACGGTATAACCGAGGAGGTCTACGGCTTTGACGTGCCGGTTCCGGTATTGGAGGAAGAATTTGAGCTGGCGCTGATCGGGACGAAGGGCACCTGGTACGACCATAAGGTCCGGGTATCGGATCCGGTGCCAATCCGGCAATAAATTCGGAGCCAATCCGGAGCCAATAGAAAAAAAGTTCTTGACATCGCCGGGTTGCTGTGATAAAGTCTTACTAAACTGATGAGGAAGAGTGAGTACTGTTAGATATCTGCTTTACAGAGAGCTGCAGACGGTGGGAATGCGGCAGGCCAGTGCTGGCAGGAATGGACTTCCGAGGGCGAACTGAAGCGGCTGATAAGGCACAGAAGAAAGCGTCAGCCGATAGTAAGTGAGACGGAGAGGGTACTCTGTTAACAAAGTACGCGTATGATGGTACGCATGAGTGGGTATAGATAAGATATACCAAGCCGGGTGGCACCGCAGGAGTTGATAATGATTACTCTTGTCCCAGCAATAGTCTATTGTGTGGGATAAGGGTTTTTTTGTTTGCGGTCATTCAGCACACCTTGTCCCTCTCAGATGCAAAATAGTCCAAGAGCGAAAGGAGAACAAGACAATGAGTGAAAAGAAGATCCCTTACAAAATCTATCTGGAAGAGAGTGAGATGCCGAAGCAATGGTATAATGTACGCGCGGATATGAAGAATAAGCCGGCGCCGCTTCTGAATCCGGGAACCTTGAAACCGATGACGGCAGAAGAACTGTCCGGTGTGTTCTGTGAAGAACTGGTAAAGCAGGAGCTGGATAATGATAACCGTTATATTGATATTCCTCAGGAAATCATAGATTTTTACAAGATGTACCGTCCGGCGCCGTTGGTACGGGCATACTGCCTGGAGGAGAAGCTTCAGACGCCGGCGAAGATCTATTATAAGTTCGAGGGAAATAACACCAGCGGAAGCCATAAGCTGAATTCTGCGATTGCCCAGGCATATTACGCGAAGAAGCAAGGCTTAAAGGGTGTAACCACAGAAACCGGAGCGGGACAGTGGGGGACGGCGCTTTCCATGGCATGTTCTTATCTGGAGCTGGATTGTAAGGTATTCATGGTAAAATGCTCCTATGAGCAGAAGCCCTTCCGGCGCGAAGTGATGCGCACCTATGGAGCGAGCGTAACGCCGTCTCCGTCTATGGAAACAGAGGTAGGCAAGAAGATACTGGCGGAACATCCGGGGACGACGGGAAGTCTTGGATGCGCGATTTCCGAAGCGGTGGAGGTTGCAGTAGGAAGCGAGGGCTACCGTTATGTGCTGGGAAGTGTGCTGAATCAGGTACTGCTTCATCAGTCGGTCATCGGTATGGAGACGAAGATTGCGTTGGATAAATACGGAATCACTCCGGATATTATCATCGGATGCGCCGGCGGCGGATCAAACCTCGGCGGGCTGATCTCTCCGTTCATGGGGGAGAAATTAAGAGGTGAGAAGGACTATCAGTTTATCGCGGTAGAACCGGCGTCCTGTCCGAGCCTGACCAGAGGCGTCTACGCATATGATTTCTGTGATACGGGTATGGTATGTCCGCTGGCGAAGATGTACACATTAGGAAGCGGTTTCATTCCTTCGGCAAACCATGCGGGAGGCCTGAGATATCATGGTATGAGTTCCGTCCTGTCGCAGCTCTATGCCGACGGATATATGGAAGCGAGATCTGTAGAGCAGACGGCAGTGTTCGAGGCGGCTGAGAAGTTTGCGAGAGTGGAAGGTATCTTACCGGCGCCGGAGAGCAGCCATGCGATCAAGGTTGCGATTGACGAAGCCATGAAGTGCAAAGAAACCGGGGAAGAGAAGACGATCGTATTCGGTCTGACCGGTACAGGATATTTTGACATGGTAGCTTATGAAAAGTTCCATAACGGCGAGATGAGAGATTACATTCCGACGGATGAAGACCTGAAAGCCGGATTTGACGGAATCCCGAGATTTCCGGGGAATATGGAATAGAAAGAGCGTCTTGTCGGTAAAATGAGTATTCAGACAGTCCGGCGTATCAAAAGATAGGTGTGAAGGAGTTTATAAGAGGAGAATCAGACTATGAAAGTTTTAGTTGTAATAGATATGCAGAATGATTTTATCGACGGGAGCCTTGGTACGAAGGAAGCGGAGGCGATCGTTCCGAAAGTTGCAGAGAAGATTCAGAACTTTGACGGGAAAGTACTGTATACCAGGGATACCCACGAAGAGAATTATCTGGAGACCCAGGAAGGGAAGAATCTGCCGGTAACGCACTGCGTCAGAGGGAGCAAAGGCTGGGAGCTGAATCCTCAGATTGAGGCGCTGCGGGAAGAAGAGCCCATTGACAAACCGACGTTTGGAAGCAAGGAGCTTGGACGCAGGCTTCAGAATATGGATGAAGAATATAAGCTGCGTGCCATGGGCGGATTGGAATCTATAACCTTTGTGGGGCTTTGCACCGATATCTGTGTGATCTCGAACGCGATGATCGCCAAAGCGTTCCTTCCGGAGGTTCCGGTCATAGTGGACGCTGCGTGCTGCGCGGGAGTAACTCCGGAAAGCCACAGGAATGCGCTGGAAGCGATGAAGATGTGTCAGATTATATGTGAATAAGGAATTATGAGATTAAGGGGCCGCCGGGGAACATAACATTTTCCGGCAACCCCTTAATTAACGGTTTGTTATAATACTTAATTATAATACTTAAGTTGAAGGATATCCATTATAAATTAACATCATATGCCGGATTATGAGGGATAATTCAACTGCTCGTCCGTGATATCCGTCAGTACTTCCTTTTGGTATTTCTCTGCAAGATACTTTGCCATAGGAAGATTCATATCCAGATAGTTGCCGCAGTCCTTCGCGCATGCGCCCGGAACTTCGCCCTCAAAATCGGCGATGAAGGTGAACATCTCTCTCATCAGCGGAACGATTTCCTCAGAGGTATATTTTCCTGCCAGCAGGAGATAGAAACCTGTGCGGCAGCCCATGGGTCCGAAGTAGATGGTCTTGTCAGCGAAAATTTTATGGTTGCGCAGGAATGTGGCACCCAGATGTTCGATGGTATGAACTTCCGCGGTATTCATGACGGGCTCCTCGTTCGGATTCGTCATACGGATATCAAAGGTGGTAATGGGACGGCCTTCTACCTGGTCGATACGGGAGACATAGAGTCCCGGAACCAGACGCAGATGGTCTATGGTAAAGCTCGTGATCTTTTCCATGATAATTAAGACTCCTTTTATGTATTATTTACAGCCCGTTTATCCTATAGGACAGTCTGCCGGGACTGCAGATTTATTATAACACTTTTCTGAACTGTTATCTATAAAAAGGTTATGGAAAATACGCGGATATGTGATATACTTACAGAGTATGTGAAGGAATATGACTTCCGCATGATTCTAAAGGAGGCAGAAGATGAGGTTATATATGGTACGGCATGGAGAGACCGCATGGAATAAGGAGCGCAGGATACAGGGGCAGGCAGATATTCCCTTGAATGAATTTGGCAGGATGCTGGCAGAGAAGACGGCGAAGGGGCTTTCGGATATCCGGTTTGATATCTGTTATACCAGTCCGCTCAGCCGGGCAAGGGAGACGGCGGCGCTGATTCTTGCCGGGAGGCAGGTTCCTGTTATAGAGGATGAAAGGATCGCAGAAATGGCGTTTGGGGAGTATGAGGGACGATGCTGCTCCAGAAGCGGGTGGAACCTGCCTGAGGAATTCCGCCGTTTTTTTGACGCCCCTGACCGGTATCAGGCGCCGGAGGGCGGCGAGAACTTTGGGGAAGTGAAGGAACGGACCGGAAAGTTCCTGGAGGAGCTTTACATGAAGGAAGAATATCAGAAGAGCAATATATTGATCGCGACACATGGAGCGGCTCTTGCGGGGCTTTTGAACAATATCAAGGATAAGCCCCTGGCAGAATACTGGGGAGAGGGCGTACATAAGAACTGCGCGGTGACAGCGGTGGAAGTGACGGATGGTAAACCCGTAATCATTTCGGAGAATGTAGTCTACTATGATGATGAAGTAGAGTCCTGGGAAGATTAAAGAAGAGGCGCCGGATGACGGCGGAGGATGTCGGAGATATCACGGTATATAGGTCAAATGGAAAGATAACGGAGGAAAGAAAAATGATCAATGGAAAGAAAGTGTTATTCAGCGGTATGCAGGCGACGGGGAATCTGACCCTTGGAAATTATCTCGGGGCATTGAAGAACTGGGTGACATTAAGCGATGAGTATGAGTGCTTCTACAGTGTGGTAGACATGCATTCGATTACGGTAAGACAGGACCCGGCGACTCTTAGGAAGAGGGCGAGGGCGCTTCTTACACTCTATATCGCCGCAGGGCTGGATCCCGAGAAGAACTGTATCTATTATCAGTCGCATGTGTCCGGCCATGCGGAGCTTTCATGGATTTTGAACTGCTTTACGTATATGGGAGAGCTGAACCGTATGACCCAGTTCAAAGACAAGTCTGCGAAGCACGCGGACAATATCAATGCCGGTCTGTTCACTTATCCGGTGCTGATGGCGGCGGATATCCTTCTTTATCAGGCAGACGTGGTTCCGGTAGGGGTAGACCAGATGCAACATTTAGAGATCACAAGAGATATTGCGGAGCGGTTCAACAATATTTACGGAGACGTATTTACCATACCGGAGGCTTATATCGGGAAAGTGGGAGCCAAGATCATGAGTCTGCAGGATCCGTCAAAGAAGATGTCGAAGTCGGATGAGAATCCCAATGCCAGTATTTATCTGATGGATGATCCGGATACGATCATGCGGAAATGCAAACGTGCGGTGACAGATTCCGAGGCGCAGATCCTCTACCGCGACGAGCAGCCGGGGGTTAAGAACCTGATCGATATCTACAGTGCATGTACGGGAAAGAAGCCGGAGGAAGTTGTGGCGGAATTCGACGGAAAGGGGTACGGAGACTTCAAGACGGCAGTGGGAGAAGCAGTCGTGTCCGTATTAAAGCCGCTGCAGGATGAGGTGGCAAGACTTGAGAAAGATAAGGCTTACATCGACGGGATTATTAAAAATAATGCGGAAAAGGCGCAGTATTTCTCCAACAAGACATTGCGCAAGGTACAGAAGAAGATCGGATTCCCGGAAAGAATCCGGTAATGCGATGAGAGGAGGAAAGAATATGAATCTATTCGAACACCGTATCTCTACAAGAGAGGCGCAGCAGATGGCGAAAGTGACGGATATGATCCGCCAGGACGTTGCAAAGAGCGGAATCCGGGAAGGAATCGTGGTCGTGTATTCTCCGCATACGACGGCAGGATTCACGATCAATGAGAATGCAGACCCGGACGTGGTACATGATATGTTATACGGATTAGAAGAGGCATTTCCTACCAGGACAGGATATTATCAGCATATGGAGGGAAATTCTCATGCACATATCAAGACCAGCTTTATGGGACCGTCCCAGACATTGATCCTGCATGAAGGAGAGCTGGTGCTTGGAATCTGGCAGGATGTGTATTTCTGTGAGTTTGACGGGCCGAGGAACCGGAAGTTTTATGTGAAAGTTATAGAAGGATAGGGCGTCCTTTGGCAGACTGTCCCGAAGCTGTTTTGTTTTCGGGTAGTCTGCCGGGGCGTTTTTTTTAGTAAGAGATCTCCTGCAGATACAGTCCCTTCGGATCACAGGGCGCGCTGGGCGTCTGGATGCCTGCGAAGATGTCTTTGATATCTTCTTTCGCGCGTGTTCCAAAGCCGATATCCAGGAGTGTGCTGATAATGAGCCGCGCCATATTGTGTAAGAAATCATCGGCGTGGATCAGGATCTGCATTTCCTGTCCGGCGCTGTAGATCTCGATATCATAGATCTGCCGCGTGGTTGATTTGCTTTTCTTGGCAGAAGAGAAGTTCTGAAAATCATGTGATCCGATCAGCAGAGCGGCCGCCTGCTGCATCAGGTTTTTGTTGGGGGTATCAAAACAGTGATAAGTGTATTTGCGGTCGAAGACACTTGGAACATCATCGATGGTCATGCGGTATACGTAGGTTTTTGAAAGAGCGTTTAACTGCGCGTGAAACCGGGCGAGAGCTTCTCTCACATCGATGATTGCGATATCCATCGGAAGATATCTGTTCAGATAGTGTTTCATATCTAATGCTTTCATATCGGAGGCAGTCTTAAAATTAGCGATCTGGGCGTAGGCATGTACGCCGACTTCCGTCCGGCATCCGCAGTTAAGCTCAATCTGGGATTCCCCGGTCATCTTCTTTAAGACTTCCAGAATTTTACTGGAAATCGTATTCGCGTTCGATTCATCTTTGCCAAGACGGGCCCAGCCCTGGTAGCGGCTGCCGTCGTATTCAATCGTAAGTCTGATATTTCTTAAATGTTCTGTTTCTTCTGTCTTTTTATCTTTTTTAAACATATTGTTGAACCTCAGCTTTCTGAATAATTTTCCGATGCAGGTATACAAAGAAACTGCTTTAAGTCTTTTTAAATAATTTTCCGATGCAGGTATACAAAGAAACCGCCTTAAGTATATCAAATTTGACAAGACAAGAAAAGGGCTTGACAGAAAAAGAATAAGGGGATACGGTTACATGAAGAGTAAAATGTATGAAAAGCGGCTTCGGGAAAGGGAAAAGAGTTATGAATATAGAGAACAGGCAGAAGAGTGAAAAAGAGAAAAGAAAAGCGGAAGGTTCCGTGGTTGAGACGGTTCATATTGTACGGCCCAATCATCTGAATGGGGCGGAGCGTCTCTTTGGAGGTATCCTGATGCAATGGATCGACGAAGTGGCGGCTCTTGCGGCAAAACGTCACACCCATAGAAACGTAATCACTGCATCCGTAGATAATCTCAGTTTTTTAAAGGGAGCATACCAGAAGGATGTGATTGTCATCCGGGGAAAGGTAACCTATGTGGGGCGGACGTCCATGGAGGTCAAAGTAGATTCTTATGTAGAGAATATAGACGGGGAAAGAATTCTGATCAACCGGGCGTTTTTTACCATGGTAGCGCTGGACGACTATGACAGGCCGGTAGAGGTGCCGGGCTTAGAGCTTACGACAGAAGAAGAGAGACAGGAGTGGGAGAAGGCGAAACTGAGGCGGGAGATGAGGATACGATGCAAAGAAGATTTTTAAAATTCGATGCAACCAAAGAGGGAAGCAGTGCGTCTAATAAGTGTAAATCATTTTCATGAACCACACATGAATGACAGGAAGACGGTCATTTGTGTGCCTGGACAGCAGAAAGGAGGAGGGCACATGGATGTTTTGCTTGTGAAGCGTGCTCAGAGAGGAGATGCAGATGCATTCGTGAGCTTGATTGAGAAGTATAAGACAGCGCTTTATAAGGCGGCAAAGAGTTATCTGAGCAGTGAAGAAGATATTGCGGACGTCATGCAGGATACGGTGCTCGCGGCATATGAACATATGGGAGAGCTTAAGAGCGCGCCGTATTTTAAGACCTGGCTTACCAGGATATTGATCAATCAGTGTAAGGATTTTCTGAGACAGCAGAAACGGTATGTAGTGTCGGACGAGATTATGAAGACGGCGGACGGGACGCCGGGGAATGACAGAGAATTCTATGAATTAATCAAAGAGCTGCCGGAGGATTCCCGTATGATATTTTTATTGTATTACGGGGAAGGATTTAAGACGAATGAGATTGCGCAGATTCTGGATATGAATGAGAACACGGTGAAGAGCAGATTAAGAAGGGGAAGGGATAAGCTTAAGCAGGCGCTGTGTTATTAGACGGATTTGTGATGATTCTGGTTTACCCGGGTCAGATCATTTGTTTTGGGAGATTTGGAGTCAGAGAATATTAGGCAGGAGGTATCAGATATGAGAGAAGCAGAAAAAAAGATGAGCGATATTTTGAGTCAGGATGTCCAGGTATCGGATGTGGTGAACAAGAGGCTTCAGGATACGTATGAGATCATAAAGAGGCGGCAGGAGATTACAGGGCGGAAGCGTACTTATAAGAAAAACCTGCGTGTGGCGGCAGCCGCGCTGATCGTCTGCTGTGCTGTGCCGAGCGTGGTGTATGCGTCGGTAAAGAGCGGATTTTTCGAGGGAATGTTCGGAAATTCGACGAAGAAATCCACAAGTGTGATTCACAGGGAGATTGACGACGGCAAGGGAGGCAAAGTTGCCGTGGATATTCCTTCAAAAGAATTCGTGGCGGTAGATGAGGCGAAGGCGGAAGAATTGATCGGGCAGTGGGTCATGGATGAACCCATTGTGAAGAAGATCGGGGAGCATACGCTGACCATAGAGAGCTTTGCCTATGATAAGAACGGGGCGCTGCTTTATTTTACCCTGGAGCGAGAAGGAGGAGTGAAAGCGCTGGCAGGCGATGCGGATACCAATCTGACCAAGGGGGCGGTATTTACAGATGACGCTGACTTTTACTTCTACGTCAACTGCGGGGAGGATATAGTTGCCGGCGAAAATATCTATATCGATATGGAGAAGAGTACGGAGGATAAGCTGTATTGTTCGGAATATCTTCTCTGGTCGGAAAGACTGGGAGAGGGTGATGTGCCTCAGATTTCTATTGAGGAATATCCTTGCACACGGGGAGAACTCTATGATATGTCCGAAGAAGAATATCAGGAGACTTCCGCAAAGATTCGGACAGAGACACTGGAATTGACGGATAAAGGGCAGATTCCGGTTATGAGCGCCGATCTGGGTGAGGATGGATATCTGGAATATTCACCGGTGTCAGTCAGCGTAGATATGTCGAAAGGTATGGGTCTTTCCGAAGAAGAGGCGCAGGATCCATATTATCTGAAGCATCTGGAAATTAAGTATAAGGACGGAAGCAGTTATATCGTATCCGATAAGGAACAGAATATCGAGAACAATGGATATGTGTTAGGTGCGGACGTGTGGTATAAGACGGTGTTTAACCGGCTGGTGGATACGGATGAGATATCAGAAATCATTGTGAATGAGGTAAGCTTTCCTATAGGATAGCGCTTTGATACTGAATCGGATGCCGTACCGGTACAGATACAAGAACCTGCTGTAGAAAAGTTTTTTGTAAACTACAGCAGGTTTTTGTTTGTCTTGACGCAATTTTTCGGCTATATACTTGATATTTTTAGACAGATACATTATTATGATAAGAGTATAAATTATTAGGAGGAACGTAAGATGTACAAGATATTGAAAGCCGAAAAACTGGCTGATAAGATTTATCTTATGGATGTAGAAGCACCCCGTGTAGCCAGGCATTGTGAGCCGGGACAGTTTGTAATCGTGAAGATGGACGAGAAGGGTGAGAGAATTCCGCTTACCATCTGTGATTATGACAGAGAAGCCGGAACCATCACGATCGTGTTCCAGGAGGTAGGGGCGTCTACCATGAAGATGTCAGGGCTGAAAGCAGGAGATTCTTTCCGCGATTTCATCGGTCCGCTGGGATGTCCGTCTGAATTCGTAGAGGAAGATATGGAAACCCTGAAGAATAAGAAGATGCTCTTTGTAGCCGGCGGCGTTGGGGCGGCTCCGGTATATCCGCAGGTGAAGTGGCTTAAGGAGCATGGAATTGATGTGGATGTAATCGTTGGTTCCAAGACGAAAGATATGCTGATCCTGGAGAAGGAAATGGAAGCTGTCGCCGGGAATTATTATCCTTGTACAGACGATGGTACATACGGTCATGCCGGCATGGTTACGACCAAGATTGAAAAATTAGTAGAAGAGGGTAATAAATATGACGTCTGTGTGGCGATCGGGCCGATGATTATGATGAAGTTTACCTGCCTTCTTACCAAGAAGCTTGAGATTCCGACGATTGTCAGCATGAATCCTGTTATGGTTGACGGAACCGGTATGTGCGGTGCATGCCGCGTGATCGTGGGCGGTGAAGTGAAGTTTGCATGTGTTGACGGGCCTGAGTTCGACGGACATCTGGTTGATTTTGACAATGCGATGAAGAGACAGCAGATGTATAAGACAGAAGAGGGACGTGCGATTCTGAAAGTACAAGAAGGCGACACCCATCACGGTGGATGCGGCAATTGCGGAGGTGACAACTAATGGCTGATGTATTAAAGAGAATTCCTGTGAGAGAACAGGATGCGAAGGAAAGAGCGACAAACTTCGAAGAAGTGTGTTACGGATATAATAAAGAAGAGGCAATGGAAGAAGCAACCCGTTGTCTGAATTGTAAGAACGCAAAATGTATCGAGGGGTGTCCGGTAGCGATTAATATCCCCGGATTTATTTCTCAGGTGAAGGAAGGAAATATCGAGGAAGCCTATAAAGTTATCGGCGAGTCATCCGCGCTTCCGGCAATCTGCGGCCGTGTATGTCCGCAGGAGTCCCAGTGCGAGTGTAAGTGTATCCGTGGAATCAAGGGCGATCCGGTATCTATCGGTAAGCTTGAAAGATTCGTTGCGGATTATGCGCTGGAGCATGATATTAAGCCTGTAAAGGCTGAGAAAACCAATGGCCATAAGGTTGCGGTGATCGGTTCCGGTCCTTCCGGTCTTACCTGTGCGGGCGATCTGGCGAAATTAGGCTATGAAGTGACTGTCTTCGAAGCTCTTCATGAGCTTGGCGGCGTGCTTGTATATGGTATTCCTGAGTTCCGTCTTCCGAAGCACAAAGTCGTAAAGAAAGAGATCGAGAAAGTAAAAGAATTAGGCGTCAAATTCGAGACTAACGTAGTAATCGGAAAATCCACTACCATCGACCAGTTGATGGAAGAAGAGGATTTTGAGGCGGTATTCATCGGTTCCGGAGCAGGTCTTCCGATGTTCATGGGAATCCCGGGGGAGACGGCGAACGGGGTATTCTCTGCGAATGAATATCTGACGAGAAGTAATCTGATGAAAGCATTCGACGAATCTTATGATACGCCGATCGTGGCCGGCAAGAAAGTTGCGGTAGTCGGCGGCGGTAACGTGGCGATGGACGCTGCAAGAACGGCGCTTCGTCTCGGCGCGGAGGTTCATATCGTATATCGCCGTAGTGAAGCAGAGCTTCCTGCCAGAGTAGAAGAAGTACATCATGCGAAGGAAGAGGGCGTGATCTTCGATCTGCTGACGAATCCGAAGGAAATTCTTGTAGACGATAACGGATGGGTGAAGGGCATGAAGGTGATCAAGATGGAGCTTGGCGAGCCTGACGCTTCTGGAAGAAGACGTCCGGTAGAGATTCCAGGTTCCGAATATGAGATCGAGCTTGATACGGTTATCATGTCTCTTGGAACATCTCCAAATCCATTGATCGCATCCACGACCAAAGGTCTTGAGACGAACCGGAGAAAATGTATCGTTGCGGAGGAAGAGAACGGACAGACCTCTAAGGCCGCAGTATTCGCGGGCGGCGACGCCGTTACAGGAGCGGCGACGGTAATTCTGGCTATGGGAGCAGGTAAAGCCGGCGCAAAGGGAATCCATGAGTTATTAAGTAAAAAATAAGATAAGAGCAAGGGACGCGGCAGATACTGCCTGCGTCCCTTGTTTTAAGGAACCTTGCAGTCATCATGGCATGATCTTTTGGCTCTGGTATCAACATATAAATATAACAAAAAATATTATACAGAGCCTATGACATGCCGGAAATTTGTGTTATACTTTCTGCTATCGTAAAAGAAGGGATCTTGGAAGAAGCTTTGTCTGCAGTTAGATAAAAGGGAGCGCTTCGTGAGATCAGAAGGAGAGTTTGTATGATGATTTTTTGGGGACTTATGATTCCTTTTATCGGTACGACATTGGGGGCGGCTTGCGTGCTCTTCATGAGAAACGAATTGAAGCCTTTGATACAGAAAGCGCTTCTGGGATTTGCGGCGGGCGTTATGGTAGCGGCATCCGTATGGTCGTTGTTGATCCCGGCGATGGATATGTCGGGACAGATGGGTAAATTTGCCTTTGTGCCGGCGGCGGTGGGATTTATTTTGGGGATTGCATTTCTGTTACTGCTTGACCGGGCAATTCCACATATGCATGTCGGTTCCGACGAGATTGAGGGACCAAAGTGCACGCTGAATAAATCGACGATGCTTGTGCTGGCGGTTACAATTCATAATATACCGGAGGGTATCTCAAGCGGCGCCGTCTTTGCGGGGCTTCTGACGGGAAATGCGGATGTGACGGCAGCAGGAGCGTTTGCGCTGGCGATCGGGATTGCCGTGCAGAATCTTCCGGAGGGATTTATCGTGTCTTTGCCGATACGCAGCGAGGGAAGAGGGCGTGGAAGAGCATTTCTGTACGGATCCATGTCAGGCATTGTAGAACCTATTGCAGGCGGGATCACGGTACTTCTTGCCGCGTATATTACACCGATTCTGCCGTATCTGCTTGCATTCGCGGCGGGGGCAATGATCTATGTGGTTGTGGAGGAACTGGTGCCGGAGTCGGCGGAAGGAGAGCACAGCAATATCGGGACGATGGGTTTTGCGGCGGGTTTTGTGTTAATGATGATACTGGATGTTGCATTAGGATAACGGAAAGGGAGTTCTGAAGTTATGAAGATTACGCTGGTAACGGTTGGAAAGATTAAGGAGAACTATCTGCGGGACGCTGTGGCTGAATACGTCAAGCGGCTGGGAAAATATTGCAAACTGGAAGTCATAGAGACGGCAGATGAGAAGACGCCGGATCATGCCAGTGAAACTGTGGAGGAAGCGATACGGGCGAAGGAAGCGGAGAGAATATTGAGATATATTCGGGAGGATGCTTTTGTGATTACTCTTGAGATTTTGGGGAAGCAGCTATCGTCAGAGGAACTGGCAAAGAAGATTGAAACCCTCGGCGTGCAGGGGAAGAGTCATATTATCTTCGTGATCGGCGGGTCGATCGGGCTTGGGAAGGAAGTGTTGGAGAGATCGGATTTTGCCCTTAGTTTTTCGAAAATGACATTTCCTCATCAACTGATGCGGGTGATTTTGCTGGAGCAGGTGTATAGAAGTTTTCGGATTATCAATGGCGAACCATATCACAAGTAAGTTACGGTTCGCCGCTTTCCATAAGTAACGAACTAATTTGTCCAAATCCTTGTTTCTCTGCCAGCCTTCTAATTCCATCCAGCGCTTCTTCTTTTGAATAGTTATGCGCTTCTAAAAAGTCAATATCTTTTTCGCTTATGTATTGATAGAATAATATTGCGGCAAGGACTTCTCTTTTTTGGGTATAGTCAATACTTTCCAGCAGTATATTCTCCGCCTCATTTATAAATCCTTCATCGATCATTTTTTTAAATTCTTCTAATGCTTTCCCTGAAACCTCATACTTGTTTTCTTCCTGCAGTTCGACCGATTTGTATTGTTTTCCGAGCATAAGAGAGAAAAGTACTCTTACCATCTCTTTGATGATACGCATAATATAATCTTCTTCGTCGTTGAAAGTCATATTTTCCTCCTACAAAGCATTTCTGTTTTTTGGTTTCATATTATACCATATTTTTTGCTGTCTTACAAATATTAATTGATAATCTGTATGGATCTGTATGGAAATTTCATAAACGATTGAATACATCAAATATGAGCCTATCGTGGAAGAATTTAGATTGAGTATAAGTAAAAGTCATGGTAATATAATATAAAGGAGATGAGTGCCGATGGAAACGCAGAGAATAGTAAAAGCATGGGAAGAACTGGAAATAAAAGATGATTTCATGTTTGCCAAGGTTATGCGGGATAAAAGGATATGTAAGATGCTTCTGGAAAGGCTGCTTCAAACCAAGATCAGAGATATTGTATATTTGGATGAGCAGAAGACGATTGATATAGAAAAAGACGCAAAGAGTGTGCGCCTGGATGTAGTATACATTTGAAAATCTCTGCCTGGAGGATAAGGAACTGAAGTTGAATGATGGAGCAAAGAAGGTCTTTTTCAATGCAAAAGATTATATCAATGCAGAGGATGAAGAGGTAAGGGAGTTCCTTAAGTATGTAAACGGTGAAAAGAGCGACAATCCTTTTGTGAAAGAAATAGAAGATAAAGTAGCGCAGGTGAAGAAAAACGAAGAATGGAGGTTGGAATACGTGACACTGTTAATGAGAGATCAGGAAAATCAAGAGATCGGAATAGAGATTGGAAAGGAACTTGGACGGGAAATGAAAATCGCTTAATTGATACAAATGGGAAAAACAAAATATCGGGAAAACCGCAGAAATAAAGGGCTTTCGGCACATTGAGTGTGGCTGAAAGCCTTTATTTGTTAGGGCATGGCCCTGTTCTCCATTGAGGAGTTTTTCGCTGATCCGAAAAACGGAACTTTGGAGAACAAATAAACCACCTGCTCTGCGGGTGGTTAAAATAGCTTTAGCGTTGTGTAAAAAACCTCCCCTGATATAATAAAAACAGGT
>CAJTAL010000004.1 GCA_910574285.1 Lachnospiraceae bacterium | reverse complement strand
TTCTACCAATTTTTTCCAACTAATCACAGTATTGTCGAATTCATTATCCATTATACAAAAATGGATGTGTCGAATAATCTGTGATGATTTACACAGATTATTTTACACACCCTAATGAAGTATTGTACTTTATTACCTTTTTTCTTAGAATAAATACAATATCAGCTATCACCTTAAACCAAAAAAGTGTAAAGCTTTTATGACTGATAAAGACTTTACACCTTTTAAGCAGTACAGCATTGCATTAATTCTTGAGTAATACAATGCTGTACTAAGCTATCTCTATTTTTATTTAAAGCCCGCTCAATCTAAATTAACGTTAACCGGACAAAATCTTGGAATTGTTCATTGAACACTTCCATATTAACAAGAGCTTTAAGGCTTACAATCATCTCCCTAAACTCTCTCGATCTCACAGGTATGGACCTTCGTCTTTTCGTCATAATTGATCCCCACCAGCAGAATCTCCCCTCCATAGTCCTTCAACACTTCCAGATACCCCTTTTCCTTCATCTGGCTGATCGCTCCGCCGGATGTTCTGTTCCACTTCAACTCGATAATCATCGCAGGAAGATTTGACAACGACATTTTCTTAGGAATGAACACGACGTCGGCTATCCCTTTCCCCGACGGCATCTCCTCTATCTTCATATACTGCCCGAACGCCACAATATACGCAAACTTAATCACAGACCTCAGCGCCTGTTCGTTATTATAATAGGTCGACGCATACTGTTCTTTCCTGACCTCCTCAATGGCCGCCGCAACCGCATCCGCATTTCCCCCAATCGTATCCTCCAAAAGCTTCTGTGAACGGCGGATCAATTCCATCCATTTACGGTTGACATCATTTCCCTTCAGGATACTCCGGAATTCATTCCGCACCTCTTCATTGGGAATCCTCACCGTATGCTCCGATTTCTTATATGTCAAATACCCCAGGTGGATGAGCAGTGTGAGAATATCATCCCTGCTCTTAAAAGTTTCAAAATCATTCTGAAATCCCCCGGTGTCTACCTCGATCTCCTCCCCGATAATCAGCCGTGAGACGATCTCCTGCATACCGTCGAAGTCCATATTTATATAGGTTTTCAGAGATTCTGCCGCCGACGTTTCCCGCCAGAAAGACCGGCATTCCCCCGACTCCATCGCACACATCACGGAAAATGGATTGTAGACTGCGCCCATCTCCGAAAAATCATATCCGTCATACCAGGCTTTGATCTCTTCAAAGTCCATTTTTTTTCTTTTGCAGCGCTTCTTAACCTCACCTTCCGTAAATCCGGTGAACTTCGCGAACTGACCCGGATTCAGAACCGTATACTCCCGGAAATCCGAAATCGCAGACTGCGCCCCGTCCTTCTTAATGGGTAAAATGCCAGTCATATAAGCTGCCGCTACTGCTTTCGGTGTAAAATTACTGTTCTTGAACCATTCCCGCAGCAGATTCAAATAAGCCTCCTGCGCCGTCTTATCATTCGCCGCTTCCCGAATCATCGCATCCCATTCATCAATAATGAAAATAAACCGTCTTCCATCCATTTTTTCAATATACTGAAGGAGATTATCTATAAGCCTGTCTTCCTGATTCAAATCCGGAATCACTGCAAGAAGGTCTTTTTGAACAGCATTTTCTATCATCATCGGAACCTCACATAACGGTTTAAGCTGCTTCTCCATTGACGAAATAAATCCGGTAATATCCAGATAGATTACATTATATTGATTTAAATGAATACGATACTCTTTCGTCCTGGTAATTTTCTTCTTGTCAAACAAAGCATGTGAATCACAGGAGCAGTCATAGTACGCACACAACATCATCGCCGCATAAGATTTCCCAAATCGGCGAGGTCTGTTGATACAAGTAAGCTTATCAGGACCGCTGATTCTCTGATTGATGAATCCGATAAGACCTGTCATATCAATATATTCGCCCCTGCAAATCTGTTCAAATCCACTGTTTCCCGGATTGAGATAAATTCCCATTCAGACATCCCCTTTCCAATCTATACCATCAGATAATGGCGACTGCCGCGTAAAATCTCACATACTCTTTCCAAATCTACCCCTTCAGATAATGGTGACTGCTGCGTAAAATCTCACAGGCATGAACCTTCGTCTTTTCATCATAATCGATCCCCACCAGCAGAATCTCCCCTCCATAGTCCTTTAACACTTCCAGATACCCCTTTTCCTTTATCTGGCTAATCGCTCCGCCGGATGTTCTGTTCCACTTCAACTCGATAATCATCGCAGGAAGATTTGACAACGACATTTTCTTAGGAATGAATACAACGTCGGCTATCCCCTTCCCCGACGGCATCTTCTCTATCTTCATATACTGGCCGAACGCCACAATATACGCAAACTTAATCACAGATCTCAGCGCCTGTTCGTTATTATAATAAGTCGGCGCATACTGTTCTCTCCTGACCTCCTCAATGGCTGCCGCAACTGCATCCGCATTTCCTGCGATCGTATCCTCCAAAAGCTTCTGCGATCGGCGGATCAATTCCATCCATTTACGGTTGACATCATTTCCCTTCAGGATACTCCGGAATTCATTCCGCACCTCTTCATTGGGAATCCGCACCGTATGCTCCGATTTCTTATATGTCAGATACCCCAGGTGGATGAGCAGTGTGAGAATATCATCCCTGCTCTTGAAGGTTTCAAAATCATTCTGAAATCCCTCGGTGTCTACCTCGATCTCATCCCCGATAATCAGCCGTGAGACGATCTCCTGCATACCGTCAAAATCCATATTTATATAGGTTTTCAGAGACTCCGCCGCTGAAGTTTCCCGCCAGAAAGACCGGCATTCCCCCGACTCCATCGCGCACATCACGGAAAATGGATTGTAGACTGCGCCTATCTCCGAAAAATCATATCCGTCATACCAGGCTTTGATCTCTTCAAAGTCCATTTTCTTTCTTTTGCAGCGCTTCTTAACCTCGTCTTCCGTAAATCCGGTGAACTTCGCGAACTGTCCCGGATTCAGAACCGTATACTCCCGGAAATCCGAAATCGCAGACTGCGCCCCGTCCTTCTTAATGGGTAAAATGCCCGTCATATAAGCTGCCGCTACTGCTTTCGGTGTAAAATTACTGTTCTTGAACCATTCCCGCAGCAGACTCAAATACCGTTTCTGTGCTGTCTCATCATTCTTGGCTTCCCGAATCATCGCATCCCATTCATCAATTATAAAGATAAACTGCCTTCCCCCCGGTTTCTCCACATAGCGGATCAGGCAATCTGTGAGACTCTTCTTTGCCGGCAGTTGGGGATCAAGCGAAAGTAACTCATCATGAATTGCCGCGACAATCATGTCCGGTATCTCTTTGAAAGAAATACCCTGTCTCTGGGCAGAAGATATAAACCCGGTGATATCCAGATAGATTACGTTGTATTGATTCAAATGAGTAAGATACTCTTTCGTCCTAGCAATATTCTTCTTGTCAAACAAAACACGCGAATCACAGGAGCAGTCATAATAAGCGCACAACATCTTCGCCGTATAGGATTTCCCAAAGCGGCGGGGTCTGCTGATACAAGTAAGCTTGTTCATTTTCCCAATCGTCTGATTAATTACCCTTGCCAATCCTGTCTTATCTTCATAATCTGAATTAACAATCTCCGCAAATCCACTATTTCCCGGGTTGAGATAAATTCCCATCTTAACCTCTCCTTTCAAAGTCTATCATACAACTATTCACTGGCATTTATCCATTGCTATAATCTTACTGTCACACCTGGATTTTTTACCATTATAACAGGTTTTTTCTGCCATTTCTATATCTGTATCCGCTTAATTCTGCCCGCAATCCTTACACTGTATACGTATTTAGCATCATTTCAGTATCACAATTGCCGCTTCGTACACTCCCGAAATCTTGATTCTCGATACTTTTGTTTCTATCTTTTTTTATCTACTTCTGTTATAATATCCGTGGAAGTTAGATTTTCTCTTCCGCCTTGCCGGTTCAAGGGTTCAGGTATGTCTGGAACAACCACGCCAGCATTGATCAGCTGCAAACTGATTCCATAAGAGAGGTATCATCTATGAAATGCTTTAATACGACAGGAATCTGCATTCCGTCCGCCAACTATATGGCAGACACATCAGCAACAATCAACCAGATTATCCGTCAATACGTGTCCCCGGGGAAATATTTCACAATAGACCGTCCCAGGCAATGCGGAAAGACCACTACCTTATATCTGTTAGAAGAACAGTTGAAAAAAGATTATACTGTAATCAGCATGAGCTTCGAATCTGCGGACGAACTCTTTGCCTCTCTCTATGCCTTCGCTGCAGGCTTCATTCGCAAGACGGCACGGATATTGAAGATTCAGGAACTCCCGGAAACGCTATATAATGACTGGCAGCAGCCGATTTCCAGGGATTTCCCCTTAGATGATCTCGGACAACGAATCACAGAACTTTGCAGAAACTGCCATAGAGATATCGTCCTGATGATTGACGAGGTTGACAAAAGTTCAAACAACCAGGTTTTTCTTTCCTTTCTGGGCCTGCTCAGGGAAAAATATCTGGATCAGATGAAAGGGCGGGACAAAACCTTCAAGACAGTGATTCTCGCCGGTGTCTACGACATAAAAAATCTGAAGCTAAAGCTTCACCCGGACGCAGAACCAAAATACAACAGCCCCTGGAATATTGCCGCCGATTTCAATCTGGATACCAGCCTTTCCTTATCCGGAATTTCTTCCATGCTTAGAGATTATGAAAACGACCGAAATATCGGCATGGACATTGACTGGATTGGCAATACTTTGCTGAGCTATACCTCCGGTTACCCCTTCCTGGTCTCCAGACTATGCCAGATCATGGCAGAAAATGCCCCTGAGGGCTGGAGCAAAGATGGCTTTCAGCAAGCCGTACGGGAATTGTTAAAGACTCCCAATACATTATTCGACGATATGAGCAAGAAGCTCTCTGAATATCCCGAATTAAAAGAAATGATATGCAGCATCCTATTCCAGGGCAGAAAATATGCCTACGAATCATAAAATCATCTTATCAATATTGGAAAAATGTTTGGATTTCTAAAAGAAAATCAGGAAATGGTCAGTATCTCAAACATAATATTTGAGAAGAAATTATACAATCTTTTGATCTCTGAGAACGAAACTGACAGCAGGATCTTTACGGCCGCCGATATGAAAAAAAATCAATTTATTAAAGACGGCATCCTTCATATGGAACTGGTAATGCAGAAGTTCTGTGAATATTTCGAAGAAATCTACGCAGACGCAGACGATAAATTCATCGAAGACAATGGAAGACGGATATTCCTAATGTTTCTAAAACCCATTATCAACGGCAATGGAAATTACTATATCGAGGCAAGAACACGGAATCTGAAAAGGACAGATATTGTCATCGATTATAAAGGCATACAAAGCGTCCTTGAACTCAAGATCTGGCACGGAAAAGAATACAATCAACGCGGGGAAAATCAACTGATAGAATACCTGGATTATTATCATTTGAAAAAAGGCTATATGCTCAGCTTTAACTTTAATAAAAACAAACAGACAGGAATACGGCAGATTGTATTAGGAGACAAATTATTGATTGAAGCTATTGTATAGATATGTTCATCACCTGTAACAGCAACCGATGTAAGTGCCTCAAAACATAGCATATTATTCAAAAGTAATGAAGTAACATACTTTATTACTTTTTTTATTATTATCTATTTAGATTTTTTTCTAAATAGTTATTGCATTTTCCCTCCTTTGGTGCTATTATCTATTTAGAAATATTTCTAAATACTTTTTAATACTGCCAAATACTCACAACTTATCATTCAAAGGGAGGGATGCTTATTGAGTTTCGGACAGACATTCAAGGCCCTGTCGGATCCTGTCAGGCGGGAGATCCTTACACTGCTTAAGACCGGCCGCATGTCAGCCGGCGAGATTGGAAGCCATTTTGACATGACAGGAGCCACCATCTCCTATCACCTGAGCATTTTGAAAAAAGCAGATTTGGTACATGAGTCAAAATACAAGAATTTTATATACTATGAATTAAATACATCCGTGGTGGAAGAATTAATGGCATGGCTTTCAGATTTAAAGGGATAGGAAAAAACTATTGATTAAAAAGACTATTCTTAACAAAAACTAAAAATCAACAGGAGGAACGAAATTATGATCAAAAAACATCGGATATTAATACTTATAACCAGCATCGTCACACTTCTGCCTGTACTAATCGGCATCCTGTGCTGGGACCGGCTTCCGGATACCATCGCAACCCATTTTTCATCCGACGGGACGCCTAACGGCTGGAGTTCCAAGGCATTCACTGTTCTGGGACTCCCTGTTATCATATTCGGGGCACATATTCTCTGTACTTTCTGTACGTCACTCGACCCAAAGTACAAGAATATCAGTCCCAAAATGTACCGGCTCATCCTGATGATTTGCCCTGTCTGTTCTCTGGTATGCTGCGCAGGTATCTACAGCTATTCTCTGGATCTTCCCATAGCAGACTGGCTTAACTCCGCATTCTTCATCAACCTGCTGTTGGGAATCATCCTCTTCCTGATAGGTAATTATATGCCCAAGTGTCACCAGAACTACACCATTGGAATCAAACTCCCCTGGACTCTGGCAGACGAAGAGAACTGGAACCAGACCCACCGGTTCGCCGGAAGACTATACGCCACAGTCGGCATTCTGTGCATTGTCAATGCATTTCTGCAGGCAGACTGGCTCCTTATACCGATCATCATTGCAATCATCGTCCTGCCGATCCTCTACTCACTCGGCATCTATCTGAAAAAAAGAAGCTAAAACAAGATATAATAGAATATAATATAATATAATATAATATAATAAGAACGTGCATCCAATCTCAAACCAACTTGAAACAGATTGGATGCACATGTTAACCCAAATCACCTTAACCTGTTCACATATTAATCCGAACACACAGATTTCGTCAAAGGAATTTCCCTAATACCATCAATATTCTATCTTGACAATCTTTCCGGTTTTCCATGCCTCCGTAGTGGCAAACCCAATCTGTGTAGATTTGGTTCCGTCATAAACGCTGATCTTTGGTTTCCTTCCGCTCTCCACACAATCGATAAATTCCTGCATTTCCAGTTGATATGCCTGCGCAAATCTTTCCGGGAACCCGCCGACACATTCTGTCACCACGCCGTTTCTGTCGTAAACCATACACAGATTCTTCTCTGGTACCGGACTGATTCTCAATGATCCCTCTGTACCGATAATCTCCGTCTCCACATGATACCCGTGGGCAGCCGTCCGTCCTACATGGACGACGCCAAGAGCACCGTTATCACATTTATACATGGCAACTCCTGTCTCATCGTCTCCCACCTCCACAAACTCCGGGTGCTTGAATGTAGTTCCGATCGCATACACCTCTACAGGATCAGAACCTAAAAACCAACGCATCAGGTCAATATCATGGATTGCCATATCAATAAAGATACCTCCGCTTGTCGCCGCGAATCTGATCGCTCCCTTAACAAGCGCCTCCGGATCAATACCGGCAGCTTTTACCATATAAGGCGTCCCGATAGCCCCTTCTTCGATCTTTTTCTTTGCATAAGCATAGGAAGGATCAAAACGGCGCATGAATCCCAGGAAGAACACCGATTCCGGATGACGCTCCACCGCTGCTTCAGCAAGCTTACACTCTTCAAGAGTCACACCAAGGGGCTTATCAGAAAAAACATGCTTTCCCGCATCCAGTGCCGCGGCAATCTGCCCGCAATGCTCTCCGGAGGTAGTAACAATAGCTACCGCGTCGATATCTGCTTTCGCAAGCATCTCCCTGTAATCCATATAGACATCCGTAACACCCAGTTCCTTCTTTGCATATTCCAGTTCATCAGAAACAATCGAGCATGCCGCCGTTAATTCCGCATTAGGAATCTTGTACGCGATATTATGCGCATGCACTTTCCCCAATCTTCCAAGTCCCGCTATCCCAACTTTCACCTTTCCCATTCATACATCCTCCTGTGTGATAATTATTACAGATTCTGCTGTCTGAAATCATTTCGTCAATATCTGTATCTGATATGGTATTATAACCTATCCCCTCTGCATTTTCCACTGTTTTAGAATCTGCAATCCTGCCTCTGCAATCTTGCATTGCACCAAACAGAGTGCTATAATAAATTACGTTTTAAAATATGTTATTCTAAGGGAGTGATATTACATGGAAACATACGTAATCTTCAAGGATCTCGCCATTATACTGATCTCTGCCAAGCTATGCGGACTTGCCGCGGCAAAGCTTAAAGCGCCCCAGGTCGTAGGTGAAATCATCGCCGGACTTTTGATCGGTCCGAGTATCCTTGGACTCGTACAGCAGACAGAATTAATCAACGGCATGGCCGAGATCGGCGTCGTACTTCTGATGTTTTTCGCAGGACTGCAGACCAGCCTGAAAGACCTGATGCGTACCGGATGGAAAGCGCTGCTCATCGCCTGCGCAGGCGTATTCGTCCCCTTGGGAGGAGGATATCTCCTTTACTGCTGTTATTACGGCTTCGCGCCGTCAGGCACCAGCCAGTTCTACTCCGCGCTCTTTACCGGAGTCATCATGACAGCAACATCCGTAAGCATTACCGTTGCGTCTCTGCAGGAACTGGGATATCTGAAATCAGAGACCGGAACCACGATTATGAGCGCCGCCATCATTGATGACGTTATCGGCATCATCGTCCTGACATTCGTAGTCGGCATGAAAGATCCGGATTCCAGGCCGTCCTCCGTGATCATCAGCACCGTACTTTTCTTCGTCATGGCCGTTATCTTTGGATTCATTATTTACAAGGTCTTTCAGGCTCTGGATAAGAAATATCCACATACCAGACGCATCCCCATCTTAGGCTTTGTACTCGCCTTTGCCATGGCATATTCGGCCGAAAGATTCTTTGGAATTGCGGATATTACCGGAGCCTATGTCGCCGGAATCGTCCTGTGCAGTATCGACGACTCCGAATACATAGCCCGCAAAGTGGATATCAATTCCTATATGCTGTTCGCGCCGCTGTTTTTCGCAAGTATCGGCCTTAAGACATCCATCGATGACATGACTCCCGCGCTGCTTGGATTCTGTGTCCTATTCGTAGTCGTAGCATTGATCACCAAGATCGTCGGATGCGGAATCATGGCAAGATTCCTGGGATACCGCACCATTGACTCCCTGAAGATCGGCGTCGGGATGATGACCCGCGGAGAAGTCGCGCTGATTGTCGCTCAGAAAGGACTCCAGGTACAGATGATAGAAGCAAAGTATTTTTCAGCCGTCATCCTGCTGATACTGGTTTCTTCCGTCATAACACCCGTCATCCTGAAAATTCTGTATCAGAAGAAGCAGCCCGAAGAAGCTTAAGATAACGCCGGCGCCCGGCAGAAGAGCAGGCTGTGCCGAGACTTTTGCACACCTGCTGCCGGAAACGCAGAACACCGAGCTATACTTCAAAAGCCACATACTCATACGCGAGATGATATCCCAGCTTCTCTGCCAGCGCCGCCGACCACTGATTCTGGGCATCCCAGCTCGGATACCATCCTCTCTTTAAACATTCCAGAATAAGCTTCGCCCCGCAGATGCCGGCAAGCCCTCTCCTTCGGTAATCCTCTCTGGTATCAATCTGAACCTCTATACCTCCGCGGTAACCGGAATAAGAAGACGCCCCGGAAACAGGTTCTCCATCCTTCAGGATTACTGCTCCGAGTCCATACTTCCGATACCTATCGTAATCCTTATACTGTACCGTCCAGTCCCTACACCATTCGATTTTCCTGCAATGCCGAAACAACTCTTCATCCATCATCCTTAATTCATATTCCTTCGGCAGCCCATCTACGATCGTCTGCAGCAACTCCCTGTCAAATACATCCGGTTCCTTCTTTATCGCATACCGGACGACTTCCTTCGCTTTTTCTTGAAAACATTCCCTGATCAATTCCGCCCATTCTTCATTCTGAGGAACCATAATCATGACGTTCTTCTTTCCCGGCTTCGGTCCATATTGTACCATCTCTTTATCCGGCTTTCCTGCCAAAAAACAAAAATCTCCCAACACAGCCATAGCCGAAGCAGGATTTTCCAGAGAATCTGCATAGATTTTCCCCATCACTCCCTGCATACATGACCATATCAAAGTTTCCTCCCATCCTTCAAACAATCCTTCCGCCTTTTCCGTCTGCTTCAATTCAAGGATCATTTTCTCACCGCCCTTTCCCTCACATCGTCATTCAATATACCTGCTTTTCAGACTTATTCTATCACATCCGAACTTGGTCTAAAATGCTTGTAAATAAATTAAATGTAATATATAATCAATATTAATGACCCAGTACATATGAGAGGAGTACCATAATGAAAGAACAAAAATATCACCACCCCCTAAAACACATGATTCATCTGCTGCATCTATTGCAAGCAAACCATATTGAAGTTGAACCGCTCTTAACAGGACATGAGCAGACAGACCTGCTTTCTCCGGAAGAAATACAGTTCCTGCAGACCGTATGCAGTCTCATGGATGAGATGTCCGCAGGCCTCCTGATCTGTCAGGCGGACGGCAGCCAGGAGATTCTCTATGCAAACCACAGATTCCTCCGTACAGCGCAATGTGAAACCATAAAAGATCTCCGCACATTTACGGATAATTCTTTTCAGCATGTCGTATACTCCAGGGATCTTAATACGGCTTCCGACCGAATCCTTCCGCAGACTTCAGAAGAACAGGCAGAACCGGATCCTGCGGAATACCGGATCCGAAGCAAAGATGGCTCTATTCGATGGGTAGAGGATTACAGCCGCCTCTTTCATTGCGAAGAGAACGGAGACGTCATCTGCTCCTTTGTCGAAGACGTCACAGACAAACGGGTGCAGCAGAAAAAACAGTTAAACGACGCTCTCGACCGCGCCAACATGGCGGCGATTGCCAGGAATGCGTTTCTTACCAATATATCGTACGACATACGGACGCCGCTGAACGCCATCTTGGGATTTATATCCCAGGCAAAGGAAAGTCTCTATGACACGGCGGCGCAGCAGGACTACCTGAACCGAATAGAGAACGCAAGCCAAAAATTATTAGATATGCTCAATAAAGTATTGGAAGTAACCGCCCTCTCTACTTCTGACGAACTGATCGAAGAAAAATGCGACTTATGCACCATTGGCCAGGAAGTCTATGATTTCCTGCATCCTCATGCAGAGGAAAAAAATATCACGTACACTCTGGACTGCGGTGATGTAGAACACGGCAATATCTATGCCGACCGCCAGAAATTAAAGCAGATGATGCTCAATCTGGTCAACAACGCCATTACTTATACAGAGGCCGGCGGCACAGTCTCCCTTACAATCACAGAAGACGATGAAGCGTCTGATCTGGAAGCTGTCTACCATATACAGGTCAAAGATACCGGTATCGGCATCAGCGAAGACTTTCTCAAACATATCTTCGAACCCTTCAGCCGCGAAAAGAATTCAACCTTCAGCGAAATTCACAGTTTTGGACTGGGACTGACCATCGTAAAAGGCATCGTGGATAAGATGGGCGGAACAATAGAGGCAAAGAGCGCCGAGAATCAGGGAAGTACTTTTACCGTTACCCTCCGTCTGCGCAGACAGACAGCCTCTGACGCAGAGACCTGGAAGACGACGCCTGTGCCTCCGAAACGGACCATTCTGCTGGTGGAGGATAACGAGATTAACCGCGAGATCGAAGCTGAACTCCTGGAAAGATTGAACTTCATCATAGATCCTGCCGAAAACGGCGAGGTCGCCTTGCAGAAGATAACCCAGGCTTCTCCCGGCACATATGATCTGGTTCTCTTGGATCTCAGGATGCCGGTAATGGACGGATGGCAGACTGCTACCGCAATCAGGCATCTGCCGGATCCGGTTCTTGCCAACATTCCTATCATCGCGCTCTCATCCAGTATCTTCTTAGCAGATTACCAGAAAGCAAAAGAATGCGAGATGAACGCCCATCTTGCAAAACCGCTGAATCTGCCCGTATTATTAGAGACGATCGACGAACTTCTTGGGAAGTAGAATATATACATCATACACACTAAAGTCAAATGGGCATGCAAACTGCCCGTTTGGCTCGTTGCTTACTCATTCATTACCGCTTATTTGCCAGCCATCTGCTTTTCCTGCCGCAATCGAGTAGGGAAGACTTTTCCCTACTCGCCGCGCGCCCTGTGCGCCGCCTTAGCGGCATACTTCTTCTGCACGTGGCTGCGCAAAAACAGGGGAGCTGTGACACCATATAGGCCCTAGCTCCCTCTGTTTAGGGGTATTTATTTTCTGACACCCCCCTCTGTTTAGGAATATTCATTTTCCGACAGTTCCCTTAAAGCCAAATTTAATCTTCCGCCCCTGCATTCCGTCTGAAACTTACATATGTCGTGATAAAATACAATAAATAGATTCCAAAGAACAACAGGAAAGACAGCCCGAAATAATAGAACACCGCCGAATGTATCCCCGTATAGAAGATAAACTTTCCGCTCATGAATACCGATATGCTGCCGCCGATCACCACGGCAAGGAGTACCGGACATAAGTAATAGCATACAAGCTGTTTCCATATCACTCTGTCGATCTCCCGCCTGTTCATCCCTAATTTTCTAAGCACTGAATACCGGAATTTATACTTTGCAGAATCACTAAGCTGCTGGACAGACAACACCGTCAGGGCGACACATAAGAACACCAGGCCCACATAAAAACACGGGAAAATCAGTGTCGATAACATATACCTGGTCTCCGGAATCAGATTATCCCGCACCATATTCTCCACCGACATTACGATAATCGTATCCGAACCGCAGCAACTGTTCTCACTCATCGCTCTGTGCCCCGCGATGTCCTGATCTTCTTCAGCATCCTCACTTTCTTCCTCTTCCTCCTCGTCATCTGATCCGTTCAGATCATCCAGATGATTCCCCAGTCCTGCAGGCGCTTCGCCCTCAATATCCACAGCCAGCTCTGAATAGTACGGCACAAGCTGCTGCGCCTGGGAATCAGGAATAACCACCACATAATCGCCGCCGTTATGTCCGTCCTGGGAAAACGGCTCCGTATAATAGCCTGCAAATTTCAGTTCCCCCTGGCTTCCCTCGATTATAACATCCTCCGATAACGTATCAACTTCATTCTGAATCCGCTCCTTCACATGGATCAGATACTCATTATCCCGAATCGAAACCTCCGGATAACCAAGCATCCGCCGCAGATGATTATAATCCGACAGCTTCATATAAGTATCATAATAGCAGTAAACCCCACCGCTGTCCTTCTTAATCTTCTCAATATCCGGACTTCCGTCTTCCTGAAGGTACATCTTCCCGAAGACCTTAAGATTGGTACTCAGCCAGATATTGACCTGATCCGGCCGCCTTGCATAACCGTCCGTATCTGTAGACTGCACCTTTTCCTTGCAGCCGTTCGCATCTGCAGACTGCACCTTTTCCTTGCAGCCGTTCATATCTGCAGACTGCACCTTTTCCTCACAGCCGTCCGTCTGGCCGACAGAAAGAGAATCCTGCAAATCTGTCAGGGCATCTTCGGGAACATTCGCATAGATACGGTAAGCGAACGCATCCAGGATCTCCGCCTCTTCTCCGATAAGCTGAATTTCATCCGCGAAATCATCCTCCGCATCCCCGCTGTTGACCTGCACGTCAAAGGGAAATTTGACATCCAGAAGCTTATTCTGGTAATCACTGAACATCATAGCCACGGTACAGCCCAAAAAAGCGATTGTAAACAATGCCGTTAATGTCCCCATCGTGAAACTCATAGTCTTAAGTTTCGATGAGAACTGACGCAGCAGGAACAGGTTCTGTCCGCGATAGACCGCATTTCCCCTCTTTCGCACATAACAGATAATCCATGCGGAGAGCCCGATATAAAAAAGATAGATCACCAGCACAAGGCCCACAAGAAAGAACAGAAGCTGCCCGCCCCCTTTTATCCCGCCGAGGAAGATAAAAGCCGCAAAGAGCGCAAGGAAACCGACAGATACCGGAAACAGCCACTTCTTGAACTGCTCATGGGATTCCCTCACCTCTTCATTCTTTTTTTGAACCTCCATCAGATCCCGTATATTCATCTTCCGAAATCTTCTGCCGCAGCGGAAAAGCGCCAGAAGATAGCATCCGGCATAACAGCCTGACGTCATCAGAATGCAGTATTGATTGAATTCCATATGCAGGTCATATTTTATCCGGATCATGCTGTATAGAATCGCCAGAATTACCTGCTGAAGCAAAACTCCAAGAACCATCCCGATAAGGAAAGCACACGCCCCCAGCAACATATTTTCCCTCTGATAGAGACGGGCAATCTCCTTCTTCCTCATGCCGATCAAAAGATAAATCCCGAATTCTCTGCTCCGCTTTTCCAACATAAAGCGTACCATATAATTGATCAGCCATGCTACGATCAATACGATAAAAAACGTCGCCAGTCCGATCAGCGCCATCATCAGTCCGGCAACCTCGAACATCTCTTCTATATCTTTGGTAAATATCAGGCTGTTGAAAGCGAACATTAACGCTGTTACAAAAGTCATCGTAAGAAAATATACCAGATAATCTCTGGCAGAACGTCTGACATTCCGAAAAGCAAGCTTACCGATCATCGCTTCCTTCACCTCCTGTCAGAGCCAGCACGTCAAGAATCTCGTTTAAAAACTCCCGCCTGCTCTTTGATCCCCGAATCAATTCATGAAATATCCTGCCGTCTTTCAGGAAAAGAATCCGACTGCAATAGCTTGCAGAAAATGCGTCATGAGTAACCATAAGAATGGTTGCTTTCATCTTCTGGTTCATATCTGTGAAGGTTTCAAGAAGAGTCTGGGAAGATCTGGAATCTAACGCGCCGGTAGGCTCGTCTGCCAGCAGCAGCCGCGGACGGTTGATTAAGGCTCTGGCGCACGCGCAGCGCTGCTTCTGCCCTCCCGACACCTGATATGGAAATTGATCCCGGATATCCTCGATACGGAGCAGCCGCAGCATCTCATCACACCTCTCCCTGATCTCTCTCTTCCCTGCCTTATGAAGCGTCATGGCGAGGATGATATTCTCCTCGATCGTCAGTGTATCCAGGAGATTATAGTCCTGAAACACAAAACCCAAATTCTCCTTCCGAAACTCGGCAAGGGCATTCTCTTTCATCTCGGCGATATCCGTATCTCCATACCAGATATGTCCCGCCGTCACACGGTCAATCGTCGAGAGCATATTCAAAAGCGTCGTCTTCCCGGAGCCGGAGGCTCCCATGACTCCTACAAATTCTCCCTGCGCTACGGTAAAGCTGACCCTGTCGATCGCTTTCGTCACATTCGATGCATTGCCGTAATACTTCTCCACATCACATACACGGATATAATCTCTCATGTACCGTCTCTCCCTTCTGTCAAATCCTGCGGTAATGATATTACCGGTCTTCCTCTCGTCTGTCAGCTTTACTTTACCAGATTCTCCGTATATGTGGTATCGTCTGTCCTTAAAGTTTTCTTACAGTTTTGAAAGGTAACTGCCACCCAGACAATTTTCAAAAAAGTACTTCAAAAAAAGATGCAAAGTCTTTCATAATATAAAACAAAAGACTTTGCACCTTGCAATGAACGGGTTACTCTTTTACTCTGTCTAATTCCGTGAGGTTAATGCCGGATGATGTTAAAATAACCTTTAATTCAATATACCTCTCTTTCATTAACTTATACGACGGCGAATCTTTCTCAGACGCTAACATATAATTTTGCAACCTTGCAAACTCTTCAACATTCTTTTGCAGTAATTCTTTATCTGACATTTTTTCACCTACTTTCTATAAATGTCGTTTATTTTGGTACTTTTATTATATCAATCAGTAATTGTGGTGTAAAGCTTTTATTCACTGCCACAGTATCATTTCATAATATACCTGCTCTCCGGAAATTCCAATATCACCTTTGTCCCTTCATTTTCCCCGGACTCTGCATAGATCACAGCCCCAAGCTTCCCGCACAGCTTCCTGCAAAGATAAAGTCCCATCCCGGTAGAACGTTCCCTCATACGCCCGTTGCTCCCCGTAAATCCTTTCTCGAACACGCGCCCGATCTCGTCCTTACTGATACCGATCCCATTGTCTTCCACGATCAGCCTCACTCCATAGCCGTAACCCGCCGCCTCACCGTCCGCCGGATGCTCCTTCGCCCTGCACGCGTACCGTTCGGTGTAGATCCGGATCCACGCATCCTCTTCCCTCCGATATTTCGCGCTGTTCTGCACAAGCTGGTTCAGAATAAAGAGGATCCACTTCTGATCCGTATACGCGGTATCCTTACAATCCACCTCCGCCTGCACCCGGCTCTGAATCAGATAATGCTTATTTCTCTTCAAGACTACTACCGCCGTTTCCTGCAGATCCGTCCTTCGGATGACATAATCCTTATATACCTCCTCCGATCTCGCAAAATACAGCGCCTGGTCCACATAATTCTCAATCTTCTGGTTTTCCAGCCGGACTCTGCCCCATCGTTCCTTATAATTCTGATCCCGAAAAATACTCTGGCTGTTTTCGCATATCAGATCAATACTGGTAATCGGAGCCTTAATCTCATGTACCCAGCTCTCAATATATTCCCGATATTCTTTCTGCTCATCCTCGATCTGCCGGATTCTCTCAATCACAGACTTATTCGATATCCGGATAAGTTCTCTGTACAACCGATCTTCAAGCCTGTGAGATACCGGCATCAGTTCCCCCAGCAGGTATCTCTGATCCATCCGCTCCACAGTTGCCTCTAATTCTCGGAAATACCGCCTCCTGCCGTAATATCCGCACCAAATCCACAGCGCCAGTATAAGAATCCAGAAGATCAGAATCAATACGCAGTATGCCCTCTCATATCCCGTAGCATACAAAAATCCTGCCAGCATTAGCATGCAGCACGCATGCAGTACAAGAAGCAGGATCTTATCCCTTATATATTCCATGATTCGCATATCCGATACCCCATCCCACGTTTCGTCTCGATCAGGTTCCTGACTCCGATCTCTTCAAGTTTCCCCCTGATGCGCGTGATATTGACACTCAGCGTATTGTCGTCGATAAATATCTGATTATCCCACAGATATTCTATTATCTCTGAGCGCGGAACAATTTCTCCCTTCCTTTGGAACAAAAGATGCAATATCTTCAGTTCATTCTTCGAAAGTTCAGCCTTCCCTTTACCATAGCCCACCACGCCTCTGGCAATATCCAGCGTAACGCCTCTGTGCGTAAGCTTCATACTCTCCTGCTCTGTTTCCCGCCGCGTCCTCTTTAAGACCGCCGCTATCCTCGCCAGAAGAATCGGCGCCTGAAATGGTTTGGTGATATAGTCGTCCCCGCCCTTTAAGATTCCCGTAAGTTCATCCATAGAATCCGTCCGGCTGGTCACGAAGATCACTGGTACTTCCGAACCAGCCCGTATCTTCGTACAGATATCAAACCCGGATTCCTCCGGAAGATTCAGGTCCAGAAGCACGAGATCAGGAAGGATGTCAAGCACATAAGAGGCGACGTCCGAGAAATCCGAAAGAGCCGTCACCTGATACAGCGCATTCTCCAGAAGAAGCTTCAATTCCTGCCGGATAACCGCGTCGTCTTCCACAATTACAATATGCATACATGCCTCCCTGTCCCTATACCTATATCTTTTTATTCCCGCAAGCAACGAGTCAAACGGGCATATTCCCACACAGACAAATTATCTGGTAAGCAGGCTCTTTCCTGTCATCTCTTTCGGCTGTTCCATTCCCATAAGCTCGATCAGTGTCGGCGCGATATCCGCCAGACATCCGCCTTCTCTGAGACCATAAGCCGGATCTGCGTTAACCAGGATAAACGGAACCGGATTCGTAGTATGAGCGGTAAAGGGCTCGCCTGTCTCCTCATCGACCAACTGCTCCGCATTGCCATGATCCGCACAGATAAACATCTGCCCGTCCACTTCTTTGATTGCGTCTACAGCCTTTCCTACACACTCGTCAACCGCTTCAATTGCTTTGATCGCAGCAGACTCTACGCCGGTATGTCCTACCATATCCGGATTTGCAAAATTAATGATGATCACATCATATTCACCGGAACGGATCGCCCCTGTCAGCTTATCGCACACTTCATAAGCGCTCATCTCCGGCTTCAAGTCATAAGTCGCCACTTTCGGAGACTTCACAAGGATACGGTTCTCTCCCTCGTTTGGCTCTTCCACACCGCCGTTGAAGAAGAATGTGACATGCGCGTACTTCTCTGTCTCGGCGATACGTGCCTGTTTCTTTCCGTTGGCGGCAAGGAACTCGCCGAATGTATTCGTAATCTCTTCCTTTACAAAAGCAACCTGTTTATTCTCGATCGTCACATCGTATTCTGTGAAGCATACATATGTGGTCTTTACTCTCTCTCCTCTTTCAAATCCTGTGAATCCGTCGTCACAGAATGTTCTTGTGATCTCTCTTGCGCGGTCCGGGCGGAAATTAAAGAAGATGATAGAATCATTATCCTTGATCGTCGCAACCGGCGCGCCGTCCTTCGTCACAACGGTAGGAAGCACAAATTCATCCGTAGTGTCTTTATCATAGGATGCCTGGATTCCCTCCGGTCCGCTTGCCGCCGTCTCTCCTTCGCCGTAAACCATAGCGCGGTAAGCCTTCTCCACGCGGTCCCAGCGGTTATCACGGTCCATCGCATAGTAACGTCCCATCACCGTCGCCACTTCGCCGACGCCGATCTCCTCCATCTTAGCCACAAGCTGTTCCACATATTCCTTACCGGAAGCCGGAGGCGTATCACGGCCGTCCAGGAAGCAATGTACATACACTTTCTCAATTCCCTGACGCTTTGCCAGCTCAAGAAGACCATAAATATGTGTATTGTGGCTGTGTACACCGCCGTCGGATACTAACCCGTACATGTGAAGGGAGCTGTCATTCTTCTTTACATTCTCACATGCCGCAAGCAGCGCCGGATTCTCGAAGAAATCTCCGTCCTGAATCGATTTCGTAATCTTGGTAAGATCCTGATACACGATACGCCCCGCGCCCATATTCAGATGCCCTACTTCGGAATTTCCCATCTGTCCGTCCGGAAGCCCTACCGCCATACCGCTTGCATTTCCCTTGACAAAAGGACACTCTGCCATCAGCTTATCCATAACCGGAGTCTTACCTTCCGCCACTGCGTTCCCTTCTGTTTTCTCGTTCAATCCATAGCCATCCAATATCATCAGTACCGTTGGTTTCTTGTTCATAATGCCTGACACTCCTTTTCTTATCTAGTTAGATTTACTATTCGAATAACCTCTCAAGCCATGCGTCCGCCAGTTCAATCCATCTCGCGCACTCCGCCTGAATTCCCTGTCCGTTCTCGCGTTCCACTACAGGACTTGCAAGACTCAGACCATGCTCTCCCTCCGGAAAGATATGAAGTTCGGCCGGGATCCCCTGCCTGTGAAGCTCCGCCGCCAGCATCAGAGAATTCTCCACCGGCACCGTATTGTCTTCCATGGTATGCCAGATAAAACAAGGCGGCATCGCCCTTGTCACCTGCTTCTCGACCGACACCTTTTCTGCCTGCGCCTCGTAATCTTCCCCCAAAAGACACTTAAAACTTCCCATATGCGCATACTTCGGATCTGCGGTAATCACCGGATAACTCAGCATGATCCCTCTCGGCTTTCCTGCCTCTTTCTGCCCTTTCGCTCCTGCCTGTAGGAAATCCTGATTCCAGAAAGCGCCGTAACATGCGGCAAGATGTCCTCCCGCCGAAGATCCCTGTACCACGATCCGTTCCATATCCACCTTCCATGCTCCGGCATTCTCCCGGATAATCCCGAATGCCTGTCCGACTTCCAGTACCTGTACTGGGAAACGGACCGGAGCAACCGAATAACGCAGCACACATGCATGATATCCCCTGCTTAAGAAATGCAGCGCCGTAGGCTCTCCCTCCCGGTAACTGGTCCGTTCATATCCGCCTCCCGGACAGATTAAGATCAGCGGACGCTTCTTTACCTTAAGGCTCCCGTCCTGCGGAGTATCCTGAATATAGACCTGAAGCCGCGCATACTCTGCAGATCCTTCTGCCTGTATCGGTATCTCTTTGTAGATCATCGTATATCCCCTTTCGATCTTGAAAAATACAGACGACAGTGCACCATCTACATTTTCCTGTAATGTGGGTCAGTACACTGGCACAATACCGCCGGAATCCCCGGATAACAGCGCCAGTCCTTTATACCACAAGGATAATTATACAATACTTAAGAATATTTGAAAATATACTTTCATAAAAAAGACGTAAAGTCCTTCTTAAATTCAACAAAAACTTTACGCCTTTTTATCCGTTACTTTGCTTCCGCTTTTGGTTCAGCCGTCTCTACATATTTAATGCTTTCAATAATCTTCTCGGCTGACATCCCTTCAGCCTCCAGTTTTTAGATAAGATTAACTACTGCGGTGTGATTGGCGTGGGTGTGAAAAATAACATTCTTCTTCATGCGAATAGATTACTCCCACCGCCTGCAGATAGGCATAGATTATCGTCGTCCCGACGAACTTCATGCCTCGTTTCTTCAAATCCTCCGATATAGCGTCCGAAAGTTCAGAATATGTCCGGTCATTTTCATAAATGATCTCTCCTTTGGTCCAATGCCAGAGATATTTAGAAAAACTGCCGAACTCCTGCTGAATCTTTCGAAACACCTTTCCATTCGTCACCGCCGCCTGGATCTTACGCTTATTTCGGATAATCTTCGGGTTATTCTTAAGTCTTTCTATATCCTCCTCGTCATAGGCGCACACCTTTTCCAGGTCAAATTGATCGAAAGCCGTCTTAAAATCTTCCCTCTTATTCAATACACATTCCCACGACAGACCGGCTTGAAATCCTTCCAGCACCAGCATCTCAAATAATTTGTGATCGTCGTAGACCGGGACGCCCCACTCTTTGTCATGATAGTGAATATAGGTTTCATTCTTTGGATTTGCCCAACTGCATCTTATTTTCCCGTCTTCCCATTCCAAAGCTGCTCCTCCTTATGTATTCTTCCTCATACAGCAATGTTTATATTTCTTCCCACTTCCGCATGGACAAGGATCATTCCTCCCAATCTTCTTGCTGCTTCTGACATATGGCATATCATCTTCACTTTGATAGACTACTCTTCCCATATATCTTTCCTTCTCTTGCGGATATTTTTCAAAGTACATACCTCCATCTATGTACTGCACCAGACGGATATATTGCTTCATCATACTGTTTTTCAGATATTCCAGATTCTTTCCGTATCGTAATTGTTCGGCAAAATCCTGAATCTTCTCAAAATAAGCCGGATATTCACTCTCAATGATATCCAGTTGAGGAAGAATTTCCTGCCGTTCTTTAATCATGCGCAGCTTTACATCCATTATTGCAAAATTTCGTATCTCCGGCTCCATGCCTTCCATCATTTGAAATACCTCTGCTCCGTTTTGCATTGTCTCATTCAAACGCGGATCATTATATGCCCAGCTTACGCTTGCTCCACGTAACTCTTCCAAAAGTTCCTTCCCTTCATCCGAATGAAACGCACTGTCAAGAATATCTAAGATCTCTTTCAACACTACCCGCCCTTTTGAATCGGCAAATGAGGGATGTAACATAAAGACGGTCATGATTCTTAACAACTCTTCCTGGCTTTCCTCCATATATATCTTATACCGCAGCAGAAAGTCCTTAAAATCTTCCAGTATATTGCCCGGTTCCTGCTCACTTTGTATCGTCATTGAAATCAATCCGGAATACGCCTCCAAAGCCTGCGGAATCTCTTCTCTCTTCCAGCGTTTTTCTCTGCTTATCAGCTCTGTCAACAACTGAATCCCTTTCGAAAACTGCTTGTAATCATTACACGATAACGAAAAATCCAAAACAAAGTCAAGATCCCGGCATCCCAGTTCATACGCCTTGTCAAATGCAAAAAAAGCTTTCCTTGTAAATCCTCTTTCTTGATAAGCGATAGCCAGCTCCCGCCAAAACCACTTATTCTCCGGCTCTCTTTCTATAAGCTTTTCACCGCTTTTCACCGCTTTTCCCGTATTTCCAACCCAGCGCTGCGCTTTCATAAGCAAATATAAAAACTGTATCTCATCCGGGAAGACTCTCCATGCCTCTTCACATGCATCCCGGACACGCAAATCATCCCCATTTTTCTGGTATATCTGAATCTGTTTTAAGAACTGTTTCGCCCACGATTCTCTGGGTTCAGCAAATACAGGTCCCTGTTCTTCCTCCGCATCTTTCAAATGCTCATATGCCTCTCGGATCTCCCGGAATTTCTCCGGATCCTTCTCAGGTGAATACTGTCTTACCAGAGAAAAATAAGCTCTCTTAATCTCTTCCTGCGAAGCTCCCTGCTTCAATCCCAGTACTTCATAATATATCCCCATCTACTTCCTTCCTCGCTCTCCAAAAAATGCGTTCCTTACTCTCCCATAATATACAGGAGCTCATCTTCCAAATCTTCTGCCGTCTCCAAATCCTCTTCTATCAACGCCACTTTCAGATCATATAATGTATCCTCCAAATCTTCCCGGAACAGCGGCATATCAAAAGAATCCTCCTTCTTTAACCTGCGCTCTGCACGCCGGATGACCGTCCTGAACTGTTTCGCATAAGGCGATTCTCTCCATTTGCTTATATCTATCTCTGGCTGAACATTCTCCTTGGCCTGCTCCATCATGTTAATCTCAACCGATGCCTCTTCTTTGGTACTGACAATTTGAGCACGCACCCCCAGCATTCCGTTCAAGTCATAGGAGAACTCCACATCTATCTTTTCTTCCCCGGCCGGCCTTAAAGGAATTCCCTTTATATCGAATTCACCCAGGAAATGATTATGCCGTATATTATCTGATTCTCCCTGGTACACTTCGATCGAAGCAACTGATTGATTATCCCAGCTTGTATAATAGGTTTTTTTCCGGACCGTCGGTATCGTCACATTTCTTGGAATCACTACGCTCATATAATCCATATCAAATCCAGACAACGCATGTACACCCAATGTATATGGATTCACATCCGTCATAATCAGACTGTCTTCCCCGCTTATCGTTCCTTCTATTATACCTGCCTGGATCGCCGCGCCTTCTGCCACTGCATAATCAGGATTGACTGCCTGAGACGGTTCTTTCTTCAGATAATCCGCCAGATCCCTGCGAACCATAGGCATACGGGTCGAACCGCCTACCAGAAGGATCCTGTCAATCTCCGACGGAAGCACGCCGCTGTCCGCCAATACTACATCAATCGGGGCATGTGTCCTCTCCAGCAGTTCCTTTGTCATTTCTTCAAACTGCCCAACCGTCACAGTCTCATCTAAAGCTATCGGTTTTCCATCTTTCTGCGCAAGGAATGGTATCGTGATTCTACAGGAATCCTGTATACTCAGTTCCTTCTTACACCATTCCGCCTGTTCCTTTAACTTCACCATTGCCGCCGTATTTTTTTCAAGGTCAATCCCTTCTTTTTTCCGGAACTGCCGAAGAAGCCACTGAATCAGGCATTCGTCGAAGTCCTTGCCGCCCAGCTTATTATCCCCGCTACTGGCCTTTACCTCCAATACACCGCCGAACATCTCAAGTAAAGTCACGTCAAAAGTTCCGCCGCCCAGATCATAGACCAGGATATGACTCTCTTCTTCCATATGTTCGATTCCATAGCTTAATGCCGCCGCAGTCGGTTCATTGATGATCCGTTCCACCGTAAAGCCTGCTTTTTTTCCGGCTTCTACCGTCTCTTGCCTCTGCAGATCGTCAAAATATGCCGGTACAGATATCACTGCCCTGGAAATCTCTTCCTTCAGATAATCTGACACAAAAACCTTCACATGTGAAAGAAGCATCGCCGACACCTCCACCGGCGTATATTCCTTGCCTCCCATAGAAAGCTTTTCTTTCGTTCCAATCTTACGCTTTGCCTCAATCACCGTATCCTCCGGCGCCATAAGGTACTGTGCCTTTGCCTTCTCTCCGAACACAAACTCGCCGTTTTCATCTACTCCAACCGCCGAAGGCGTAATAACCTCTCCATCGAAGTTCAATATCATCTCCGGTTTCCCGTTCCGGATAATCGCCGCCTCAGTCGTAGAAGTCCCTAAGTCAATCCCGATAATTGTGTTTACATCCATACTCATCTTTCGCTACTCCTATTTTCTTTTGTCTTATTTTTCTGCCGCCATCTCACCTACATTACGGTAGGCAGCTACCTTCGCCTTCTTTTTTACCACCCCTTTATATACATATCCCGGATAAAAGATCTCTGCAACTGTCCGCGCCTTTGAAGTCTCCGCAATATCTCTGATTTCAATCACCTCATGATACGTATAATCCACTTCTACTCCGGTTTCATCAATCAAGGTAACTCCACTGGAAATCATTTTTCGCTTCACAGCGCCTTGCGACAGTTCTAACTGCGGAACCCATGCAGGATCATTTTCCGCTGCATATCGCCGCATATACCACATCTGGTCCTGATACATTTCCATCACTTGCAAAAGTTTCTCCTGCGCGTCCTCCAATTCTCTGATACGTTTCTGGCTCTGTGTCTCATTTTCCTGCTGATCAGCCAATGCATCCAGACAATCCTCTAATGCCATATCATGTTTCCGAACATCCGCTCTGTTCTGTAGAATTTCCTCGGACAGTTTCTCTAATCTCTCCCGACCCTTCATATTTTCATCCAGAAGTTTTCCCAGCATTTCATCTATTCTTTGCCGAAATTGATCTTCTTTTTCATCTTTTTTACGTAACGAAAATTTTCCCATGTCATTCTCCTTATCTTATAATACCTTGCCCCTACACACAGACTACGACGAAAAAGTAAAAAAGGGCATCAAAGGATTGGAATTCCTTTCATACCCTATTTTAATACATTTTTCAACTATCAGATTTTTTGTAATTCTTATTATTTATAATTTATTACTTATAATTTACGATCTTACCGAAATCAGCCTTCAAAGAAGCGCCTCCTACAAGACCTCCGTCGATGTCAGCCTGCGCGAATAAATCCGCCGCTGTAGCCGCATTAACAGATCCGCCGTACTGAATACGGATTGCTTCCGCTGTCGCATCGTCATAAACTTCCGCGATACAAGCACGGATTCCTGCGCATACTTCCTGCGCCTGCTCTGTTGTCGCGGTCTTACCGGTTCCGATCGCCCATATCGGCTCATAAGCGATAACTGCCGTCTTTGCCTGATCTGCCGTTACATTCTGGAAACCAACCTTAACCTGCTGACGGATGAAGTCCATGGTCACGCCCTGTTCTCTCTGCTCTAATGTCTCGCCGCAGCACATGATCGGTGTGATACCATGTTCAAATGCTTTCAGAACCTTTTTGTTCACATCCTCGTTCGTCTCGCCAAAGTACTCTCTTCTCTCGGAATGTCCAAGAACAACATACTTCACGCCTGCATCTACCAGCATGTTCGGAGAGATCTCTCCTGTATAAGCGCCGCTCTCCTCGAAATACATATTCTCAGCGCCAACCTGAATGTTCGTTCCCTTCGCCGCCTCTACAACCGGAACGATATCGATTGCAGGTACGCAGAATACTACATCAACTTCGTCATTTGCTACTAATGGTTTTAACTCTTCCACTAAAGCAACTGCCTCGCTAGGAGTCTTGTTCATCTTCCAGTTGCCCGCTATAATTTTCTTTCTTGCCATGATATGGATTCTCCTTAATTGTTTTTTATTTTAATGAAGATACTCCTCACTTCGTTTGGAGTATCTCCCTGAATTCTAAGCTCGTGAAATACCTCGCTAAGTATTCAGGGATCGCCAACTTCGGCGAACTAGGTAAACGCTAGGCTCGAAAAAACCTCCCCAAGCTTCGTATGTTCGCCTCTCTAGGCTCGTGAAGTACCTCGCCAAGTGCGGCGAACTAAGTTCGCACTAGGCTCGAAAAGACCTCGCCAAGTGCTTACTTATCATTAGCTGCTGCTACACCTGGGAGTTCTTTGCCTTCGAGGAATTCGAGGGACGCGCCGCCGCCTGTTGAGATGTGGGTCATCTTATCGCCGTAACCTAACTGGTTAACTGCCGCTGCGGAATCGCCGCCGCCGATGATCGTGGTAGCTTCCGTATCTGCCAGCGCCTTTGCAACTGCTTCTGTACCGCCTGCAAACTTCGGCATCTCGAAGCATCCCATCGGTCCGTTCCATACTACCGTCTTAGCGTCCTGTACAGCGTCGCAGAAGATCTTCACCGTATCCGGTCCGATATCAAGTCCCTGCCATCCGTCCGGGATCTCGCCTGCTTTTACTACTTTGCTGTTCGCGTCGTTGGAGAAATCATCTGCGATCACGGTATCAACAGGAAGCAGTAATTTCACTCCTTTTTCCTCCGCTTTCTTTAACATATTCAACGCATACTCACAGTAATCAGCCTCCAAAAGCGACTTGCCGACATTGCCGCCCTGTGCCTTGGAGAAGGTATAAGACATTCCGCCGCCGATAATCAGGGTGTCCACTTTATCGAGCAGATTCTCGATTACGGAAATCTTGCTGGATACCTTTGCGCCGCCCAGGATCGCAACGAATGGTCTCTCCGGATTATTTACAGCATTTCCAAGGAAATCAATTTCCTTCTGCATTAAGTAACCGACAGCCGCGGTATCAACGAACTGTGTCACGCCTACATTAGAGCAGTGCGCACGGTGGGCGGTACCAAACGCGTCGTTTACAAATACATCACAAAGAGAAGCAAGCTCTTTGCTGAAAGCCTCACCGTTCTTCGTCTCTTCGATTCTGTAACGTGTGTTCTCAAGAAGTACTACGTCGCCGTCCTGCATAGCCGCTACCGCTGCCTTTGCATTCTCGCCTACAACCTCGGCGTCCGCTGCAAATTTTACTTCCTGTCCAAGAAGCTCGGACAGACGCTTTGCTACCGGTGCAAGAGATAATTCCGGCTTCGGCTCTCCCTTCGGTTTTCCGAGATGTGAGCAAAGAATGATCCTGCCGCCGTCGGCGATCAGCTTCTTAATCGTCGGAAGCGCCGCAACCAGACGATTCTCGTCTGTGATCTTTCCGTCAATAAGCGGTACGTTAAAATCGCATCTTACCAGTACTTTCTGGCCTTTTACATTGATATCATCTACTGATTTTTTATTGAGCATGTAGATATTTCCCCTTTCAGATTTATAGATTCTGCCATCGGCAGTTTTTCGCACAGCATATACCGAAAAAGGTCCGGTCCTTTCTCAGACCGGACCCTTTGGGTATTCCAGAATTATGCTAATTCAGAGAAGTATTTGATTGTTCTTACCATCTGGCTTGTGTAGGAGTTCTCATTGTCATACCATGATACAACCTGAACCTCTGTTGTGCCGTCGCCAACCGGAAGAGCCATTGTCTGTGTAGCGTCAAACAATGAACCATATCTCATACCAACGATATCACTGGATACGATCTCGTCTGTGTTGTATCCGAAGGACTCGTTAGAAGCAGCTTTCATAGCCTCGTTGATCTGATCTACTGTTACATCGCCTTCAACAACCGCTGTTAAGATCGTCGTTGATCCTGTAGGAGTAGGAATTCTCTGAGCAGCTCCGATCAGCTTGCCGTTCAGTTCAGGAATAACAAGACCGATAGCCTTAGCCGCGCCTGTGCTGTTAGGTACGATATTCACTGCTGCTGCACGTGATCTTCTTAAATCACCTTTTCTCTGCGGTCCGTCAAGAGTCATCTGATCGCCTGTGTAAGCATGGATTGTACACATAATACCTGACTTAATAGCTGCAAGGTCGTTAAGAGCCTTAGCCATAGGAGCCAGACAGTTTGTTGTACAGGAAGCTGCGGAGATAACGGTATCTTCTGCTGTCAGCTTGTCATGATTTACATTGTAAACGATAGTAGGAAGATCATTTCCTGCCGGTGCGGAAATAACAACTTTTCTTGCACCTGCTTTAACATGTGCGGAAGCTTTCTCTTTAGATGTGTAGAAACCTGTACACTCAAGAACAACGTCTACCTTAAGCTCTCCCCATGGAAGTTCTTCAGCATTAGCCTTTGCATAAATCTTAATCTCTTTGCCGTCAACAATGATAGAGTCCTCTGTTGCCTCTACCTTGTCACATAAAGCGTATCTGCCCTGTGATGAGTCATACTTTAACAGGTGTGCAAGCATCTTTGGGGATGTCAAATCGTTGATCGCTACAACCTCATATCCCTCTGCTCCAAACATCTGTCTGAATGCAAGACGTCCGATACGTCCGAATCCATTGATCGCTACTTTTACTGCCATGATTAATTCCTCCTAAAGTTTGTATTAACTGTTTACGCAGTCACTTGATATTGAAGTATTTAACCCTGATTGTTAAATAATCCTCAACTGGTAATAATTGTACTAAATCTGATAAAAAAATTCAAGTGCTTTTCCAATTTTTATATAACTTGATGAAAAATATGCCCCATTATTATCCAATCTGCCAAGTTTACCGCCGCACTGTTACCGAAGAATTCTGCATCCGCTGTCTGTGCTGGATTCATCAAGTTATTACATCCTTATAATTACGTCTGTCACAAGCCTTTTAAAAATCTCCGACACGCGGTCCGCCGTCTCCTGCACCTCTTTATGATCAAGTTTTTCCTGAGAAACTCCGGCGGCCAGATTCGTAATACAAGAGATACCGCACACTTCCATTCCCATATGGCGGGCCGCCATCGCTTCGCACGCCGTACTCATCCCAACCGCATCGCCGCCCCAGTTTCTGCACATGCGGATCTCGGCTGGCGTCTCATAATTGGGCCCCGTAAGCTGCACATACACGCCTTCATGTAATCTGACTCCGCATATCTTCGCGGATTCCCGGATTACATCCTGCAGGCGGCGGCTATACACTTCGCTCATATCCGGGAAACGCACGCCAAGCTCTTCAACATTCGGTCCGATCAGAGGGCTTGGAACCCCGGTAGTAATATGATCCGTAATCATCATAAAATCCCCCGGCCTATATGCCGTATTGATTCCGCCCGCCGCGTTGGTCAGAAACAGTTTTTTTGCCCCTGCCATACCCATCAGGCGGATTGGAAGAACCACCTCAGACATAGCATACCCTTCATAATAATGTACTCTTCCCTGCATGATAACAACCGGAACATCCTTTACATAACCAAAGACGAACCTTCCCCTGTGTCCTGTCACCGTCGATACGGGAAAGCCATCGATATCCGCGTAATCCACCGCTGCTTCTACTTTAATTCCGTCTGCATAGTCTCCAAGCCCGGACCCCAGTATCAATCCAACCTCCGGTTTAAAATCCGTCTTTTCCCGAAGACTTGCCAAACAATCTGTCAATTTCTTATACATAGCTGCCTCCTCACATTAACTATTGCTTTCTGAATCTTCCCGGATCAGCCTGCGCAGAGCGTTAACCGCAACCCGTACAGCCATATCCGTATCATGCACCACCGGATTATCTAGCCCTTCTTTCTCCCTCTCCTGATTCGCGACGACAAGAAAACAGGAACCGACCCTGACATGCAGACTGCTCGCAACGACAAAAAGCGCTGCTGACTCCATCTCTGAAGCCAGACAGCCCAGCTTCTTCCAGGCTTCCCATTTATTCAGCAGCTCATATCCGACTGGCTTTGTCTCCGGGGAATGCTGCCCATAGAAAGAATCCTTACACTGTACGATCCCCACATGGTAATCTTGTTTCAATTCCTTCGCCGACTCGATCAGGGCATTGACCGCAGATATGTCTGCCACCGCCGGAAATTCGATGGGGGCATATTCCCTGCTCGTACCTTCCATTCGTATCGCACCGCTTGCGATCACGACGTCGCCGCTCTTAACGTCTGTCTGCATTCCTCCGCAGGTTCCGATCCGGATAAAGGTATCCGCCCCTGACATCACAAGCTCCTCCATAGCAATGGATGCCGAAGGACCGCCGATTCCCGTAGATGTAACACTTACTTTTACTCCGTCCAGATAACCCGTATAGGTCACATATTCCCTGTTGTCCGCCATAAGCTCGGCCCGGTCAAAATACTGAGCGATCTTCGCACAGCGTTTCGGATCTCCCGGCATAATCACATACCGCCCCACATCACCTTCACCCACCTGGATGTGATACTGCTTTCCCTCTTTTTCTGAATAATTCATATCCTTCCCTTCCTTCTCTATTTTGAATCTTTGCCGCGATACAGATTATAACTTTTTAAACAATGTCTTTCTTTGGACAAATTCTGTATAATACCGGAAACCGCAGCTTTTCAGGATCTCCGGTACCTTATGGAAATCATACGCCACATGTTCCGGCTTATGGGCATCTGCTCCTACCGTAATGATCTCGCCTCCCAGCTCCCGATAACGCTTCAGTACGTCTGTATGCGGGTGTGCATATGGCAGTCCGTACTTCAGGCCCGCCGTATTAAGCTCAATACCTTTTCCATGTTCGATCAGATACTTAAGGATCTGGTCAATAAGATCTGAGAATCTTGCATAAGAATATTCCTCTGCCCTGTGCCTGCCATAACGTGTGACATAATCCAGATGTCCCAGTACGTCAAAATCCTCCACGTTGCGTATATTTTCATAGGTCTCTTCAAAAGTCTCCTCATACGCAGCGGCGTCGCTCCGCTCTTCAAAGAATTCTTTATAATAAGGATCTCGAGATTTGATCAGGTGTACGGAGCCAATAACAAAGTCAAAAGGCTTCTGTCTGACATAATTCCGATAGTATTCCCTCAGATGAGGCTGAAGACCGATCTCCGCTCCGATTCGTACCGGAATCCTTCCGCAGTACTTTTCCCTCAATTCACTCATACATGCAAAATACTGCTCTACATCAAAGGTCCATTCATTTCCTTCACTTATGTAATCATGATCCTCATGATCTGTGATACATACCGCATCCAGACCTTTTTCGATTCCGCTCTTTATCATTTCCTCCGGTTCCGCATCAGAATCCAGCGAAAACCTGGTATGCATATGACAATCTGACAGCATAATCTCATCCTCCTGACTTATTTCGCGCCAATGATCGTTCCGCCTCCAAGCACATAGTCTCCGTCATACAGAACCACTGCCTGTCCGGGTGTCACAGCCCGCTGCGCTTCCTCAAATAAACACAGAATCTCATCTTCTCCCGTCTTCTGCACCGTACACCATGCACCCTTATGGTTATAGCGTATCTTAGCCCACACTCTCTTCCTCTCCGGCAGGTCCTCTACCGACATAAAATTCACATGATTCGCTCTTACCTGATAAGACATTGATTCTTCGCCGCTTCCGACTACCACCTCGTTTGTCCCAGGATTGATCTCAAGAACGAATACCGGATATCCCAATGCAATACCCAGGCCTTTGCGCTGCCCCACCGTATAATGTATGAGCCCCTTATGCCGGCCCACCACCGTACCGTCGGTCAGCACAAAATTTCCCGGTGTGATACCTCTGTGATCTGACTCTGCGCCCTTACAAGAACATGATTCAACATATTTCGTGATATAAGAGGCATAGTCCCCATCAGGAACAAAGCAGATATCCTGGCTGTCCGGCTTATCTGCCACCCGAAGCCCGACATTTCCCGCCAGTTTACGGATCTCATCCTTCGTGTATTCTCCCACCGGCATCAGCGTATGAGCCAACTGTTCCTGTGTCAGATTATAGAGAGCATAAGTCTGATCCTTGGCTCCTGTCTGTGAGACACGAAGCGCATACCTGCCGTTCGGCAAGAGACCGATCCTGGCGTAATGGCCGGTGGCAATATAATCCGCTCCGATCTCCAGGCTTCTTTTAAGAAGCGCTTCCCATTTTACGTATCTATTACAGGCAATGCACGGATTCGGTGTTCTGCCCTCAAGATACTCTTCTACAAAATAATCGATCACACAGCTCTTGAATTCCTTCTTAAAATTCATAACATAATACGGAATCCCCAGAGAAGCGGCCACTCTCCTGGCATCCTCTACCGCGCTTTGCCCGCAGCAGCCGCCCTGCTCTTCCAGCACAAGTTCTTCCTCGTCCTGCCATATCTGCATCGTAATGCCGATGACGTCATACCCCTGTTCTTTCAACAGCCACGCCGCAGCGGAAGAATCTACGCCGCCTGACATCCCTACTACAACTCTCTTCTTATCCATATGCTCTTCTCTATCCATACAATCCTGTTTTCTTTAAAAACAAATATTCTTTTCTGCCTAATACTCTTCTTCTTCCTCTTCTTCGCCTTCATGGATATCAGACTTCGGTTTTTCCAGCCCTTCAATCTTGATCCCGTGTTTTTCCGCATAATCCCACAGCGCCGCGTGAATCGCTTCTTCTGCCAGCAGAGAACAGTGTACCTTCACCGGCGGAAGCCCGTCTAACGCTTCCATGACTGCCTTATTGGTTACCTGAAGAGCGTCATAGACAGATTTTCCTTTCACCAGCTCGGTGGCCATACTGCTGGTGGCCACGGCGGCTCCGCAGCCAAAGGTCTTAAACTTCACATCCCGGATCATCTGATTCTCATCTATATCCAGATAGATCCGCATGATATCCCCGCATTTGGCATTTCCTACCGTACCCACTCCGCTGGCATTCTCTATCTCACCGACATTCCTTGGATGCTGAAAATGATCCATTACTTTCTCTGTATACATTCTGTCTTCCTCCTGATCCTATATTTTATCTCAGTCTATTCTTTACCTTTTTTCAAAAAATCCTCATAAAGAGGCGACATATTCCTTAACGTCGCCACAATCTCTTTCAGCGAATCCACCACATAATCAATCTCTTCTTTCGTGGTCTCCCCGCCAAGGGTCAGCCTTAACGAACCATGCGCGATCTCATGCGGCAGCCCGATGGCAAGCAGCACATGAGAGGGATCCAACGAACCGGAAGTACACGCCGAACCGCTGGATGCGCAGATCCCCTTTCCGTCCAGCATAATCAACAGGGACTCTCCCTCTACAAAACGAAAACTAAAGTTCGCATTATTCGGAAGCCTGTCCGTCTTATGCCCGTTCAGCCGGCAATAAGGTATCTCCTGCGTAACACGGCCGATCAGATAATCTCTGAGCCTGCTTTCCTTCTCCATCCTCTCTTCCATCGTGGACGCCGCTCGCTTTACCGCGGCTCCTAATCCCACGATACCCGGTACATTCTCTGTCCCTGCACGGCGTTTCCTCTCCTGCGCTCCGCCATGTACGAACGAGCGGATCTTCACCCCTTTGCGTATATATAAGAACCCGATGCCCTTCGGCCCGTTCAGCTTATGTCCGCTGGCGCTGAGCATATCGATATGGCATTCATCCACATTGATCGGCACCTGTCCGAACGCCTGAACAGCGTCTGTATGGAAGAGGATTCCATGCTCGCAGGCGATCTCCCCGATTTCCCTGACAGGCTGTATCGTTCCTATCTCATTATTGGCAAACATGACAGATATCAGGATAGTCGTCGGCCGTATCGCACTCTTCAGCTCATCCAAACTGATCTTACCATCTTCATCCACATTCAGATACGTAACCTCGAACCCTCTCTTCTCCAGATATTCCGCCGTATGAAGGATCGCATGATGCTCAATCTTTGTCGTAATGATATGGTTGCCTTTATCCGCGTACGCCTCGGCTGCCGCCTTCAGCGCCCAGTTATCAGACTCCGATCCCCCTGCGGTAAAGTAAATCTCGTTACTCTTCGCCCCAAGCACGCCGGCAATAATATCCCTCTGCCCGCTGATCACTTCTTTATTGCCCGACGCAAAACTGTATACGCTGGACGGATTGCCAAACTTCTCCGTAAAATACGGAAGCATCGCATCCACCACCTCCGGCGCTGTCTTTGTCGTCGCTGCATTATCCAGATATATCAATTTCTTCATATGCCTTTCCTCCGTTTTAATCTGTATATTTTTTACACTTGAAATCTTCAGATATTACATTTCGGATTCTCTGATCCTCCGTTCGGATTCATGATCCTGCTCTCTCTCACCAGCTCATCCAGCATCATCTTATCCACCGCCTCGTTGATGCTGTCATTGATCTTCTGCCATACGTACTTCGTTACACATCCGTCTGACGCCATACACCCTTCCTCCGAATAAAACGCCGCACACCTGACAGGTTCAAGGCTTCCTTCCAATGCCCGCAGCACGTCGCCTACCGAGATCTCGCCTGCACTCTTCGTCAATACATATCCTCCTGTCGCGCCGCGTATACTCCGTACAAGCCCTGCTTTCTTAAGAAGTCCCACAAGCTGTTCCAGATATCGTTCCGAGATATCCTGCCTCATTGCTATACTGCTGATCGAAACCGGCTCTTTTTCACTGTATCTTGCGAGGTCGATCATAGCCCGAAGCCCGTATCTTCCCTTTGTAGAAAGCTTCACTTACCCACCTTCCTTCAATTCCTAGCAAATTACTAGGATATTTACATGAGATAGAATAGCATTGCATTTTTGTTCTGTCAAGCCCCTTTCCGGAATATGTTTTAATAAATAGTTACAGGAGTTCATTATGTCTCGAAAACATACTATCATCAAGGGAACTTTTATCTTAACTCTTACCGGATTTGCCACCCGGTTCATGGGGTTCTTCTATCGTATCTTCCTAAGCCACACTTTCGGCGAAGAAGGCGTTGGCCTGTATCAGCTTATATTTCCAATCTATGCCCTCTGCTTCTCACTGACGTCAGCAGGGATAGAACTCGCCCTGTCACGCTGTGTCGCCACACGCACGACCCAGGGAAAGCACAGAGAAGCAAAAGAACTGCTTTATACCAGCCTTACCCTTACCGTTACACTATCTGTTCTTGTCGCATTGATTTTGCAAAAATACGCCGTTTCCATATCCGAACATTTTTTACAGGAACCACGCTGTGCCGATCTGCTCATCATCCTGTCCTATGTCTTTCCATTTGCAGCGGTACACAGTTGTATCTGCGGATATTATTTCGGACTTAAGAAAACGGGTATCCCAGCTATATCCCAATTTCTGGAACAGACTGCCCGTATCCTGGGTGTCTTCCTGCTTTATTTATACGGAATCAGACACGGAATACGCTTTGGAATATCCATCGCCGTCGTCGGGCTGGTCGCAGGAGAATGTGTTTCTTCCTGCTTCATCCTGCGCGCCCTGCTTGGCAAAAAACGCGGCAGAACTTTATTGCGGACATCTTTTCGCAAATGCCTCACCCACGCACGGGAATTGCTTTCCCTCTCCGTTCCTCTGACCGCAAGCCGTGTCCTTTTGAATCTCCTGCAGAGCATTGAAGCAGTTTCGATTCCGGTAAAATTACAGACCCACGGAATGTCCCTGTCTCAATCCCTTGGCACTTACGGCGTATTGACCGGTATGGCGCTCCCCTGCATCCTCTTTCCCTCCGCCATTACCAACTCCGTATCTACCATACTCCTTCCTACTGTAGCCGAGATACAGGCTCTCGATCACCGGCGTGAATTGTCGGAACTGATACACAAGGTCACCTATTCCTGCATCTTTCTCGGCAGCATCTGCTGCGTAAGCCTGTTAAGTTTTGGAAAATGGATCGGCGCCGTTCTGTTCCACAGTCCGATGGCCGGAAACTACATCATCACCCTTGCCTGGATGTGCCCGTTCCTTTACACTAATAATACTCTGATCAGCATGATAAACGGAATCGGAAAGACGACTCTGTCTTTCTTTATCAATTCCGCCGGCCTCGGAATCCGAATTGCCAGTGTGTTCCTCCTGATTCCCGTTCTGGGCATCAAAGGTTATCTATGGGGACTGCTCGCCAGCCAGATCTGTGTCTTCTTAGTCTGCCTGGCATATCTGGAATATTATATACATACCACTGTTTTGAACCGCGCCGGCAGAAGATGAAAACATCCCCGGACTCTCCGTAAGGCTTGTTGCCTCCGGGGGAAAATATACGGCAAATCAAATAAAGAAGGAATCCATATCCCGAAAAGGATAGGGGCTCCTTCTTTATTTGATTTGCCGCTGCTTTTGTCAGATCTCTCTGGTATAATGCTTCAGCCATTCTTTCTCCTCGTCATTCAGATACGGAGAAACTTTTTCATAGACCGTCTTATGATATTCATTCAATAATCTCTTCTCTTCATCAGACATCATATCCGAATTCACCGCGTCCAGATCCATCGGAATATATGTGAGGGTCTCAAAATACATAAACTGTCCATATTCATTCTTCTCACCCTTACATACAAGAAGCTCATTCTCAAGCCGGACTCCATGGGAACCCTCGATATAGATTCCCGGTTCATCTGTCAAGAGCATACCCTCTTTGAGCGCATGCGAATCATCGGCACGGTATTTCCAACGGATCCCCGCAGGTCCCTCATGGATATTCAAGAGATATCCTACTCCATGGCCCGTACCGTGGTCAAAATTCAATCCTCTGTCCCAGAAAGGTTTTCTTGCCAGGATATCCAGATTAACCCCCATGCATCCTTCCAGGAATTTTGCGTCCGCAAGCATTAGGTTACTGACCGCCACCAGTGTAAAATGATCCTTCATAACCTGCGGAATCTCTCCGACCGCATAGGTTCTGGTGATATCTGTGGAACCTTCATAGAACCCTGCCCCTGTATCCATAAGGAACAAATTCCCCTCTCGAAGCTCTACATCCGTCTCCGGGGAAGATGTGTAATGGCACATGGCGCTATGCTCGCCGAAGGATGAGATCGGCTCAAAACTCGGACGTATGAAATTCCCCATCTCCCTGCGGAATTCGTCGAGTTTATCAGATGCGCTCATCTCCGTGATCTTCGTCTTTCCCACATTATCCTTCAGCCATTTCATGAATCTGACCTGCGCAACACTGTCTTTTAGTTCCGCTTTACGGATATTCTCTATTTCTACTGGGTTCTTCATCGCTTTGAATAATATCTCCGGATTCGCCCGTTCTACCTTCTTCACATTTTCCGGAATATTGATGTAAAGCGTATAATTCAATTTTGCCGGATCAAGCAAGATAATTTCATCTTCCTGAAGGCGGCTCACATGTTCATAGATCGCATCGTAGGGATAAAGTACGATTCCTTCTTCCTGAAACCTCTTTTTTATCTCATCATCCAGCTTCGCTTCATCGATATACAACTGCATCTGCTGCTCTGTAATGATTGCATAAGAAAGTACCAGCGGAAAGAAAGCGATATCATTCCCGCGGATGTTAAGCGTCCAACAGATATCATCCAATGTCGTAAGCAGATGTACCGATGCTTTGCATTCCCTCATAACTTCCCGGATACGCGAAAGTTTACTCTTCGTCGTCTCACCGGCATACTGAATATCCAGCTCGAACACCGGCTCCTGCGACAGCCGGGGACGTTCTTCCCATATCTGGTCAATCAGATCATCTTTCCACAGAAGCCTTCCGTTTTTCTGTTCGGCCGTCTTCTTGTATCTGCAGCCTTCTTCCATCGCCATGACACGGCCGTCAAATCCGATCGTCCCGCCTTCCGGAAGGATCTGCCCCACATAATCCTCCAGAGACGGCACTCCCGGCTCACCCATCTTCATCAATTCCACGATGGTTCCTTTGAGCTGTTTTGCCGCCTGAATAAAATACCTTCCGTCTGTCCAAAGCTTTGCCTCATCTCTCGTAATTACTGCTGTTCCTGCCGAACCCGAAAAACCAGTGATATATTTTCTTGCTTTAAAATATTCTCCCACATACTCACTTTGATGATAATCAGCCGTAGGAACGATATAGATATCAATTCCTTTTTCTTCCATTAATCTGCGAAGAGCTTCAATTCTTTCATTTACATCCATGAACCTTATCTCCTTTTTGTATTTATTAGTATATCCCAATTATTAACCGGATTACTGCACATAAAAAGCTGCAAAATTCAAGATAAAATTTTACAACTTTTTATTTTCTCATTTCTTTATATTTTTATGTAATCTGTTTATAACCTTTTGCTGTTTGAACCACACCTGTATTTGTCAAATTATTCCCACTCGATTGTCCCGCAAGGCTTCGGGGTGAGATCATAGAGCACACGATTGACTCCTGACACTTCATGGGTGATACGATCTGTAATATGCTCAAGCAGCTCAAACGGAACATTCTCTACCGTAGCCGTCATAGCGTCTACCGTGTTCACCGCACGGAGAATCACCGGATACGCGAAGGTACGGGCGCCTTCTGACACACCGACAGAACGGAAATCCGGTACTGCGGTAAAGTACTGCCACACCTTTCCTTCCAATCCATTCTTCGCGAATTCCTCACGAAGTATCGCGTCCGATTCACGGACGATCTCCAACCTCTCCCGCGTAATTGCTCCAAGACAGCGAACGCCAAGCCCCGGCCCGGGGAACGGTTGACGATATACCATACCGTCCGGCAGTCCGAGCGCTTTTCCCACGACACGAACCTCGTCTTTGAATAAGAACTTCAGCGGTTCTACCAACTCAAACTGAAGATCTTCCGGAAGTCCGCCCACATTATGATGTGCTTTCACCCCGTCGCTCTCGATGATATCCGGATAGATCGTCCCCTGCGCCAGGAATTCGATCCCTTCCTGCTTGCGGGCTTCCTCTTCGAACACACGGATGAATTCTGCACCGATGATCTTACGCTTCTTCTCCGGTTCTGCCACGCCTGCCAGCTTGTCTAAGAAACGGTCCACCGCATCCACATAGATCAGATTGGCGTCCATCTGGTTACGGAATACTTCCACCACCTGTTCAGGCTCCCCTTTGCGCAGTAATCCATGATTCACATGTACACAGACAAGCTGTTTTCCAATCGCTTTGATCAGAAGCGCCGCTACCACGGAAGAATCCACTCCTCCTGAAAGCGCCAGCAAAACTTTCTTATCCTTCACCTGCGCCTGAATCTGCCCCACCTGTTCAATAATAAACGCTTCTGCTAATTCAGCCGTTGCAATACGTTCCATACTGTCTGGTCTCTTATTGTTCTCCATAACATACCTCCTTTGTCTGCCTTTCTTTGTCATCCTTCTATATTATATCACCTATTAAAAAGGTGTAAAGCCCTTACTCAAATTCTCTTTTACCCTGAAAATTGACATTAAAACGGTATCCTATGTCACAAAACTCCCCTTTCTCTAACTCATAATCTCTTCCGTATCATACTTATCTTCTCTCGGCACGCAAAAATATTTCCAGACACACCTGATATCCTCTTCAGTACTGCCAAATAAATGCGGAATCCACTGATCATCGTACACCAACACAGCTCCGTTAATAACATACATCATATATCTGCCGCCATATCCAAAAATAACATTTTTATCTTCATCATATATGTTTACATACGAAATGACATCCATTTCACATGGCCATTTATCATAGTTTCTCCTGTTGCTTTCCATGACACACATATAGTAAGTACATCTTGCTCTGAAAATCTCTTCCATCTCACACTCTGCACATAACATCAGTTGATGCAATTTAAAATCGGACAAATTCTGCAATTGTGGTAATGATATAGAATAATCAATCTCCATCACGATAAAAATCCCTTTCTGGCATTTCAAATTAGCAATCTCTAATCTCCGCTTGCTTTAAAATTATATATCGGTTTTATAATTCTATCAATCTCAACAGTATCATCAATATTATTTACGATATCGTCCATCCCCTTGTAAGCCATTGGACATTCATCTAAAGTATCTCGATTTACAGATGTTGTATAAATACCTTCCATTTGCTTTTTAAACTCTGAAACTGTAAATGACTCTTTGGCCGCCGATCGGCTCATTAACCTTCCGGCGCCATGCGGTGCCGATTGATTCCACTCGTCATTGCCTTTTCCTGTACAAATCAATGAGCCGTCCCGCATATTGATCGGTATAAGTAACTTTTCTCTATCCTTTGCAGATACAGCTCCTTTTCTTAAAATCATAGCATCTGTATCAATATAATTATGAATCGTCGTAAATTGATCTATAACATGTAATTTCATTCCTTTTACAATTTCATCTATCATTGCTTGCCGATTCAATTCTGCATATTTTTGAATTATCTTCATATCATGGATATACTGTATGAATAATCCGCCGGACACATAAGCCAACTGTCTTGGAATATTCGTCCTCTTTGTATTTTTCAGTGCGGCAATACTCTTCTGTATTTCTTTCTGCTTTCCCTGCGCTTTTAATTCCATAATCAGAGTATCAATATCTTTCTGAGCCGAACCGTTTAATTCTTTATATCCTTCTTCCTGATAATAATTGGCCACTTCTAATCCCAAATGACGGCTGCCCGAATGCACCACAATATAAATATTTCCTTCATCATCCTTGTTAGCTTCTATAAAATGATTGCCCCCGCCTAATGTTCCCAGACTTTTCTCCGCTCTTTTCTTATCTATCTGTTTATAGCAATATAAATCTTCCAAATTAATATTCTTGAAATATCGATGTGATTTTTCTCTTAGATTAAATCCAGACGGAATCTTTTCATAGATTAGTTTATCAAGTTTTCCCAATTCTATGTGTTTTTCTTTAACTTCTATAACCTCCATGCCACATCCGATATCAACTCCTACCAGATTAGGAACAATCTTATCTGTAATAGTCATAGTTGTTCCAATTGTGCATCCGGCACCGGCATGGATATCTGGCATCAGCCTGATTTTACTATCAGATACAAACTCTTGATTAAGCAAAAGCAGAACCTGAGATATAGAAGCTTCATCTACAATATCCGTAAAAATTTTTGCTTCATTATACTTACCTTTAAGTTCTAGCATATACCCTCCATTCAAATAGTTACTTCATTTCCTATAAGCTATTATTTCATTCTATCAGAAAAATGCTTTTACATATGCCAATGTCTTCTCCAACAAATCTTCCGGCATTTTCTCCACAAACTGAATATTCCTACTTATTACATCCAAACACTTCATATGTTCTGTCAGTATCACACCTGTTGTTTTTGTCCTATTGTCTAAAGGAATATGCAATGGAAATTTATTGCTTGTATTCGTAATCGGACACACCACAGCAAATTTAGTTCTCACAAAAAACTGCTCATTACTAATAACTACTCCAGGTCTTCTTCCTGCCTGTTCATATCCTGATTGCGGGCTAAAATCCAAGAATATAATATCCCCCTGCTTTGGATTATACATTACCACACTTCCTTCCCAACAGGAGAACCCCAGTCAAATTCCTCTGCTGCATATTCTCCATCATAATCTTTGAATATATCTTCCAATGTCAGTTCCTTTTTTTCTTTAACTTTTGTAATCACAATATTATCATCAACCCTGTTAAGTTCCACAAGATCATTCTCCATCATTCCCAATGCTTCAAGAAATGCTTTGGGTATTCTTATTCCCTGTGAATTTCCCCATTTCTGAATTGTCGCCTGCATAAAATCATCTCCTTCCTTACGCTTAGTATATACAATAGTATATACATTGTCAATGACTTTATATGAAAAATACACTATTCTTGCTTTGCTTCTTCTGCTGTTCTGCAATTTGTGAAATATGTAGTCATAATTGTGATCTCCCTTCTTTTTTAATTTTTTCCGTCAAAAAAGCAATAGGTTAAGCCCTATTGCTTTGCTTTTCTTTTACTGCTCTATGCCATCAAATAAATCATCAAAAGTAACTTTAATATTTGGGAAATGTATCATTTCTAATTCATCCTTATTACTCCGTGTGATTTTCTTAAAAAGATGATATACGGGAAGATCATTTTCATAGTCTAAAGTATAAATCTCTATCTCCCTTTTTCTCCAGTCTGCTATCCAATATTCATCAATATCTTGATCTTGATAAATACATTTCTTCTCTGTCCTATCATATTTTTCTGTAGAATCTGACAGTACCTCCATTACAAAACGCGGCGCATTAATAAAGTAATTTCCTCGTTTTGCTTTAATTTGACAATTAATAGATGCATCTGGAATAACCGTTTTTTCTTCTCCTTCAAACATCCATTTATATTGTACGTTATCCGGGAATACTCGACATAGGGAATCTTTCAATTGATTTCTTACGATTCCAACAAAATTAGATATCACTATAGAGTGTTCTATATATGCACCTGCCATATCAGTTATTTGAATATTCAATGCCCCCATAACTCACCCTCTTTCTTTTTGATACTTGTATTATATAAGATATTTTCAATCATATCAATAAAAAGACCAATATCTTTTTACGACCTTTCCCTGTTTCCTGCCTCCCTCCGGGTATCTTTCTGATAGTCCACTCCTACATCGTCTATGGAGACATAGACGAAGTTTTCAGGATGGGTTTCCACGACCTGGATCAGAGCTTCCGCTTTGACTGGTCGCAATCCTCCCGCTCCTCATTAAAAAAGTGTAAAGCCCTTGACAATTCAATAAAGACTTTACACCTTTTTTAATTACTCTTTAATCCTGTCAATATCAGTGAGATTAATACCAAATGATTGAAGAATCGCTTTTAAATCTAAATAGCGTCTTAACATAATTTTATACGCTTTTGCGTCTTTTCCGTCTTCAATCATATAATCTTGAAGCCTGGAAAACTCTTCGATATTTTTTTGAATCATTTCCTTTTCAGTCATATCTTCACCTACTTTCTATAATAAGTGCCGTTTACTTAGTACTTTTATTATATCAATCGGTGATTGCGGTGTAAAGCCTTTATTCAATTTATATACCTATTATCCCTTCAACCCTTGGAAACGCCAGCTTAAAACGGCGTCCCATAAAGGTCATACGGAGTCACCTGATACACATAATAATTGAGCCAGTTCGTATACAGATTGTTTGCCGTAGCCCTCCATGTCAACAGCGGCTTATTCTCCGGATTATCATCCGCGTAATAATTCTTCGGCATCCGGATCGGAAGCCCTTTTGACAGATCTCTCTTATACTCTCCATCCAGTGTTACGCGGTCATATTCCGGATGTCCCATGACAAATATCTGACGTCCTCCGTCTGCCATTGCCAGGAATAATCCCGCCTCATCAGATTCTGCTAGCACCGTCAGCCGCTTCTCCTCCCTGATCTTCTCCATCGGAACCTCCGTATGTCTGGAATGCGGCGCCAGGAAGATATCGTCAAACCCTCTCACCAACGGTATCTTGCGGTTCATCACTTTGTGCCAGAATACTCCGAATACTTTCTCGTCCATCGGCGCCTTATCAATACCATAGTGATAATAGATTCCTGCCTGCGCTCCCCAGCAAAGATGAAGCGTAGAAGTCACATGCGTCTTACTCCACTCCATGATCTCTTTTAATTCTTCCCAATAGTCCACCTCTTCGAAGGGAATCTGTTCCACCGGCGCCCCGGTGATAATAAATCCGTCAAACTTCTCATCCCGTATCTCACAAAATTTCTGATAGAACTGGTTCAAATGGCTGGTCGGCGTATTCTTCGACTCATGAGAGGATACTGTGACAAAAACAACATCCACCTGAAGCGGCGTATTTGATAAAGAACGCAGAATCTGAAGTTCCGTGTCCTCCTTAAGCGGCATCAGATTCAAAAGTCCGATTTTAATCGGGCGGATATCCTGATGCATCGCGCGATGCTCATCCATAACAAATATATTTTCTCGTTCCAGTATCTCTTTTACCGGAAGATTATTCTGCACTCTGATCGGCATATTAAGAATCCCCTTTCTTACGGTTTCGCAATATCTTCTGTTTCTTCTGAATGGTAATAAACTCCTGTGTCATCCACATAACTCATCGTGTTATAATATTCCGACCCTGTCGGCAGATTCTTACGCTCCAGATGGCTGTTTATCAACATCTGGACGATATAATACAAGACCGCAAAGGACGGAACTCCCATGACCATACCCACAAAGCCAAAGAGCCCTCCTCCAAGAAGAATCGCCACAATGACCCAGAATGCCGATAATCCCGTAGAATCGCCCAGGATCTTCGGTCCCAGAATATTCCCGTCAAACTGCTGAAGCAACAGGATAAATATAATAAAATAAATTCCTTTAACCGGAGTATCAAGCATAATCAGGATCGTACTCGGCACCGCACCGATATATGGACCAAAGAAAGGAATCACATTCGTAACTCCAACAATTACACTGACAAGTAATGCATACGGCATCTTCAATATCGTAAGCCCTATGAAACACAGGATACCGATAATCATGGAATCAATGATCTTTCCAATCACAAATCCCCCAAAAATCTCGTTGCTCTTCGTAGTCAGATGAAGCAGCAGATTAGCGTGCCTTGCAGAGAAAAGCGCATACACACACTTTTTCGACTGCCGCACGAACAGTTCCTTACTAAATAATATGTAAACTGAAACGATGATTCCGATTATAGCATTGAATACTTCACTCAGAATATTCAGTACCCCAACGGTCAGATTAGACATAAGTTCATTTGCTTTCCCCATGAGATCCGTGCGCAGCCAGTTCAGCAGCATATCCGTCCCTTCTTTGAGCCCCGTCTTGATTATCGTGCTTGTCGTCGACTCATCCAGCTCCATCTTACTTAACTCGGACACAATATCGTTCAACTGTTTAGGAAGTGTCACCACCAGATCACGCACACTGGAGTACAGCTCCGGAATCAGAAGATTGCATAGCGTAACAATAATCACCAGCAGCAAGACAACGGCCGCCAGGATTCCCGCCGCACGCGATGCTTTCTCCGCCCGTTCCGGTTTTGTCATTTTCTTTTGAAGCACCGGAACCAGGTACTTGTCCACTTGCTTTACCACAGGATTCAGCAGATATGCAATCACACAGCCGTAAATAACCGGTTTTAATACCCCGATAACCGTCCCGACCCCTTCCGACAAGGATGTAAGCCTGAGCAGCGTAAAATAAAAAATCAGGCTTGCAGCAACCACCAGAAAATATGTCATTCCTCTGCTGAATTGCTGACGGAGTTTAGACGGTCCCCCTTTTCCAAATTTCAATGGATTTGAATAATGAGCCTGTCTCTCTGGTTCTTTTATCTCTTCCGGATTCTCTTTTGCCGGTTCCTTCATCTTTCTCGCCTCTTCTCTACAAAGATATCATTATTATACTCTTGGAATAAATCCGCGTCAATAATACTCTTCACTGCTTCTTCATATCTGTCCAGCCTCTCCGCCTTCCTGATACGCTTCAGATGTTTCTCGCATCCCGGAAAGGATATCCCCCAATAACACCATATCTCCTTCATCTTAAACAGTACATTTTTATCGCCCATACCGACCTTTCTGTACTCTTCATATATCTGGTCATGGAACTTCCGAAGCAGTGTTCTGTCCGCCGGTCCCCGCCCTTTGATCTCGCCGAGAAGCCCCGGATTTCCGATGATTCCCCGCCCTATCATACAGGTCTTTACTGAGGGAAACCTCTTTTCAATTGCCTGCGCATCTTCTTTCGAGCATATATCTCCGTTATAACACAGGGGAATCCGGCTTCCCCTCACTGCTTCCTCAAAAACCTGTAGATTCGGTTTATTTTTATAAAAATCCGTCTGTACCCTGGGGTGTATGATCAGTTCTTCTACAGGATATTGGCTGTAGATCTTCAGAAGCTCAGGAAATTCCCCGGGATCCTCCTTTCCAATCCTGGTCTTGATCGATATCTTCACCTTAGCCTTCGAATACATCTCATCCAGAAAGCGGTCAAGCCCATCCGGATCTGCCAGAAATCCTGATCCCCTTCCCTTGGAAACAACCGTCTTAGAAGGACAGCCCAGATTCAGGTTGATCTCATCGTACCCGTAATACATAAGCTTCTCTGCTGTCCTAAGGAAATCCTCCGCCCGGTTCGTCAATATCTGAGGAATCAGCCGCATTCCCTTATTATTCTCCGGCAGAATCTCCGCCAGCTCCTTTCTGCTAAACCCTTTCTTGGTATGCGGAGACAAAAAAGGTGTAAAATACTTGTCCATAGGAAGAAAACAGTCATGATATGCATTTCTGTAAATCCGTGTGGTAATTCCCTCTAACGGCGCCAGATAATATCTCATGGTCTCTGATATCCTTTCGTCTTGTGTCTGTTTCCTTATCATAACACAGCTTTGCTTCATCTGACTACCTTTTATTTATCTATGAAAAATCCCTATGAAAAATCCCGTGTAAGCAGATCATCTTTCAGCAATTCCTCTACCGTACTAAGCCCCAGCTCTTCCAGTACTCTCCGCACATAAGGATTCTCAAGCGGCGTACAGAACCTTGCGCTGTCACCGTAGGCATCCACTTGCACTCTTCCTTCATCCGCCCGAAGAATCGCTTTCGGTCCGCCGACACACCCGCCGATACAGCCCATCCCCTCGAAGAAATTGGCGTCTGTTCTCCCTTCTTTGATCCGTCTGATCATCTCCAAACATGCCTTTGGACCGTCTGCCTGCTCGGAACGGACATGAATATTCCGTCCTGGACGAAGTTGATCCACCATCTCCGATACGGCCTGGCTCACTCCCCCGCTCCTCGCATAGAGCCTGCCTGCTTTAGACGCTTGCTCCTTCTTCTCATCTTTAAGTTCTTCCGGACGGATATCCGCCGCCTCAAAGATATCCTCGATTTCCTGAAATGTCAGCACATAGTCCACTGCATCCGCAATATCCGGTTCTCTTGCCTCCTGCTTCTTTGCAAGACAGGGACCGGCAAATACCGTAAGAGCATCCGGATGAATCCTTTTGATCATACGTCCGCATGCGATCATAGGAGAAACAGCTCCCGGAACATGCGGCATCAGTTCGTGGTAAATCTTACGGATCATAGCAATCCAGACCGGACAGCAGCAGCTAGTCAACTGGTAGTCTCCCTGGCTATTCACATGCCGGTCGAACTCCAACGCCTCCTTAAGTGTCAGGATATCGGCAAACAAGGCGACTTCCACCATTCCGGTAAATCCCAGCGCCTTAAACGCAGTCCGCAGTTTCCCGGGCGTCACTTCATCACTGAACTGCCCCAGAAATGCCGGCGCCACCATCATATAAACCGGTCCCTTCGCCTCCCTTACCGCTTTCATGGCAGGAAGCGCATCTTTACTGGCTGCCAGGCGCCCGCTCTGGCATGCTTCGATACACGCTTCACATCCGACACAAAGCGCCGGATTGATCTTAAGTTTCCCGCTGTCTGTCCGCTCGATCGCGTCAAAGACACAACTGTTCTGACAGGCCCTCTCATAAGCACACTGTTCACATTCCTCCACTTGCAGTACTACCGCATGTTCCCTGGGATTAAGCAGACACTCCAGATGATATGGATCATATTCTTCCGGAAGCGACGCATCTTCCGCCATATTCTTCTTCAAAAGTTCCCGATATAATTCATCAAATGACTTCATATTACCCTGTTACTCCGGCCTTTCTGTCTTGACAGTTATGTCCGTAAGCTTCACAATATTAGTCTGTTCACCATTCTTTTTCCCTTTATCCTTCTGCTGCTCCGCCTTCTTTCTGGCGGCATACAGATTCCCCGGCAGCAGATCCAGCTTCAATTCCTTCATATCCCCTATGCCCCTTTCGGTAATATTATTTCACTGTACCAGTATAACCCACACTAATTAACCGTACCGGTAATTAGTGTGGATTATACTAGATAGTATGCACGTCCCTGCCGTAAATATTCACCCTCTACTACGAAAAACGGACCTCATTCAATAAGTTCCAACTTACCGAACAAGGTCCGCCTGATATTCAATTATAATTAACGATGTATCCTGGAACGCCGTACCAGAACGACCGTACACAACATCATAGCCGCAATATACAGCAAAGTCTCCTCCGTATCTCCGGTCTTGACGCTTTGAATTCTGGTTCCATTCTGTTTCCGGTTCTGGGTATACGCATCCTTCCCGGTGTCAGAACTATTGTTTTCTGAATTCTGGTTGCTCTCGAAGAGCGCCAGCGCATTCTCCAGATTGATAAGCGCCGCCTGCAATTCCTCCAGGGTCGCATTGGGGTCGCTCAGAACCCTTTTCGCCTCGTCAAGGGCTTTCTGCAGGTCTTCCGTCCGGTTCTCCGCCGGAATCGTCTCAACCCGTTCCACGAGTTCCTGAAGCTTAGCCCTGACGGCGTCTATCTCTTCCGTTCCGCCCGGATTGCCGCCTGACGGCCGTTCCGGTCCCGGATCCGCCGGATTACTGCCGGCGCCTTTCAGATCTTCCTCTGTGATCAGAACCGTAGTCCTTCCCCGGACTACCTTAAGTTCGCTTTTCTCAACATGAATCCCGAAAGGTACCAGACTTCCGTCTGTCCGCTTCATATATACCGTGCCTACATTAAGAATATCTCCGTCCCCGCTTTCATCTGCGGTAAACAAAGGCTGTGTTCCTGCTATATAGATATTCAGGAACCCTCCCTCGTCAAAACGATATGTATGCACCTTGGTATTCCCATTGATCCACTCCGTAAAATCTACAGCCGGCTGAATCTCGCCTGCATTTCCTGACGTATCCTCAAGCTCTATGGCAAGACTGACCGAAACCGTGGTAATTCCTTCCTGATTCGCATTCGGAAGGGTCAGCTTCACAGAAGCCTTTCCCTCCTCGATCTCACTTACATTGATCGCCGACTCCGCGGCAGATACCCTCAGCGGCAGCACTGCGATAAATGCGAACACTGCCATAATCATACCCATACTTAATATATATTTCTTCATGTTCTACTCCCCTTACCGCTGTTGTTTTTTGCCGCTTAGCTGTATGCTCGGAAGCGTTGCCGGCATTTGTACAAATACAGTATCACTGACCAGTCTCTGGCCTTCCAGAGTCAGGGCATTATCCACACGGTAAAGCTCTGCCCGCACCTGCTTAAGGACTGCAAGATTCGCCTGATCCGGCCTGAGCCAGTAGGTCCAGGTTCCCTCATAGGTATCCTCAATCGGACCGGACTCCGACACAGTTGAAAATACAACCTGCTCTGCGTTCAGAGAGCCATCCGTCCCTTTACCTCCTACGATATTGCCATCCTGATCATAGAGCAGCACTACATTATAAGCCGAATTACCCTTGTAAGTTCCGGTAAATACGACAGAACCTGCCGGAATCACATCAGAATCCTTCGGTCCGTACTGATATGCCGCATCCAGCTTTCCGATTGCCGTAGTCCCGCTTTCCGTGCTCCTGAACTCCACATCGTCTCCTGTCACACCCATTACATCCAGCTCAGATATCGAAATCTCTCTTCCCGTCTGGTTCTTGATGGCAAGTTTTACCGCCGTAGTCTGATATAACGCTATATTCCCGGTACCTGCCTTCCCAAAATACACCTCCCTGCTGCCTGACGCCTCGAAAGAACCCTTTGCTGCTTCTTTCCATGTACCGTCCGCGTCATTCCTTACAAGGATACTATAATCCTTTATTGGATTGCCGCTGTTCACCGTATACTTAAACCCGGCAACCGTAAGCGGTTGATTGAATTCTATCAGAACTTCCGCATTGACGCCCGCAGTACCGGTATATACGGTATCACCCTTACCGTCAACTGCCTTCATAATCGGCACCTCTGCTTTCGGAGCACATGGATCGTCATCATTCCCTTTTCCTGCTTCTTCCACATTCGTGGCAGTTATATCATCGGTAGTGACCGTCCAGTGTGTCTTATCTATCTCACCCTTATGCCTGATCTTAAGCGACGGCAGTGTCTTCACTGCAGAACGGTTCAGATACTTGTCAATCAGCGTAACCTCATAGGTCACAACCCGGTTATTCATTGTCGTTATTACGTCTGTAAAGCGGCTTCCGGTGGTAAATCCTACGACCTCTTTCTCCACATCTCCATTAGATGTTATACAACGCACGATCTCGTATCCCTGGACATTCGCCGCATTGATATTCTTGGAACTTAAGGTGATGTCAACCTGGTTCGCGGCATCTGCATTAATCACGGCCGTTGTGCCGTCGCCGACCGCTTCCACCGTCCCGGCCGTTCCAAGTGAACTTCCGCTTCCATTCACCCGGTAAACACGTGAATTATCATCTACATAGCAGATTGCTCTCGTTTCCGCCGGGAACTGGTTCGCGTAATTAATGGTATCCTGATTCGGAGTCATCCCCCAACGTTCAAAGAAATCAAGGATATTCTTCCCCGCGGCCCCGCAAGCCAGACGCATCAGATCCTGATCCCGATTTCCTGCAAGCGTAAGCGCTATGCCTCCCGGCGCCGGCGCTTTCGCCGGAGTCCTTGCATAAGTATCCACTCGTGCAAAGAACAGACTGTTAAGCTGCTCCGTATAGTCCGGATAAGTCTTGTAGTTGAATCCATTGTCATAAGCCAGATGTAACTGCCAGTACATGCCAAGCTGTGTAAATACATTTGAAGCAGGACCCTTTGTACCGGATGTTACCTTCTCATATACATTCTCATACTGGAAACGTACGGAATCATTCTGATCCTTTGCCTGTGCAAGCACCGCATAATAGTTATTCGTTATCTCTGCGATTTCATAGGTTCCCTGGTTGATGCAGTGTCCGATCTCGTGGGCGATTCCCCAGCCAAAATACCGTCCGCTCTCATATCTTCCTGATGCGTCGGACTGTACCGGCACTCCTCCAAGCATTCCCGTCGCCGAGCCCCACTCGATACCGATGTGATTGCCTGACGCATACATGAACGCCCCGGCAAACATCCTCTGATAACGGATGTTCAGATGGTTCGCAGGAATTCTGTCTTTCGCATCAGGCGCATTGTTATTCAGCCCCTTATGCTGATAGAATAATCCCATCATACCCTCCATGGCATCCATGGACGTCACCAGCTTCTGAGCTTTGGCCGCCGCACTTCCGCTTCCGCTTCCTGCCAGTATCTGCTGTGCCGGGAGCGAGAGCATCATGGTATCCAGCATAATATCGGACGCGCCGAGAATACAGTCTTCGGCCTTATATCCATACTGCACCGCTTTATTCGAGGAATTCTTATGCACCTCGTTATGCTTCGTCTGAATACTTCCCACATAGGCCTCCAGCTTCGTAATATATTCTTGTGCCCTGGCAAGACGCTCAGACGCGTCGCTTACCTGATACAGGTCAAGCCTTGGAACCTCTGCACCTCCGTTTACACGCACCGCATAGCGGTCATTGGCATCGCTGCCCGTATATTGAACATACAGCGCGCCTCCCGACTCTGCGTCGATGGACCACAGCTTCGGAACCGTAATATCATTTCTTCCGATCTTAAGCGTCGCAACCGCTTTGAACATAGGACTGGACTCTGAGTGGTACTGCGTACATACAAGCTGCAGATTGGTGGTTTCGCCGGTCTTCTTCGAATTATGCCCGACATAGACGGTGATCTCCTCTCCCGCTGCCGCCGTAACTCCCAGCGGCTGCCATGCATTCAGCCCGCTGAAACCTCGTCCCACATCCCCGGTTCTGATCGTATTATAGATGCTCACAGACTCTGTAAGCTGCCTGGAATTCAGGATATCCTCCGCCGTCTTTAATTCTCGCTCCAGATATTCCTTATCCGGATGATATTCTCCGCTTACCGGATCCGGAGTATTGATTCGTTTCCTTAACGCATCTACAGACGCCTGATTAACGTCGCTTCTAAGCACCGTATGAAGATCGTCCTCATAGAGCGCCATAATGTCCCTCTCTATCGAATCATAATGATAGAAATACACCTCTGATACTGAGATCGTACCCGACGCGACGTAGCGCGCAAGCCCAAACTGAATCTTCTTGGCCCGGACAGGTTCCGGAAACTTGATCAGATAGTATGGCCTGTTCTCCGAATCCACTTTCCTCTGTATCCCCATCCTTGCCGGAAGCATATGGGCGGCGCCATTCTCATCCCAGTATCTCACCTGTACATAACCGTACTGCGGGCTCTGCGGCGTTACCTCCTGCAGCGCGATACGGTCAAGCTCGTATACCTGGTCAAACTCATAGATAAGGCCATGCTTAAGGCTGTTATACCCACCGCTGTCCCAGGTATTAAACGCATAGTAGGAAGACGCATTATTATCCACGGTTCCCCAGACCGTCCCGGCCTGTGTGTCAAGCGGACTGTCGACCATAGCTCCCTGCGCGGATACCGCGCTGATAATATGCCCGCTCACCTGTCCTGCTTCCGCCTTATTGATCAGCTTATACTTCGGCATCTTCGCCGGATTCTGATCCGTAGTCTCCGCCTTGGAAACCAGAGACGGCCTGCTCTCCCCCAGATCGTTCACGCCTGTCACATAGACCTCATAACCCGTCAGGTCCTTAAGATCCGGTATGGTATAGCTGCTGGATGTGATTCCTTCTGTCTTCGTATACTCCTTCGTCCCGGTTTCTCTGTAATATACATGATAAAAATCCGTATCCTCCATCCTCTTCCAGGATACGTCTATCGCACGGTATCTTCCCTCTGCCCTCACATTATCCGGAGCATCCGGAGCCTTATCTACCTTGGGAACCACCACGATGGGAGCGCTGTATCCGCTTCTCCAGGCGCCGTTCACCGACTGTACGCGGACTGTATACTCCTTGCCGTTGACAAGCTTATTCTGCTTAAAGGAACTAACGTTTAAGATGTTCCCTTTCGCAGCGATTACCTCCTGCTCTCCGTCCTCATTCTCGATCTGTACTTCATATCCTGTGACATTCACACATTTGTTCCAGGTCAGAGTAAACTTCTTATTTCCAGCCTGGGAAGCCAGTCCTTCCGGGATGTCCCGCTGAGGCTCCGGAATACGGTTCGCCATATCGCCTATAAATTCCACCTTGGCGATCTCTGCAAGATTATTATTCTTCTTCATGCCCGTGATCTTGATCGTAACCTTCTTCACCGCAACCTGACTTCCCAGATCAATGATAATCTTGCCGAAGCCATCCTGCTTCACTGTCACCTGCTCCTGCGTAAGCAGCGGCTCGATCCCCTCCGGCACGACGGGCACTTCAATCGTATGCTCCGCCTCTGCAGGCTTCCCGTCTTCACCGGTAGTTTTTTCCGTATATGTAATTCCTACCACAGCGGTATCGATGGGATTGTCTTCCTTCGAATCGATCACGATACCTCCTGTAGGGAAACTGTCGGACTGCAAAATCTCAAAATCTACAGTAACCGGAGTACCCGAAGAAATCTGCGCACCATCCTTCCGTGTCAGAATCACCGCCCCTTCGCCTCTGGACAAGTCTTCGAGGGAACCTTCTACGTTCGTCCCTTCGCCAGGCTTTTGACTAATCGCCGCTGCGGGCACATGCTGCTCTATCAGAGACAGCGCCTGATTCTCTTTATATCCCTGGGCAAAATAATCCAGATCCGTAAGGTCAAATTTACCGTCTCTGTTGAAATCTGCCCGTTCATTTTCCTGTGTAACCTTTGCTTCCCCGTCGATCAGGTCAATAAGCCGGGTCTCGTCTTCCGCCGTAACGGCTCCGTCGCCGTTCACATCTCCGATCAGAATCGTCCCCGGATGCTTCCCGCCCGTACCGTAATCGTATCCTCCGAGGAACCCGGTTGCAAGGCTTACTTTATAGGCCCAGCCTCCGACCTGGATCTGCTGTCTGTAATTTGCAAATCCGGGCGCCGATACCTGCAGTTCATAGACGCCTTTTGCCAGATTATCAAAGGTCACGCCGTCCTGGACTTCCCTTATTCCTTCCGAGGGCAGTGTAATCTTCTTATTCTTCGTATCATATCCCTGTCCGCTAAGTGTAAGATCGAATGCCACAGGCTTATCCCACTCCAGCGTCTGAGCGATATACACGTCTATCTGCCCTTTATTCATGTCTGCTTCTTCTGATCTGCCGTCTTCATCGGCGAGACCGACTTCCTCATCATCTTCTTCTGGCAGCGGCCCGCCGTCCGACGGAGAGTTCTCTGCCTCCTCCTGCTCTTTTACAGTCGGCTGAACTTCCGTATTCTGCCGGTCTTCCGTATCTGATGTTCTTGTCTGTACCCCATTCGCAGCCAGATCATCTGCCGGATCGGCACCTTGTACCCAATCCACAGAATCCGGCTCTGTCGCATAGACATTCATGCACGGTGTAAGAACCATCACTGCCGCCAACAGATATGAAACAATCCGCTTCATACTCGTCTCCTTTCTTTATACACCCCTTAATCACTTTCCCCGGCGCTGACTGATTATCCGATACTGCGCCAGTCTTCTCTTAAATATAACACATTCCCCCTCTTATTCTCAATATTATTTTTCATCATTTTTACCGAATTTTTGCCGAAAAAAGGAGAAGCATACCTGGCTTCTCCTCTTATCAATGCAAACTCTCTCAGAACTCGTCAGCATCAATATCTCTACTCACTTTTGAACGTCGCGCACTCTGTCTGTCCGCATTGGCACGCGTTGCTGCCTTCTACGCTGATCTTGCCGGCATGGCAGCAGCATTCCTCATTGTACATACAATCCGTTGCCTTACAGTCGATATCACTCTTCGGAGATGCCTCTTTGGTAACGTTGCTGTAAGAATCTCCTTTACGTTCCTCAAAACTGTCACAACATGTCTCTTCCGCGCGTTTTGCAGAATTACCGCCTACCACAATCCCATCCAGGTCACAATAGAAATTCTTGTTGTGTGTACATGTCTGTACAGTACATCTCAATTCTGGCATAATCTTACCTCCTAAATCTTCAAAAATATCATGGTATATTATGCCCTTTTCTTTCTGGTCTTACTCAGCTTTTTACATAATTTTTAACAATATCAATTACTTTTCCAAGTGTACGTCAGCCACATTTTCCACACAGCAAAGAATTCACGGACCATATAGTTAGGCAAAAGCAGCGGATGACAATCTGCAGCCAGCGGGCAGGGCTTTATATATCCCGTCTTTCTGGCATAGCAGACAGCGCGGTACAGATGAAAACTGTTGGAAACGATTCCTACCGGACAATCCATATCCTCTATGTAGACTTTCGAGAAGATCAGGTTCTCTTTCGTCGTCCGGGAACGGTTTTCCTTAAGGATCCTCTTTCCTTCTATTCCTTTCTCCAGCAAATACTTCTCCATCGCTTCGGCTTCCGGGATCTCTTCCTGATCGCCCCTTCCTCCGGACACTATGACTACCGTCTCCACGTGTTCTTTCAGATACATCTCTGCCCGGTCAAGCCTTCGCTTAAGCGAATCTGTAATCCGTCTTCCATCCACCTGTGCCCCCAGCACGATGAGATACGGGTATACCCCGCTCTTTCCTGCAAACATTCCTCTGACAATCAAAAGCTCCGTCAGCACAAATATTGCTGCCGCACCTGCCGCAACTCCTGCAAACAGCCTCCCGTACGATTGTAATATTGCTGCTTCTGCCGCATATATACGCCAGAAAAGCAGACACAGAATACCGCCAAACAGCCAGAACCTTGAGAACGTAGAATCCCACTTCTTCAAAGCCGCGCACAGCAGTGCATAGTACAGCAGACACAGAATACCGCCAAGAAGCAAGATTATCTGCCACAGCATTTCTTATATTTCTTGCCGGACCCGCACGGACACGGATCGTTACGTCCGACCTTCTTCCCCTTGCGGATCGTTCCTGATTCCTTCTGTTCTTTATAGAGCCTCTTAAGCTCTTCTTCCGGATAGATCTCTTTCCACTGAGGCAGTTCATAAAGCCAGTCAGCTTTAGCGGCCACCATGTTCTTATACAACTTCTCCTTGTCAAATGCCAGGCTTACAACCGTATCCTCATCCATCGTCTCAATCGGGTTCTCTTCTTTCAGACTCTCGTTGATACCGTCTAAGAAGCCAACCATAGTCAGGACTTCCTGGCCATATTTTTCTGCCAGTTCCTTTACGCTTCCTTTCACCTCTTCCTCCGGATTCTCCAGAAGCTGCTCGTAGATCTCCTTCTCTATCTGGAAATAAGTACTCCAGAATTTCTGCAGCTGCCCTTTATCCGCTTTCTCATCATAAGCAATCTCTTTCCATTGATCTAATAATGTACGGCTCATAGGTAATACTCCTTTTGTATTTGTTTTAATATTTGTTTGCAATTTTTTCTTGCCACTTATATAATATACTAAAGTCTTAGTAAGATGTAAAGGATGATTCTCATGAAAAATTCAACGAAAAATACAAAATATGATAAAATCAAACGAATTCTGGCTCTTGCCGGCGCCGTCTTCCTCTTCGGAATGTACGCCGCCGCCCTTCTCTTCGCATTCATCGACCATTCTGCCTCTCAGGGACTTCTGAAAGCTTCCATTGCCTGCACGATGATTCTGCCTGTACTGCTCTATGCGTATACACTTGTATACCGGATTACCAGGACAAAGTACGGGCCGGACAACGACGGAAACCAACCATCCGGCAGCTCCCGCGAGGAACCGCCGTCATAATATCGAGTAAGGAAGACTTTTCCCTGCTCGCCGCGCGCCCCGTGCGCCGCCTTAGCGGCATACTTCTTCTGCACAGGGCTGCGCATAAAAAGGCTGATGCAGAATCCCCGCATTCTGCATCAGCCTCTTTTCTTACATATAAAGTTCCGCCAGAACCAGCGTGTGATTCTCTTCGGGAATTCTCCCCCTTCTCTGGCTTGTATCCATGTCTCTGGCTTTTTTTCTCCTTATCAGATATTCTTCTATTGAAATCACTTCTGTGTGTCCTGCTTCTTTTTTCTGCTGCATATCATACCTCCTGTCCCTGCATATTCCCGAACCCCTTTCTATAGTCCAAACCCCTTTCTACGGTAAAATTCAGTACTATTATTATATGGCGCCGTCTATGGTAATATACCTGTTTATTGCTTCTGTAAACAGAATACAGGACAAATGTGTCCTTACTGTGGCTGATTTCTAAAAGAAAGGTTAGGTATTTCTTAAGGAAAAAGAAAGCTTATTATCCGGTTATTTCAGTACTCCAATACCTTCATATTCATATGCCATAAGTCATGTTCAATACTGCATATCACAAGCTCGTGATCATCCTTCCCGATAAACGTTTTGAAAAAAGGCATTTCAAAATTCCCGTCCACTCCTTTATACAGGACTTGATATTCCTTTATCTCTCCGTCTTCCAGAAGAATACCCGTCACCTGAAGATAACCCGTACCTTCTTCCTTCTCGATCAGAAATATATGGTCTCCGTTCTCACAGATGCAGACATCTTCTTCCTTTGTCTCCAGCAGCCGTTTTCCGGACACCTGTCCTAACGGCTCCCGTGCAAGCCATAATTTGCCCTCATCTATACCGAAAAGTCCGCGCTTCGTGTATTTAATCGGTATTCCTATATTCGTCCTGACAATATCCACTTCCCTTACTTCCTTTGTCTCCATATCAACCAGCCAGTTCTTCTCCTTCGCTTTAAGCTCACTGATATAATCTTCTCCGTCTCCTTCCAGCTCTTCATTTTCAAACTCTGTATTCTCTTCTCCCCAGTCATATTCTTCCGTGTAATACTCTTCATCTATAAACACTCTGGAGGCATCCTCATTCGGATACATACCTCTCCACATCTTTCCGTTAACCGGAATACGTACCTGACTGCTCAGCTTTTCCTCACTTTCCATATCATAACAATACATGATACGTTCCCCGCCGATATCCTGATTTTCTCCGGACTCTTCTATATCCGTCCATACCAGAAGCTTCGAGCCGTCGTCGCTCCATTCCATCCTATAGATCGTCGACCAATCGTTCCATGTCATGACCGCTTCTTTCTCGCCGGATTCCACCTCATATACGATTAGTTCCCTGAATTCCTCCGCCTCATGCTCATATGCGATAAATCTTCCCCCCGGCGCAGTCTTGACATAACCAATCATACTCTCTTCAAAGACGATCTCCTCGGACACCGTCTTCTGATATACGTCAACCCACTGGAGTATGCCTCTGTTCTCCAAACCCTTGATCAGACATAACTTCCCTGCTGCCTCCTCCGACCAAGTAATATCTATAACGTTTCCTTCATAAATATATTCCTGAATATTTTTTACATCGATTCCTTCGGCCTCTTCTTCCGTCTCATTGGAAAGAGGAACTGTCTTTGTGATTTCCTGCTCCTCACACCCGCATAGCAATATGACGATCAGCATACAAGCCGCGCCTGCACAGCGAATCCTTTTGTTCCTGATTTTCTTGCTTTCTCTATTCATCTCTGCTCTCCATCCTTCTGCTGGACAATATGCCCCTGACCAATCATCTTCATTGCCGCATCTTTAATCCCGACGCTCCCCTGCTGCCGGAAAGCACACCCGAAAAATCGTATAACCTCCCGGTTCGCTTTCTGCCTGAATCGTCCCGCCATGTTCTTCCATGATCTTCTTCGAGATCGAAAGTCCAAGTCCGGAACTGCCCATTTCCCTGGAACGATCTTTATCTGCCCTGTAAAAAGGTTCAAAGATATGGCTTAATTCTTCTTTGTCCATTCCCTCTCCCTGGTTCTCTACGGTAATCTGTACTGCACCGTCCTCCTTCGCAAGCCGGATCCGGATATTCCCCCCGATCCTTCCATACTTTATTCCATTATCAATCAGATTAATCAACACCTGGCGGATCCTGTCTTCCTGCCCTTCTACCAGATAATCTCCCTGCTTAACATCAAGTATCAGACAATTCTTATACCGCTTCGCCTTCGTCTGCATTGCGTCTGTCACACTTCTTAACACAACGGCAGCGTCAACTTGTCCCATTCTTATATAACGCCCCTTGTCCTGCATCTCCAGAAGCTGAATCACCATACGGTGCAGTCTGGTACTTTCCTGCAGAATATGTTCGATTCCGTTATAGAACAATTCTTCATCTCCAAGCCCATTCTCCTCAAGCAGCTGCGCATATCCTGAGATCGTTGTAAGAGGCGTCTTCAATTCATGTGTAACATTATTATAGAATTCCTGACGGCTGTTCCACAGATGAAGAATATGATCCCTGTCCTCCTGAATCTTCTCAAACTGTTCCTTTATCACACTGACCATCTGCATATAATTCCGCGACAATTCCCCTATCTCGTCTTTCCTCTTGACATCCCCCAGTTTCTCCAGCATATTACTGTCAAACTGTCCGTCTTTCAGATGATCCGAGATGTCTTCCGATATCCTCCCAAGCTGCTGGACCGGCCGGATCATACGCCGGATCATAAACCAGATCATCAGATAGATAATCCCAAAAGCCATTACCATAACCCTCAGCATACCCCCGATAGTCTCCCATTCTCTCTTGTATAACGCCGAGTAATCCTGATAATAACTAAGGATCCCAACCTGCTGCCCCATGACCTGAACCGGCATGGAAAAATACACGTCACAGTAATTTTGCTTCTTATAACGAAGGGTAAATGCACTCCGCAGTTTTCTGGCAAACTGGAAATCCTTCCGTCTGTTTTCACCTGAAAATCGCTGCAGTTTACTGCTTCTTAAGAGACGTCCGTCCATAGTATAAAGGGCTATATCCGTATACCCTGCCCTCTTTAACTGCTGTTCAATTTCATATGCACACTGTTCAAAGCCGGTTTCGCTGATAGACGCACTGTTGATCAGCAGAATTTGCCTGACATACAGTTCACAGTTACTCTGTATACTATTCATCTCTTCCGTAATCTGCTTCTCTATATTCTGCCGCATCTGTGCCTTTACAATATATGTGACAATCAGGACGCTCACAAATCCCAACAGAAATACCCAGACACTCATCTTAAACAATATTCTGTGAAAAAACCTACTCTTCCGGCACATACTTATACCCCACACCAAATACTGTCACAATGTTTTCTCCCAGACTAAGCTTCTTACGCAGACGCTGGATATGAATATCCACCGTTCTGGTATCTCCCATAAAATCATATCCCCAGATCTCATCCAACAGATGGCTTCTGGTAAACACCTGTCTTGGATTCCTCACCAGCCAGACCAGAAGGTCGAATTCCTTCGGCGTCAGCTCAACATACCCGCCGCACTGACATACCGTCCGTTCCTTCTCGGAGATTACAATGTCCTTTACATAGAGTTCCTGCCCTTCCGTCTGAATATTTACACTTTTTTTGAATCTCCGAAGGATTGTCTTAACCCGCACAATCACCTCCCTCAGATCAAAGGGTTTCGTGATGTAATCGTCCGCCCCGGACTCCAGGCCATAGACTTTATCATCTATACTTCCTCTGGCAGTCAGCATAACAATCGGAATATTATATTGTTCCGTCAGCATCCTGCACACATCTACCCCGCTTAAGTCCGGAAGCATCCAATCCAATATCACCAGATGAGGGTCGAAATCCGCCGCCGCTTTTAATCCATCCACCCCTGTATACGCACTCCTCACCTGAAAATGTTCTTTTCGGAATCCATATTCCAGAATATCCGCTATCGGCTTCTCATCTTCTATCACAAGTATCCTGATCTGATCCGTCTCCATCCCGGCATACTCCTTTCTTAAACACATCTTTTAGCTATTATACTCCAAAATACACCTGATGCCATATGAGAAATGCATATACCGTCCATATCTTCCTGCTGTAATCTTCTTTTCCATATTTATGCCCGTCAAGCAGCCGAATCAGATATTCCGTATGAAAGAACATAGATGCCGTCTCTCCCGTAAACACTTCCCTGATCTGACGATACCAGTCTTCCTCCCTGATCCAGTTCCGTATGGGGATGGGGAAGCCCAGCTTCTTCTTCCCGGCGACCTCCTTCGGAAGGTATGCCTTTGCCGCCTTGCGCAGAATATATTTGGTCGTATAATTCTTTGTCTTCACCGCATGCGGAATCCTTCTTGCCACCTGGAACACATCCCGGTCAAGGAAAGGTACCCTCAACTCCAGAGAATGCGCCATACTCATCTTATCCGCCTTCTGTAATATATCCCCCGGAAGCCAGTACAGAAGATCCAGCGACTGCATCTGATCAGAATCCGGTAATTCCCTTATCCCGGCATATGCGTCTTTCAAAAGCTCCGCCGGTTCCAAAGCACTGCCGCTTCTTTGCTTCAGGAGCTGCCTGCGCTCCTTTGGATGAAAGATATACGCATTGCCGATATAACGCTCCTGCAACGGCTCAGAAGCCCGGATCAGATAATTCCTGCCCTTCATATGCCTGGGAAGACGCCGCGCCAGATCTGCCATCCTTCGGCGCAGCACTGCCGGTATCCAGTCCACAAACCGAAGAGCCTTCGGCTCCAGATAGATGTTATAACCTCCGAATATCTCGTCCGCCCCTTCCCCGGATAATACGACTTTCACCTCCTTCGAAGCCTCCTGCGCGAGAAAATACAAAGCAACTGCCGACGCGTCGCCGGAGGGCTCGTCCAGATAATACATCACGTCCGGAACGGCTTCTTTGAACTCATTCTTCCCGATGAATCTGCTATAATTCGCAACCTCCAGCTTATCTGCAAGATCCTTCGCATATGTAACCTCATTGTAAAGCTTCCCTTCCTGTTCGAATCCGACGGTAAACGTCTTATCACACCCTGACAGCGCCGTGATCAGGCTGGAATCTACGCCGCTTGAGAGGAAACTTCCCACCTCTACGTCACTCACCAGATGCCTGCGCACCGACTGTCTCACGGCCATCTCCACCTCCTCCGTAAGCCTTGCCTGACTTTTCCTCTCCCCTGGCTCCAGAGACGGTCTGAAATAGCGCACCGTCTTAACCTGCTGATTCTCATAGATCAGATAATGCCCCGGCAGCAGGCGGTAGATCCCCTTGAAAAATGTCTCCGGCAGCACCGAATATTGAAAAGAAAGGTACTGCTCCAGCGCTTCCTCATTCACCTTCTTCTGATATCCCGGATATTCCAGTATACTCTTGATCTCGGACGCAAAGACCAGCACGCCGTCTGCTATCGTATAATAGAACGGCTTGATACCAAAATAATCCCTCGCCGCAAATAACGTCTTTCTCTTATCATCCCATATCGCGAAACTGAACATGCCTCTTAATTTTTCCAAGATTCCTCTTTGGTATTCTTCATAACCATGCAAGAGTACTTCCGAATCCGAATCACTTTGGAACGCATGCCCCTTCCTCACCAGCATATCCCTTAGAATCTGATAATTATAGACCTCCCCGTTGAAGACCATCGCCATGTCTCCGTCTTCATTGAGCATAGGCTGCATACCCTTATCCAGGTCAATGATACTAAGCCTTCGAAAGCCAAGCATCACACCGTCTGCCGTATACATATCTTCTCCGTCCGGTCCCCGGTGTTCCATCACTTTCATCATTCTGTGCAATATTTTCTCTTTTCCTGCTGTATCTCCGATTATCCCGCAGATTCCACACATATCTACCGCTCCTCTTTCTGTCTGTATTCCAGTGTACTTATCTTATCGAATAAGGGTATCGAAAATCCTATGAAAATGTTGCTAAAATGTAAAATCTTGCTATCCACGTAAGATAATGCTATGATAAGTGCAGAAGTTAAAGCAATTTCGAGAATATACAAGAAAACCAGGAGGAAATACTATGGAAAACAAAAAGATACTGTCCTGTATCGACTGCGCAGTCGTAAACTGCAACCACATGGACAAAGAATTTCCCGAATTCTGCCTTACGACACAGACCGTGACAGAAGAGGATATCAATTATGTAAAGGAACGTTATGCCGAAGATGACAATAAGAAAAGCACCGTCGCCGCCGCCTGTGTAGAATATGAAAACTACTGTCAGATGACGCGGGTGCAGGAGATCATGGATTATGCCAAACGTATAGGAGCTAAGAAACTGGGGATCGCTACCTGCGTGGGATTGATCCGGGAATCCAGGACACTGGCGAAGATCTTCCGCCATCACGGATTCGAAGTATACGGCGTATGCTGCAAAGTGGGATGCATCCCGAAGCATGAAGTAGGAATTCCGGAAGAACACGAGAAACTAGGACTTAACATGTGTAATCCCATCATGCAGGCGAAGCTTCTCAACGACGCCCACACAGACCTCAACGTCGTAGTCGGCTTATGCGTCGGCCATGACAGCCTGTTCTATAAATATTCCGAGGCAATGGTAACCACCGCCGTAACCAAAGACCGCGTATTAGGCCATAACCCGGCGGCAGCTCTCTATACGGCGGAAAGTTATTACAAGAAGAAGCTGTTCTGACCCTCGCGGCAGCCGCCCCATGTGCATACATACCTACAAGAATAAGGCAGCGGCGGGTTCATCGTCCCGCCGCTGTCCTGTCTTTATATATCCAAAGCGTCCCTGCTAAACGCTCTGTCCTCTGTAGATAATATCGTCTCTTCCCGGTCCGTTTGAAACCATAGTGATAGGATATCCGATCTGCTCTTCTACGAATTCCACATACTTACGGCAATTCTCCGGAAGTTCTTCGTACGTCTTAATCCCCCGGATATCACATTTCCATCCCGGAAGCTTCGTAAGCACCGGTTTGGCCTTCTCCAGCAGATGCGTAACCGGAAAATCCTTCGTCACTTCGCCGTCAATCTCATAGCCGACACATACCGGAATCTCATCCAGATATCCCAGTACATCCAGCACAGTGAACGCAACATCCGTCGTTCCCTGAAGCCTGCAGCCATACTTGGAAGCAACACAGTCGAACCACCCCATCCTTCTCGGGCGGCCTGTCGTAGCGCCGAATTCACCGCCGTCTCCTCCCCGGCGTCTCAGCTCGTCCGCTTCCTCCCCGAAGATCTCGCTTACAAAAGCGCCCGCGCCAACCGCGCTGGAGTATGCTTTGCATACGGTGATCACCTTCTTGATCTCATAAGGCGGGATACCGGCGCCAATCGCACCGTAGGCCGCCAGCGTAGAAGAAGACGTCACCATAGGATAGATTCCATGGTCCGGATCTTTCAGTGTTCCGAGCTGACCCTCCAGCAGAATCTCCTTTCCTTCCTTCAGCGCATGATAGAGATAGCTAGACGTGTCACATACATACGGCTCTATCATCTCTTTATACTCCATCAGTTCATGATACAGTTCCTCCGGCTTGATCAACGGTTTATGATACAGATGTTCAAGCATAACGTTCTTCTGATCTGCAATCCTTGCAGCCTTTTCCTTTAACAGCTCCTCGTCGAAAAGCTCGCTGACCTGAAAACCGATCTTCGCATATTTATCTGAATAAAACGGAGCGATGCCTGATTTGGTAGAACCGAAGGACTTTCCTCCAAGCCGCTCTTCTTCATATGCGTCAAAGTTCTTATGATAAGACATCACCATCTGCGCACGGTCCGACACCAGAATCTTCGGCGCCGGAACTCCTCTGTCGATAATGGACTGGATTTCTTTAAAAAGAACCGGAACATCAAGCGCGACACCATTTCCTATGATACTCGTCGTGTGGTCATAGAATACACCTGAAGGCAGGGTATGCAACGCAAACTTGCCATAATCATTGATAATGGTATGGCCCGCATTCGCTCCTCCCTGGAATCTTATGATAATGTCTGCTCTCTCGGCTAACATATCCGTAATCTTCCCTTTTCCTTCGTCTCCCCAGTTGGCACCAACTACTGCTTTTACCATCTTAATTCCTCCTACGTCGCTATTACGTATCTTTGTGTTTCCCGAAAGAATATGCCTTACGGAAACCACTTAGCATTATACTATATTTTCCCGCTCCTGTAAAACGCATTTTACATAATTCTGCAATAATTCTACATAAGCGGCGCTATCATCCGCAGTACATGTCCCGCGATCTTCGTAAGCATGGTCCTCTCCTTCACTTCCACCAGGGTTACTTTATGGCATTTGCACAGTGTCTCCTGGAAGTCCTCCTCGATCTTGTCAATCTCAGGATTATTATAGATAAAAACACCGCATTCAAAATGCAGATACAGGCTCCTGTAATCTAAGTTGATCGTCCCCACCGTCGCCGTATCGTCGTCCGATACAAACACTTTGGCATGGACAAACCCCGGGGTATACTCATAGATCTGCACTCCGCTTTCGATCAATTCTTTATAATACGTCTTCGCGACTGCGAACGCATACCATTTATCAGGAATATGAGGCATGATAATCTTCACTTCGATCCCGCTCTTCGCAACCCTTGTCAACGTCACGATCATCTCATTGTCCAGAATCAGATAAGGCGTCATGATATGTACATACTTCTTCGCATGGTTCAGTATGTGAAAATACACTTCTTCTCCCACATTTTCATTATCAAACGGACTGTCCGCATAAGGGATAACATATCCTAAGCCGCGCCGCAGACCGCTCCATCTTTTCGTAAGATATTTCTTATAGTGTTCGGGCCTGCGCTCTTCCACATTCCACATCTGCAGGAATATCATGGTAAAGCTCTGTACCGCGTCCCCCTTCAGCATAACCGCCGTATCCTTCCAGTGGCCAAATCGTACTTTTTTATTAATATATTCATCTCCCAAGTTCACCCCGCCGGTAAACGCAACCTTTCCGTCGATCACACAGATCTTCCTGTGGTCGCGGTTATTCTGGGTGGTAGACAGAAACGGTTTTATCTGATTCGACATCTTGCAGGAGATTCCCAGTCTTTCAAGCTGGCGCGGATAATTATACGGCAGCATAGATATCGCGCACATCCCGTCATACATGAAACGAACCTCTACTCCTTCCATCGCTTTCTCTTTTAAGATCTCCAGAATCGTTCCCCACATATATCCCTTTTCTACTATGAAATACTCCATGAAGATGAATTTCCTCGCCTTCTTAAGTTCCAGCACCATAGCTTTGAATTTATCTTCCCCCAGCGGAAAATATCGAATCTCCGTATTCCGGTACGTCGGGAATCCCAATTGTCTTGACAGATAGTATGATAATTGAGCATTCGCGGATTTACTCGCCCAAAGGTTATCTACGATCTCCTGATCCTGCTGCATATAAGGCTCTGTCTCGATTCTTAGAGCCGACAGACGGTCATGCATAAATCGGGTCCCTATCTGCATCTGCACAAAGACATAGAACGTCGCGCCCATCAGCGGAAATACAAGAACGCAGAGCATCCACGTCATCTTAAACGCCGGGTTCCCCTTTGTATTGATGATATGTATTAATACCATCGCTTCCAGAAACATCAGCGCTCCATAAATATATGGGAGATAATCCCTGAGCCGATAAAAGGATACAATCATAAATCCAAACTGAAGGAGGAGCAAGATCAGAATGATTCCTGTTCTGCTGAACACAACACGGAACAATCCTTTTTTTGCAGTTCCCGGCGCCTCATTTTTATTCATATACTACTCGCACTCCTTTTTAAAATCATTGCACATGTTACTACTCTCTTGCCCTTCCGGACATACGAATCAGTTTATCACAGTTCCTCATTTTTATCCATAAAAATTAAATAACTTTCCAAATGTCCAAATTTTATGATTATTTTAGAGGAAAAATAATACAATATGTGGTATGATAGATTAAATACAGAATTTGAAAGGAGTTATAATTATCATGAAGAAATGGATGAAAGGTTTAATGGGACTGGCTGCAGCAGGGGGGGCGATCGCGGGTCTTATCTATTATTTTAAGAAACAGAACTCCTGTGAAGAGGACGAATTTGAAGATGAATTTGAAGACGACGACTTCGATCTGGACAGTGATTTAAAGCCGGTATCAGACCGTGAATACGTCTCTCTGAATCCGTCCGCTAAGAACGACGAAGCAGCATCCGATACAGAAGAGGCGGCTGAAGAAGCTCCTGCCGGCGAAGATTCCTCCGATAAAGAGGACGAGGATCCTGCCGCTTCAGATTCTTCCGACGATTCTAAAGAAGACTAGACCGTATGGCTGGCAGACAAGTTCGGCTGGAACACGCGGAAAAAGGAAGTATCCTGTATCATTATACAAAAAGCAACGGGATCAACGGGATTATAAACCACAACTGCTTTTGGGCCACAAAAAGTGATTTTCTGAACGATCCCAATGAATTTTCCCATATCCAGGGTATTATAGACGAAGTATGCCGGGAAAATGTAAAAAATCCTTCAGCCGTAGACAGATTTTTAAAGGATTCTATCTACATGGAGAGGGCAAAAACCAGAGAATATTTCGTACTTTCTTTTTCCAAATGCAGAGACAGCATTACCATGTGGTCGGAATTTGGCAATAAGACCGGTTATAATATAGGATTTCAAAGCAATGAGATCATTGCAAGGATAGAAGAAGCCGCCGAGATTGCCTATCACGGGCTCGTAGTCTATGATACAAAGCAGCAAAAACAGTTAATCCGAAGAATTATCTGTAATTACCTGCCTCATCTGCTTCGAATGCCATTCGACGAGATCTTAGAAGCCGGAGCCAATAACCGGCATGACAACAACTATTTGAAAGCATGCAGAAAATTTCAGAAAACGGCGGAAGTCTACGCCATGTTTTTTAAGCATGAAGGATTTGCGCAAGAACAGGAGTATCGGTTTATTTTCCGCAAACAGAAAGATACTATCGTACATTTCCGTGCCAAAGACGGGTTTATGCTGCCTTATATAGAGATTCCTCTAAGTGATAAGCTTCTTCCGGTAGAAGAGATCATGGTGGCGCCGCAGAACCATATCGATCTGGCCAAAAGCGGAATGGAATATATGCTGCGCACAAAAGGATACGATGCTGATGTATCTCTGTCAAATATAAAGCTTAGATATTAATCGGAGATTGGAATATAACGGTACTCTTGCTTTTCATGCGGGTGTACCGTTATTTTCATGAATTACGAGCCGGTTCTACCGAAAACATGATTCCAATATCTTTACCGCCTCCCGAATCTGCTCTTCCGTCAGATTCGCATAGCCAAGCAGTATCGTCGGCGGCTCATTTCCACGCTCCCGGATCCGATAATCCGACATTCCGTATATCCGGATGTCCTCTTCGGCCGCCCTTCGGATCAGTTCTGCTTCTGTTCTCCCGTTTCGGAAAGTCAGAAGCAGATGAACTCCCGCATGCTCTCCTGATATCGTCAGAATATCCTGGAGAGGTTTAAGCCCCTCGATCAACGCATCGTGGCGGCTCTTATAGACAGCTCTGGTTTTATTGAGATGGCGCTCATAATAACCTTCTTCCAGAAATCTCTGAACAATCATCTGATCTACTTTGGAGACGGTGGAGTGAACGAAATCATATCTTTTCTCATATTCATCCAGAAGGGGACGCGGCAGCACCATATAGCTTAACCGAATCGCAGGTGCGATCGATCTGGAAAATGTGCCGAGATAAATCACCTTCTCATGGGCATCATAGCCTTGCAGGGCAGGGATCGGCCTGCCCTTATAACGGTATTCACTGTCATAATCGTCTTCTACAATATATCTGCCCGGTTTCTTAAGAGCCCAGCGCAGCAGCTCCATCCTGCGGTTGATGGGCATGACAATCCCTGTGGGATACTGATGGGACGGCGTCACATAGGCTGTATCCGCCCCTGATTCTTCCAATTCCGATACCTTCATCCCGCTCTTATCCAGGGATACCGGAATCGTCTCATAACCCAACGCGCAAGCCATACGGTATGCCTGCTTATACGCCGGATCTTCGAACGCGATTCTGCGCTCCTTCCCAAGAATCATACTTAACAGCATCAGAATATAGTCGCTTCCGGCCCCAACGATGATCTGCTCCGGAGAACAGTTCACCCCTCTGGCCTGATGGAGGTAACTGCCGATAGCAGTACGAAAACTTAACTCTCCCCTGGAATCCCCGGAACGAAATAACTCTGTCCTGTCGTCTGACAGAATATCTTTCGACAATTTCCGCCATACATTATAAGGGAAGCTTCTTAGATCCACTCCATTCGGTGAAAAATCATACCGGTATCTTCTCTTCTGCTCCTTTGACGCCGCAGTCTTTGGTTTCTCCCGTTCCAGATGATAGAGTTCTTCCGTCTGTGCCACAAAAAAACCTTTATAGGGTTCCGATTCGATATAACCTTCCGAGAGAAGCTGCTCATAGGCTGATTCCACCGTACTTCTGCTGACCTCCAGGTGTTTTGCAAGAGCACGGGTAGAGGGCAGCTTTTCTTTGTAAGCGATCCTTCCGTTCTGAATGTCCTTCTTGATATAGCCATAAATCTGCTCATAAAGCGGAACCCTGGAATAGCTCTTAAGATTCATCGTCAATTCATTCATAACGTACTCCCCCGTCATAAAAAGACATCTTTAATATCTGCCGCGACTCCGGCAGCCGCTTCCCTGTTATTTCGGCAGCTTAAATGAACTCTTTAACGATACGATCCGGTTAAATACCAGATTCTCCGGCGCCGAATCTTTAGAGTCGATACAGAAATATCCATTTCTTACGAACTGGAAACTGTCACATCCCTCTGCTTTCTCAAAACTGTCCTCCACATAACAATCCTTCCGAACCGTAAGAGAGTTGGGATTCAAATTCAGCGAACCGTCTTCTTTATTATATACACCCTTCTCTTCATCCACCAGATTCTCATAGAGGCGCACCTCCGCCTGCTTTGCATAGGGAGCCGCTACCCAGTGGATGGTTCCTTTCACCTTCCGGCCGATAAATCCTGTGCCGCACTTCGTCTCCGGATCATACGTACAATGCACTACTGTCACATTGCCGCCGGCATCCGTCTCATAGCTTACACACCTGACAAAATACGCGTGCATCAGACGCACTTCATTTCCAGGGAACAGACGGAAGTACTTCTTCGGAGGCTCGATCATAAAATCCTCCCGCTCAATATATAATTCCCTGCAGAACGGAAGCCTGCGCATGCCAAGCTCAGGATTCTCCAGATTATTCTCTACCTCCAGATACTCTGTCTCTCCTTCCGGATAATTGTCGATCACAAGTTTAATCGGGTCAAGCACCGCCATCATACGCGGACGCTTTAACTTAAGATCTTCCCGGATACAATACTCAAGCATGGCATAATCCACGGAACTCTGGCTCTTGGACACACCGCACAACTCGATAAACATCTGAAGCGACTCCGGCGTGAATCCTCTCCTTCGCAATGCCGCGATGGATACAAGCCTCGGATCATCCCATCCGTCTACGATACCGTCCATAACCAGTTTCTTAATGTATCTCTTTCCCGTCACGACATTGGTCAGATAGAGCTTGGAAAACTCGATCTGACGCGGCGCCGGATCAAATTCACATTCTCTGACTACCCAGTCATAAAGGGGTCTGTGGTCTTCAAATTCCAATGTACAGATCGAATGGGTAATCTTCTCCACCGCGTCCTCGATAGGATGCGCAAAATCATACATAGGGTAGATGCACCATCTGTCCCCTGTATTATGGTGCGCCATATGTGCCACGCGGTAGATGACCGGATCCCGCATGTTGATATTCGGAGACGCCATATCGATCTTCGCCCGCAGAACCTTCTCCCCATCTTTGTATTTCCCGTCCTTCATCTCCTCAAAAAGCCTGAGATTCTCTTCTACCGAACGGCCGCGGTACGGGCTGTCTTTTCCGGGTTCCTTCAAAGTACCGCGGTATTCACGGATCTCATCGGCAGTAAGATCGCAGACGAACGCCTTTCCCTTTCTGATCAGCTTGAGGGCGCATTCGTACATCACCTCGAAATAATCCGACGCAAAATACAGATGCTCCTTCCAGTCTGCCCCCAGCCACTTCACATCCTCCTTGATGGATTCTACAAACTCCATATCCTCCTTCGTCGGGTTCGTATCATCGAACCTGAGATGGAACGTACCGTTATATTTCTTCGCCAGACCGGAATTCAAAAGAATGGACTTGGCATGTCCGATATGAAGATATCCGTTGGGTTCCGGCGGAAATCTGGTACATACCTCCGAGTAAACGCCCTCAGCCAGATCCTTGTCTATCTCCTGCTCAATAAAATTCCTGGAAACTGTCTCTTCTCCCATATTGCCCCTCCTTCAAAACACTATATTTCATTGTCTGCCGCTTAAATTACTTTCAGCAGACAATGGACTCTTCTATCTGCCATGTTCCTTATCTTATCATAAAAAAGATACAGAGACAAGGTTGGATTTAAAGTTACTTTTTAGATTACTTTTCAGACTTTTTCGCTGTCTAATAAACGATCGATTCTGACACATCCCCATCCATGCCGCATATCTTCCGGCATGCGGTCACAGGTTTCCCGGAACCTGAGTTTTAATTCCACATTCCGTGTCTCCGGATATTTGGAAATGAAAAGAGCCGCCGCTCCTGATACTACAGGCGTTGCCATAGATGTCCCACTCTTTCTGATATAAGCGCTCCTGTTCCCTGGATAACGGCTGTTGCAGGAAAGGATACGGTAGCCTGGGGCTATTACCTCTGGTTTCACGATACACTGCTTTGTCGGTCCGTTTCCGGAACATCCGTTCTTCATTCCCGGTTCTTCCAAAGCCCCTACCGTAATGACCTTCCTGCTGTTTCCAGGCACGGCTATACTGCCTTTTTCCGGACCATAGTTGCCTGCCGAGACTATCACGACGAGTCCTCTGTCCCACAATTCCTCTACCGCCTCTACCAGGCAGTCTTCTTTTTTCTTATCCAGATCCTTTCTTGCCCCTACCGACAAATTGACAATCCGTATCCCATAACGCCTGTGATTCTTACGGATCCACCTGATACCTTCCAGGATCTGTTCGACGCTTCCTTCTCCGCCTGCGTCCAGAACCTTGACCGCCACAATCCCTGTCTCCGGAGCCATACCGCTTAACATTCCCCGGGACAGGCTCCCGTTTCCTGCGATAATGCCGCCCACATGCGTACCGTGTCCGCTGTCGTCATACAGCCCGCTCCGGCCGTTGACACAGTCCCGGAAAGCAAGAACCCTTCCTCTCAAATCAGGATGGTTCGCCAAACCTGTATCTAAAACTGCGACCGCGGTTTTTCGGCCCGTCACCCTCCCCGTTCTGGTATCGTCACACCAGTAATGGATCTGCTGCTTCACTCTATTCATCAAAAAATATCCTTTTTTATCCAGAATATTCCGGACACGCCTTTTTTGTGTATAAATCACACTTATCAACCCACGGAATATTTGCTATAATAAAAAAAAGATGTGCCCCGGCACATTCCTGCACCGGACGCGGTTGCCAGATCCCGGTCAGGAAAACAGAAAGGAGAAAATCATGTTACTTTTATCAAGAGAAGACATCAAAAAAGTATTTACCATCCAAGACGCCGTCGAGGCTGACAAGAAAGCATTTACACTTGTATCAGAGGGAAAATGTGATTCACCTCTACGCACAAAGATCCAGGCCCCCAGATATGACGGCTGCTTTCTCTTCATGCCCGCTTATATAGAAGAGATGGATACGGCGTCATTAAAGACGGTCAACATCTTTCCGCACAACATAGACAACGGCCTGCCCTCGTCGCCCGCACAGGTTCTTCTGATCGACGGAAAGACAGGCGTCGTAACCGCGGTCCTCGACGGGACTTACGTGACGCAGCTTCGGACAGGCGCGTCCTCCGGCGTGGCCTTCGAACTGCTGGCAAAGAAGGACTGCCGGATTGGAGCGCTTATCGGAACCGGAGGACAGGCCCCTACGCAGCTAGAAGCGATGATTGCCGTTCGAAAACTAGAAGAAGTACGGGTATACGACATGAACTACGAAAGGACAGTCCGTTTTGCCGAACAGATGCAGAAAGAATTAGAATCCTACGGCACGAAGATTACGGCAGTCAGATCTTCCGATGAAGCTATCGACGACGCCGATCTTCTGATCACCGTTACCCCTTCTTCCAAACCCGTATTCGACGGAACAAAAATCAAAAAAGGATGTACTATAAGCTGTGTAGGCGCATACCAGCACCATATGCAGGAGATGGACCCTGCGATACTGCCGAGAGCCTCCAAGATCTATTTCGATTCTAAGGAAGCCGTCCTCTCAGAATCCGGCGATATCCTGCTGCCATTAGAAGAAGGCCTCATCACCGAAGACGACTTCACCGGCGATATCGGAGACGTAATCAAGGGGAATCTGACCGGAAGGGAGAACGACGACGAAATCATCGTATATGAGACGGTGGGTGTCGGGGCTCAGGATCTAGTTACTGCCAGGACAATCTATGAAAAAGCTCTCAAAGCAGGGGTTGGAACGCAATGGGGCTAATCCGGCACAATACTTTGGCAGATTACTTTTGGCAGATTACTTTTCTTATTGTGATTGATTTCTCCGCTGAATTGTCGTAGAATAATATTGTTTGCGTCCATATATGAGTAACTGGAGGATAGTATGGAAAATAAAAATTATTACGATATATTAGGCGTTTCAGAAAAAGCATCCTTAGAAGATATTACAGCCGCTAAAAATGAACTGGCTAAAAAGTATCATCCGGATGTCAATATTAAAAACGGAATCGACACGACGGAACAGATGCAGGAAATCCTGGAAGCATACCGTGTACTCTCCAACCCTGACAAGCGTTCTGAATATGATTGGACCATCAGAAAGAACCGCCCGGTGATGCAGACTTTTGATCTTCATAATATGGAAGAAACTCCTGACGAATCTACACCTGCTTTTGTCGCATACTGGAAAGCTGCTAACGACCTGTATGATATCATCCAGGAATGCGAACCGCTTTTCAGGAACAGAAACCGTGCGGATGAACTGACACAGTTGTCTGTACAGGCTGCCGAACATGTGCTCCTGCTTCAGGAGGCTTCCATCCCGGAGCGTTACTGGTATCCTGATATTATGAACTGGCTTCTCTTTACCTGGTTCCAGCACAGAAATTACACGGTTTCATATCTCCTGACACTCTATGATAATTATGCCAAAGAAAACCTGCCGGCCCTGGATAAACTGAAACTCCAAAAGAATTCCTTCCGCTATCAACACTCAATTAAGAGGCTGGTAAATATATAAAAATATTTTTTTCTGCTCACACATCTTCGCCCTCCGCATATTATGTACTGTAAACATCAAAAATGGAGGATTTTAAAATGAGCGATTTAAGTGCTACAAACTGTGGATGCGGATGTGAATCCGGAAGAACCGGCGGAGAATGTGGGTGCGGATGTGGCTTTGGCAACAATAGCTGCCTGTGGATCATCCTTCTGCTCTTCTGCTGCGGCGGATGCGGAAGCAACTTCGGCGGCGGTTGCGGCAATGACAGTTGTCTGTGGATCATCCTTCTGCTCTTCTGCTGCGGCGGCATGGGCGGCAACGGATGCGGCGGTTTTGACTGCGGATGCTAATTCACCTATACAAGGGGACGGAGTATATCACTCCGTCCTCTTCATTTTGTAGATATTCAATTTCTCCTCTTTCTCTTCTGTTCTTTGATCTGCCTCTTTTCCTTCCATCTGTTTCTTAAGCATACAATTCTCGTCGATCTCATATACCGCGTTCCCGTCTATGATCAGCTTTCTGTCCATATCTGTCCCCTCCTTCCTTTCTCTTACCATAATAATATATGAATCATTTCACATTTAGTTTTTCCATATCTCATAAAATCCATTCCGCCGTCATATATATTTACAACGTTATTTCAGGGAGCGCATATGGAACAAAATCCTCCGAAACCCATGACACCATTTGACAGCCTGATCACTCCGCCTTTTCTGTATACACTAAAGCTTCTGCTCCCATATATTCCATCCTCCATGCAGCGCTTCCTTGGAATCTATATCAAATACCTGGAGCTGCGCCATGCCATGGAGTATTTCCAGGGTTTCACTTCCAATCCACAGCCCAGGGATATACTGAACGGACTGAAACCATATATGAGTCCTGCGGAAAAAGAAATGATGGAACAAATGTCAGGCATGATGAATATGATGGAAATGGTTCAGAATATGCAGGCCATGTCAGACACTTCCGATCAGGAACACCAGGACATCAACCCCCTGGACCTGATGAAAGGTATGCTGAGCCCCGAACAGCAGGATATGTTTGACATGTACAATGCAATGTTTGAAAATGAACTGAATACGCCCGATCCGGGCAAAAAGAAAGGAGAATCTGACGATGAATGAATGGATGAATAATCCCGCGATGCAGAATATGGACCCCATCAAGATGGAACTGATCCGGACTGCAGCCGCACAGACACAAGGAAAAAGCGGAAAAGCTCTCGCACCCATCATGATGGCCCTGATCACAAATGCAAACAAAAAAGGAATACAGTTTACACCGGATGAATTTTCGCTGGTGCTTTCCGTCCTGAAAGAAGGCAAATCAAAGGAAGAACAGGACCAGATTGAAAATATGGTCCGGATGGTTTCAACTTATATGAAGAAATAAAAATCCGCCTGAAAAGCTGCACAAATGTCTAAAAAACGACAGTCCGGAACAGTTCTTTCAAACAGACTGGACAACAACCCTAATGTCTGCTCCGAAAAAACTGCTCCGGACTGCCCGTGTCTCAAAAGTCTTTTGATTATTCCGTCTCTAACACATAATTTCTGGTGGTTACCCCGCTCATGCGTCCCTTTGCATTCACGAGTATCACCTTAAACAGAGTCTCTCCTTCCGGCATATCAATCGGTTCCGTGTACTTATTTGACGCCGTAGTCGGTTCCTCGCCCGTGGTAGTATAATATGCTTCATAACCGTCCGGTACTTTGACTTCAATCTGAACCGGAGAATTATACTGTCCTGTGGACGGCGATACTGCCGGTGCGTCCACGATCGGCAATTCAACTATATATGTCTTCTTCGCCAGCAGACTCGGCACCCCTTTTTCATCAACGGCAATCGCCGAGATTACATTTTCGCCCTCCTCTATCTGGAGCGGCTCCGTGTACTCTTTGCTCCGTATTGTCGCTTCTTCACCGTCATCCGTATAATAAATCTTACAGCCGTCCTGCGCTGTCAGCGTCAGCTCCTGTACGTCTTCAAAAGTCTCGCTGTCATCCAGGCTGAATTTCGGTTTTTCTATAATATAACCGGCAAGCAGCTCTGCCACTTTATCATCTACATCTTCCAGAAGATGCGGAATCTTTGCCTTTTGATCTGTGTCCATATAAAACTTAACATATGCTTCATAGATGTCTGCATTCTCCGGCTGCTTCTTAATCGCCTCCTGGAAAATAGATTCCGCCCATCCAAGATCATTCTTCGCAATATAAATCTGCGACAAACCTATATATGCGTCTGCCTTTGTCTCATCTTTTTGAATCGCTCTCTCAAAAAAATCGATCGCCTCATTATACGCCCCTGCTCTTAATGATTTATTCCCTCTGTCGACAAACCCCTTATAAGAATTCATATATAGAGTAATCCCGGAGCCGATGATTGCAGCCAACAAAATAAAGATCATAAAAAGGCATCCCAGCCGCATGCGTCTCCTTGCTTTCCTGCGTTCTGCCTGTCTGCGCTTTCTCTCCCGCTCCTGAAGATTCTCGGTGTAATTCCTGCCGGCATTTCCCCTTACATCACGGCTGGTACTCCGGTTAAGCCCTCCGGTATTCCGCCCGGTCCCGCCCCTTACGTCGCGGCTGGTACTCCGGCTCACCCCTCCGGTATTCCGCCCGGTCCCGCCTCTTACATCACGGCTGGTACTCCGGCTCACCCCTCCGGTATTCCGCCCGGTTCCGCTCCTTACATCACGTACAGTACTCCTTCTTCCCGGATCCCTCTCTCTTCCGGCGTCATACTCCAGATAGTCTTCATACCCGTCGCCGCCGGTAATCGCTCCCCTTATCTGCTGAGTAAGCATATCTTCCAACGGATTATAGTCAGGAACAATGCAGACTTCCCTACCACATTTTTCACAATATAACTTTCCTTCTGGTATCTCATGTCCGCAATATCCGCACTTCATCTATAGAAAACCTCCCATACTAAAACAATCCGGTAATCTTTCCCTCATCCGATACGTCGATTCCATTCGCGGCCGGAACCTTCGGCAAACCTGGCATCGTCATGATCGCCCCTGTAAGAGCAACCACAAACCCTGCGCCTGCACTGACGTAAACCTCCCGGATATGAATATCGAAATCTACCGGTCTCCCCAGCTTCTTCGCGTCATCGGACAGGGAGTATTGATTCTTCGCCATACAGACCGGTAATTCCCCAAACCCCATAGATGTTATTTTAGCCAACTGTTTCTTAGCCGCAGGTTCATAGACAACGCCTCTTGCTCCGTATATCTCTTTCGCGATTGTCTCAATCTTCTCTTCCAGAGATAAACCATCCTCATATAATGTATGGAAATGGCTTTCCTTGTGTTCTAAAGTATCCAGAACTTTCTTTGCCAGAGCGATTCCGCCCTCGCCGCCTTTCTCCCATACTTCAGAGAGTGCGAATTCACACCCCTTCTCTTCACAGAACCGGCGGATATACTCATTCTCCGCTTCTGTATCCGATACGAAAGAATTCAAAGTTACTACAACCGGAACTCCATACTTCTGGATATTTTCAATATGTTTTTCCAGATTCACGATTCCTTTGACCAACGCCTCCAGATTCTCATTCCCAAGCTCCTCTTTTGCAACCCCTCCGTTATATTTCAAAGCGCGGACCGTTGCAACCAGAACCACGGCGTCCGGCTTAAATCCTGCCTTCCGGCATTTGATATCCAGGAACTTCTCCGCGCCTAAGTCCGCGCCGAATCCGGCTTCCGTCACGGTGATATCACACAGCTTCAGCGCCATCCGGGTCGCTCTGACACTATTGCACCCATGCGCGATATTTGCGAAAGGACCGCCGTGAACAAGCGCCGGCGTATGCTCCAATGTCTGTATCAGATTCGGCTTGATTGCATCCTTAAGCAGCGCCGTCATAGCGCCTGTGGCATGAAGATCTTCCGCCGTAACCGGATCGCCGCTGAAATTATATGCAACGATGATCTTCCCGAGACGTTTCTTAAGATCCCGGATATCCTCTGCCAGGCAAAGAATAGCCATGATCTCGGATGCCACGGTAATGACAAAATGGTCTTCTCTTACCATACCGTCCATCTTATTGCCAAGCCCGACTACAATATTACGCAGATTCCTGTCGTTCATATCCAGGCAGCGTTTCCACACCACCTGTCTCGGATCAATCTGCAGCGCATTCCCCTGCTGTATATGATTATCAAGCATAGCGGCAAGCAGATTATTTGCCGAAGTAATCGCGTGAAAATCTCCTGTGAAATGAAGGTTCAGATCTTCCATCGGCACAACCTGGGCGTAACCGCCTCCCGCCGCGCCGCCCTTAATCCCAAAGCATGGGCCAAGAGAAGGTTCCCGAAGCGCAATGATCGCCCTCTTGTCAAGCTTCGCAAGCGCCTGCCCAAGACCTACCGTCGTCGTCGTCTTCCCTTCTCCTGCAGGAGTCGGGTTAATCGCAGTTACAAGCACAAGCTTACCATCCGGTCTGTCCTTGATCCGCTCCCACACATCATCGGATAATTTTGCCTTATACTTCCCATAAAACTCTAACTCTTCTTCTCCAATCCCTACCGTCGCCGCCACGTCTCTGATATGCGCCATCTGCGCTTCCTGTGCAATCTGGATATCTGTTTTCATATTCTTTTCCTTTCTTTATGTGACTACCTCATAGTTCCCCAACATACCTGCTATACCAGCTACTAGCTGTTCTCTGCCGCATACTGCTCGAATTCCTCCTGGGACATCAATACTTTTCTGGGTTTTGTTCCCTCTTCCGGTCCCACGACTCCTTCTTCGGCCAGTTGATCCATAATCCTCGCCGCACGGTTGAATCCGATCTTAAACGCACGCTGCAGCATTCCGATGGATGCTTTCTCTTTATCGACAATCAGTTTGCCTGCCTCTATAAAATACGCATCATGACCCTCTCCTTCCGGCGCTGCCCCGGCCATTGCCGCACCGGCGACAGGATTGGTATTCACATGATTCACTACTTCCTCATCGTATGTAACTTCTTCATTGTGATCCTTAAGGAATTCCACCACATCCTGCACTTCCTTATCCGTCACAAAAGAGCCCTGTACCCTCGCAGGTTTCTGATAACCAGAAGGATAGAAAAGCATATCACCTTTCCCAAGCAGCTTCTCCGCACCGTTCATATCTATGATCGTCCGGGAATCCACACCGGAAGATACGGAAAACGCAATCCGGGAAGGCATGTTCGCCTTAATCAGTCCGGTAATAACATTCACGGACGGACGCTGCGTCGCGATAACAAGATGAATTCCCGCCGCTCTTGCCAACTGTGCCAGACGGCAGATCGAACCCTCCACTTCTCCGGGCGCTACCATCATCAGATCCGCCAGCTCATCTACGATCACAACGATCTGAGGCAGCGGCTCCTGTCTCTGTCCGTCCTCCGCCGGAGGCATAGACGACACCTTCTCATTATACCCCTTCATATCTCTGACGCCGTACTCCGCAAATGAACGGTAACGGCGGTCCATCTCGGCTACCGCCCAATTTAAGGCGCCTGCCGCTTTCTTCGGATCTGTAACCACCGGAATCATCAGATGCGGTATTCCGTTATATACACTCAGTTCCACCACCTTGGGGTCGATCATGATCAGCTTTACTTCTTCCGGCGTTGCCTTATACAGAATACTCATGATCAGAGTATTGATGCAGACTGATTTTCCGGAACCTGTGGCACCCGCTATCAAAACGTGAGGCATCTTCCCGATATCTGTCACGACCGCCTTGCCGCCGATATCTTTGCCCACCGCAAAGGATATCTTAGACGCACTTTGGCGGAATTCACCGGATTCCAGAAGATCTCTTAACATAACCGCAGAATTTTCTTTATTCGGCACCTCGATACCGACGGCAGCTTTCCCTGGAATCGGAGCTTCGATACGGATATCGGCGGCTGCCAGATTCAATTTGATATCGTCTGAGAGCCCAACGATCTTACTTACTTTGACTCCCATCTCCGGCTGCAGCTCATACCTCGTAACCGACGGTCCGCAGCTTACGTTCGTAACCGTTACCTTGACGCCGAAATTCTGCAGGATCTGCTGCAGCTTCATAGCAGTCTCCCGGAGCTGTGAGTCCGACTCACCCTTCTGCCTGCTCCCCTTCTTAAGCAGAGAAAGCGGCGGTATGCGGTACGCCTTCTTCGGCTTCAGGCTCCCTGCCGCCACCGCGGACGCCACTTCTGCCGCCTGATCCGCCACGTCTTCTTCCCTGGCCTTACGACTTCTCTGCCTTATCTCCGGTTCTTCCCGCAGAACTTCTTCAGGCTGCTCAGCCGGCATAGCCACCGATACTGATACCGGTTCCTCTGCTTTTTGATCCGTCTCGGCCTCCGGCACGGTTTCCTGTGCAAGATCATCTTCTCCGCGGTTAATTACAAGTCCTTTGCGGATATCCGGAGACTCTACCGCCAGCTCCCGTACATTCGGTGACTTCTTGGCTATAGCCGTATCAAATGAAACTCCCTCCACATGGCGGGTGCTTCTCTTCTTTCCTCCGGATATCTCCTTCGGGGAAGCTTCCTTCTGTCTGCGCCTCTCTTCCGCCATCTCGCGTCTGCGGGCGACATCTTTCTTCGCTCTGCCGTAAACTCTGTCCCCCTGGCTCTTCACACTCTTCAAAGCTGATTTTCCTGTAATCACTACCAGACATATGATCATCAGGATGATATCCACCACATAGGTTCCTGCAACTCCGATCGCCGGCACCAGCCTGTCCGCCAGAAGGGCCCCCAGTTTCCCTCCGGTCTCATCGACTAACTGTAAAAACGTACAGCACAAAACGGTCAGGCAGACACATGCAGCCGCTTTCACGTATGCGTTCGGATTCCCTTGATTTGATATGATAAAAGTTACAATTCCAAATAATAAAAACGGAATGACGTATGCCGCCCAGCCGAACATCCCGGCCATCAATTCCGCGACCGCCTCCCCTGCAAATCCGCCGAATCCAAAATTGCTGATCATCATTAATATACTGACCGCAAGCGTCACCCATATGATAATCTCAGTTCTTACGAAACTTGTCTCTATATTATTCTTCTTTCCCTGTCTCTTCGCCGGCTTTTTAGCCTGTGCTCTTCTCCCCTGTTTCTTTGCCTTAGCGGCCATTATATCTCCCCCTTATTCTGGCAATACCTATAGTATAGCATTTTTAAAAAGGGCTGTCATTACCTATTTTCACTCTTTTTCTGCCGGGAGCGATCTATCATTTCGTGCAATTTATTCAATGCGTCGCTCATTCCCCCTACCTCGTCGATCAGCCCCTCCCTGACGGCGTCTCTTCCTTCTAACAGCGTTCCGACGTCCTTCACAAGCTCCGTCTGGTTCAGCATCAGCTCTTCGATCCTTTTCTGCGTCATATGCGAATGTTCTGCAAGAAAACGCGTAATCCGATCCTGGGTCTTGATCATATTGCGCAGGCTCTGTGTAATACCGATAAACATTCCGTTGGAGCGCACCGGATGGATGATCATGGTACCGCTTGGGACTATAAAAGAATATTTCGCCGATACCGCCAACGGTCCGCCGATGGAATGGCTGCCGCCAAGCACCAGGGATACCGTCGGTTTGCTGAGCGACGCGATCATCTCCGCGATCGACAATCCTGCCTCCACATCTCCCCCCAATGTATTCAATAGGATCAATAAGCCCTCGATCTCATCGCTGTCTTCCACTTCCGCCAACAACGGAAGCAGGTGCTCATATTTCGTAGACTTCGCATTTCCGGACAATGCCTCGTGACCTTCGATCTCACCGATAATCGTCAGTAACTTTACCTTATGGCGGTTTGCGTTCCCTTCCAGGTCAACGCTTCCCATTTCTTTGATCTCTTCTGTCTTCTGCTCTTTGCGTGCTTCCTCTGACATAAAAACACCTCCATACATTTTCTGTTCCTTTACAAAAGTATCCCTTACTAGTATGGAGGTGTTCCGTCTATTTTATACCTTATCTCCGGCAACCGCCTGCCTGCAGGCAGTTCCGGGCTATACTGCTTTAAGAGCCTGGCTCAGATCCGCGATGATATCGTCGATATGTTCGATTCCTACGCTGAACCGGATCAGATCCGGCTGTACGCCCGCTTCCCTTAATTCCTGGTCATTCATCTGACGATGCGTATGGCTTGCGGGATGAAGAACACAGCTTCTGGCATCCGCTACATGCGTCACAATCGCAATCATCTTCAGGCTGTCCATCATACGAACCGCCGCTTCTCTCCCGCCTTTTAATCCGAAGGTCAGCACGCCGCAGGTTCCCTTCGGCATGTATTTCTTAGCAAGTTCATAGTATCTGTCGCCCGGTAGCGACGGGCAGTTTACCCATGCTACTTTCTCATGGTCTTTCAGGTACTGCGCCGCTTTCAGCGCATTCTCACAATGCCTTTCCATGCGAAGGGACAATGTCTCCAGGCCAAGATTCAGAAGGAAAGCGTTCTGCGGAGACTGGATCGAGCCCAGATCCCGCATCAACTGCGCCGTTGCTTTCGTGATATAGGCACCTTTCCCGAACTTCTGTGTATAGACGATTCCATGATATGTCTCATCCGGCGTCGTAAGTCCTGGGAACTTATCGGCATATGCCTCCCAGTCAAAATTACCGCTGTCTACGATGGCGCCGCCCACGCAGGACGCATGCCCGTCCATATATTTCGTCGTAGAATGGGTCACAATATCCGCACCCCACTCGAAGGGCCGGCAGTTGACCGGTGTTGCAAACGTATTATCCACGATGAACGGCACCCCATGCGCATGGGCCGCTTCCGCAAACTTCTCAAAATCCAGAACCACCAGAGCCGGATTGGCGATACTCTCTCCGAACACTGCTTTCGTATTCTCCCGAAACGCCGCGTCTAATTCCTCCTTCGAACAATCCGGATCCACGAAAGTAGCTTCCACTCCCATCTTCCGGATGGTGTGGGCATAAAGGTTATATGTACCTCCATAAAGGGCCGACGCACATACGATATGGTCTCCTTCCCCTGCGATATTCATGACCGCGTAGAAATTCGCCGCCTGTCCGGAGGATGTCAGCATAGCCGCCTCTCCGCCTTCCATATCGCAGATCTTCGCCGCCACAGCATCGTTTGTCGGATTCTGGAGACGGGTATAGAAATACCCTGACTCTTCCAGGTCAAACAGGCGTCCCATCTGCTCGCTGGAATCATATTTAAACGTCGTACTCTGATAGATAGGCAGAATACGCGCCTCTCCGTTCCCCGGCTGATACCCGGACTGGATACATTTGGTTTCCATATTATAATTACTCATCTTCTTTGCTCCTTCCCTGCTGACAGACTGTCTAAAAACCCCTTCCCGCAGTCTGCCGGCTATTCATCCCAGTTATGGTATACATCCTGTACATCGTCGTCGTCATCCAGCATATCCAGCGTCTTCTGAATACTCGCGATGTCCTTCGGGTCCGTCAGCTCCACATACGTCTGCGGAATCATCGTTACCTCCGCCGCCGCCATCGGAATGCCCGCTTCTTCCATCGCCAGACGCACTGCGCTGAAGTCTTCCGGAGAAGTCCGCACTTCAAAACTATCCTCTTCCTCTAACAGATCCTCGGCTCCCGCGTCTAACACCATCATCATCAGTTCGTCCGGATCTCCCTCGTACTCCTCTTTGTCCACCACAATCTGTCCCTTCTTATCGAACATAAAGGAAACACATCCCGGAGTACCTACATTTCCGTTCCCTTTGGTAAACGCGTTCTTAACGTTCGAAGCCGTCCGGTTCTTATTATCCGTCAGCGTCTCGACGATAATCGCCGTACCGTTCGGTCCGTACCCTTCATATGTAATATGCTCATAATTCGCAGCGTTCGCATCGCTGTCCGCCCGCTTAATATTGCGGTCGATGGTATCATTCGGCATGTTATTCGCTTTCGCCTTCGCGATCACGTCCCGAAGCCGGCTGTTATTCGCCGGATCAGCGCTTCCGCCTTCCTTAACCGCAACCGCAAGTTCTTTTCCTATCTTCGTAAATATCTTTCCTTTTGCAGCATCGTTCTTTTCTTTTTTATGCTTGATATTAGCAAATTTTGAATGTCCTGACATATCTCAATCCCCCGCTTATATTTTTCGCCGTTTATTATTCTATCACTCTTTCCAACGTTTTTCAATCTTAACTCTCTGGATTGTATTATTATCTACGAGCAGCACCGTGAACCGATACCCCCCATACTCTACGACACACTGCTCGTCTTCTCCCGGAATCCGGTCCAGCTCATGGATCAGGAATCCGTTCAGCGTCTCGAACTCTTCCTTCTCAAATACGACCGGGATCACTTCCTCCAAATCCTCAAGACCGACCATTCCGTTCACAATATAATTCCCGTTCTGGGTCCTCCTGATCCACTCCTCTTCTTCATCATGTTCGTCCAGAATATTTCCGACGATCTCCTCTAAGATATCCTCCATGGTCACAAGACCGGAAGTCTGTCCATACTCGTCCAGTATGATCCGGATATGGTTCTTATCCGCCTGCATCTCTTTAAATAATGTGTCGATGCTCTTCGTCTCCGGGATGAATGCCGCGGGTCTTATGTATCCTTTCAGGTCTTTTAACGGAATCTTTCTTAACTTTTCGTCCAGATAACAGGACATCGCCTCCCGAAGGTGCAGGATTCCGATGATCGAATCGATCTCCCCGTCGCAGACAGGGAATCTTGAGAAACTCTCATCCAGCATGAACCGCAGCGCGTCCTCCAGAAGCTCATCCCCGTCGATCGCGATAATATTCTTCCGATGAGTCATAATATCCTTCGCGTCCTTATCCAGATAACGGATAATATTATGGATCAGCCCCGCCGCTTCCTTCTGCGCACTCTCATCCAGCTCGTCATCCGCTCTCAGCAGATGCTTCATCCTTTGAAATAAACTCCCATCCTCCATAACCTCTGTTTCATACTCCTTTGCTATGTATGAAGCTCAAAACTGACTTTCAAGGCTTCATCTACTTTGTTCATTATCTCTTTATCCAGATGGCATACCAGGTCCTTAAGCCGCTGCTTATCTATCGTTCTGACCTGTTCCATCAATATTACCGAATTCTTGACGATCTGATAGCGCCTTGCGTCGATCTCCACATGAGTCGGCAGTTTCGCCTTATTCATCCTTGAAGTGATGGCCGCGCATATGACCGTCGGGCTGTGCCGGTTGCCCACATCATTCTGTATCACCAGTACCGGACGGATTCCTCCCTGTTCCGAACCCACAACCGGGCTCAAATCTGCATAAAATATATCTCCACGTCTTACCTGCACTCTATTCACACTCCGATTTTTTTAAGATAAGATAAGTATTTCCATCTTTCTCGGATGTATTCTATATAGAGGCTAAAAATCATTCCTTCATAAAAAAGAATATGCCCCGGCACATTCCCGCGCCGATATCACAATAAAAGATTATGCAAAGTAATCCATCTGCTCCACTACTTTTCCCTGACTCAGATATTCTCTCGGCACTCTTTTGCCGAAACTGCAGATAAACTCATAATTGAATCTGTCTGACAGATCGCTTAATTCCTCCACCGTAATCCTCTCTTCCCCGTCTTCACCGATCAGCACGACTTTATCGCCGAACTGTACGTCTTCAATCTCCGTCGCGTCAACCATAAACTGATCCATGCATACGCGTCCGAGGATCGGCGCTTTCTTTCCATGAATCAACACATATCCCTGATTCGAGAGGCTCCTGGGATATCCGTCTCCATATCCCACCGGGATCGTCGCGATCTTCGTTCTCCGCTCTGTGATAAATGTCCCACCGTAACTGACCGGCGTTCCTTCTTCCACCCATTTCACATAAGTAACATGGCTGACCAGCTCCATCGCCGGCTTAAGAGGTACGTTCTCCTTCCTGACCTCTTCTGACGGATATAATCCATATGCTGCGATCCCCGCACGGACCAGATCCATATTCGCCTCTTTCACATCGATGATCCCCGCGCTGTTCGAACAGTGATGATACGCAGCCGTCACGCCTCTGTCCGCAAGCTCCTTCACCATCCACAGATAATCTTCGAGCTGCTTCAATGTGAACCCTTTCTCTGTCTCGTCTGCTTTCGCAAAATGTGTATACATTCCTTCTATCACCAGATTGGGCATCCGGCTGATTGCCGCGATCTGCGACACGCTGTCTGTACACACCGGAAATCCGAGACGTGCCATTCCTGTATCCAGTTTAATATGTATATATGCTTTCTTTCCGGCTTTCACCGCCAGTTCCGACACCTGGCGGGCCGTCTCTTCCGTATAGACTGTCATACGGATCTCATGCTCCAGCATCTCCTCCCATTGTTCCGGGAAGATACATCCCAGCACAAGAAGGGGCTTCTCAATCCCCCCTTTCCTTAAAACGACAGCCTCGTCAAGCGCCGCCAGCGCATATCCCCATATATATTCCTTTGCTTCCAGAAATCTCGCAATCTGCAATGCGCCGTGGCCGTATCCATCCGACTTGATCACACTGATCATCTTCACGCCGTCCGCAAGATTCTCCTTCATCCTGTCCATATTATATGCGATCGCGTCAAGGTTGATCCTTGCGCATACTCTGCTATAATTCTTCACAGTGCTCTTCCTCCAGTTCCATAAATGCTTTGCTTAAGCACGAAAGCAGGTCTCCCGCCAGTACGCTGTAACTTCCATAGAGTCTTCTCGCATGGTCCCCCGCTCTTCCGTGAAGATACGTTCCCAAAGTTCCGGCGCTGTGCCCTCGAAGCCCCTGGGCCAAAAACGCGGAGATCACCCCTGCCAGTACATCTCCGGAACCCGCCTTTGCCATCGCCGCATTGCCGGACAGATTCACATAACTTCTCCCCTCCGGCGACACGGTTACGGTCCTGGAATCTTTAAGGACACAGGTTCCTCCGATCTGTTTCGCGTATTCTCCCGCCGTCTCCATCCGCCGCGCTTTTATCTCTGACACACTTATCCCCAGGAGTCTTGACATCTCCTTCATATGCGGAGTCAATACCAATAGGTTCTCGTCCTTCCTGTCCCTTAGAAAAGATGTCAGATATTCCCCGTGGCATGCCAGAATATTCAATCCGTCCGCGTCGATCAGACAGGGGACTTTCACATCCGCCAGTACCTTCTCTAATATCCTGCACGACAGCTCGCCGGTTCCGAGACCGGAACCGATACAAACCGCGTCTGCCCACGAAAGCAGCTCCTCTATCTCTTCCCCGCTGTACTCTGTGTAAGTCGTCACAATAGCCTCCGGAAGCTGCTGCTGCAGAATAATCCGGTTCTCTTCAGGCGTATAGATCCTGACCAGTCCGGCGCCGGACAGATATGCCGCTTTTGCATTCAGATACGCGGCGCCGGACATCCCGGCGCTTCCCGAAATCATAAGCAGCTTCCCATAAGTTCCTTTATTCGAATCCGCCCTGCGGACGGGAAGGAGCCCGCTCAGCTCCTTCCTGCCGAGAGTATATGCTATCGGATCGTCCTGTTCCAGACAGCCTGTATAAATCCCGATATCCGCCGCCTGAACCCTGCCTGCATATTCTTTTCCCGGATAGAACACAAGTCCCGTCTTCTCCAGTTGAAAAGTCACCGTGATATCCGCGCGAAATGCGATCCCCAGGATCTCTCCTGTATCCGCCGATATCCCGGACGGCATATCGACCGCAAATTTCACCGCATCCGCGGCATTCATCCGCTCGATCACTTTCCGGTAATCTCCTTTGATCTCCCGGCCAAGCCCTACGCCAAATATCGCGTCTATAATGATACTATATTCACCATCCTCATATTCGTTGCTTATCCTTCCTCCGATTTCCGATAACAACTCCATCTGCCGCCGGGTCTCCTCCGTACAACGGGATTCGTTCCCGACGAAATAAACCTTCGCCGGATATCCTTTGTTCATCAGCATCCTTGCGATCGCGAATCCGTCGCCGCCGTTATTTCCCGATCCGCACACGACACACGGGGCGGACAGGTCAAATCCTTCCTCCTCCATCACCCGGACGCAGGAACCGGCAGCTCTCTCCATCAGCTCCATAGACGGTATCCCCATCTTTTGTATCGTATACGCATCCGCGCTCTTCATCTGAGCTCCGTTTACCAGATACCTCATCTTTCTATACCTCCTCTGCCCGCAAAAAATATCTGAATATACATGCCGGCATGTCCGCCTGCCCGGCTGCCCGCGGAAATGAAAATAAGAAAGGACGTGTAATATCCGCCTGTATATACATGCCGTCCTTACACGTCTTTGCTTTTACTGTTTGTTGTGTTCTTCATTATATCGGCTGATCTTATAAGATAACTGCATCAGGCTCTCCGACAGATGCACGTTTTCCACGATTACGTGCTCCGGCAGACTCAGATCCGTGTGCGCAAAATTCCAGATCGCCCGTACACCGTTCTCTACAAGCTGATCCGCCACCTCAATCGCATTCTCCTTGGGAATCGTAAGCGCCGCGATCTCCACGTCGTTCTCCCTCACGAACTCACCCAACTCATCCATCATGCGTACAGGCACGCCTCGGATTGATATGCCCTGAAGTCTTGGATTCACATCAAAGATCCCTTTCAGGATAAATCCTCTCTTCTCGAACGCCGCGTAATTGGACAATGCCTGTCCAAGATTGCCGGCTCCGATAATAATCATGTTGTGGTCCTCTTCTAAACCAAGAATCTTACCGATCTCCGTATAAAGATATTTCACATTATATCCATACCCCTGTTGCCCGAACCCGCCGAAATTATTAAGGTCCTGACGGATCTGGGATGCAGTGACCTTCATCCTCCTGCTCAAATCGTTAGAAGAAATACGCTCCACACCATTCTCCAACAATTCACCCAGATACCGATAATACCTTGGCAGCCTCCGGATAACCGCTTGTGAAATCTCTTTCTCTTCCAATTGTCTCACCTTCCATTCTTCCTTCGACTTCATTATATAGAATTGTAACATTAAAGTCAAACTTTTAGTTGTATTTTGTAATATTTTCGTTATAATGTTAGTTACGGATTAAGCCGTCTGACCAGACGGCGATTTGCTACAGGAGGACATTATGATATTAGCATGCCACGGAATCAGCAAGGCTTTCGGGGAAAACGTCATCGTTATCGAAGGTTCCTTTCATATAGAAGATCATGAGAAAGCGGCTCTCGTAGGTCCTAACGGAGCCGGAAAGACGACCATATTCAAAATGATCGTCGGGGAACTGCCTTCAGACAAAGGAGAAGTCATCCTGACCAAGGGAAAAACTCTCGGCTACCTCGCGCAGCATCAGGACATGGTAAGCGGCAGCACGATCTATGAAGAAGTAAAGCTCGCCAAAGCAGATATCATCGCGATGGAACGGCAGATCCGCGAAATCGAACATGAGTTAAAGCACCTGACGGGAGACGCCCTGTCGGCACGCCTGGAAACCTACAACCGGCTGACCGCATCCTTCGAACGGGCAAACGGATACGCTTATGAAAGCGAGATCACCGGCGTATTAAAGGGTCTTGGTTTTGACGAAAAAGATTTTTCCAAACCTGTCGATACCCTTTCCGGAGGACAGAAAACCCGCGTCTCTCTCGGAAAACTTCTGCTCACCAGACCGGATATCCTGCTTCTTGACGAGCCCACCAACCATCTGGACCTAAACTCCATCGCCTGGCTTGAGACGTATCTCCTTAATTATTCAGGCGCCGTACTGATCGTATCCCACGACCGGTATTTCCTGGACCGGGTCGTCACAAAGGTTCTGGAGATCGAGATGGGCAGATTGACATCCTATCTCGGCAATTACAGCGATTATGCCGAGAAAAAACGCCGGCTTATGGATGCCCGGCTAAAAGAGTATCTAAATCAGCAGCAGGAAATCAAGCACCAGGAAGCCGTAATCGAAAAGCTGCGTTCTTTCAACCGTGAAAAATCCATCAAACGTGCCGAGAGCCGTGAAAAGATGCTGGAAAAGATTACTCCCCTCGAGAAGCCTGTCGAGATGAATACCGAGATCCATCTTACACTGGAACCTTCCCGGGTCAGTGGAAACGACGTCCTGTCCGTGGAGCATTTAAGCAAATCTTTCCCGGGTCAGGTATTATTTTCAGACGTAAATTTCGAGATCAAACGCGGAGAACATATTGCCGTCATCGGAGACAACGGAACCGGCAAGACTACTTTACTTAAGATTCTCAATCAGGTTATTCCCGCAGATACAGGAACCTTCTCCCTCGGAACGAACGTCGAGATCGGATACTATGACCAGGAGCATCATGTACTTCACATGGACAAGACAATATTTGACGAGATCTCCGACGACTATCCGGATCTTACGAACACAAAGATCCGCAATATGCTCGCTGCTTTCTTATTTACGGGGGACGACGTCTTCAAACGGATCGGCGACTTAAGCGGAGGAGAACGGGGCCGGGTATCCCTTGCCAAACTGATGCTCTCCAGAGCCAACTTCCTTATCCTGGACGAGCCTACCAATCATCTGGACATCTCCTCCAAGGAGATTCTGGAGAAAGCATTGAATGAATATACCGGAACTTTACTCTATGTGTCCCACGACCGGTATTTCATCAATCAGACTGCCACCCGTATCCTGGATCTTGTCAACCGGACTTTCGTGAATTATATCGGAAATTATGACTATTATCTGGAGAAAAAGGATGAGCTGACAGCCGTCTACGCCGGTCCGGACCACTCTCCCGGTATCGCCTCTTCCGGGAATGTCTCTGAATCGAAGCTTAGCTGGCAGGAACAGAAGGAAATTCAGGCAAAAGAACGGAAAAGATTAAATGAGCTTAAGAAAACCGAAGAACGCATTACCGAACTGGAGAAACGGGACGCCGTCATTGATGAGACGATGTCTTTGGAAGAAGTATTTACGAATTCCGTCAGATGCCAGGAACTGGCTGACGAAAAAGCAGCGATTGCCGCTGAATTAGAACATTTATACGAGAGATGGGAAGACCTCGAGAATTAAAAACAGGCTGTTGTAAAATGCCAAATCCCCGCGGCATACCATGTAATCTTATCGATACTTGCGTCTGCATGCTGCAAAGCCGCCGCATTTTACAACGGTCTCTTTTTTAATGTGGTTTATATCCGAATTTAAAAGGATTATTTATTTTTCTTCCATGGCCGACCTTTTCCAAGCCATCCCTTCTCTCTCCAATACTCCTGATCTACAGGATTCATTCCCTTCTTGTGCATATGGCGCATAATATAGAACAATATCTCCGTCCGTATAGACGGTTCTACTTTGTCCGTCTCCCTGGTCAGTTTAAGAGATAATTTATCAATATCCCCCACAATCTTATCTTTTACCGATGCGGCCACGCCTTCCCAGCTTATGGCCCCCACCGCAATCCCATAAGTATAGATCCTGGCTACTCCCCAGAAACGCAGGCTGCTCTTCATATCCTTAAGCGTCGAACGCATCCCGCCTCCGGCTCCGGTAGTGATACATACCGCCTGCTTGCGGAACATACTCTCCTCCGGCCTGTGTACCATAAAGCGGTATCCATAATGATCCAGAAGCGCTTTCAACGCCCCCGTCACATGAAGTACATGAACCGGCGAAGTAAATACCAAAAGATCCGCCTCATCGATCATACGGGTCACACGCTTCATGTACATCAGATAATCCGGACATTTCTTCTCGCTTTCCGTAATACATACTGCACATCCTCTGCAAAACTCCGGCATATCCTTCGGCAGAAATAATTCAATAATCTCATCGCCGTCTTCCGCGATCTTCTCGATCACCATTCTCCCGATGTGATAACTCGAACCCTGCCTTAATGTGCCGTTAATCATCAGTATCTTCATCCTGCCACTTTCTCCCTTCTGCTGATCTATGTTTATCCTGCGTGCCGGCGCAGACTTTAACATCATCCGCACCCGCCGTATTTTACATTTATACGAATTAAATTATACCATCTTCCGCAAAAAAATGGTATGGTTTTCATCAGAAATTTCACGGAAAGTAAACTTGACATATCAGATCACCCCTGATATACTTGATATATGGAAAGTTAGTTTTCCATTATTACATCGAAGAACACAAGGAGGATTGATGAAAATGACCGTTAAACAGAAGAAACTATTAATGCTCATCGCAGGATTTCTGGCTCATGCCGCCGCTTGCATAATAAAAGGACTCCATATCACTGACAGCCGGTTCCTTTATCTCTGTCTGACTCTGATCCAGTACGGCGGTATGATCGCATTCATATTCGGAGTCAACTACTTCGGCACCACCTATCAGTATGAAAAGTACCCCGAAGAAAGCGCCCAGACCGTCATAGACCAGAATGATGAACGCACCCGCACCATCCACAACCTGGCAAAAGCAAAAGCTTTCAACATTATTACCTATGTGCTGATCCTTCTCCCTGCCTTGCTGTTTGAGATGAAAGCCGACCTGATTGGAATCGCCGCCTCCGGGACCGCGTTAATCATCCTGGGGATTTCTTATCTTTACTTTTATTTGAAATATTCGAAAGAAATGTAGATAAACCCTTACAATTTCTCAGCAACAGCCTTGATGAAGTCCTCGCTGTTCAGCACCGTCGGATTCTCTATCGTGGTGATCAGCGCCAGATCCTTCGTCATCTTTCCTTCCTCAATGGTATCGATCGTAGCTTTCTCAAGCCTGTCTGCAAAATCCATCAATTCCTGGCTACCATCCAGCTCTCCGCGTTTTCTTAACGCTCCCGTCCACGCAAAGATCGTAGCCACGGAATTCGTCGAAGTTTCCTCTCCCTCCAGATGCTTGTAATAGTGGCGCTGCACCGTCCCATGCGCCGCCTCATACTCATAATACCCGTCCGGAGATACCAGTACAGAGGTCATCATGGCAAGAGAACCGAAGGCAGAGGAGATCATATCGCTCATCACATCCCCGTCATAATTCTTACACGCCCATATATAGCCGCCCTCAGACTTCATCACACGCGCCACCGCGTCGTCGATCAGCGTATAGAAGTACGTGATGCCTGCGGCTTCGAATTTCTCCTTATACTCTGCGTCAAAGATCTCCTGGAAGATATCTTTAAATGTATGGTCGTATTTCTTAGAGATCGTATCCTTCGTCGCGAACCAAAGGTCCTGCCTGATATCCAGCGCATAGTTAAAACAGCTCCTCGCGAAGCTTTCGATCGAATGGTTGATATTGTGCATGCCCTGCACGATTCCCGCGCTGTCAAATTCATGCACCAGTTCTCTCGTCTCTTCGCCTGCCTGATCTGTATATACCAGCTCTACCTTGCCGGCGCCCGGGATCTTCATCTCAGAGCTCTTGTACACATCTCCATAAGCATGCCTTGCGATGGTAATCGGCTTCTTCCAGTTACGGACGCAGGGCTCGATTCCCTTAACGACGATCGGCGCCCGAAATACCGTTCCGTCCAGGATCGCCCGGATCGTCCCATTCGGACTCTTCCACATCTCTTTCAGATCATACTCCGTCATACGCGCCGCGTTCGGCGTGATTGTCGCACACTTTACCGCGACCTTGTACTTCTTGGTCGCATTCGCAGAATCAATTGTCACCTGGTCGTCCGTCTCATTCCTGTGCTCAAGCCCCAGGTCATAATACTCCGTATTCAGCTCAATGAACGGTTCAATCAGATGCTCCTTGATCATCTTCCATAAGATTCGTGTCATCTCGTCTCCGTCCATCTCTACAATCGGTGTCGTCATCTTAATCTTTGCCATGTCATATACCTCCTGATCTTCTTCCTACACTCTCGAAATCTCTTACCTGCTTTAACTACTCTTATCTCTCGCTATTTATTCTCTGTTTCCCTCTTAATAATCTGCTTCTGCTGCCTGCTTCTCCTATCAACTATCGCTTACTCACCGCCCTGCCAGACTATCTTTTTACTGCCTGAAAAGATCAAATATCCGCCGCAGGTTCCTCAAGATGCAAATTCTTCATCACATTCAAGATATGCCGGTTAGCGAGTCTTTCCGCCAGCTCCCCGTCATGCTTCTGAATGGCCTCCAATATCTCCCGGTGCTCCTGTATAGACTTCTCGGCCCGGTTCTTCTCACCCACAGACATCGCCCTTGCCATCTGTACATATTTGTGGAAATCCGACAACACATGTTCCAGTATACGGCTGTTCGATGCCTCATACAATATTCTGTGAAACTTTCCGTCTAATTCCGTTACCTGGTCCGCCTGCTCGCCGCTTCTTTTCCGCAAATGGAACTCCGACAGAAGTAATACCTCTTCCAGTTCTTCAATCTGCTTCTCCGTGATATACTTAGTCGCCCATCTCGCGCACATCCCTTCCAGCATCGAGCGTATCTTATATATGTCTGCGACATCCTTGCGGGTAATCCCCGTCACATAAGCTCCCTTATTAGGAATAATCTTTACCAGCCCTTCCAATTCCAACTGCCTCAACGCCTCACGCACCGGAGTTCTGCTGACTCCCAGTTCCTCCCCGATCGTGATCTCCCGCAGCTCGTCATGCTCCTGATACACCCCCGACAGGATATCCTCCCGCAATCTCTGAAATACCCTTCCCCGCAGGGAACGGTCCTGATATTCTTCCATCTTTCTCTGACACTCCTCCACCTATTCGGCTAATAACCCATTTCCACACAGACAGCCGGTTAATACCCTGCTTCCACACACAGGCGATTCGGAATGTTCCTCCGAACAACATTTCATTCCCGCAGGCGATAATTCTTCTGCAGAAATCTTCAGAACAAATCACATCCCAACGTCTGTCTTGCATCCTCGATCACGCCCAGCAGCTCCTCATCTGTAAGAACCGTCACCCGGCCTTCCTCATATTCCTTGTCTACCCATGCTTTTACCATCGCAACCAGCTCTGTATTCTTATCTACCTGCTTTTCTTCCGGCAGATGGAAATATGTATTGATCCAGTGGGCGATCCCCGCAAGTCCGGACGTATTCGATACCGCTACAAGCGGCGGGCGGTTCAGGAATTTGTCCGTATCAAAGACATTATAGATCTCTTCATTCTTAAGCAGGCCGTCCGCATGGATTCCCGCACGTGTCACGTTAAAATTCCTTCCCACGAACGGAGTCCTCGACGGAACTCTGTAGCCGATCTCTTTCTCATAATACTCGGCAAGCTCCGTAATCACCGTGGTATCCATACCGTCCAGGGTTCCCCGAAGCTGCGCGTATTCGAATACCATCGCCTCCAACGGTGTGTTCCCGGTACGTTCCCCGATTCCAAACAGGGAACAATTTACTCCGCTTGCACCGTAGAGCCATGCCGTCGAAGAATTGCTCACCGCTTTATAGAAATCGTTGTGTCCATGGAACTCAATCAGTTCGCTCGGCACTCCGGCATGGACACGGATTCCGTATATGATACCCGGTATGGACCTCGGTATCACGGCGCCGGGATAATTGACCCCATACCCCATGGTATCGCAGACGCGGATCTTGACCGGAATCTGATACTCCTCCATCAATCTCATCAGTTCAAGGCAGAATGGAATCACGAAGCCATAGATATCCGACCTGGTGATATCCTCCAGATGGCATCTCGGACTTACTCCTGTCTCCAGACACTCCCGGACTACCGACAGATAATGTTCCATACATTCCCGCCTTGTCATCTTCAATTTATAGAAGATATGATAATCCGAACAGCTTACCAGGATTCCCGTCTCCTTCATTCCGATCTCTTTCACCAGCTCAAAGTCTTTCTTGCTGGCGCGGATCCAACTGGTGACCTCCGGAAACGAATAACCCTTCTCCATACATCTATATACTGCGTCCCGATCCTTCTTACTATATAAGAAGAATTCACACTGCCGAATCTTCCCGTTCGGTCCTCCGAGCCTGTGAAAATATTCATAAAGCTTCACAATCTGCTCCGTACTGTAAGGCGCTCTTGACTGCTGGCCGTCCCTAAACGTCGTGTCCGTAATCCAAATCTCATCCGGCATACTGTGGGGTACGATACGGTCATTGAACGCGATCTTCGGAATCTCATCATAACGGAACAGATTCCGGAATACATTCGGCTTCTTTACATCCACAAGGGGATACATATGCTCCTCTAATTGTAATAGATTGCTGTGCCTGTCCAGGTATACTTTCCTGTCTTCCATGGAAGTCATCTCCTTCTTGTCATGTCTCTTCGTTGAGTCTGATTAACATGTATAATTGTATACAATTATACATGTCTTGTCAACACAAAATTTTCCTGAACCCGCACGCATATCCGAATAATTCCGGAGCCTCCATCGCCATTTTTTGGAGAGAAGTCGCATCCTGATACAATATTTTCCCCTCCCCAAAAAGATTCTCCAATGCCTGTTCCGCATCGGCGCACCTTCCGATCACGGAAAATCTCCCGGCAAACCGTCTGATATTTGAATCTTCCGGGAGCCTCTCCACCATAGGCGGATACAAAAGCCAGCTATAACACAGAAATCCCCGGAACCGGATCTCCGGAAAATACCCGGCAAAAAAATTCTCCGCCTCCTTAAGAGAATATCCGACTGCCTCTGCACGCAGATCCGTTCCCCGCTGAATATGACAGTTTATCACAGGCGCTCCCTCCGGCAGAATATCTCTTGAGATCCGGGAAAATATCATATAGGGCTCGCCCATGATCTCCTCATCCAGATATAACATCTGAAAGGGCTGAAACTGTAATACTCCAAGTTTAAAAATATTGACATTCATAATATGCCGGAACCAGATCACATCCTCTTCAGATATCCCTGTCCTTCCCGTCTTCCTATAGAAGAAATCTGCTCTTAAAGAAACATCTCTGAACGTATCAAAAATGATACGCTCAGAGACTCCTTTTGACCGATATTCGCCATATTTCTGTAACAAGAGACCCGTGACCGCGGCCAGACGGGTCAGAGATTCATACCCACAAAGCGGAAAGTCCAATCCGTCACTGTCGTAGGCATTTTCCAAAATGTCACCTATCTGCTTTTCATTCCCGCCAATCCACTTCCTTACGGCGTCTCTGACGGCATTCGGAAACCTCAATTCATCCAATAACTTTTCCAGATTCATCCCGCAATCTCCCGTAACTACAACAAAACCTCTTTAATAGAGTTTTGCCCCGATCTCTCTCGGACGGAAACCTTCATCCTCCAGCGCCTTCATAATCTCATTCTTATGCTCTGTCCCGAATGCCTCCATCGTAATACGAAGCTCCACCGCCGCGTTACGGTTGGTGCTGACAAACTGATTATGCTCAAGCTTGATGACATTCCCCTGAGCGTCTGCAATCGTGGCCGCAACCCGCACCAGCTCACCCGGTTTATCCGGAAGAAGTACCGATACAGAGAAGATCCTGTCCCGCTGAATCAATCCATGCTGTACGATAGAAGACATGGTGATTACATCCATATTGCCGCCGCTTAAGATTGCCACCGCTTTCTTTCCCTTCAGATCAAGCTGCTTTAACGCCGCAACCGTCAGAAGTCCTGAGTTCTCCACTATCATCTTGTGATTCTCCACCAGGTCCAGGAATGCGCCGATCAGTTCGTCGTCCTCCACCGTCAGCATCTTATCAATATTCTCCTTGGCATACGGGAATATCTTCTCTCCTACCCGCTTCACGGCAGTACCGTCCGCAATCGTATTCGCGCTGTCCAGCGAGACCGGCTCACCGCTCGCCAGCGCCGCCGTCATACTCGCCGCCTGCGACGGCTCTACGCCGAATACCTGAATCTTCGGATTCAGCATCTTGGCAAGCGCCGCGACTCCGGTAATCAGACCGCCTCCGCCCACCGGAACCAGGATATAATCCACCGTAGGAAGCTCCTGCACGATCTCCATGGCAATGCTCCCCTGCCCCGTCGCGATATCTTCATCGTCGAAGGGATGCACGAAGGTATATCCCTTCTCTTCTGCAAGCTTCAGCGCGTATTCACAGGCATCGTCATAGACGTCCCCATACAGGACTACCTCCGCGCCGTAATTCTTCGTACGGTTTACCTTGATCAGCGGGGTGACGGTCGGCATGACGATCACCACTTTACATCCGAACTTCTGCGCCGCATAAGCAACACCCTGGGCATGGTTTCCCGCCGAAGCCGTAATAAGGCCCTTCCCGCGCGCCTCTTCGCTCATCATACTGATCTTATAATAAGCGCCCCGCACCTTGTAAGCGCCCGTCTCCTGCATATTCTCCGGCTTCAGATAGATCCTGCCGCCCGTCTCCTGGCTGAGATATTCGCTGTACACCAGCTTCGTCGGATTCGTGATATTCTTTACCAGCTCGCTCGCCTGTTCAAATCGTTCCAATGTCAACATGATATTCTTCTCCTCATTCTTCGTCTGTGCTATTCACATTTTTAATCTTTTCTCATTCATTTCTGCTTATTTGCCGCCTGATCATACCTGATCATCTTCGTCCGCTTCGCCAGAGGAAAATAACGCGCGGACGAACGTGTCCGCATCGAATTTCTGCAAATCATCGATGGATTCGCCGACTCCGATATATTTTACCGGGATTCCCAGCTCCGCATGGATCGCCACGGCGATACCGCCCTTCGCCGTTCCGTCCATCTTCGTCAGGACGATTCCTGTAATATCCGCCACTTCGTTAAATTCTTTCGCCTGCTGCAAGGCATTCTGCCCCGTAGTCGCATCCAATACCACCAGAGTTTCCCGATAAGCATCCGGACATTCCCGGTCAATAATCCGGTTCATCTTCTTCAATTCTTCCATCAGGTTCTTCTTATTATGAAGCCTGCCCGCAGTGTCGCACAACAGCACATCCGCATGTCTCGCCCTGGCAGCCGCCACCGCGTCATAGACTACCGACGCCGGGTCCGATCCTTCCTGTCCTCCGATCAGATCAGCCTGGGCGCGGTTCGCCCATTCTTTCAACTGTTCTCCTGCAGCCGCGCGGAAGGTATCCGCCGCTGCCAGCACAACCTTCTTATTCTGGGCGCGCAGCTTCCCGGCAAGCTTCCCGATGGTAGTCGTCTTACCTACGCCGTTGACTCCGATGACCATGACAACCGACGTCTTCTCCTCGAATTCATAAGCCGTCTCCCCGACGTCCATCTGATCTTTGATACTTTCGATTAAAATCTCCCTGCACTGCGCCGGCTCTTTGATGTGCTTCTCCTTCACCTTTGCTTTCAGGTCATCCAGAATGTCGTAGGTTGCCTGCACTCCCAGGTCCCCCATAATCAGCACTTCCTCCAGCTCCTCATAGAAATCATCGTCAATATGCGAGAACCCGTTAAAGATACTGTCCATCCCGGACACAATATTATCCCTTGTCTTCCCAAGCCCCTGGACCAGACGCTTAAAAAAACCTACCTTCTCCTTCTGCTCTTCCGCCATCTTACCCCTCCTGATTCATTCTTCATACATTGCATACTACTAACACCGCTTATAGCTATGTTCCTGCGCTAAATGTATACCGCCAGCACACAGCATCGTCAATCGACCATATCTTTCGATGTGCCAGCTACAACTATGCATCCAGCTCCTCCTCCAGCAGGCTTACGGACACCAGCGTCGATACTCCCTTCTCCTGCATGGTGATCCCATATAGCCTGTCCGCAGCCGTCATGGTCCCTCTCCTGTGGGTGATAACGATAAACTGTGTATTTTCCGTCAATTTATGCAGATACTGGGCAAATCTTCCCACATTATTGTCATCCAGCGCCGCCTCGATCTCATCCAGCAGACAGAAGGGCGACGGCTTAAGATTTTGAATCGCGAATAATAACGCAATTGCCGTCAGCGCCTTCTCCCCGCCGGAAAGCTGCATCATATTCTGGAGCTTCTTCCCGGGCGGTTGGGCGACGATCCGGATTCCTGCCTCCAGGATATCTTCATCCTCCATCAGCTCCAGCGTACCCTTTCCTCCGCCGAACAACTTCTTGAACACGGTGTCAAACTCACTTGCGATTCTCGCGAACTGCTCCCTGAACTGCTTACGCATCGCCGCATCCAGTTCTTCTATGATCTGCTCCAGCGTTGCTTCCGCCTCCACAAGATCGTCATGCTGGTTCTTTAAGAATTCATAACGATCCGATACGCTTTTATACTCCTCGATCGCATTTACGTTTACATTTCCCAGGGAACGAATCTCACTTTTTAATTCCTGAATCCGCTTCTTCATCTTCGCAAGATCCGTAAGATTCGCGTCTCTTAATTCCTTCGCCCGGATATAGGTGATCTCATACTCTTCCCACATATAGCTGATCTGTTTCTCGGAAGCCTCCTCATAATTCTCCTTCTGGCTCTCCAGACGGAAGATCTCCTTATCCAGATCTGCCATGTGTTTCGACAGGTCCTCTCTTTTCTGCAGGAACACCTTGTGCTTCTGATTCAGTTCCTCCCGCTCTTTCTTAAAACGTTCGATCTCTTCTTGAATCTCTTCAAATAATTCTTTGGAATTCTCGATCGTCTCCCTAAGATCCGTAATCTGCTTCTCTTTCTCTTCAATCTCTCTCGAAGTACCGCCTTTGCTTTCCTCCAGATCTTTCATCTCTTCCTGGAACTTCTCGATCTCTTCCCGGATACGGTTCTCATTCTCCATCACAAACGTAAACTTCTGTTCGAGACTTGCGGTTTCCAGATGAATCTCTTCCGCTTTCTTTACCTTTCCTGTCTCTTCCTCATGTTCCCCGTCCAGAATCTTCTGTTCCTCCTCAATCTGCATGGTCAGCTCGTGCTCCAGCTTCTCGGAGGTATCCAGCTCCACGCTGATGGATTCCTGGTTGTCCATAATATCCGTGATCTGGGCGTCCAGTTTCTCTTCTTCCGCTTTCGTCGCCTGCACCAGGTCTTTTGCATTTCTGATCCTCGCCGCCGTCTGATCCGCGTTCATCTTCGCCGTATTCTGGATGACATATGCTTTCTGCAGCTTCACGCCGATCTCATCTATCTGCTCGTAATATCCTGCCCGCTCTTTTCTCAGAAGATCCGAAGACGCCTCCATCTCATCCATTTCCCGCTTCAATTGCTTTACCGTCTTCTCGAACTCCTCAATCTCACGGCGTCTGCTCAGCAGGTTGCTGGAATTCTTGAAAGCGCCGCCGGTCAAGGAGCCGCCGGGATTAATAAGCTCTCCCTCCAGTGTAACGATCCGGATGGACTGTTTATATTTCTTCGCGATGGCAAGTCCATGGTCGATATGATCGACCACCAGCGTCCGGCCCAGAAGATGATCCGCAAGCATCCGGTATTTCTCTTCTACACGCACCAATGTATTCGCCGTACCCACCGCTCCCGGCTCCTTTTGCGCCTCCTGCCTTCCAATCCCGGAATATGCCCGGATACTGGTCAGCGGCAGGAAAGTCGCGCGCCCGAAACGATTCTTCTTAAGAAACTGGATCATCCTCTTTGCCGTCTCTTCATCTTCCGTAACGATATTCTGTATATTCCCGCCAAGCGCCGTCTCGATGGCGATCTCATAATCCTTCGGTACTTTGATGATATCCGCCACGACTCCCAGGATACCCTTCTCCCGATCCCTCTGGTCCATCACCTTACGGATACTGTTTCCATATCCGTCATACCGCTCCGTGATATTCTTCAAAGATTCCAGCCGCGATTCTTCCCTGTGGTACGCCGTCTGCCCGATGCGAAACTGCTCCGTCTGCTTCGTAAGACGCGCCTGCAAAGCCGCTATTTTTTCTTCATACCGGCTGTTCTCTTCCGACAGTTCGATAATCCGGCCGGATACTTCTTTCAGCTCCTTTTGATATTCTTCATACTTTTCTGTCTGTCCGCGGATCTCTTCCGCCGCTTCCAGAAGCTGTCTTGCCATACCCGATTTTCTTACCTGAATCTGCTCTAACATCGTGTCGTACTTCTGGATCTTCGCCTTCGTGGACGCCCTGTTATTAAGCAGCTCCATAATCTCGCCGTTGCTTCTGTCCACCGACGCCGTAATCGCCGCAATCCGGGACTGTACCTGTATCAATTCCTCCCGTGCCTGATTCTCAAGCTTCGTCTGCTCATCAAGCTGTGTCTTTATCGTATCTTCTTCCTGCTTCAGCTCCTTAAGCTGATCCTCCCGCACGCCTATCTCGGAAGTAATCGTTCTGGCCCGCTGATCATAGTGCGCGTCGTTCATGTGCATACTGTTGATCTGCTCCTTTAAGAGCTCGATCTGATTCTCAAGCTGCTGTTTCAGCAGGTTCGTTTCATTCAGCTGGCTTTTTGCCTTTTCAATCGAGGAGTCTATGCCGTCCACCTGTTCTTCCACCGACTCGTACTCCGTCTTCATAGCGTCATACTTGCAGCCGGCGTCTTCTAACTCTGCCTTAGCAATGTCAAGCTTTCCCTCAATCTCCCGGATCTGTTCGCCGAGGCGCTCCGCCTCAAGCAGGAACATATTGATATCATAAGTCTTAAGCTGTTCCTTCTTTTTCAGATATTCTCTTGCCGTCTCCGCCTGCCGCTCTAAAGGCCCTACCTGCTTCTCAAGCTCAGCCAGGATATCATTGACGCGCAGAAGATTCTGCCGCTCTTCCTCTAACTTCTTCACCGACATGTTCTTACGGCGCTTAAACTTCACGATTCCGGCGGCCTCGTCAAAAAGCTCCCTTCTTTCTTCCGGCTTACCGCTTAGAATCCGGTCGATCTGCCCCTGTCCGATGATCGAATACCCTTCTTTTCCGATACCTGTATCATAGAACAACTCATTGACGTCCTTAAGCCTGCAGGAACTCCCGTTGATCAGGTATTCACTTTCTCCGGAACGGTATAATTTCCTTGTGACCGTCACTTCCTCAAAGTCTATCTGCAGTTGATGATCCGAATTGTCGAGCGTGATCGCGACAGACGCATAACTCAGCGGCTTACGGTTCTCGGTTCCGGAGAAGATTACATCCTGCATGCTTCCGCCTCGAAGCTGCTTCACGCGCTGCTCTCCCAGGACCCATCGCACCGCGTCCGCCACGTTGCTTTTGCCGCTTCCGTTCGGACCGACAATACCGGTAATCCCGTTATGGAAGTCAAATTTTATCTTATGCGCAAATGACTTGAATCCCTGTACTTCTATACTCTTTAGATACATTCTTCACCTACTTTATATTCTTCGCGCGCAGCTTCAGGATACTCTGGTATGCCGCCACCTGTTCCGCCGCTTTCTTGGTGTGTCCGGAACCGGCGCCATATTCTTTCTCGCCGATATATACGGCGACACGGAAAGATTTATCATGATCCGGTCCTTCTTCTCCAATCAGCCGATATGTAATCGGAGATTTAAAATGAGCCTGTACAATCTCCTGTAAGATAGTCTTGCTATCAAAAAAGAGCGTCCTGCTCTCAAGATCCTTCAAAATGAATCTCAGAATAAACTCTTTCGCACTAGCAAAACCACCGTCAATATATATCGCGCCGACCAACGCCTCCATCGCATCCGACGTAACAGAACTGCGCCCTCTGCCCCCCGTCGCCTCTTCTCCCTTTCCAAGCAGAAGATACCTCCCAAGCTCCAGCTCTTTTGCGCAGAACGCCAGCGCAGATTCACATACCAGACTGGCCCTCGTCTTCGTCAGTTCTCCCTCCGGCATCTTCTGATGCTCGTAGAACAAGAATTCACTGGATACCAGTTCCAGCACGGCGTCTCCCAAAAATTCCAGCCGTTCATTACAGCCATACTTCGGCAAACGCTTTTCGTTCGCATAAGAACTATGTATCATTGCCTGCTTCAATAAATCAAAATCTCTAAACCTGTAATCTATCTTCTCTTCTAATACTTTTAAATCCCGACTCATTTATCTGCCTTTCCGTTTCAAAAAATGAAAAAGCCCGGACGGGCTTTTTCACAACATGACTGCCGAGTGTCTTATACCAATCTGTCTGACCGGCAACGCCGTACTAATTATTCGTTGCGGTCTTGATCTGTTCTACAGCATCTCCCACTGTCACGATCTTCTCTGCCTCTTCATTGTCAATCTCAATATCGTATGTTTCTTCTATTCCCATAATAATTTGAAAGATATCCAGAGAATCTGCTCCCAGATCATCTACAAACGTCGTATCCTCTGTAATCTCATCCGCGTTCACATTCAATACATCTGCTATAATCTCTTTTAATTTTTCAAATTCCATACCATTTCTCCTTTTCTGCATTTTTCTTTTTACACTGTGTTTTGTCTTACATCATCTATTCATCGGATAGCTGATCCGCCTGAATACATTTTCTGATCTTCTCATTGATCTTCTGTCTCTTGAAAGTCACGCACTGAATCAGCGTATTCGTAACTTCTTTTGCCTTAGCGCTTCCATGCGTCTTTACCACCAGGCCGTTAAGTCCCAGAAGCGGCGCTCCTCCATATTCGCTGGCATCAAAGGTCTTAAGCGTAGCTTTAAGCGCCGGCTTGATCAATACTGCTCCGATCTTGCTCCGAAGCGTAGCCATCAGTCCCTCCTTCACTTTATGAATCAAAACGGCGCCCACGCCCTCATAAAGCTTCAGGATAATATTCCCGGCAAATGCCTCACAGACCACAACATCCGTCTGACCATGAGGAATCTCTCTCGCTTCCACACTGCCGGTAAAGTGAATACTCTTCTCTTCTTTCAGAAGCGGAAATGTCTCTTTCACGAGTGCGTTGCCCTTCTCTTCTTCCGCGCCGATATTGACGATGCCGACGGAAGGATTCTTCACCCCAAGAACATGCTCCATATAGATGGAACCCATCTTGGCAAACTGTACAAGATGAGAAGCTCTCGCATCCACATTCGCCCCGCAGTCCAACAGAAGAGAGACCCCCTTCTCGGTCGGAATCAGCGACGCTAACGGCGGACGCTCCACTCCTTTGATACGTCCTACCAACACCTGTCCTCCCACAAGGATGGCTCCGGAACTTCCCGCCGACACGAACGCGTCTGCCTTGCCCTCCCGCACCATCTTCATACCGACCACAATCGACGAATCCTTCTTCTTGCGAATCGCATTCACCGGCGGTTCTGCCGTCTCGATCACCTCTGAGGCATGGATCACTTCTATCTGCGCCTTATTAAACTGATACTTCGCCAATTCCTTCTCTATGGTTTCTCCCCGCCCTACCAGGAATACCTTCATAGCAGGCTCCTTTTGGACGGCGTCTACCGCTCCTCTTACCATCTCCGCAGGCGCATTGTCTCCGCCCATGGCATCCAGAGCTATGTTCGTAATTTCTGACATCTATATTCCTCCTAGCATTACTAGACTAATTTTACTAGACATCATACGAAAAAGCAATACCTCTTTGCAGTCCGGCACAGAAAAGTTATTTTTTAGTGTAACTATATTGGTCCCACACCAATCACAACGCTGATAAAATCAGAAGGATATTGGTATAAACGTGAAAAGTAGCTTTTTATGATTCACTGGTATATAAGGAATAAAAAAGGCAGCATACAGGAGAAAATTTCCCTATATGCTGTCTTTCTTTGTCATTAGATGTACTAGTGTCCTGACACTAGATCAGGTAATTCAACATCATGCCTACGGCATTATAATTACTCATATTGTAGACTCCGCTTCTGGAATACATACCCAGGACAGCGTATGGATTCGTCGCAGACTTTGTAGATGAGCTGCCGTAAGAACCGGAAGTCCCTGAAACAGACGAATAATTTGTCAAAGAATTGGCGCTCATATTCAGACCATTGCTTGCCTTATTGAAAAGACGGTCTGCAAGTCCGCCTGTTCCGGAGATCAGATCTCTGGTCAGGGACGGATCTTTCGCCATATTCTTCTGCAGAGCGCTTTCGCTGAAGCTTAAGGTACCATCCTTATTCACAGAGATTCCCATCTGCTTTAACGACTGTTCGGAGCCAAGACCCGTCAGAAGACTCTGCATCTGCCTGCCTATGCCGCTTCCTCTGTCAAAGTTATCATTGAGGAACTTCAGTGAAGAATTATATGCGTCCACCAGATCTCCAAGGGCCGAAGCAACCTTGCTGGTATCCACATCCGGCTTAAGCGTCGCCTGTCCCGTGCCCTTAAGCTGGGCGCTGACTCCCACGTAGCCGACAGAAACCGTATTGCTCTCTGACTCATACTCTGTCTTCATGCCGCTTGAAGTTACGGAATACTTCGCGTTCGCCGCCTCGGTCTTCACATTCTCTGCTCCGGCTGCAGCGCCCATCTCGCCGCTTACCTCGAATCTATGACTGGTACCCGTCTCCTTGCTCTCTAACTGAAGGGACGCAACCCCGTCTTTCTCCACAACACTCGCCGTGACATTCGCCTTGCTCTTGTTGATCTGGTCTGCAGCTTCTCTTAACATCTGGGCATTGGTCTTAGACCCGCCGTTTGCCTTTACAGCGCTTACCTGGACATTCACTGAATTCTTATCGTCTCCCACGGTAAAATTCATACCGGACTGGGCGTATGCAGATGCTTTCACACCTTCGCTGACATTCATCTGTGCCTGCGCGATCTGCGCAACATCCAGCTTGAAATCCTTGTCGCTCTTAATTAACAGCTTCCCGCTTGCAGTCGCCACCTTCTCGTCAGAGCTTGTAACAGCGAGATCGCTCATAGCGCCGCCCTTATTAGAACCCTTCAGCGCATTGGCTGCCTGCATCAGATCTGTCATGCTGCTTGCATATTCATTTACAAATGCAACATTCGCATTCTTAGTCGCTTTCTGTGATACCACAGACGACGCGGACGTCGACGAAGACGACTGATTCAGCTTAGGATTCCTGCTAAGAGCCTGGGTCAGACGAAGACTGTTGATCGTTGACTGATAACCGTATAAACTATTCAATCCATAGGAACCGATTCCACCGATTGCCATGTCTCTTCCTCCTTTCTTCCTAATATTTATATTATTCCGCAGCCTTCATATATAGATAAAACATTGAATAAAGACCGCCGGAATACCGTTTCTACCCTTCTGATGTCTTTTGAGAATACTCATCTGTATGCATCAGAAGTGAGAATGATCTCTTCATTCTTCAATATAATATCGACAATTCAAATATAATTATTAAGAGTGTCAAAAGAAAATGTGGCATTAAAACCGGCGCATATTCTTTTTTAACTGTTTGCGGACCTGTTGATTCCTTCTCCAAGCATGTCTCCCACATAATCGTCATGTCCCAGGAAATATTCCTCTATGATCTCCCATCTCTGCTCATTTGTAAAATCACCTTTCATGAATTGATTCATAAGGGAGACGGCACGCTTATGACGTTGCTCAATCTGCGTCAGAAGCCGGTTCGTATATCTCTTATCTGAAAAAGCAATTCTTTTAAGCTTCTGAGAATCATTGATACGGATAAATATCTCCGGATTCATCCCACCGTTCATCTCATATGCCGCCATGCCAAACAACTGAAGTATAGACGCCAAAAGCTGCAAATGCGCTACTTTCACAGTATCTCCTTCTACAATAGGAATGTATGTAATATAGATATTTTCTCCACTGTTCGGCTCCGCCAGATTAAAGTATCTTTTCAGGTTTGTTTCGATAAAAGAGTATTTCTGTGTCCTAATGCAAAACGCCGAAGCAAAACCACCGCTATCATCTGCTTTCCTGCGCTCAATAAACTTCCAGTTCTCCTTCGGATACTCCATCAAATCCACATGGTCATAACAAAATAAATCCAGCAGCATCGCTATATATTCTTTGCGTACAGGTTCACCATATAAGGCCAGGAAACGTTCAGAAAAATCTTTCATCATAAAATTACGTCCGCCAAACCCCCTTTTTAACTGGAGAAAAACCTTCTGTATGGTTTTAGCCAATTTATAGAATGATAATTTTACTTTCTCATATTCTTGTGTATAGCGTATCGTCAGCCTGGAATTCGGCACGATATTTACTTCGCCAAAATCAAACAATTTCTTATGGAAGAAATCCCATTTGAACTTTGGAAACGTCTTATCACTAAAATGCTTTTCCCATAACGCCGCAAGATCGACTTCATATACTTTTCCATTCTTAAAGGTCAGAGAAGAATATCCTTCCCGGTTGTATTCTTTTCTTGCTTTCACATCCTTCATTTCCCGGCAATATCTTCGATACTGTCCCATAAATCTGTCTTCTATCTCTGCGGGAACCGTGATATACTGCCTGGAAAACAGACTCTTTGCCCTGACGGCAATGACCTTGAAATGATACGTCTCAAGCAGGTCATTCGCCATAAGCATAAGCCCGCTCTTTACCTTTCCCTCAACACTCTGACTGTCAAATAAATAATTAAACGTGTCCGGGGAAACCAACAGATTTCTCTTTTTCTTATTCTCGTATATTTCATAGAGTTTCTTCATCATCTCCTGAATCTGATAATGCCTCAACCCCGACAATCCCCACAAAGTCCTGGCATAATGCATATCCGTCGGCAGATAATCCGTAACCGCGTACCCGTGCTCCAGCTTACGTGCTGCCCTTCCTATCTCCTGTATATAATCCGCCAAAGTTCCTGTGGGCGCATAATGATATACTTCCTCAATATCCGAAATATTAACCCCCATTCCAAAAGCTTTCGTGGCAAGCATCAGCGTCTTTTCATTATCTCTAAACTCTCTGTATGCCTGATCTTTCTCTATGCCTCCTATACTCTCTCCGCTGTGATATCTCACTGTACGGTCAAGAGCACAGGATTGACCGTCTTTTAATCTGTTCCATATATCCTCCACAGATGAACGGAACGGAAAGTACACGATGGTTTTCCTAGCTTCCTCTGCACTTCTCTCCAATTCTTTTACAGTCAGCCTTACCTTTTCCTCTTTATCGGATCTGCTTTTCTCACAGGCCGGCGGATAATAAATTCAATATTATCCCTTCGGACATATCCAAGATAGAGTTGCTCTGAATTACAAACAAGCTGCAAGCTGTTCTGAAGATCTCCGATCACATCATCCTGACCGCCGAACACCGCCGTCGCCGTAAGGCACAGAATAGGGACATTCACTTTCTCATCCTTTGAATAATAGCTTCCATGCCTTGCTTTCTCCAGGTAATCTCCCAAAAACCAATAATCAACCCTGAAGTCTCGTCCCCATGAAGTAACCAGATGGGCCTCGTCAACGACGATAAGCCCCACTTTACGCGCTCCCACCAACGAACGCATATCCATGGACAACAGCAATTCCGGCGAGAGATACAGGATGGAATATTTTCCGCTCTTTATACCTTCTAACCGTTCTTTTCTTTCCTCGAAAGTGATGGACGAATTAATAAACGTCGCGTATCTTACTCCTTTTTCATGTAATTCTTTGACCTGGTCAACCATCAACGCAACCAGCGGACAGATCACGATCGTAACAGACTGATATCTCTGATACAGATAAATACCCGGAATCTGAAAGAACAGGGATTTTCCCGCCCCTGTCGGAGCCGTTACAATCAGATCCGAGAATTCCTGCTCTTCCACTCCCCGTACACATTGCCTGATAATATCCGCTATAATCTCACCCTGAGATATCTCAATCGTAGCCGACGAGACTTCCGGCTCTTTATAGAAAAGATTCTTTCTGAATTCGGCCTGTTCTCCCCAATGTTTTTTCAATATCGGCAAAAACTCTTTCCCGTCGTTGATATGCTTCTTCTCATTTCTTTCCGCATATACTTCCACCTTCAGGAATTCTCCCAGCCTGTTTATAATTTTTAACTCATTATATAATGTAGACGAATGTTCCGTAACAATATATCTGGCATCCCGAATCTGCCCTGACTGCAGTTGATTCTTTAATCCCCGCAAGGAAGACAGGCTTATCTTCTCACAGGAATCATTTCCTTTCATCACCTCGCTGCCTGTCCTGTAAAAATCCCGTTCTTCAATCTTTATACCCGTATCGACCTCATAATGCTTATTCACATAGGCATAGTACATGACGCCGTCTATTAATTTGCAGTCGGAATAATACTTGAATATCGGATGATCCTCATTTCCTTCTTTTGCATAAAGTCTTAATATCTTTTCAGTCTCGTCCTGCCCTCTTACCGGTATGGGGAAATAATTTTCAAACAGATTATTACGGACTACGACAATCTTCCCGGAATATAATGAAAAATCGTTGATCTTACCCGAAATTGCAATAAATTCTTCATAAAAAATCCATGCCGTTTCTGTTGATGTCATTAACCTCATTAACAGATTTACCGACTCTTCTTTTCCTTCAAGTGAATTATAATCAATATATTCTGAAAATTCCTTCTCTCTTAAGTGAGGGATACCCGATTGAAGCAACGCTTCATATACATAAAAGGGAAATCCTTGAAAAACATACAAGACCTGTTCTCTGTCGCCTAAAATCTCTTTAATGATTCTCCTATATATATCCGTCATCTTTTTCATTCTCTCATCCTTTTTTTCTTCCGTATATCTGAGCAATTTCATATTATCATATATCAAATTCGGTTTCAATAAAAGAAGGATATTCAGTCCTCCTTTCTCCTGTCAGCTACATATTTCCCTTCATATTGTTTTTGACCTTCCATATTATATTCAATTCCATATCCGCTTCTTACATTATTTTCATGCCCTCCCTTTATATATCAAGATATCGTTCAGATACTCCTCCCCTTCTCCGCTGTAATTTCCCTCAAGACCATATTTTCTTCCATACCCATCTGCTTTCCCTTTCAAAGTCTGTCCTACATATTGACATCGGCCCTCGAAAACATCCTCGAGATTATATACTTGTTTGAAATCCAGAACTAACAGAGCAAAAGACAATATAAGAAAACACACCCAAACAACTGTATTTCTTTTCTGTATTTTCCGTAATTCTTCTCCTTGCTTTCCAGAAAGCTGATTAGCCAATATGTACGACATAATAGCTAATATAATTGTAAATGTCCTCCAGAAAATATTTACCAAACGATACATAAATACACTGACTTTAAACGTAAACATAACCTACACCTCCCTTAAATAAAAAAGCGGTAACAAAATAAGGAGAATTATCTTCCCCTAATTTCCTTACCATTGATCAACCTATTATAATATTAGCACATTTTTCGATATTTTTTGATAGATTTTAAAATTTTATAAAATTTTCTATGAATTACAATATTTTCTAGAATTGTATCAACTTTTATCTGACACATCTTTACATTAAAACATCCCCTTACGTTACTGTCGATTAATACCGTTTCTCAGATCCCTGCTGTAAAATATGTTCTAAACATAGATATCGGGGTGCTGAGGAGCTTTCGGACGGGCTTTTATGCCGCAATGAGACATATGGTATCCTATCGCACTCTGCTGGATACCATATGTCGGGAAGAAACACCCACCAAAATTATTTATCTTAATTCCCATTACTAAATACCCATCTATTCTGAACCTGATAACTAAGAAAGAATAGTATCGTATCCACTATCACCTTACAGGTTATCTCATGCCATGCTGTTATACAAACTGTTTTATCAACTAATATCCCCGATAGAGAAGCTTGTATAACACATAAAACAGTATACTTAAAAACAGCAGGAAGAAATTTGCTTCTATTATGAAACACTAAATTCTTATTTACAAAAAAAGAATATGTACACGATATAAGTTTTGACATGTAAGTGGCTGCAATAATATAATTATCTATTGTTTTCCGAAAAATTGATAAAAAAATTGAAAAAGCAATAACATCAACAATAAATGCCGATAAAGATGATATTAAATACTTAAAAATCAGAGAATATATTCTAATGGAGTCAAACAACGGATTAAAATGAGATGTTTCATTTCCGTTAATATATATTGTTTGAATCGGAAATTGAATAATTTCTATTCCCTGCCTTTTTGTTTCAAGTAATACACTACTCGCGTATTCAAATCTTTCACCAGATGTTTCCATTAACTTCGGAATAAATGAGGCTGGGATTCCCTTCAATCCAGTTTGGGTATCACTGATATTAAGTCCACAAAAGGACTTAAATATAAATGTAGTACAATTATTTCCAAAGCGACTACGAAATGGAACGTTTTTATTTGAAAAGTCCCGAACCCCTAAAATAAACTTGTCTGGATATTGTCTTAGAAGTTCTGTACATGCATTAATATCATCAATATGATGTTGCCCATCACAATCACATTGAATAATACCTATTGTGTTTTCAAAATCTCCACCTTGTTTACATTCGGAAAGATAATAATTAAAACCTGTTTTATATGCGCGCCCCTGACCTAGATTTATACTATGAAAAAGTACAACACAATGGTAATTGCTTTTCGCCTCATTAAAGTATTGACGAGTCTCTTCTTTACTTCCATCATCAATTATTATGATTTTATTATAACCAGCTTTAATAAGATCTCCCAAAAATACCAGGAGTTTTTTATCTGGATTATAAGCTGGAATTATAATCACTACATCTACATTCTTCATCATTTTTTATTTTCTCCAGACCATATATTCCCAAAATTAGAAATGGTAAAACAAATGGTAATGACAATACATATCTAAAATAATTATTAGCAGGAACGACTAACAATCCCAAGACAATAACAAAAAGTGGAATAGATAATATACAAAATTCCCTTTTTTTATTTTTTATCGCAAATCCTAACTCAAAAAACAAAGCCCACACCCAAAATCCACAATGTGTAATTAATCTTAAAATCGGTATTTTCTGTAACAATTCAATATACTGACTGTATATATCTAGATTAAAAACATTGTATATTTTAAAATCTGACATATATTTTTGAATAGAAGTATATATATCATGTACTCCTATAATAGTGAATGGTTTCACGGATTCATACTTTAAAGGCGTAAAATAACCGCAACTCTTTGCCATAATAGCATCTACAAAACACAACGGATGCTTTCTAAACATTCTCCAATACATTTTAACAAATTCTTGTTTATCTTCATTACTAATACTATCTCCATAATATACTTCAGTAATTGTATCAACTATGTTTGGATTATACTCAGTTAAAACATCATCATATTAATAGTTTGTTTTTCTTTTTCAGTAACTTCATTCGGGTATAAATTAACATATCTTGCAATTTGTTGAAATTGTATGTTCCAATTATCTCTCGAAATATTATCAATATTGATCCCTAATATTGGAAGAAGTGTATTATTCCAAAACAATATAACAATTAACAATATTATTTGTCTAATTAAATGCTTGTATTTCATTTGCCGGGGCAGTATGACAATTAATATAATGCAAAAACAAATAGCTACATAAATCCCTGCATTTCTCAACAAACAAACTCCTAACAATGCAAAATAATAAAGAACAATATTCTTTACCTTTTGTATCCAATGAAAATCATTCATAGTATTAAATATACATATTATTGATAAAAGTAAAAAACAAGACCAATTTGTATCTTTCCCCATCGAAGTAATATATATCGGATAAACCGGCAACAATCCATAAATTACAATTCCTAGAAAAATAATTTTTTTGTTATGTTCTATCCTATATAAAGAAGAGAGTCCATACGATATAACTATAGACGCCAATATGCATTGTAAGAAATTGTATAGAAAAATACCTAGTTTGGATCATGAATTTTCTCTCCTAATCTAATAAAACCTCCAATCAAAAAAGTTTGAATTATTGGATTCCAATTTGACAATTCTCTAACCCCATATATTTGTAATATGGAAGAAGAACAATCATACCAAGCAGACCCAGGATACAATATAATAAGGTATGGAAGCCAAAGAATTATTAACACTAAAAAAACACTAATATGAAAATGTCTTGGAAAATTGCCTATATTCTTTTTACTATTTTTATTTTTCTTTATACCCCATGATAAAATACAATTAAATATATTTATCAAAAACAATATAATAATCCATGCCACAATAAAGCGTACACATAAAGCTATATCAAATGGAACAAACATAGTTTTTTTATCTGTAAAACTAATACCAATATTAATAAAAACGCTTAAAATAAATGATATTACTAAATCTGATATTTTAAACATCATCAAAATATGACAGAAAAAAACACTCTTAATATCCTTGTCCTCCACGTTCATCGACCTCTCTATTATTTAGGAATAAATTTATTATCTAAAATTCCCCCGTGTAATATTATTCTGCTATGTACTCCAACAACAGTTGCATTATCGGGAACATCAGTTGTAACTACCGTATTGGCACCTATTCTTACGTTATTTCCTACCTTACATTTACCAATAATTTTTGCTCCAGCACCAATATATACATTATCACCTATAACCGGCGCCCCTGCATTCTCAGAACCATTAAGATTGTTACTTCCAATTGTCACTTGTTGAAATATTACACAATTATCACCTATAACTGCATCCTGCGAGATAAAGATACCAAATAATCCATGCGGAAGCGATAAATTGGAACCTATTTTACATGAATATGGTACTGAGCAACAATATTTTAACAGCAATTTACGATATTTTCTTTTTCGAAACCCCCCCCCCCCCGCCCTGATTTTAACAAATCATGAAATTTCAGTATTTTCTCCGCATCGTAGCTATCCATATTAAAAAAAATAAACCTATGATAAAACTTCTTTAAAGAAAATATTCGCATTTTTAGAATCTCCTCCATAAATAATTCTAATCACTTTATGTTTGGCAGCCTCATCATTTCACCGAATTTATAATCCCATTCGTCAGGATGAAATGGTAATAAACCTGATGACGGAGTTAATGTCAACTCTCCTAAATAAAATTTCTCATTTACATCCACGAAAAAATCAACTCTCAAAAAAGTAAAACCTGAAGACATATATTCAGCAATCTCCACCATCTCATTCCAACATTCAGGAAATTTGATATCTCCCGTACTAGTCTTATAATCGCCCTGACTGCAAGGAATCCTTTCACCATCCATAGACACATAATCTACATACTCATCTATCTTTCGATTAGAGATATAATTCCAGTATTTCGCTTTACCATCAAAACAGAATATTTTGTAATCAGCCAGATCATCATTTTTTCCAATTAATTTTTTCTCTGCTATAATTCGTGGGACTACAGCCTTATATTGCCATTCACGTGAAAACCAATAGTAATTTCTCTTTAAACTCCTGTTAAATTGTTCTCCTATTAACTCTTTTTCGTTCTTCGTAATGTTATCTTTTGAATTTATTACTTTTACTGTTCCACTGTCATGTGTTGTTTTCAACACAAAAGAATCAGGAAGTTTGTCAAAATCGATTGACTCAAAATTATTATATATATTAATGGTCGGTATAATATGCTCCAAGCTATACCGACCTTGTTCCAATTTTTTAGCCATCCATTGCTTTGCCTCATATTTGTCAACAAGAATAGAATATAATGGATTTCTATCGAAAACAGTAAGCCAAAGAAACTTTTCATTTATAGATTTAGGATTCTTCCAATCCATCTTTCTATGAAACCGACATCTATACAACACGCTAATTGCAATTTTGTCAGAAACAATATTGCGGATGCCAGGCTGCCTAACAAGCCACTCCAATAGTATATGCGGATGCTTTATTACTGTTTTTACTTTATTCGTAATCCCCATTACAACCTCCAATATACATACTCTACAGATTTATATCCTTTTCTATCGAGCAAACCTTTGTCATTAAAAAGCATTTTCACACCACTATCAAAACAATCATAGGTTCAAAGTATATGCCTTCCTGTTTTAGAAACCATTCTATCATCTTTCACACAAATTCTCTTTATACCACTCAATAGCGGCTTTAATACCACGATCAAAACTCCATTCTGGATTGTAACCCAATAATTCTTTCGCCTTACTGATATCAGCATTACTGTGCTTGATATCGCCAGCACGATCAGGTCCAAAATTTGGTTCAATATCTACACCAAGAGCATTTGTAAGACTATAATAGATATCCAGCAAGTATTCACGCCCACCATAGGCAATATTATATACTTGTCCCGCAGCTTCTCTTTCTGCCATACAGGCTTTTAAATTTGCCTCTATAACATTTTCAATATATGTAAAATCTCGACTTTGACGGCCATCACCATTAATAGTAGGCCTTTCGCCTCGTAGGAGTTGACGAATGAACTTAGGAATAACCGCGGCATATACTCCATCAGGATCTTGCCTTCTACCGAATACGTTAAAATATCTAAGACCATACGTTTTCAGTCCATAATGTATTGTGTATTGCTTCGCCCATTCTTCATCGGCACACTTACTTACAGCATAAGGAGATAGAAGATTTCCCTCTTTTCCTTCTTTTTTTGGTAAATTCGGTTCATCGCCGTAGACACTGCTGCTCGATGCATATACAAATTTCTTTACCCCACTTTGACGTGCTGCCTCCATCATATTCAGCGTACCCGTGATGTTATTAGCACAGTAGAACAAAGGCATTTCTATTGATCTTGGTACACTGCCCCAAGCAGCTTGGTGAAGTACATAATCAACCCCTTCACAAGCTTTCAAACAAATATCCAGATTCTTAATATCACCTTTAATGAATTCGTAATTAGACTTGTCTATGAATATATCGATATTTGACTGCTTTCCTGTAGAAAGATCATCCAAACATCGTACCTTATATCCCAACTTCAAAATTGCCTCACAGAGATTCGAACCAATAAACCCTGCTCCACCTGTAACCAAGAACATACTGTCATCAGGGAAAGTTATATTTTGATATCCCATTACTTATCCTCCAACATTTTCATTATCTGAAAAAGAATATTTTCCGTCATTCCATCATCTATAATCTCCAATAACTATATCCAGCTGCTTCGTACTCTTTACGATTTAATAATCCCTTCAGATCAAGAAGAACCTTCTTACCCGATCCGAAAAACCTGTCCATATCAGCTACAGTAAAATTACTGAACTCAGTATGAGCAACAGCAAGAATGGCAGCATCTATATCTTTAATTGCATTAATATCTACAAACTCAATCCCATACAAACGCGATGCCTCATCTGCATCAGCCTCTAAATCAGTAATCATAGGGGTTATTCCGTATTCATTTAACTCCCTCACTATATCAATAATCTTTGTGTTTCTGGTATCAGGACAATTCTCTTTAAAAGTAAATCCAAAAATAGCAACTTTAGCGCCTTTAACAGTTTTATTTGCAGCAATTAAATTCTTTACACAATTCTCTGCGCAATATTTTCCCATATCATCATTAATACGACGGCCAGCCAGAATAATCTGGCTATGATAACCCATCATCTCCGCTTTATAAGTCAGATAATATGGATCAACACCGATACAATGCCCTCCAACAAGTCCTGGATAGAATTTGAGAAAGTTCCACTTTGTACTGGCAGCTTCAAGAACAGATTTGGTATCGATTCCCATTTTATTAAAGATAATGGAAAGCTCGTTCATGAACGCTATATTGATGTCACGTTGACTGTTCTCTATAACCTTTGCTGCTTCGGCGACCTTAATGTTCTCTGCTCTATGTACTCCTGCTTCAACAACCAACTCATACACATTGGCTATACAATCAAGAGTTTCATCATCCATGCCAGAAACAATTTTCTTAATAGTTTCCAAACGATGAACTTTATCGCCAGGATTAATACGTTCAGGGCTATAACCTATTTTGAAATCTATTCCGCATTTAAGGCCAGACTCACGCTCAAGGATAGGCATACAAACATCTTCTGTCACACCAGGATAAACGGTTGATTCAAAGACAACAATGGAACCCTCAGTCAAATTACGTCCAAGAATCTGAGCTGCGGCTTTAACAGGAGTTAAATCCGGCGTATGATCATCATTAACAGGAGTTGGTACTGCCACAATATGAAATTTAGCTTCTCGTAACTTTGTCTCATCCGATGTAAATTCTACAGTTGTTTTTCCAATTACCTTATTACCAACTTCTCTTGTAGGGTCAATACCTTTCTTGTACAAATCAATCTTATGACTGTTCAGATCATACCCTATAACATTAATTTTGTTGGCAAATGCTACTGCTATAGGCATCCCCACATATCCAAGTCCAATGAGTGACAGTTTTTCTTCCTTATTCAATAGCTTTTCATAGAGGTTCATATGTATATCTTCCTTTCGTTAGTACAAAATCATAATAGTACACATAATTTTGTATAAATTAGCAATATATTCTTTTTGTAAAATATCAGATTAAAAATCAAGGCAACTGTCATCCATATAATAACTTCTACAATACAAGCCAGAATAAACTCAATAATATTACTTGAAACTGGAACATAAAGTAAATGGATGACAAAACCTGAAATAATACTCAGAGTCACTACAAGATACAGTTTCAGAACATTCTTCATTTTAAGATTAAACACTTTTTTATAAACATAATGTTGTAAATATAAAGTGTGGTACAATAAAGCCACAAACGTACCAACTGCAACGCCCATGAGACCTAATTTTTTAACACAAAAAATTGACACTCCTAAATTGATTATTACAGAAATCACATAACTTATCTGTGTTTGTTTATAATGTCCAATTTGTAATATTGCAGAACTATAAGGTACCCTCAGACCATATAGTAAATACGCAAGGCAAATAAACATCGCAAACAATGGTTGAATATAATTTGCATCGTTAATATCTTTTGTATATATGCTGACAAAAGGAACTAACATAACTCCCGCACAACCAAAACATATTACTGTTATCATACTCATTCCCCATTCAAATAACTGGAAAGTTTTTATGAATGATTCTTTCTTATCTTCCGCCCATAGATTTCCAAGAAGAGAATTAACTCCACCTGTCAGCGAAGTTATAAATCCTTTAATTCCTGTAATAACAAGAAAATAAATATTATAAATCGAAACATTAGTTAGAGTAGAAAATAAAGTTAATACAATAGTATCTGTACTATCCAAAATTACAGCTGATATGTGCTGTACTATACCATTCCATTTCTGGTCAAGTGTCTTCTTATTAGTTTTCATCTGTCTATTAACTGAATACTTCTTCTTAACACATATGGAATAAACCATAGGACGAATAAGATATACAACCGATGTTACGAGTTTTACTGCATGGACAGACCCACCCAATTTTATAACAGCATAACATAATAGTGTGTTACATATCACTGTAAGAGTTTGAGTAATATATGGAATATAATTATTTTGATCAGCAATAAGAATCAGGCGATTCACAACCCCCAAATAATATTGCCCAAATGCATTAATCCCCAATATTAATATAAGAAACAACACAAATATATAATCAAATCCGGAATCGATAAACATTGGATACGCAACAGCAAGTACTATAATATATCCAATCAAAACTATACCTAATTTTTTAAAAAAACTATCAGCAGATGAAACAACCTCACCCAGTCTTTGATTATCATGTAATGCTAACGGCTTGTATAAATTGTAAACAATAACACTTGTAATTCCCAAGTCGAACAAATTAATAACTTGTATAAATTGAGTAATTGAACTCACAAGTCCGTTTGTCTGCGAACCAAAAGCGGAAAGAATCAACCGCGGTAAAACAAATCCACACAAAACTGAAGCTATTTGGTAAATTACTGATGCTGCGGTATTCCTTGCTAATAACCTACGTTTCATATAATCTCTACCCTAAAATCAAAGAATAGATTCTTCTTGATATTTTATCCACTCTTTGTAAATCATTAATATACTTCTTGATTTCAATAAAATCATCATCAAAATGATTACTTTCAAATCGATCAATTACCCTTATCCATTCATCAAATTTAAAGCATAAGAACTTTTCAGCACTATACATATTAACTTCCTTACCATATAACCGTTCTTTTATCATAAATCTCAAAACCGGCAAACTATTTTGGGAGACATATATTTTCTTAAAATCACGAAATTTTTTTCTTTGTTCTTTATGCCCTTGAAAAACATATTTTGCTTTATCAAGAATAGAACAATATACACTAATGTTGTACCATATAATTTGCGGATGTAATTCATAAGCACTGCATATATCCTTAAGTAAAAAATTTAACTTTCTATGTTCTTCATGCCAATCTACTAATGACGGCAACAATATAATTTTAGCCTCTTTGATTTTCTTAATACTACTTGCGTCATAAATACTGTATTTAATATTGGAAAAAGAGCAATATTTACTAAACTCAGCCATTCGAATATTGTAATTCTCATCAGTATTATTTGTCCCAAGATATCCAAAATAAATAAGTTCAATTGATTTATTACTTGATAATAAAGTACCTAACCCTATTAATTCATCATCAGCATGCGGGATAAATGCAACTGCTTTCTTATTAGCTATATCCAGTTTCGGTATAAAATCCTTATTAATATCCCTACGGAAGTTTCGCAGGGTATTTATCCAACTCAAACGCCACCTGATATAATAAACTGTCTTATCTACTATTCTCATTAAACAAGACTCCTAATAATACTATTCCACTTTTCCTGAATCACATCAATTGAATTTGTAATGCTAATATCTTTAGCTTTATTACCCAGTTGCTCAGACAGCTTTCGATTAGAAATCACCAACTGCAATGAATCCCTCAGTTTATTTACATCATTTACAGGTACAAGAATCCCTCTTTCACCATCTTCTAATAATTCGCGGCATCCCCCAGGAGGACAATCTGTAACAATACATGTCATACCACACATCATTGCCTCAATTAATGCATTCGGCATCCCCTCTTCGTTAGATGTAAGAACAAAGATCTCACTATTATATTCTATTGAAAAAACATCGTTGCAGCCTGTTGCTATACTTACATAATCAGATAAGTCATACATTTGTATCAATTCCAATAAATGCCCGTATTCTGGACCATCACCGTAAATTATCAATTCATATTCATGGTTTTTCAATTTGTAATATGCATTAATCAACATATCAATATTCTTTTCTCTCGACAACCTGCCACAATAAACTATTCTTTTCTCTCGAGTGAGTATATTATGAGAACTCTTTTTATAATCGTCACTATTTCTTCCAATTGCCGGATTCTGAATTATGTAAAACTTACTCTCCATGCCACAATTAGCAAATGCTTTCTGTGCCATCTTAGTTTGAAAAACTACCGCATCAGCATTCCGGACTACCTGATCATATTTCTGCTTTTGTTTTGAGCTGTATCTATAAGGATTTCCACGTTCCGACGTGAGATATTTACATTGAAGCCCCATTCCAGCAACATTTGCAATCTTTCCCAAATCTAAACCAAATGTACATATTACATCTACATCGTATTTTTTTATCAAATACCTAAGTCTTATAACCGTCCTCACTTTCTGCAATCCCCGTACCCATTTACTTATGGAAGTATCATCGAAATTATAACTCAATGTCTCTTTTATTACTTTATTTGAAAGCATAGACGTTATGTTATCTGAAACTAGTGAAACCAAAATGGTTCGATAATCTGATGAAAGAGTATTAGCTAAAAAAGATCCTATTTTAGATATTCCTCCAATACCAAACCGCGGAATGAGTATTAAGATAGTGTTCATAGCAAACACCTCATATATAAAAATTTTGTTTTCCAATACAGAACTTTCATTATCAGTGACTCAATCAAGATTGTATGATTTTTAGATATACCAAACTTATACCGAATTAAATATTCAAGTTTCGGATTAATCATATATGCTTTATAATAATATTCCTTCATTCTTTTAAAATCACCACACATTGACACTCTATATGCTGCTTCTTTATAATAATATTCCTCCCGCTTGCGACTATTTTCAGTACTTAGCCTAGCAAAAAGTTCTTTATGCTTATCATTTATATAATTGACTGCAGAATTCCAATCATCAAATTGACTGGTTAATCTTTTTACATTTCGTTCACGATTGGCAACAGATAGTGCCATTTCCACAAAACCAACATTAGTAACTTGAATAATTCTTAAAACAAGCTCATATTCTTGCCAATACTTTAGATTTTCATCAAAACCTTTTATCTGATCAAGAATATCTTTTCTTACCATCATTGTAATTGTGCTTGTAAATGGTGATATATATAGCTGTTTTTCAACTATATTCCCGCAATAGTTTTTACTTGGAATCCGTTTATAATTCAATACCGCATTACCATAATCCACTGTCCATCCCGAATAAACCATTCCAACATCCGGATGTTCAAAAAAATATGTAACCTGCTTCTCAGTCTTTTCGGGAATCCAATAATCATCGTCATCTAGAAAAGCAATAAAATCTCCCGTGCAGGCACGAATACCACAATTACGGGCATAATTTCCACCTTTGCTTTCTTCTGGTGAAATATAAATATACTTATAACCACTTCTTATAAGTTTTTTACCATATTCCTGCGTTCCATCAGATGAAGCGTCATCAACCACAATGAGCTCAATGTTTGAATATGTTTGTTTCATTACACTTTCAACAGCTCTTTCTAACAATTTCAGTCTATTATGTGTAATAAGAACACAACTAACTTTTATAGTTTTCATTATTTCAAAATGACCATTCCTTTCCGTGATTTATCAAACATAATGACGTTCCAATTAACAAACCAAAAGATATTGAAATAATATACGAATTTGATACAAGCAATTGACTTACTGCAAACGAAACCACAATAATAAACAATGCGATATCCCATTTACCTCCATCTCGTTGTTTAATCGCAACTATGATTGATTTTACAACAATAAGCAGTAATACAATAAAGAAAAGTAAACCCAATATTATCCCATGTTGATAAAAAACTTCTAAAAATATATTGTGCGGATATTCTGTAATATAAGTCGTATGACCAATCGAATTTCCTATTATTATTCTATCTGTTAACAATCCATGAATCGCAAATGGATTGTTCTTTAAAGATTTCTCAATTATATCAAAATATACTTCTCTGCCTGATAAAACAAAAATCTTTCCATTCGAAAGAAGTTCAATAGTACGAGAAGTAGGAAAGAATTGTAATAAATATGTTCCCACCCATGAAGTTATTTTTTTATAATCAAAAACAAAATAAATCGTAAAAATTCCAAGGATCAATTTAAGAACATAATATTTATTTCTAGAAAGATATAAGTATATTCCTCCCACAATCATTACTGTATAAATGACAATACTTCTTGATCCAATAGCCATATTTACTGCCAATATAATAATAGCATAAGCTATGTTAATCCTCTTTTTCCCAAAAAATCCAAGGATCAAAGATAAACCTAATGGAAAAAAACAATTAAACGAAAATGTCATACTATATGGAGAAAAAACCTGTTTTGATTGTGTTAGTATCACAACAACACTGTACAGTAGGCAAAAATAAATATATTTTGTGCTGCAGTCTATAAATACTTTTGTATTTTTAATTTCTTTGACCAATATACAGGTTCCGAATACCAAAGTAAAATAATTTAATAAGCTAATAACAAATATGCTGCTTACTTGTGGTTCCATTATAAGACCATAAAGAAACAATCCTACTGATAACAAACCTGCGATTATAACATTTAACAGCTTTTTACTATCCTGATATTTTCTGATAAACATAGATGTAAACAAATATATATATAATATAGCTTGGACTTCTGTATCATACACAAATGTAAGATCAAATAAATTAAAACACCGTCTAATTATATCTATTATCATCATTAGATTTATGTAAAGCGCTAATTTGTTTTCATATTTGTTTTCCAGCTTTTTGTATCGAATTACCATTGTTTACTCACTCCGCATTTGGAGCCTCTAATTTGACTCTCATAATAATTGTTCTATTAATTTCCTTATATTCTGGTAGGAATATTTTCTATCAAATTGATTTTCTGCAACTTCTCTAGCTCTTTCCCCCCTCAAACAATTCTGTTCTTTTTCTGTATGTAATCTATTTATTACATCAACAAGACTATTTACATTTTCTGCTTCAACATTTATTCCAAATCCATCCATTTCAACTTTTTTTCTAAATTCCAGACTAGTCAATGTGTTAATCATAGGCTTTCCAGCTGCTAAATAATCCCCTATCTTGGTTACAATACTCTGTGGTGCCTTTTTAACAAACGAGTTGATAAGAACATCTGATTTCACCAAATATGCCGCCATTTTCCTATACGGTATATAACCGACGAATTCTACATTACATGATTTTGCTATTGCTATATTCTTAAATTCTTCTTCCAACGGTCCACTCCCCAATATCTTTATCTTTATATTTGGGTATTTATCATACAAATCCTGTGCTGCTCTTATTAACGTCGGAATATCATAACTTAACCCAAGATTACCAGCGTATGTAACCCAGAATTCTCCATCCGGCTTGTTAATCTTGTTTTTAAATTCTTCTACACCATTATCAAAATCATCTAAATCACATCCAACATAGACGGTAATTGCCTTTTTCCCTTCAATTCCATACTTTTTCTTTGGTGTATCTCTATATTCATCAGATGTTCCCACAAAAGCATCCGCACACTCGTATGCTGCTTTAGCATCCTTTCGAAAAGAGTAAAATATTATTTGATTAAGACCTCTGGGTAACTTTGTTACCATTTCCATAGCTTCAGGCCACAAATCTTCAACATCTACTATGTATTTGATCTTCTTTTTCTTCGCCAATCGTCCTACAGTTGCAGCCATATTGTTATCAGGGATAATACAGTAGATCAAGTCATAATTCTTTTTTTCAAGAATCTTTATAATATTCTTTACAGCAATTCTATGACTAAAAAACCTTCTAATGTCGACATTCTTTTTATATCCTGGTTCATATGCCAGTTCAATATTAAATGTTGTATTCATTTTCGAAATAGTACTTATATCACGTTGCTTTTTCTCCCAATGCTGAAATGTACTAGTAATCAAATCAACTTCATAATATTGACTCAGTAGATTTGCTAAAAATCGAAATCTTGAATATCCTTTCTCTCCCTCAAGTGCAACTGCCAAAGTAACTATCGCAACTTTTTTCATTTATTTTGTCTCCTGTCTATATCGATATTCGTTCATTATTCTACCTTCAGCAGTCGTATACTTTCTAACAATTTCAAATCCTCTCTTCTGATAAAAACGATTTGCTGTCTCGTTATTAAACGTATCTGTTTCAAGACTTATATATTCATATTCATTAAAATTTGTCATGGATACCAAATAATCTACAAGTTGACTACCAATTCCTTTACCTTGTGCATTTGAACATACTCCTATAGAAGCCAATTCCACGTATTTTTCCATTCTTCTAACTTCATTTGATTTCTTAAATGCGCCTAATAATCTTCTTATAAACGATGGATGTTTAATTGCAACACCTAATGAACATAATGCAAACTTAACAATATGTTTCTTCTTTAACTCTGTGTAGAATCTTGAATAATCTTTCGAATATGCAGCAAACCCCAATATTTGTTTATTTTTTATACTTTCAGCAACAATTACACCTGAATTATCATCTTCTATGTACCCTTGATACAATGTAGTAAGAAAAGATTCGCCAAGCTGTGTAAGAAAGAAACCAGAAAATACAACTATATGAAGTCTGGCGATTATTCGTGCCTTGTCACTATCTTTACCTAATTCAAATATTCTGACATCACTCATCTAATCATATTCCTTTCCTAAAACGGCACTTATTGTCCTGAAAATGGTTAATATATCTCGCATAAGTGAAAATTGTTCAATTGAATTTAGATTCCATTTCATCTTATCTGGTAATACTTGTTCCACATAAACCTGATCAATATCATGTACATCATTCAACTGCTTATCCTCATTCTTATATCTAATACTTGCTTCCGAAGTTATTCCTGCAGGCATTAAAAGTGTTGCGATATATTCAGGCTTATACTTCTCTACATATTTCACTGCCTCTGGACGCGTACCAACAAAAGACATATCACCATTAATCACATCTATAAGCTGAGGGATTTCATCTATTCGAAGATTGCGAAGCCTTTTTCCCACTTTAGTAATTCTGTTGTCCCCATTTACTGTGACTGACGATCCCAGCTTGTCAGCATTATTCACCATAGTCCGAAACTTATGAATCTTAAATTTTTTCCCATATGCCGTTACTCGTTCCTGACGATAGAACACCGGTCCTGATGAATCTAACTTAATCATAATTGCTATAATCAGCATTGGAATTACAAGAATTACAAGCATAATAACAGCCATAACCATATCAAAAATTCTTTTAAGTGTAATTGACAACTTTTTCTTTGTAAGAATGTCGTAATATACCCTCACCTCATCACATTTCATAAATTCAGGAAGATTATCCCATGTTCTAAATTCCATATTATGACACCTTACTAAATATATTTTCTAATTACTTGTTTATAGTTATGGATCACATACTCAACATCTTCATCGCTAAGAAGTGTATGAAGCGGCAATGTAATCAGATTCTTATAGTAGTCATAAGCATTAGGAAAATCCTTGATATCCCACCCCAATTTCTTATATGCCGTCATCATCGGAAGTGGCTTATAATGTACATTTGTGTTTATACCATACTTTGCCAATTCGACAATAATTTTTCCTCTCTTTTTTTCGTTAATTCCCGGAATCCTTGTCAAATACAAATGCCCTGAAGACTTACTATTGTTCACATTATGAACAAGATACTTTATTCCAAGCTCTTCACACATAACATCATACTTATTAATAATTTCTTCTCTTCTTTTCAGAAGATTTGGATATCGCTCTAACTGACTAAGTCCGATAGCTGCCATAATATCTGTCATGTTATATTTATACCAGGTACCCTGGATATCATATTCCCATGATCCTAACTGATTCTTTGCCAACGCATCTTTATTCTGTCCATGCAAGCTGTATAATTGGTACTGGTGATAAATTTCTTCGTTATCGATTCCCGGAATATCTCTCCATGTAGAAGCCCCACCCTCTGCAGTGGTAAAATTCTTTACAGCATGGAAAGAAAAATCTGTAAAATCTGCAACCTCTCCAGCTATCTTTCCATTTTTTGTTGCTCCCAAAGCATGAGAAGCATCAGAGAAGATTAGAACACGATCTAATATAGTCTGGATTCTTTTTCCTAAATCTGTATTACCACTTGGAATAAACAAATTTTTTTTTGCCTCTACGATTCTGTAGAGTTCGTCATAATCAGCAATAATTCCTCCGAGATCTACACCCACAATAGCTTTTGTTCTGTTCGTTATTGTTTCAGCGACCTGATCATAATCCATCTCTGGCATATTAGTATCTTTAGAACCATCCTTTTGGATATCAACGAATCTTACAGTAGCTCCACAGTGAATCGCGGCTGAAGCAGATGCAGTATATGTATACGCAGGAACAATTACCTCATCCCCTTCGCCTATTCCACAAATCCTAAAATTCAATTCTTCAGCTGCCGTAGCAGAATTTAAACAAACTACTTTTGAAGTATGACAATATTCTGCCAACCTTTTTTCAAGTTCCTTCGTCCGCGAACCAGTTGTAATCCACCCCGATTTCATTACTTCTATAACTTTATTGATTTCCTGTTCTGATATATCAGGTGGGCTAAAAGGAATGACTCTCTTTGCAATTTCAATTTTTTCAGTAGAAACCATATCTTTACTCCTTATACTTCATCAAACAGGCTGACTACTCAATAAACTCAAATTATATCTCTTAACCTACTGGCAATCATCATATCAATACATCATCACAATTAAACAAATTAACACACTATAGCTCCTAATACTCTTACCTCTCTATCTAATGCTAACTCCATCTCCTGCTTGATTAACTTCTCATAAGATTCGCCTCTCTTTTCAATAAACAGAATACCTTCATAGTACTTCAGCTTCTTAAGTGCCGCCGCATGAAATACTATCCGCCTGTAAGGAGAAAATGTAACATTTTCAATCTCTTTCGTTAATTCTTCACAGATTTCAATCACATCATTACTTTCTACAGTTCCTGTAAGCATAACTCTCTTTACAATTTTTTCTGGATTCTTGTAAATCGCATTCTGAGCATTGGCCACCGCAATCTTCATCTGTTCATTTCTCGGAATTTTTGCACAAGGTCCTTCTTCCAACCGACCAATCCATTGATCTACAAAACTAAATAACTTCTTTTTTGTCTCTCTTTTTCTAACAACTCCTAATAACGGCATACCCATTTTATTCTGAAAGTTACTCACATCCTGCAATTTTCCTCCCATAATATAACTCATACAGAACACTACACACACAATACATATTCCACCAACCATTCCTAGGATTGAGAATACACCTGCTGATGAAACTGGATCTTCAAATACAATACGTTCGCTTTCTGTTTCACCTTCTATTTGTTCCGTTACAACCTGTTGTAGTTGCTTCTCTTTCTTTAATTGATTATCTGTAATCGTTGACTGATATTTATAAACTCCTGAAACAACCGCCATAAACACCATACCTACAACAATCCATCTCCATCGTTTTAAGCAATAAAATATCAAATATATCAGATTTATTTCATAAACTTCCTGATATCTATCCATTAACAAATATCTCCTCTCGAACTAAGTTCTAAGTTAAGTTCTATGACAATTCTCTGCCATCCTTACACCGCTTCCTCATATTCTTTTTGCGTATGCTCACTTTCCATATTGTCTCTCAGTTCCAACATTTCCAATTTCCTTATATTATCCAGAGATCCTGAAATAGCTCCGACATATTGACTTTCCCTATTCCGGGTAGTATGATCCTGCTTTTCTTGTTTCTGACATCCCTGTTTCTTTCGTCCCCAATCAATCCCAAGCTCTGTAAGCCGTGCAATCTGATCATCCCGCAGTACTTTTCCCTTCCGTTTCCCGGCATATATCTGCTTCTGTTCGTTTACCCATTTAGCAAGCCAGACTCCATCCGCCCGATATTTAGAAGGGATATTCAAGTTTCCATATTTCTCATAATATTCTTTCACAAGCCGATACCTTACTTCCCAGGAATCCGGTTTTACCCAGATCATCCCAAGCTCATCTAACTGCCGCTGCTGTCTGACCGAATGTTTCTCTTTCCCTTTTTCACGCTGGTCTGCAATCCAACTTCCAAGCTTATACCCGGAAGGACTCACATAAGACACTGGTACTTTCAGATTCCCGTATTCTCCATAATATGCTAATGCTTCCGTATATCCTCTCTCCCACTGCTGCTCCGGCTTCGTCTTCCAGACCATGCCGATTTCATTAAGCCGTGCAATCTGTTCCTTCGTAAGGTCTGCCCCGCTGGTCTTTCCTTTTCTTATCAGCCGCTGCCTGCGGAGCCATGCGCCGATCTTCAGTCCCTTTGGAGAACAATAAGCATTAGGAATGTCCAGATTCCCATGTTCCCGGTAATACTGCAGACACTCCATATAATTCTCTTCCCACAGATAATCCGGTACATCCCATATCATCCCAAGCTCATCAAGCTTACGGATACGTTCCTGAGTCAGGTACGCCTTCTGTATCCCGCTCTTCCGGTAAGTCCGAAGCTGACAGATCCACGCACCAAGCCGGATTCCCGAATCTGACACATCGCTGACATTCGTATTCAGGTTTCCATGTCTTTCATAATATTTCTTCGCCTCCGCATAGTACCGATCCCATGCAAGATCTCGATAGCTTCCCCAGACCATACCGATCTGATTAAGTTTACGGACGCGTTCCTCGCCGAGGACACCGTATTTCTCCCCTGCATAGACTTTCCGCTGTGTCAGGAGCCACCGCCCCAGCCCGTATCCTTCTTTCGTCTGATATCTCACCGGCACCTCCAAATTGCCATGCTGCTCATAATACTCTCTGGCAAATGTGTACATCGTTTCCCATGAAGCCGTCAGCGTATCATTCAGCCTTTCAAAGAGTTCAATACAGTCCTTTACTTCATCCTCCACCCTGAAATGCTCATTTACGATCATCTCATCCTGATCAAGGAAATGATAATAAGACACGGCAGCTTTCATCTCCTCTTCAATGGTTCCGATGCTGTAGAGATTTTCTATATTCAGCACAATATCAAAGATTACTGCTTTCTTTTTCCTGCCCGCCGACAACGCCCGCCCGATCTGCTGCTTGTAGATGATCGGCGACACAGTCGGACGCAGCAGAATCACTCCGTCTACGTCTTCCACATGCACTCCTTCATTAAGCATGTCAATACAGTATAATAATTTCAGATGTCTGCTCTTATCCGATTTAAACTCCGCAAATACCCGGCTTGTCTCAGGATTATCTGAATAAGCAGTATAAACATGCGGATCAGGGTCTATTTTCACAAACCATTCCGGTGCTTTTGCTTTCATCTCTGTCAAATGTTCATAGTTAGCACAGAATACGATATATTTCCCCTCGCGATTCTCCATATGCTTTTGAAAAATCTCTTCCATCCCCTCTGCCTGCATAAGCGCACGCCGCAGAGCCTCAAGCCTCTTCTCTCCTTCATCACGGACCGCCTTACTTTTCGCCCCCTTCAGCCTTTTCTGATATTTCTTCAGTTCTTTCTGATAAGAATATACAGACAGCACATACTTGGGAGGATTTAAGATTCCCAGCACAATCGCTTCACCAAGAGTCATCTCAGAAGCTATATTTCCGTCAAATAACTCATCCGACATATCCCGCTGGTTATCCAGATAACGGATTGCCGTCGCTGAAAGTCCCAGCACCCTCGCAGAAGAATACAGGGCAAGAAGCCTCTTCACTCCCTGCCCCCAGGTTTTTGCCCCGCAGCGGTGGAATTCGTCCAGTACAATATAATCCGGATGGATCTCCTGAAGTTCCGTTTCCGTCATAGCTGTCAATCTCGCATAGGTATAGAACTTAATATTTTCCAGCATCTTTTCTTTATTTGGCTCTTTTCTCTCTACATTCTTACTGCCGCCTGACTCATCATTTTCCGATTCTCTTCTGCTGCCCATAGTCAGATTCTCTATCTGTGTCTGAAATATATATTCCGACGGCGACAGCCAGCAGACAGTCTTATCTGGAAAATCCTGGCATAACTTGAATCCAATAAAAGACTTCCCCGTTCCTGTGGGATGGATAACCGCCGCCTTACCTGTATTCTCAAGCATTCTAAGAGCTTTCTGATAGGCCGTCTGGTTGTGTTTAAATAGTGTAATCTCCATGCCCTTCGCTCCTTTAATACAAACTTTATATTCTATAACTATTATTATATTAGCTACAGGACATTATACTACAACTAAACAAATATTACAACCAGAAAATATATTCCTGATTCTGGATAAATCCTCCGACATCTAAACCTTCGAACTACACTCAATAATTAATTGCAGCATATATTGAAATCCAAGGATAAACCCTCCTTCTTCCGCCAGCATTGCAATCTCATAATATCGATCCCTGCATTTCTCATATTCTGTAATATTCATCTCCTCTCTCTCCTTCTCCAATGCGATCTCAATCTGCTTCTCCAGCTTCTCTCGCCACATCTTCAGCTCGTCCGAATCTTGAGCAACATTCTTATAAATCTCTCTTATTCTATCTTTCATAATTCTTACAGAATCCTTGCAGATTCTTTTCTCTCCCTTCTATGTTTAGATTTGCATACTTGTTTTTCAGAATTTATACAAAGCCACTACGGGAACAAATATTGTATAACTAATCTATTTATAGCTTTAGATTATTATACTAGAACTATAATAATATTATAATTAAAAATAATTTTTCTCTTTTGAAAGGTGGGCAGCATGAAAGATATCAATTTTGAAAAGATTGGCAAAAAACTTCGGGAAACCCGTATATCCAAGGGACTCACTCAGGAATATATCGCCGAAAAAGCCGATGTCAACACCAGTCATATCAGTAATATCGAAAATAACCGTGTGAAGATCTCTCTTCAAACACTGGTTCATGTATGTAATGCGATGGATATTACTGTGGACTATATTCTCGCCGATGAATACAAACTTTCTTCCTCAAAGCCGGACGCCTTGGATCACGAACTTCTTCATCAGCTTCAGACATGCTCCCCCGACACCAAAGAATGCGTTTTAGATATTATCAAGGTTCTGCAGAAACATTCCTGATTTTTAATATTACAAAAGGGTTTTCGATTATTCGGAAACCCTTTTCCTCTGCTTTTACTTTTCTTATATATGCTATGGTATGTATGAGGTGATATAATGAAAACGGATGAGCGAATTAGACAGTCTCGAAAAAATATAGGCATAACTCAAAAAGAACTTGGTAATCTGGTTGGTATGTCGTATCAACAGATAGAACAATATCCTTAAGTTATCTACCGATTATACCAAGATTAATTATCTGTTTGATAGCTTAAATGATGTTAGTCAGGAGAAAGCCCTGGAACAAGTAGAACTCTTAACCAAGATACCTGAATACCAGAAAAAGAAGAATAGTATTTTCCAAAAAACGAAGGGTAAATACTTTCCGGATAGAACCTGACAATGATTGCAAAAGAGGGTTCCCGGTTACCCGGAAACCCTCTCTTTTTTTCTAAAATTAGTCCTGTGGAATGATTTCTTTTTTGTTATAAGATCCACAAGCCTTGCAAACTCTATGAGGCATCATTAACTCGCCGCATTTGCTGCACTTTACCAGATTCGGCGCGCTCATCTTCCAGTTTGCTCTTCTCTTGTCTCTTCTTGCTTTAGAAGATTTATTCTTTGGACAAATTGACATAGGTTACACCTCCTTAAAATTCTTAAACACATCGCGGATAACTGACATTCTCGGGTCAAGCCCTGTATCTTCACAATCACAGGTTCCTTCATTCAGATTCTGACCACATACATTGCAAATTCCTTTACAGTCTTCGCTACACAGAATTTTCGTCGGCCACCCTACTAATAACTCGTTGTAGATCAACTGTTCTACGTCAAAGCTATATCCGTCAATATAATTTGCTTCGTCTAACTCTTCTGTCTCATCAGCACCCTCCGGATCAGCACTCACTTTCTTATAAAAATCAAGCGGTATCTCCACCTGAACATCTGCAAGACAGCGGTCACACGGAATCACTGCCGTAACTTCTCCTTTGCCTCTGATCTCAAGCTTCTTGTCTCCCACATAGACTATACTAAGCGACAACGGAGGTTTTCTGACAAGATTGAAGTTCCCCATCTCACAACGAAACATATCCGTCTCAATAGGTACAGACTGCTCAATCGGTTCATGCTGTTCTGACAGAACACGGGATAGGTCTAATATCATAACTAAACTCCTATTCACACCTAGACTATTATACCATGTAAAATGAATTTGTCAACACTATCTTCTAAACTTAATTAAACCAATGCAACTGTTTCACGGGCAATCGCCAATTCTTCGTTGGTCGGGATCACCATAACCTGAACCTTGGAGTCCGGTGTTGAGATTGTGATCTCTTCTCCCCGTTTCTTATTGGCTTCTTCATTGATCTCGATTCCCAGATATCCAAGATATTTCGCTGCGGCTGAACGGACGGTTCCGGAATTCTCACCGATACCTGCGGTAAATGCGATTACATCCACACCGTTCATGGCGGCTGCATAACTGCCTACGTATTTGGCAACACGGTAAGCAAATACTTCCAGGGCGATCCTTGCTTCATTATTACCGGAATCCGCACCCTCTTCCAGGTCACGGAAATCGCTGGAAAGATTATTGGAAAGTCCGAACACACCTGACTTCTTGTTCAACATGTTCATCAGACCGGAGATGTCCAGCCCTTCCTTCTTGGAAATAAACTCCAGGATCGCAGGATCAATATCACCGGAACGGGTTCCCATCACAAGACCCTCAAGAGGTGTCAGTCCCATGGATGTATCTACGGATTTGCCGTTTTCTACCGCACAGATACTTGCACCGTTGCCTAAGTGGCATACGATCGTCTTTACCTGATCATATGACTTGCCCGCCAGCTCTGCCGCTCTTTTTGATACAAAACTGTGGCTTGTTCCATGGAACCCATATCTTCTTACTTTATATTTATCATAATACTCATATGGAAGTCCATACATATATGCTTTCTCTGGCATAGTCTGATGGAAAGCCGTATCGAATACCGCTACCATCGGTGTCCCAGGCATTAATTTCTCACACGCATTGATACCGATCAGGTTCGCAGGATTGTGAAGAGGTGCAAGATCATTACACTCCTCGATCGCCGCCTTTACTTCATCTGTGATCACTACGGAGCTGGCAAACTTCTCGCCGCCGTGTACGACACGGTGTCCAACCGCGCCAATCTCGCTTAAGCTCTTCACCACACCTGTATTTTCATCTGTCAGGGCATCAATTACGAACTGAATTGCTTCGGTATGAGTCGGCATAGCCTTATCCGATTTCACCTTTTCGCCGCCTTCCGGCTGATAAGTAAGACTTCCGTCAATTCCGATTCTTTCACAAAGCCCCTTTGCCAGAACCTGCTCTGATTCGGAATTAATCAATTGAAATTTTAAAGAAGAACTTCCACAGTTGATAACTAATACATTCATTTGTTTTCCCTCTCTTATTATAAATTATTCCATAATACCTCGCTAAGTGTCTCTTCCTTGGATGTTCGAGGGATTCCCCTCGAACAAGCTAAACACTAACCTCGATAATACCTCGCTAAGTGTTTAGCTTTCTGCCATACACTGAACTGCTGTGATTGCTACGACGCCTTCAATATCCTGGGGGCTGCAGCCACGGGACAGATCGTTGACCGGCGCTGCGATCCCCTGTGTAAGCGGTCCATATGCCTCTGCCTTGGCGAGTCTCTGCACCAGTTTATAACCGATATTGCCTGCATCTAAGTCTGGGAATACCAGTACGTTTGCTTTTCCTGCAACCGGGCTTCCCGGCGCCTTGGATGCACCGATCTCCGGAACGATCGCCGCGTCTAACTGGAATTCGCCGTCAAGCAATAATCCTTCCGGTGCGTTTTCCTTCGCAATTCTGGTTGCCTCCAATACCTTGTCCACGTCTGCATGTTTCGCACTTCCCTTTGTAGAATGAGAAAGCATTGCTACAACCGGTTCCTTACCTGTCAGAGTACGGAAGGACTCTGCGGATGAAAGTGCAATTGCCGCTAATTTCTCCGGGTCCGGATTCTGCTCCAGACCAGAGTCTGCGAAGATAAAGGTTCCGTCTGCTCCCATATCACAATCCGGTACTACCATTACAAAGAACGCGGATACCAGCTTAGTTCCCGGTTTCGTCTTCAGGATCTGAAGGCATGGTCTTAAAGTATCTGCCGTAGAATGACATGCGCCTGAAACCATACCGTCGGCATCCTTCATCTTTACCATCATAACGCCATAATACAGATAATTCTTCAGCAAAAGCTCTCTTGCCTGCTCTTCTGTCATACCCTTCTTCTGCCTCAGCTCGACGAGTTTCGCAACATAAGCATCTGTCTTCTCGTTAGTCGCCGGATCGACGATCTTAGCGCCGCTGATGTCAAACGAGCCTTTGTTCTTTGCGATCTCTTCTTCACTTCCCACCAGAATCAGATTAGCCGTTCCTTCTCTCAGAACTGCTTCCGCCGCTTCATATGTTCTAATGTCTTCTGTCTCCGGCAGCACGATCGTCTTCTTGTTTGTCTTTGCTTTTGCTTTGATCTCATCTATAAATCCCATGATTGATAGACTCCTTTCCATATATTCTCAATATTTCTTATTATAATACAAAGAGACCCTGCGGACAAGGTCTCTTCTAAGAATCTTATGTCTATTTTTTCGTACAAAACACTACAATGCAAATACTGTGCTTACAATCGCGAAATACACGCTGATCGTACTGATATCCACCAGCGTAGAGATCAGAGGCGTAGCCATGATCGCCGGGTCAAGCCCCACTTTCTCGGCTATCAGCGGAAGGGTACACCCCACAACCTTTGCTATAATAATCGTACACGCCATGGTTGCCCCGATTGTAAATGCCATCGTGATGCCGCCCTGACCCATCAGTATGATACGTACTCCGTTTACGACCGCAAGAACCACACTGATACACACTGCAATCCGAACTTCCTTCCAGATAACCTTGATCACATCCGTGAGCTCAATCTCTCCCACCGCAAGCCCCCGGATCACCAGCGTAGAACTCTGGGAACCACAGTTTCCTCCCGTACCTGTCAGCATAGGTACGAATCCGGCAAGCTGCGGCATAACGGTCAGAGCGCTCTCATAACTGTTCATAATCATCTGTGTCACCGTGGCGGAAAGCATCAAAAACAACAGCCAGGGAATACGGCTCTTCACATGTTCAAACACGGTCGTCCCAAAATAAGACTCATCACTGGGACTGACGCCTGCCATGATACTGATATCCTCCGTCTCCTCTTCCTGCAGTACCAACATAGCGTCGTCAACCGTCACGATTCCCACCATACACATCTCATGATCCACGATAGGCAAAGCAATCAGGCCATACTTGGTGATCGTCCTCGCAACATCCTCCTGATCATCCGTCGTCTGAGCATAAAGCATATTGGTCTCCATAATCTCTTCGATTAACTTCGACTCACTGGTGGTCAGAAGCTCCTTCACGTCCACAACCCCGATCAGTTTCTTCTTCTCTGTCACATAGCAGGTGTAGATCGTCTCACGGTTCAATCCTATCTGGCGTATCCTGAGAATTGCATCCGCAACCGTCATCTCTCTTCTAAGCGCGATATAATCCACATTCATCACGCTGCCGGCGCTGTCCTCCGGATATTGCAGAAGCTGGTTGATCTGTTTGCGCTTCTCTTCGTCAGTCACCAGAAGAAGCCTGTCCACGACGTTCGCCGGAAGTTCTTCTAAGACGTCTACCGTATCGTCAAGATACATCTCCTCCATGACCTCTTCAAGCTCTGAATCCGTCAGCGCATTAATTAAAACCTCACGCATATCGCTGTTCATATACGTAAACGTCTCGGCAGCCTCCTCCTTTGCGAGAAGACGAAATACGATCACCAATTGCTTCTGTTCAAATTCTTCTAATATATCAGCCAGGTCGACCGGATACATATTGTTCTCTAATTCCTCTTTTAATTCCTTGTACTGGCGTCCCTCCAGCATCTCCAGGATGCGCTCTTCCGTGAGCTCTTCTTTCTGTTCTTCTACCCATTCTTCACTCATCATGTATCCTCCTTCCTGACATAGTAACGCAGTTCACTGAAGCTTTCCGGTACCCCGGTTTCTTTTCATATCTATGCCGGCATACAGCAGATTGAAGCAAATCCGCGTACGCTGGCGCGGGTAAGAAAAGTAACGTAAACTGCATCTGTGTGAATACATTCCCCAACATACATTTGCACCCACAACCTTAATATAGTATAATCAATTTCAGAAAGATATACAAGGAGATTCTCATGAAAATAGTCGGATTAATCGCAGAATACAATCCATTTCACAATGGACATCTATACCATATTGAGAGAGCAAAAGAGATCACAGGCGCTGATTCCGCCATCGTCGTTATGAGCGGAAATTATGTACAAAGAGGCGCTCCTGCCATTATGCCGAAACATCTCCGGGCCGAAGTCGCTCTGGAAGCGGGCGCCGATATCATATTCGAACTGCCTGTCTGTTATGCCTGCGCAAGCGCGGAATATTTCGCCGCAGGCGCCGTCTCTTTATTCGAACAGCTTAACTGTGTAGACTCCGTCTGCTTCGGCAGCGAATGCGGAGATTACGGATTATTAGAACGCATCGCCCGCGTCGCCGCCGATGAACCTGAAGAATACCGCACCCTCCTGTCGGAAGGTTTAAAAAAGGGCATGTCCTTTCCACGCGCACGTCAGGCGGCCCTGACAGAATATCTAAGAGACGATTCCCTCGATATCGTCCTGGAACAGCCAAATAACATTCTGGGAATTGAATACATCAAGGCTCTCTATCAAAAAAAGAGTCCCATCCATTCCTACACGATCAAGCGCATGGTCTCCGGTTATCATGACACAGAGCTTACCGGAACTTACAGTTCGGCTTCCGCCATCCGCAAGCTCTTAAGCTACGCCAGTCATTCCGTCAGCATGGAACAGGAGGGCATGTTTGACGAACCCTCCATATCTGAAGCGCTGACCCGTCTGGAAGATATGGTGCCGCCCTCCTGCATACGCACATTGGAGGATACACATAGGAGCCGCTATCCTATCTATGCCAATGATTTTTCTCTTCCGCTGAAATACCAGCTTTTGAAAGAGACTTATACGTCTTTGGCAGAATACTTAGATATCTCCGAAGATCTGGCAAACCGAATCCTAAACCATACGAATGATTTCGTCACTTTCGACCAGTTCTGTGATCTGCTGAAGACACGGGATGTAACCTATTCACGTTTAAGCCGAAGCCTATTACATATCCTTCTGGGAATTAAGAAAAAAGACCTCCTTACCTTCCGCGAAGAAGGCTGCTGCCAGTATGCGCGTATCCTCGGATTCCGCAAAGATGCAAAGAGGCTTTTATCCTACATAAAAAAACACTCAGATGTTCCGTTAATTACAAAGCTCACACAGATTGACGGACTGACTCCTCCCGGACTTGCGATGCTGAAACAAGATGTCTTTGCTTCCAACCTCTACGAAAGCGTCATTACTAATAAGTTCAAGATGCCCTTCGTAAATGAATACCAGCATCAGATTCTGAAAATCTGATGCCGGTAAAAATCAATACTCCGTCTTCTTAATACATGCAACTGCCCGTGATCCTGCTCCGATATGGCAGGAAACACTGAGAGACAGACGATCCATATGAATATCATGTCCCGGGAAACGCTCCTCAATCTCTGCTTTCCACGCCAGCGCCTCCTCGTCAGAACAGGTATACGCCGCCTGGATATAGACTTCTTTTCCTTTAAAACGTCCTTCCAGATCCTTCTGCGCGGCATCCAGCATCGTCTTCTTAGCTGCTTTCCATCCCCGCACCTTGGCATAGGAATCCAGTTTCTCTCCCTGAATCTGTAATACTGGTTTCAAATTCAGAACTGTTCCGATCGCCGCGGCAGCCGGAGTCACCCGCCCGCCTTTCTTCAAATACTTCAGGGTATCTACCGTTATATAGATGCTTGCTTCCAGTTTTTCTTTCATTAAGACATCATCGATCTCCTGGGCGCTCATGCCCTTCTCTTTCATCTCGATCGCATCCAGGACAGACTGCCTCTGAGATATCGAAATCCTTTGATTGTCAATCACATGCACTCTTCCGTCATAGTCCTTTGCCAGACCCTGTGCAGTCTCGCACGAACTGCTCAGACCGCTTGACATGGGGATATGGATAATCTCATCATATTCCTCCAAAAGCTCATCCCACAGATCTATCACGTCTCCCGGAGAAGGCTGCGAAGTAGAAATATCCGCATCTTCCTCCAGTCTCCGATAGAACTCTTCCTGCGTCAAAGTAATATCTTCAAAGAATAATTTCCCATTAATATAAAAAGGCATCGGTAATACACGGATTCCCAGCTCCTTCGCCTCTTTCTGTGTAATTCCGCTGTTGCTGTCTGTTACAATCGCTATTTTTCCCATACTTTCACCTCTTCTTTCTGCAGCCTCCGATATCTGCTCCGTCACTCCAAATGCGCTTTCAATATCTGACATCCTACAAATTAACAATCTCAGATATCGTATCCCTGTTAGCTACCATCATCGGAATATCTTCTCCCTTATAAGGATTATCTCCAAAACTGACCTCCAGCTTCACCGTCTCATATGCAAGCTCCGCATAATTATTCTCCTTACTCAGATGCCCCAGGATCACATACTGCAGGCCGTCATGAAGAATATCGCTTAGAAGCCTCCCTGACAGTTCATTCGATAAGTGTCCCTTATCACCCATCACCCTTTGCTTCAGAGGATAAGGATAAGGTCCCACTTCCAACATATGAATATCATGATTCGCTTCCAGTACGACGGCATTCAGCCCTTTTAAATTTTTCACGGTGTAATCGTCGTATTTACCAAGATCCGTCGCAACCGCAACTGTCTTCCCTGAATTGCTGATTCTGTATCCGGACGGTTCCCGGGCGTCATGGGATATTGCAAACGGGCAGATCTGCATTCCCCCGATGGAAAATATCTCATCCACCCGGATCTCATGCAGCAAACCCTCCGGCATCTTTCCCAGAGTATTACAGCAGCGAATCCCTTCTATCGTTCCTTTTGTCCCATATACAGGTGTCTTGTATTTCCTGCTGAATACACCAAGCCCCTGTATATGGTCGATATGCTCATGTGTGATCAGTATTCCCTGTATCTCTTCTCCTTTTACCCCCAGAGCAGATAATCCCTCTTCAACCCTCTTCTTACTGATTCCCGTATCCACCAGAAGATGCGTCTCATCATCCCCTACATAGATACAATTGCCGCTGCTCCCGCTGGCAATACTGCATAATCTCATAATCTCTTTCTTCTGCCTTTCTATCTCTGCCTTTTTACAGAGCCGCCATGATACTGTCAAGCTGCATCTGCGTCTCTTCGAAAATGTTGCTGTTGTCAATCACCCTGTCACAATGTTTCATGAATTCATCCTTAGGAAGCTGTGCAGCAATGATATCATCCACCTTCCTTGGATCATATCCTCTCGCGTAAACCAGACGCTTTTTACGCGTTACGGCATCCACATAAACATACCAGACTTCATCGCACATCTTATCATAATGCGTTTCAATCAGCAGCGCCGACTCTATGATAAAAAGATTCGTATTCTTCCGCTTCTCCTTCGCGACCTTTTTCTCAACCTCTTCCCAAACTGCCGGATGGACGATTGCATTCAGCTTAGCAAGTTTATCGTTGTCTGTAAATACAATCGCCGCCAGTTTCTCCCGGTCAAGCTCGCCCTTCTCATCCAGGATCTTTGTTCCAAAACACTCTACGATGTCCTCAAAACACTTTGTCCCTTTCTTCTGAAGTTTCTTTCCCACTGCATCCGTCTGGCAGATCGTCGCTCCGTATTTACTGTTCATGTACTCCAGTATCTGTGTCTTTCCCGCTCCGACTCCGCCTGTAATTCCTATAATCTTCATGTTCTTACACCTCTACTTTGCTTCGTACCAGTTTTCTCCCGTATGCATATCTACTTCCAGCGGCACATCCAGAGAAGCTGCCCGTTCCATCTCTTCCTTGAGAATCGTCCGGACTTCTTCCAGCTCCGGTCTATACGCTTCGATCAGAAGTTCGTCGTGAACCTGCAGCACAAGCCTTGACTTCATCTGCTTCTCTTTAAGCTTCCGGTTCACCCCTATCATAGCGATCTTGATAATATCCGCTGCCGTTCCCTGGATCGGAGCATTCATAGCTACCCGCTCTCCAAAAGACCGCTGCATAAAGTTACTTGACTTAAGCTCCGGCACCGGCCGGCGTCTTCCAAATAGTGTAACCACATAACCCATCTCTTTCGCGTGCTTTACCGTATCGTCTAAAAAAACCTTAATTCCGGGATAAGTCTTAAAATAATCGTCAATATACTGCGCGGCTTCTTTCTTGGTAATACTGAGATCCTGACTCAACCCGAATGAGCTGATTCCATATACGATCCCGAAATTCACCGCCTTGGCATTGCGCCGCTGCTGATCCGTCACTTCTTCAAAAGGCACGTGGAACACCTGGGATGCCGTGATCCTGTGGATATCTTCCGCCTCTTTATACGCCTCAATCAGATGACTGTCCCCAGAGCAATGTGCCAATACTCTAAGCTCGATCTGAGAATAATCCGCGTCCACGAATACATACCCCTCCTCCGGGATAAACACCTTACGTATCAGCCTTCCAAGCTCCATACGGACCGGTATATTCTGAAGATTCGGCTCCGTACTGCTAAGCCTCCCGGTGGCTGTAATGGTCTGATTGAACTTACTGTGAATTCTGCCGTCTTCACAGATATAATTGGCAAGCCCGTCGGCATACGTGGATTTGAGCTTCGAATATTGCCTGTATTCCAATATCTTAGACACTATCGGGTAATCCGGCGCAAGTTTTTCCAATACGTCCGCCGCTGTAGAATACCCCGTCTTCGTCTTCTTGCCTCCCGGAAGCTTCATGTTCTCAAATAATACCACACCGAGCTGTTTGGGAGAATTTATATTAAACTTCTCCCCCGCATCCTCATAGATCTCTTTCTCCAGCCCCACAATCTTCGCGCCCAGCCGGTCTCCATAATACTTCAGAGCCTCCGCCTCCACCTTCAGCCCGCTTCTCTCCATATCATACAGCGTGAACACCAGCGGCATCTCTATCTCAACAAACAGCCTGTCCATTCCGCATTCCTTAAGTTTCTTCCACAGAACACCGGATGCGGCATATGCCGTATATGCTTCATAACATACCTTAATATAAGGTTCTGCTTTTTCTTCTATTATAATGTCTAATTGCTCTCTCGCTACATCCTCATAAGTATAGTTATTCTTCAAAGGATTCAGTAAATATGCGGCTACCGTCGCGTCAAAGCAATTGCCTGTATCCGTAAGCCGCAGATACGTAAGAGCATGCTTCAGATCAAACATCACATAACGTCCCGCCGATCTCGCGGTATCCTCTAGCTTCTTCAGGAGCCACTCCTTGGCAATCCCCTTTCCTGTACGGATACAATAGACATCCCCGCCTGAGAAGCATAATCCGATTCCTCCGATCTCAGCCTGACCGGCAAAAAGCGGCAGGACCTCATCCATATTTCGGAAAATGCATGCGCCGACACATTCTGCGCCGACGGCTGCCTCAAATATACTCCTGGCTTCCTTTTCTTCCGTAATTTCACGAAATGATGCTTCCGCCTGATTCGACGGCGCTGCCACATCAAACCTCGACAGCAAATTTTTGAATTGAAGCCGCTGAAAATACGCGTATGCTTCTTCCGTATACAGATTACCAAGCCTGGCTTCCTCCAGCACAAACGGAAAATCTGCCGTCACGTTAATCGTTGCCAGTTCCTTACTCATAACTGCCATTTCCCAGTGCTCCTTCAACGCTTTTGAAGCCCGCGGCGGCTTGATCTCTTCTACATGGGCATACGCCTCTTCTATCGAATGAAATTCCACGATAATCTTCGTCGCCGTCTTCTCCCCGATACTCGGAACCCCCGGTATATTATCTGATGTGTCTCCCATCAACGCTTTCAGGTCTATGAACTCTTGCGGAGTAACCTGATACCGCTCTTTTACATCCTTCGCATAATAATCCTCAACTTCAGTCTTCCCCTGCTTTGTCTTTGGAATCCTGATCTTTACATGTTCGGTTGCCAACTGCAGCAGATCCCTGTCTCCGGAAATGACCGACACTTCCATCCCTTCCGCTTCGCATCTGCCGGCAAGGGTACCGAGAAGATCGTCCGCTTCAAGCCCTGCCTGCTCGATCGTCTTCACTCCCATAGCACCGAGTACTTCCTTAATAACCGGAACCTGCTGACGAAGCTCTTCAGCCATTGGTTTCCTGGTCCCCTTATACTCCGCATACATCTTATGCCGGAATGTAGGCGCGTGTACATCAAAAGCTACCGTCAGATATTCCGGCTTCTCTTCCTCCAGTATCTTCAGCATAATCGTCAGGAAGCCATAGACTGCATTCGTATGGAGCCCTTCCGAATTCGTCAAATCCGGCAGACCATAAAAAGCACGGTTCAGAATACTGTGCCCGTCTATCAACACTATCTTACTACCCATATCAGACTCTCCATTAATAATTTGAAACTACCCTATTACTATACACCAAAATCATTACTTTTAAAAGACATTCTTTTCGGTTCTGCAAAAAACACCGCTGCAAAACATATATTTTTTTGTAGAAAAGGATTGACAGCAAAAGGTTTTACAGTTATAATCTAATATGTTGTCAGTAAATGAAAGCAGAAGCGGATGTGGCGGAATGGCAGACGCACAAGACTCAAAATCTTGCGGGGGCGACCTCGTGTGGGTTCAAGTCCCACCATCCGCATTGAATGAAAATCCCGAAAGCCTTTAGAATGAAGGTTTTCGGGATTTTTATTTTGCCTGATATTCAAAGATGGGGCTCAAATGACTTATTTTCTCTCATATGCACCGTCAACTGCGGATAAGGAATCTCAATTCCCTGTTCATCCAACGTCAGCTTAATCGTCTCCAGCATCCGCCATTTTGTCGGCCAGAAGTCATCGTTTTTCACCCATGCCCTGACCCCCAGAACCACTGCGCTGTCTGCCAAATCATCTACAAACACATTCGTTCCCGCATCCTGCTTCACACTTTCATCCTTTCTCAGGATATCCAGGATCAGCTCCTTGGCCTTTTTTAGATCTGCCTGATAAGAAATCGAAATCTTCAGATCCAACTGACGCTCTTCCTTCGCGGTTGCGTTTGTCAGACTGTTGTTCGTCAGCATGCCGTTCGGAATCACGATCGTCTTATTATCGACCGTACTCAGTTTCGTATAAAATATCTGTATCTCCTTTACCGTACCCTCGTTTTTATTCGTATCTTCATAAATATAGTCTCCGACTTCAAAAGGCTTCAGAAGCAGGATCAGGACGCCGCCGGCAAAATTCGACAGGCTTCCCTGAAGCGCCAGACCGATAGCGACACCTCCGGATGCGACCAACGCCGCCACAGAAGCGGTATCTATACCGAATTTAGCCCCAATACTGAAAATAAGCAAAGAATATAATCCGACTTTTAAAAACGAATCAACAAACTGCTCCACTCCTTTGTCCACGCCCGAGCGTTCAAGAGAATGGCGTACGATCCTCTGGATCCATTTTATCACGATTCTTCCCGCAAAGAATACGGCTAACGCGATCAATACCCGAACGCCAAATGCCGCAAGCTTCGGAATACTGTTTTGTATAAACTGCGCCAGGCGGTTTACTTCTTCTACCGTATCCTGTGTTACCTCTGCCATTTCGACCGCCGTCGTCGCGGCCACATCACTTACTGTCGGCACTGCTCCCTCACACGGTGTTGGTATTGCCATGACATCACTTCCTTTTCTGCTGCGCCATGATGCAGCGAATGATACGGACGCATTCGGCATCGCCGAAACATCCAAGATCTTATCGACTCCTATGTTGGCTTCAATGCAAGAAATGCACTTAAATTCCCTCTCTTTACTCCGGTACTCCTGTGGGAGAATAAGATATCCGGATTACAATGCGTACATACATTCGTCACCGCGATTCTCTCTTCCGGGATTCCCGCTTCCATCAATACCGCCTGATTCGCCTTCCACAGATCCAACTGGTATTTTCCATTCTCTTTCCTGTAGAACAATTCCGACCACAACTCTTCCCGGAAATTTTCCCGGAACTGCTCTATCACATCCTCGCTTACTTCATAGCATTCCCGGCAGATAGAAGGTCCGATGGCCGCCGTCATTTGCGCCGGATCCGTTCCAAATTCATCTCTCATCCGCTCCGCAGTAACCTTTCCCATCTTATGGACCGTCCCTTTCCACCCCGAATGGCTAAGCCCGATGGCCCGATGGACAGGGTCTACGAAAAACAGCGGCACACAATCGGCGTAAAACGTTACCAGACAGATCCCCGGCACATTCGTCACCAAGCCGTCCGTCTCCATGAACTGTCTCCCCCGGTCTTCCTTTGTCACCACAGCCACATTCGTCGTATGCGTCTGATGCGTATAAGTAAAATCCTCCGCCCTGACTCCGATCGCCGACGCAATTCTCCGCCGGTTTTCCTCTATAGACTCAGGATCGTCTCCCCTTGTCGTACTGATATTCATCGTTGCACAAGGTCCTGTACTGACGCCCCCAAGCCTCGTTGAGAATCCATGCTTTACAATCCCCGTATCCTCCAGCATCGGGTAAGAGAGAAAAGGAATGCCATTTACAACCTTTTCATCAAATATATGCTTTTCATTCTTATATCTTAACCCAAGACTCATCTTTTTATCCTCCAATATAGTCGAACGCGTCCTGATATACGGTCACCGCATCCCCTTCAAAGCTTACCACATCAAATCGGCAAGCCTGCTTGTGCATACCGCGGCCGGTAATATAATATAAGGCGCACTTTGATATGGTCTGCTGCTTCTTTCTGTCCACCGCTTCGGCCGGGTGCCCGCTTCTTGAATCCGACCTGTATTTCACCTCGCAAAAGACAAGATATGCCCCGTCTCTTGCTATAATATCGATCTCTCCCAGTCTGCAGCGATAATTATATTCCAGGATCTCGTACCCGCGGCTCTCCAGATATTTCCCCGCTTCCTGCTCATATTTCGCGCCCGTTGCCCGACGATTCCCACCCATATACACATCTTCCTCCGTTTACAATTTTTCCGCCTATACGGTTGAAACTTTGTTCATAGCACAGGCAGTTCGGAACGTCCCTTCCCTTAAGCAGACATTCAAGGGTGTTCTTAGCGGAGACGAAATCCACCTCTTACGGAGACTTAGGAGTGAAGGCTCTCCTGAACTCCTTAGTCGCAGTTAGAGGTTAGTTCGTCGGAGCGTTACCCAGTCTGCTTGAGGGAAGGGACGTTTCGAACTGCCGTCCCCCGAACAAAGTTCCACCTATGAGGTTGAAAAATTTTTAATAAATGTTGTCCTATGTATCGGAGACGGCCCCAGCTCTTTCAGCGCTTCGATATGCTTCTTCGTCCCATATCCTTTATGGCGGGCAAAATCATACCCCGGAATCACCTTATCATATTCTGTCATCAGACGGTCCCTGGTCACCTTGGCAATAATACTTGCCGCAGCTATAGATACGCTCTTCTGATCTCCCTTGATGATCGGTACCTGCATAATCTCAATCTCCGGAATCGTTACCGCGTCGTTCAGCAGAATATCCGGACGCACTTCAAGACTGTCGACTGCCATACGCATAGCCTCATAAGTAGCCTGCAGGATATTGATCTCATCGATTCTCGCAGGACTTACAATCCCGACTCCTACCGCAACCGCTTTCTCCCTAATCTCATCATACAAAATCTCCCGCTTCTTCTCAGACAATTTCTTCGAATCATTCAGATAGAGAATCTCCGTCTCCGGTCCAAGGACCACGGCTCCTGCAACAACCGGGCCGGCAAGAGGTCCCCTGCCGGCCTCATCGATTCCGCAGATATATCTATATCCTGCATATTCTCTCTCATAAACGCGCATCTCATGAAGCCGCGCCCGCTCTTTTTCAAGCCTCTCCCGCTGCTTACGCTGCCTTTCTTCTTCCTGCTTATTCATGCCTAATAACTCCCATCTTATTGAACGGATAGATCCGTACCCATGCTCTTCCAATCAGATCTTCCCGCTTCAGGACACCTACGCTGGGATCACGGCTGTCCGAACTATGATTCCGGTTATCCCCGAGCACAAAATACTCATCCTCACCAAGCTGAATCGGTTCCGCAGCCAGATCTGCCGACATCATGACCTCCGCTCCATAGATATCGCTATCTAACAACTCCCCGTCTATATAGACATATCCGTCGATTACCTGTACGGTGTCTCCCGGAAGTCCGATGATCCGCTTGATATAATATGTATTTTTTTCATGCTTATAAGGAAATACTATGATATCAAAGCGCTTTGGTTCCTTAAAATGATACGACAATTTGTCTACGATCAGATTATCTCCGTCGCTTAATGTCGTCTCCATAGAAGAACCGCTTACTCTGGTTCTCTGTCCTACAAAGGTGATAATCAGATACGTCAGCCCGACAATAATCAGTATATATACAATCCATCCTCCCAGTTCTCTCAGGATGCCTCTCTCTTCTTCCTTTTGCCCGTCTCTGTCTGTCATTTCCACAGTCTCCCTTTCTCTATCTTCTCCGTAAGTCCCTCCGAAAAACTGTCCGCCGGCAATGTCAATTCTATCATATTTCCGGCGGATATTCCAGCGTATGGTCCCTCCGAAAAGCAGTCCGCCGGCACGCCAATTCTATCGCATTTCCGGCGGATATTCCAACGTATGGTCCCTCCGAAAAGCAGTCCGCCGGCACGCCAATTCTATCATATTTCCGGCGGATATTCCAGCGTAAGTCTTCCAAGCCTCCCGCTGCGGAAATCATCCAGCATCAGAAGCGCGGCTTTCTCTGTATCCAGTTCATTTCCGCGCAGCAGGCAATGTCTGCTCTTCGCAATCCTCTCCAGTACGGCATAAGTATCCTGATCGGCTATGATCTGATACTTCCTCTCCAGCACGCCGGGATAATCCTGATTCAGACGAAGAATTAACTCTGCCGCCAATTCTTCGGTATTCAAAAGCTCGTCTTTAATAGAACCTATAAAAGCCAGCATCATTCCCACTTGCTGGTCTTCGAATTTCGGCCACAGGATTCCCGGCGTATCTAAGAGCTCCACCTGACGATTCAGGCGTATCCACTGCTTTCCCTTCGTGACTCCCGGCGTATTCCCTGTCTTGGCGCATGCTTTTCCTGCCAGAGAATTAATAAAAGTAGATTTGCCCACATTCGGAATCCCCACAACCATGGCGCGGACCGGGCGGTTCAGTATCCCTCTTCTGCGGTCTCTTTCAATCTTCTCTTTGCACGCCTCCCTGATTACTTCCTGAACAGGCTTCATGGTTCCGTTTTTCCTGGAATTCACATTGACTGCCAGATACCCCTTCTCTCGGTAATAATCCGCCCAGGCTTTATTCCAGCTCTCTTCCGCAAGATCTGCCTTATTCAGCAGAATCACCCGGGACTTATTCTTACCCAACTCATCAATATCCGGATTCCTGCTGCTTTCCGGTATTCTTGCATCTGCAAGCTCGATAATAAGATCGATCAGTTTCATATTTTCCTGCATCATACGCTTCGCTTTGGTCATATGACCCGGATACCATTGAACATGCATAATCTTTTGCTCCTTATCTTACAAATCCAAAATCTTTCCTTGGAGAAATGACAAACCATGCTTTCCCATAAATATATTCCCGCTTAACATTCTCCACATCTGCGTTTCGGCTGTCTTCACTGCTGGCGCGGTTATCCCCCAGCACAAAAAACTCATCCCCCGCAAGCTGTATTTTCTCGTCCGCAATCCCTACATCGTCAATATCCGTCGTCTCATATTCTTCCTCCAGCTTCTCTCCGTCGATATAGACTCTGTTCTCTATGATCTCAACGCTCTCTCCGGGAAGACCGACGATACGCTTTGTGAAATAATGGTCGTTCTCATTCCCCTTGGGTTTGAACACAATAATATCTCCCCGCTTCGGTGTCGTCGCGTTATAGACAATCCGGTTTACAAGGACAACATCCCCATTATACAGCACCGGCTTCATAGAGTCCCCCACCATACTGACCTGCTGTCCAAAATACCAGACACTTACGAATGCCAGAAGACACGCCACCCCCGCCTTGAAGCTCCATACGGCGGCCGTTCTCAAAAGTTTAAGATTCACATGAAAATGAAAATCAAATTTCTTCTTCCTTGCTTTCCTGAATATACGTTTTTTTCGTCTGCGTCCCATGTATTCCCCTTGTAACAGAAAAGGGGCAATATACATTATGTACTTGCCCCTTCTGACTTGCTTCCTATTTTACTAACTCTTTTACTTTCGCTCTCTTACCTACGCGGTCTCTTAAGTAGAACAGTTTCGCTCTTCTTACCTTACCTCTTCTCACTACCTCCACCTTCTCGACATTCGGTGAATGCAGCGGCCATGTCTTCTCAACGCCGATTCCGTTAGAATTCTTTCTTACCGTAAATGTAGCTCTTGAGCCGCCGCCCTGCTTCTTAAGGACAGTTCCCTCAAAGATCTGGATTCTCTCGCGGTTTCCTTCCTTGATCTTACCATACACCTTTACGGTATCTCCGACATGAAATTCCGGCACAACTTCCTTCAACTGTTCTGCCTCAATACTTCTGATAATATCATTCATTATGTGTGACCTCCTTATTATTCGGATGTTCTTAATACGCCTGTACCAGAGGACCATCTCTCTTCTTCACAACGTATTCAAGTTTATCACATCCCCCGGAAAATAACAAGGACTTTTTTATTATTTTTATCACATTTTTATCAAAAATTCTCGCCGCTTATCTGTAATTATAGCGTCCGGTGGACTTCTCAAGATGTTCTTTCATCGCCTCTGAAGCGCCTTCGGCGTCCTTCGCAAGGATCAATCCGTATACTTTCTGATGCTCCTCATAGATATCCTTAAGCTGCCCTTCATCCACCATACCGCTTCCGCTGACATGGCGCATCAGATTGCTGATCGTCTGTATCATACTGTATATGATCTGATTACCGGAACACTCCGCAACACAGATATGAAATTCCAGATCCTCATTCAGGAACTCCTTAAAATCTCTCTCCGCATAAGCCCTGTGAAGCCGGTGCGAGATCTCGTAAAGCTTGCCAAGAATCTCTTCATCCGTACATCCCGCAGCCAGATAAGCCGCCTTTACTTCCAGAAGATTACGCACTTCCACGATACTGTCAATCTGGCTTCCGTTCAGGAAGAGAGACCAGGACAAAGGAACGACAAAAAAACTGGCTTCATGGTTGCTGATATAGGTCCCCTGGCCCGGACGGATATCAATCATCCCCAGGACCTCCAGAACCTTAAGCGCCTCCCGGATCGCCGAACGTCCGACTCCCATCTTTGCCGCCAGCACCCTGTCCGACTCAATCTTATCTCCCTTTTTCAAATGTTTCCCAAAGATCTGCTCGGCAAAATACATGGTAAGGCGGTTCACCAGAAGACTGATAGTTCCGCCCTTTCTCATAGGATTCCCATCCGCCATATTACCGAGCACATCGTCCGGCAGAAGCATCTGAATCTTCTCCGCAAATTCTTCCGGCGGTATGGAAAAGAACATAGAATCAATGCCAAGACTTTCCGACACCGCCAGTATCACTTCGTTCATTCTGCCTCCGTCCTTCGATTCCAGATTAGAATAAGTCGCAATGCTCATGGAAGGTTTTCCGTCTGCAGAGGAAAGAAAGCGCTCGATAAACTCCTTCTGAGTAAGTCTGAGCGCACTTCTTAATAAGCGAAGATTCTCTTTTTTATTAATCGGATTCATCTCTGTCATATGCCTCTCCATTTCTTAGGAAACGTATACGAAACTGCACATTCATACCGCAATTTCAGGAACTGTCGGAATACCTCTTCAGACACGCAGGTCAAAAACGCCGCCGCATAAGCTCTGTCAAAATGAAACAGCACAACAGATTACAGCAAGACGACTTGGCCTGCGCAGCCTGAGAGGTATAACATTTCAGATTAATTTCTTATTTTGTAAGCAGCTCTTTCGCAAGTTCTGTCATGATCACAGAAGCCTTTGCAAAGTCACTGTATTTCGTAAATTCTACCGGGCAGTGGCTTCTGCCTTCTTTACTTGGAACAAACAGCATTACCGTCGGGATTACCTGACCAATTTCAAGAGCGTCATGCCCTGCGCCGCTTGGAAGTTTCTTATAGCTGTAACCTCTTGCCTTGCAGCTTTCTTCCATCGTGTTCAGCATCTCTTCTGACAGCCATACCGGCGTAATCACAAGCTTGGTATCGATCTCATAGCTTCCGCCCATCTCCTTTACTTCTCTGTCAAGAGCCGCACGGATCCTGTTGGCAATATCATTGATATTGTCATTATTCTTGGAACGGATATCAACCGTAAACTCAACCTTCTCCGCAACGATGTTCATACCGCCCGGAGTCGTACGGATAAATCCTGTCGTAGCAACGGTTCCGTCTGCTTTCTCACGCGCCCAGTCCGGAATCTTGGAGATTACCTTCGTCGCAGCGTCTACCGCGTCCATACGCATATCCATCGGAGTAGTTCCCGCATGGTCGGCTCTTCCGTGAACGGTTACCATATAGCGCTGGATGCCGACGATACAGTCTACCAGGCCAAGTTCAATATTCTCCGCTTCAAGAACCGGGCCCTGCTCAATATGTAACTCAAGGAATTTGCCGATCTTCGATACGTCCCACTTAGCGTCTTCAATCTTCTCCGGATCAAGACCGTATTCCTTCATCGCGTCATAGATCGTAACTCCGTCCTTATCCGCAAAGTTCTTGCAGTACTCTACGTCTCTGTTGCCAAGCATCGCGCCGGATCCAAAATACCCTGTTCCGAAACGCATACCCTCCTCGTCACAGAATCCAACCGCTACAAAGTCTCTCTTCGGAGCAACTCCTTCTTCCTTCAACTGTCTTGCAACTTCAATCGCACATACGGCGCCCGCGATACCGTCGAAGTCTCCTCCGTTCACTACGGAATCAAAATGTGAACCCATCATAACACATGGCGCGTCCGGATCCGTTCCCTTCATAACTCCGATTACGTTGCCTGCAGCGTCCTCTCTTACCTCAAGACCGGCTTCCTCCATAATCTCTTTCAGATAATTCACTGCCCCTCTTGCCTCCGGAGTAAATGGAAGTCTTGTACAGCCGTCTCCCGGTGTCGCTGTAAACTGCTTCAAGCTCTCCAGATCCTTTGCTATTCTACCTGTAATTGTTTCAATCGCCATAATGTTTTTCTCCTTTCGTTTCGTTTTATTTCTTTGGCTTTATTATAAATGTTTTAACCGGCGAATACAACATAGCAGCCACCATAATTACAAATCCGACCAGACAAATCGTATCATTTGCACTGCCAAGACCTGCAAGAATAATGAAAAACGCCGCCATAATCACGATAAAAGCAATTGTAAGCCCGCCTTCTTTTGTCTTAAAAAAACTCTTCTTCTCCATAATCTGTCAGACTCTCCTTCCTGCGCAACCAATCCTAGATCGCCACCAGCACAAACAAGATTGCACCGATTACAATCGTTGTCGGAACCGTAAGTATGATGATTCTCTTAAGAACTTCTCCCTCTTTGCCAAGAATGCTTGCCGTCGTAGTTCCAAGGATAATCTTGCTTGGACTTACCGCGCTTCCGATCGCTCCGCCTGCAGACTGCGCTCCTAAGATTGCCGACGGATCTACGTTCAGCAGATTGGCCGTCGTCATCTGGAAACCGCCGAACAGAATATTAGAACTCATGTTGCTTCCTGTCATAAAGGTTCCAAGAAGACCAACGAACGGCGCCAGTATCACATAGACTTTACCCAGAACATTCGCGATTCCGTTTGCAAGAACTACGGTCTGCCCGGTACCGTCCATGATCTTGGACATGATTACCAGACCAATGACCGCGATACCTGACGGCATCGTCATGGAGATTGATTTCACAAAGATTCTCTTTACTCCGCCTTCTTTAATCCAGCCATGCTTTTTATAATAGAAAAGTCCTACGATCGCCGATATAAACAGGAACATACTTGCGTGTGTGAACGGTGTAAACGGAGAGAAACTCTCTACCGCCGCGTTCACATATCCATATCCCGTCGAAGTCTCCGGGAATGACAGACCAAATGAAATCTTTCCCAGAACCGCATTAACCGGTTTTACCAGAAGAACGATCAGAGTAAGGGCCGAAAGAAGGAAATACGGCACAAACGCCTGAATCAAACTCATATCAGCAGGTCCTTCGCTGCCTCCTGCCTTTCCTTCAAACCCGCGGTTCATAATCGGACTGTCTTCAATACTCCACTCCTCATTATACATCTTTACTCTTCCAAGAAGCAGGATTACAATCAGAGAAGCGCATGCCGGCACAAAACAGCATATCGTCGTATTCACCTGGCTTAACAGAAGTTCTCCTCCGCCCTGAATGACTGCCATAAGAGCTACCGCCGGGAGTCCCTTCTTAAGAGCCTTGCCTTTGCCGTAGAACCAGCAGGTCGCAAATCCGCCGATGGCATTCCAGAACCAGATAAACGCCGCCGTCCACATTGCCGTCACAAGATACTCCTTGCTGCCTGCGGAAAGCCCCGCCGACATAGCAAGGGAATCCCATGCCGCGCCTAATGTTCCGAATGTATTCCCCCATGCCTGCCCGAGAAGAGGAATAATAACCGCCCACATAGGCTTGACGCCGATACCGATCAGAAGCGGCGCTCCTACTGCAACCGGAACTCCGAAGCCCGTAATTCCCTGAAGAAAACTTTCGAATATCCATCCCATCGCAAGAACCAGAAGCAATTCATTCGGCAGAAGTTTCCTCATGCCGTTACGAATCACCAAGAACGCTTTCGCCTCATCGCCAACCTGATACATTAAGATCGCCGTCCAGACGATGATCAGGATAATCAACGCATTCCAGACTCCTTTGGCACTTTCTGCCGCGATCAATCTAATATTCGCTTTAAAGAACACAAGTCCTGTAACAATCGTAATCAAAAGTCCTATCGGCGCCGCCTCGGTAGCGCCCCAGTTAAATTTTATCATCAAAATCAAAAGTACGATAATCGGCAGAAAAGCCATTATCCACATAAACAGATTAATTGGTATATTCATGTTCCCTCTCCTAAACTGCCCACATATTATGTAATCAGCTATCCCAAAAGAAACAACGGTTCAGAGCAGACAATTGCTCCGAACCGCCTGTTTACCAAGATAGCCTGAATCGCACAAATAGTTTATTTCCGACTCACCGCATGATTATGAGTGGATTACGGTTCCGGTCTCGCCGGCAATTCCGGCCGCCGCTTTGTCAAGAAGCGTAATCAGCGCATGCCTGCCCTCGCCGGATTCTGCGAAACGAATTGCTGCTTCTACTTTTGGAAGCATGGAGCCTTTCGCGAACTGCTCCTGTTCGATATACTCTTTTGCCTGTTCTACCGTAAGGTCAGATAACCATTCCTGATTCTCTTTTCCCCAGTTGATGGCAACTTTCTCAACGGCAGTCAGGATAACCAGATGATCTGCACCAAGCTCCGCCGCAAGAAGGCTGCTGGCATTATCTTTATCAATCACGGCATTAACGCCTACCAGACGTCCTTCCTCGTCGCTGACTACCGGGATTCCGCCGCCGCCGCAGGTAATCACGATATGCCCTGCGTCTACCAGTGTCTTGATCGTCTGAAGCTCACGGATCCTCTTTGGCATCGGGGAAGCCACAACGATACGGTAACCCCTGCCTGCATCTTCCATACAACGGATGCCGTTCGCCTCATTCTCGTCTGCCTCCTCCTTCGTCAGGAATCTTCCGATAGGCTTTGTCGGATTCTCAAAAGCCGGATCGTTCTTGTCCACCTCTACCTGTGACAGGATCGTAGACACTTTTCCGTCAATATTACGGCTCAACAATTCGTACTTGATTGCATTCTGCAGATCAATACCGATATAGCCCTGGCTCATAGCCACGCTGGTGGGAAGCGGTATCTGCTTGTAATTCTGCTGCATCACAATCAGATTGTCCATTGCGCTCTGAATCATGCCGACCTGCGGGCCGTTCCCATGTGTAACGATGATGTCCAATCCCTGCTCGGCAAGATCGACAATCACTTTCGCAGTCTTTGCAACTGCCTCTTTCTGCTCTTCTATATCCTTGCCAAGGGCATTTCCGCCAAGGGCAATGACAACTTTTTTCTTTTCCATAAAATATCTCCTGTTTTGGACCGTTCTGGCCCTATGCCAGTACCAGTGTACTGACCCCCCCCTGGTCCCTGGAATACAGTACACTGGCAGATGTGTTAATATGCTCCCTATGCTTCAAACCCAAGTTTCTTAGCGTATGCCTTTACAGCCTTCTCGAAACATTCAATCGGCGGATGAACCGTACCCGCGCCGATCTGGCCTCTTCCGGCTACCTTATTCGCAATACCGGTATTGATTACCGGCGTGATTCCTTTTTCTACAACCAATCTCGCGTCGATGCCAAGGCAGATTCCCTGGAAATTCCATGTAGGAACAGTAAAGTTCGGGTTTCTGTCGATACAGATCTCTGTCATCTCATTGCTGGTACGCAGAGCGTCTTCATACCCGCCTGCGCCTACGAATCTTGTAACGGCCGGCGCTGCGATCATCGCCATACCGCCCACGCCAAAGGTCTCTGTAATCGCGCTGTCACCCATATCCGGGCACGCATCCTCAGCGTCGTAGCCTGTGAAATAAAGTCCCTGCGGTGTGTTGACCGGTCCTGTGAACCACTCGTCGCCCATACCTGCGATACGGATACCAAACTCATAACCGTTACGGCACATAGCAGTAACGATCGTTCCGTCTGTATCCTTGCGGGCGTCATCCATAACAGCCTTGCCTGTAGCCATCATGATATTCAGGAAGAACTGGTCTGTATCAGCCAGGAATTTGATTACGTCATAACGATCCTTTTCATCCATCTCCATAGCCGTAATAATCGGAGCAACCTCCTTAAGGAACGCGAGGGACGCCGCGATATTTCTCTGATGGAATTCATCTCCCATGGCAACCGCTTTCGCGATCAACGGATTGATTGCGAGTCCGTTTTCCATAGAACGAAGCGCCTTGCCTAACGTCGGGCCAAGGACGTCTCTCATCCAGCGCAGACGGTTTACAACTTCTTCGTCATATGCGCCGAAACGGAGAACCTTTCCGATACCTTCGTTCATCGTACAGTAAGCCTTGTTGCCGCCTGTCTCATTCTCTACTACAAAGACTGCCATATTCGGAGAGGTAATACCGCCCATCGGTCCTACTGCATTGCAGTGGTGGCATGGAATGAATTTAATCTCTCCAGCTTCCAACATCTTCCTTGCTTCTTCCTCTGTATCCGCCCACTCTTCGAACATAACGGCGCCTACGCAGGAACCCTGCATCGGATCCGGCATATTCTCATAAGCTACCGGAGGACCTGCATGAAGGATTACCTTACCGCCGTTCTCCGCAAATTCCGGGATCACTTCTTTCGCACGTACATTATCTTTAAGAACCGGCTGGCTTGCAACAACCTTCGCGGTCACCGCACGGTTCAGCTCATCGATACCCTCATAATTTCTCAGGAAGTTCAGGATCTTAATCAGCTCCACATTACCTCCGGCCGGCGGCTGCCAGTCATACTGTACCACTTCACAGCCAAACTGCTCTACCACTTCCGCGAAGCTCTTAAGGCCGATGTTAATGATATTCGGCTTATCGGAAAGCAATGCGCGAAGCTTATCGGAAGGAGCGTTCTTCTCTACATCTACGACTTCTTTTGCACGGATTTCTTTAACCGGCTCGTCAAAGTCTCTTCCGATCGCACGGATCGCCGTACGGCATGCAAGCTTGTTATTCTCGCATACGATCACGCCTGCGTCCTTTAACTTATTTACTGCCTCGTCATATCCCTGGAAGTCGCTTCTCGTACCGCATACCGTAGCGATAAAGAATACCTTTCTTCCCTGGCTCTCTGCCTTCTCTTTCAGAGCAACGATAGACGGAAGGAGGGCTCCTGCCATATCGGCATGTGAACCATAGCCAAGCATAATATCAAGAAGAACCGCGCCTGTAGTCGGATCATCTACTGCTTCCTGCATACATTCGATACGCTTCGCAGGATCGATCATCGGATGCGGCTTGCCCTGTGTATAAGCATCGTCGCCTAAGTCAACTACGACATTGCCGTCTAACTGAAGCATATATCCTTCGATATCCTCCGGCGGTACTTTACAGTTCATGGCATCTTTGATCAGCATAGCTGCTTCATTCGCCAGTGTTCCGCCTGAATAGTAAGCCTTAATCGTCTTACCGTCTTCTGCTTTGTAGAACTCAGATTCATCTATATCAATCGTTGCTTCCGCAACTTCCGTACCTCTTACAAGGCTGACTGCCTTGCGGGCCGCCTCGTCAAGCGTATAGCAGTGATAGAAGTTTTCCTCATGATATTCCGGTTTCTCACCGACGAATAACGTAACAACTGGTTTGCTGAAATTAGAAAGTCTTGCGGAGATCATATCGCGCACTTCTTTTGCCGGCGGTTTGGAAACGATAACAAGTACTTTCACCGCATCATCGTCTTCCATCGCATCGATCATGTCCATCATCGTGATTCCGCCGATCTTAGCGTTCAGGTCACGTCCGCCGATTCCGATGGCGTTGGTAACACCTTCACCTAATCTGTCGATAATCGTCGTAAGCTCCTGGATACCTGTTCCTGAAGCGCCGATGATACCGATAGAACCTTTTGTAACCTTGTTCGTAAATGCAATCGGAACTCCCTGGATAATACCTGTGCCGCAGTCCGGTCCCATAACTGCCAGACCTTTTGCGTGAGCTTTTTCCTTCAATGCCTTCTCGTCTTCAACCGTTACGTTGTCGGAGAACATAAATACATTCAATCCTTCGTCAAGAGCGCGGTCAGCTTCAAGAGCCGCATACGCTCCCGGAATAGAGATAACCGCAAGATTAGCCTCCGGAGCTTTTTTAAGGGCCTTATCCCATGATTTTACACTCTCCGCGCCCTTCTTTCCTTCTGCAGCCGTGGACTGTTTCTTCAAGAACTCTTCTACCTTCTCAAGAACTACGTCAAGAACGCCGTCGTCTTCGATATCCGCCACAACTACCATATCGTTTGCGGTAGCCGCCATCAACTCTTCCGTATCCAGCCCGCTACTCTTGAAGATATCTTTATTTGCGGGAGTCGCCATCATTACCTGGATCTTATTTACTCCTTCTACTGAAGAAATCTCGTTTGTCAGAAGCATCAGTACGACTGAATCCTGATAACTTCCCTTTTTTACAACTGTTTTTAACATGTTTTCTCCCTTTCTGAAATTAGAAAATATACGTTACAGCCCGCCGGCACACCGGCAGACTGCCACAACTCATTAATCCGCGAATCTGTTCTTATGGTCATATCTGTCAAAATGAACCGCGTCACCCTTCAGATACTCAACCAGCTCGTCTACAACCTCAATACCGCCTGACGCATAAGCCTTGTCTCTTCTCATAACGGCTCTCTCGCCCGGATAATATACTTTGCCGTATCCCGGAGCCGCTTTCATCTCTCCCAGCTCATCGCATGTCTGAGACATATTCTTCTTAAACTGCTCGGCGCCGCAGAATCTCTCCGGATCCATAACGATAATCATCTGTCCAAGTTCACGTCCCTTAGAGCAGTCATGATACATAGAACTTACATGCTTTCCGAACGGCACGCCCAGAAGTATGCCTGAGAACACGTCTACCATCATCATAAGACCATATCCCTTCGCTCCCGCGATAGGTGTAAGTGCATTCACCTTATGAGGATCTGTAACAGGCTCGCCGTTCTCATCTACCGCCCAGTCAGACGGAATCTCTGCACCCTGTGACCTCTTGTCGAGAATCTTGCCCCAGGCCTGGACCGTCGTGGCCATATCGAATACAACTCTGCGGTCGTCAGCCGTCGGCGCCGCAAATGAAATCGGATTGGTTCCGTAATACGGCTCTGTTCCGCCGTACGGCACTGCCATCGGGTCTGACTGGCAGAACGTGATTGCAGCAAGACCTTCCTTCGCACACATCTCGGTATAGTATCCGATAGATCCTGTATGAGAGATATTTGCCATACCTACAATAGCAACACCATTCTCTTTTGCCATCTCGATCGCTTTCTCCGTAGCTTTTGTAGCCACCCAGTAACCGATCCCGTTATCTCCGTCCATGATACCGGAACATGGACCTGTCTGCGTCCAGGTAATATTCGGATCATTGGTAATACCGCCTTTGGCGATTCTCTCGCTGTAATATTCCACACGTACCGCGCCGTGTGACGCATATCCTCTCTCATGTGACCATGTAAGAATCTCTGCCGTCTGCTCGGCATGCTCTTCCTTTAAGCCTGCCTGCATCATCTTATTTTTCATCAATCCTTTTAATTCATCTCTTGAAAGTTTCATAATGTTCCACCATCCTTATTTCATTTTCCGCATGGCTGCGGTAATCTTTCACATGGTTATCACACATCCCATACATCCCTTTAATTAATATCATTTACCTTATATCTGCTTATAATACAACATCTCTGTTGCAGTCTTTAGAATAGATATAAGTCAGGACTTCTTCACGTCCCTCATCACCGACTGCATAACATGCCTGCGGGCAATATGCATCCATAAATACATAATCGCCTTTCTTAAGCGGCACCCACTCGTCGTCCAGTCTGTACATCGCCTTACCGGACAGGAACAGCATTCCATGCTCCTGTACATGTGTCTCAATATATCCATGGGAAGCACCGATATGGAACTTCAAGATATGCATATTCATATCAAAACCAAAATCATCTGTAGGAAGGAAATTCTGGATATAGCAGTTCTCCATTCCCTCATAGGACAGCCATTCTAATTCATTCGCATTGCCGACGATCGTATAAGCGCTGTATCCTTCTACCTTCTCATATCTGCGTCTGTAGAGATAGAGTTTCGCGTCCTTGTCCCCTTTGTTCTCGAAAGATACCGGCTTATCCTCCGGAGAGTAGATGTATCCTCCCTGTGTAAGCTCTACTTCCTTGTCGGCATTCTTCACCGTAACCGCCCCTTCGATTACATAGAGGAATGTCTCGATCCCTTCTCCGCCGATGCCGTCCTTCTTACCGCCTGCGTGCGCAGTTACCAGATAGTCCGCGAAGGAAGCTCCCATAGCAGGTGTGCCAAGAATCGTCACGTCACAGTTCACATATCCTGGAATCGCGTTCTTCACAAGTCCGTCCGGTTCAAGAAGAACCCAGTTCTCCTTCTTAATCACGGAACGTGTCTGCAGCAGCTCGTCACGGTAACCAATCTGATTGTTTAAATAACTCATTGTCATTCCCTCTCTTTCTTGTTTAAAAAAATAATATTTTTGGTCTTTGTGGTCAACCAGTTTTTATAACCTAATTATGACAATTTTCACCAGGAAATTCAATTGACATTTTAGACAAATCTCCATCCCCTTTTTTGTCCATTTTGCGGTAGATTCAGGCACTTTTTATACTTGACCGCACCCGCTTTTATGATATACTATTATTTATCGGCGCTGTATTTTTTTCACAGCCGAGATTGTTAAATATAAAACAAATAATAAAAATTATCCCCGCAGTTTTCAACCACTTTTTAATAATGTTCAAAGTATGAAAAGGAGACATTAATATGTTACAAAGCACAGAAATATCTATCCCCGGCAAATTCTATGAAAAGCACGCCACCCTCTATTTCGACACGGACCATAAACCCAAAGCCTGTATCTTATATTTCCACGGCGGCGGATTATTATACGGAACAAGGACTGATCTTCCTGAATTCCATCTTACTTCCATGACCGAAGCCGGCTACTGCATCATCGCCTTTGATTATCCTCTCGCTCCGTCGGCAAAGCTGGACTTGATCCTTGACGACGTATGCGCCTCGATAAATCACTATATAGAGGACTTCTCCTCTTATTATGCTGCCTTTACAGAAACCCCTTCTGAGAGCCAGACCGCGCCTGCGCCCACCAAAGCTCTCCCCTACTTCCTATGGGGCCGCTCCGCCGGCGCATACTTAAGCCTGCTTGCCGGAGCCTGCGGGAAGTTCGCCAAAAAACCCGCCGGAATCCTTTCTTATTATGGATATGGTTTTCTGTGCGACGGCTGGTTCATGACTCCGAGCAATTATTACTGTGCTCTGCCGTCCGTAAATGAGTCGGCGCTTGGCGCTATCCCTTCCGGAATCCACGCTGCCGGAGACCTTAACACGCATTACAGCGTCTATGTCTACGCCAGACAGACGGGAAAATGGATCGACCTGATCTATGCCGGACGCCAGAAATTCTTCTACCTTGATTACACCTTACGCACCTGCGAGAAGTTTCCCTGTCCTCTTTTCTGCGCGCACAGCACCGGAGATACGGACGTACCCTATTCTGAATTCCTGGAACTCTGCAACAAATATCAACCTCAGAGATTCGTTGCATCCCATAATATGCACGACTTTGACCGGGACACAAAGAATCCGGTCACCATGCGTCTGATGGAAGCAACACTCAAGTTCTTAGACCTGAAACTCGACCGCTATAATTAAGTTATATCTAATCGAGCAGGGAAGATTCTTCCCTACTCGCCGCACGCCCCGTGCGCCGCCTTAGCGGCATACTTCTTCTCCACGGGGCTGTGCAAAAAAGGGACGGCATCCGCCGTCCCTTTTCTGCGGATTCCAAAGCCATTTTTATCACTATGATATATAGACTTTTGACCCTGACACATTCACTTATTTTTCAAAAATTGTTCCTTTGCAGAACGGCTTTGACTTCGGCATCATCTTCATTAACAGATAGTAAGCAACTCCCGTAGGAATCAGGCTTACATACCAGGACAACTGCATAACAAGCAGTGAACACAGTGACCCGAAGATAATAGCGATAACCGCCGCCCAGTTGATACCCTTGAAGCATCCCTGTTTATCATACATATCGTTGATATCCAGTTTCTTCTTACGAAGAATGAAGTAATCCACTGCCATAACCGCGAAGATCGGTCCAAGGAATGCTGAATAGAACTGCGTGAACAGGTTAAGTCCCGCTGCGGATTCATCTGTAACCAATTTCCAGGGCATTACGCATGCAGAAAGGATACCTACCAATATAGTAGCGTGCGTCCATTTCATCTTGAAAGACTCCATCAATACATATGCCGGCGGAACGATATTGTTCAATACGTTTGTCGTAACCTGTGCAAACGCGATAAAAAGCAGAGTTACGATAGTAAGAAACTTACTTCCCATCGTAGTGGAGAATACTACTACCGGATCGCTGTTTCCTGTCGCGGCCGTTACAAGGAGACCGATCAGCCCCATGAACAGAGTTACCGGAAGGATGGCTACCGTATAGATGCTGGCTGCTTTTACCGGCCTGATATCATCCGTTGCATTACGTGAATAATCGGATGCATTGATAATCATCGTGGAATAGATTCCAAGGAAGGAAGTTGTAGCCGCCCAGAAAGGCATGCCCCATGTTCCTTTGATGCCCGAGAACACATCTCCGATCTCGGATGAAAACTGGGTATTAACCACATACAGCATATAGATCAGGATCGCAATGATGAATACACAGGAAATGTTCTCAAGCCATTTGATCCCCTCGAATCCCTTGATTGCAAGAGCTACCTGCAGAAGGGTAAACAGCGCATATACAACCGGAAGATTGCTTATGCCAAACAGGATATTCATACAACTGTTGATGGCTCCCGCTCCTACCCAGCTCTGGAAACCAAACCATACGATTGCCGGAAGTCCGCGGAGCACGCCGGGAATCTTAACGCCGGTGGTGCCAAAGCTGCTTCTTAACTGTACCGTAAACGGAATACCATAGGTATGGCCGCAGTCACCGATAACCGCCAATGCAATCGCAATGACAAGACATCCAATCGTCATGGCAAGAATCGCCTGTGTAACGGTCAGGACTCCGATCAGACCCGCGCCCATGGAAAATGTACCGATGGATACACATCCGCCCATAAAACTCGCCGCATAAGACAAGGTTCCCATGATACGCTTCTGTGTCGGCTGCAGATCCGGATCTACATTTTTTACCAATTCCGGATTCAGATTTTTATTATCAACAATACTCATACTTTTACTCTCTCCTTAATTTTTCGACATCTTTTTTATTTGATTCTCTTTACCAGTTCGCCTACGCCTTTTTCCGCAACAATCTTGCCGTCTTCGGCGATCACATTACCGCGTACAAGAGTCACAACCGGAAGACCTTTCCCCTTAAGACCCACAAACGCCGAGATCTTATTCACGTACAGAAGAGATTCTTCCGTGATCTCCCATTCTTTCTCAGGATCGACAATTAAAAGGTCTGCATCGAATCCCGGCTTAATATCGCCTTTCTTTCCATAGATACCGAATGCCTTCGCGGGCAGTACAGACATAGCATTCGCAAGTACCGTCGGGCACACGCCGCGTTTTACGACACCTTCGCTGAACGCCGCCTGGAAACCGCTCTGGATACCTGAACAGCCGCCCCATACATCGAATACCGTCTCGATCTTATTTCCAAGGATCTCATTGAATTTCTCATCATAAGAACAAGGAGAATGGTCGGAAGCAATCCCGCTGAATACCCCTGCTTTCACATATTCCCACATCTCCTCGACAGCTTCCTTCGGCTGAAGAATCGGAGCACATTTGTAAAGAGGTCCTTTTTCAATCACATCTTCGTTGCTGAACGTCAGATAATGAGTACAGGTCTCTGCCGTGATATCATATCCTTCGTCCTGCGCCGCTTTGATTTTTTTAGCTACTGCCGGGTGAGATACATGACAGATATGTGCTTTGCATCCCGTCGCTTTGGCAATCTCGATAATCGCATCGGTAGCAACGATCTCTGCCACAACCGGGCGGGACTCAAGAAACGCTTTCCAGTCATTGCGGCCGGCTTCTTTCATCCTCTTCTCCTGATTCTTGATGATCGCATAATCTTCACAATGGAATCCTGCACGCCCGCCAAATTCCTTAATGATATCCATGGCCTCCATAGCCTGACCATAGTTTAACGACTCATAATCCGGAGAAACCGGTCCGATAAAGGATTTGAAAGAAACACATCCCTTCTCATCCAGATCTTTCAGATCGTTAAAGTTATAACTCGTAAGCCCTCCCCAGAAGCAATAATCAACGAACGCATTCGGAGAAACCTTATTCTCTTTAAAATCAAAGGCTTCCGCATTCGTCATACACGGATCATTCTGAAGAGGCATATCAATCACGGTCGTATATCCGCCGAGAGCCGCAGCCGCCGTACCATGCTCATAATCTTCACGCCACTCAAATCCGGGATCATTCAGATGCGCATGTGTGTCGATCGCTCCCGGGAATACATATTTCCCTGTCGCGTCAATCACTTTTGCCGCTTCCGGTTCATCGCCCGCCGTAAGAACAGCCGCAATCTTACCGTCTTTCACCGCGACATTTCCTTCGATGACAGAATCAGCAGTAACAATTTTACCGTTTTTCACCAATACATCATACATTGTCTATTCCCTCCTGTTCAATGATTTGATTTCTTCTCTCAATTCCATCTATAAGACGTTCTATTTCTCTGCAGTACTCAGGAATCTGCTCTGCCGAACTGATATTACATTCGATCTCCCTGCTCTTATCCGGAATATTACCTTTCTGCATCTCTTTGTCATATAGCCGATAGACGCTCTTTGAACCATAGATGTCTGAGGCTCTGCCTGATTCAAGATAACCGTATATCGCGCATACTGCGTCCAAATTCCGATATCTCTCATAGACCGTACTCTTCTCGTAAAGACGCTCAAGTACTCTCCGTGTGCGCCTGTTCGGCTCCTCAAGAAGCTTCACCAGCTCATAAGTGCGGCTGTATTCCTCATACTCCGCCTCCAACTTCTGATTCGCCTTTATCCCGCGCCGCTGCAGCAGGATAAAGAAAATAATCAAAGCAGCCGTGAATATCGACGCACCGATGCTTACCTTCGTATACTTCATAAAATACGCAAATACATCGAAGATCACCCACGTCACACAAAGAGAGATCATCCCCAGTGAAGCTCTGTTCCTATACTGCGGCGGCGCCTGAGGAACATATGTATAATCCGCATATGCTTTTTGCGTCTTTTCCTGCCTGCACAGCGACGTCTCCAGCATAACAATGTCCTTAAGCTCCGCCATATACTCTTCTACTGTCTTTTTTTCGTCCATTATTTATCTAACGTCGTACCCTTTCTAAAGTTCGCGCATGACGGCATAGCTTTCATGCAGAAGTAGAAAATAAGAGCCGTCGGAATCGTAGCCGTAAAGAAGGAAATATCAACATTAAACAGACCGATCACCGCGCCGACTGCGATAGCAATAATCGCCGCCCAGTTCACACCCTTATGTTCTCCTTCCTCATTATACAGATCCTTCAACAATGAATCGCTGATTTTTCTTCTGTGCAGAATGAAGTAATCCGTAATCAATACCGCAAAGATCGGTCCGAAGAACGCTGTATAAATCTTCGTAAACAGAGCCAGACCTGCCGCGGAACTGTCGTTTGTCAGAACCCATGGACATGTACATACTGCAAGGATACCAACGATGATAACCGCCGGTTTGTGCTTCATCTTAAATACATCCATAAATGCATATGCAGGCGGGATTACGTTGGACGCAAGGTTTGTCGATAACTGAGCCATAATAATAAAGCAAAGAGTTACAACGAGAACAAGCTTACTGTCAACCATCTCGTAAAACGCGTTAATCGGATTCGCAACGCCTGTCGCGGAACAAGCCATAGCGCCGATCATACCAAGAAGTACGGTTGCCGGAACCATAGCAAGGAAATAAGAAACTCCGCGCACAGTGCTGGAATAACCGTCTTTTACTTCACGGGAATAATCGCCGGCATTCAGCATAACCGTCGTGCTGTTACCGAAGAATGCGATAATAGCCGCCACAAACGGCATTCCCCATGTTCCTTCAATACCAAGCAGATTTGCAGAAATCGCATCCCACTGTGTCGTCAGACAGAGGTATAACAGGTAAAGCATAGCGATTGTAATAACAACGCCGCCTATGTTGCCAACCCATTTTGCCCCCTGGAACCCCTTCGTTGAAAGGAATATCTGAATCAACTGGAACAAAATGAAAAAGATAACATATCCATACTGGATATCCAGGCCAAACGCACGGAAGATATTATTAATCGCCGTACCGCCCAGCCATGTCTGATAACCATACCATACGATAGCCGGCAGACCCCTTATAAATACCGGTACGATACTTCCCTTCGTACCAAAAGACATCTTAAGCTGTACCGCATAAGGCGCGCCTGTTACATATGAAAACTGGTCGTTGCATGCGATACCTATAACCAGGATTGTAGAACCGATTAATACCGCAAGGAATAACTGTAATAAATTCAGCCCATTGTCAAGCTGGGCTGAACCCATGGACAATGTACCGATAGAGATACATCCTCCGAGCCATAACATTGTGTTGGATCCCCAACTCATGATTCGGTCTTCCTTTTTTATCGGGGCGATCGAACTGGCCTGTTTCTTTTCATTATTTACATCACTCATAGTCTCTCTCCTTTTTCTTTTATCTTATCGCCGGTATACCGGCGCGTCCGCGAAGCGGCAGACACTCCGGCGTACCGGTCCGGGTAATCCAGAACCGTACTTCTTACGGTTATTTCACCGGCGTAATGTACTCTCCGTACCCGACTGCCTCTTCCTTGTACATACCGTCGGCGGCTACTACCTTACCGCGGATGATCGTACAAGTCGGCGCGCCTTTTCCTTCCTGTCCGTCGAAACAGGATACATGCCCCTTTGTCAGAAGCTTTGTCTGGTCTACCTTCCACTCTTTCTCTGGGTCCACGATAACGATATCGCCGTCGAAACCAAGTTCAAAAGCGCCCTTACGTCCGTACAGTCCGAAGATCTTAGCCGGATTATAATCCATAACCTTAGCTATCAAAGTCGGGCTTAATCCCTTCTTATTCACAACCATGTCAAACATCATCGGCAGGAAGAACTGAATTGCGTTGAGTCCGCCCCATGCATGCCAGATATCCTTGGTCGCATTGTCCTTCTCCTCGTCCGCAGCCGGAGAATGATCGCTTCCCACGCAGGAAAGAGTCCCGTCAAGCACATAATCCCACATCTTCTCCATATCATCTTTCGTCCGCATCGGAGGCGTACATTTTGCCGGAGCGCCCTTCTCAAACACAAAATCCTCTGTGAATCCGAGATAATGCGGGCAAGTCTCTGCAGTAATCGGAAGTCCTTCATGAATAGCGTCCTTAACTACCTGCGCTACCATCGGATGGCTGACATGGCAGATATGTACGCGTCCTCCTGTCGCTCTCGCCATATCGATTACGTTCTTCGTCGCTACATATTCTGTCCATACGTCATGAGAATCAAGGAAATCACGGATCTTCTGCTCGTTCGTCTGTCCTTCCTTCGCCTTTGCTTCTTTCTCTCTCTCCAATACCTGGCCGAATTCCTCACAGTGGAATCCGCACAGTGCGTTATACGGCTTCAGGATCTCCAATGCCTTACGGACATTTCCCATATTCACGGTCGGGAACAAGTTCCCGTTCGGGCAGGTAAATCCCTTAAACGCTGCGACACCGCAATTATGAAGATCTACAAGATCGTTCATATTATTCTTCACAGAACCCGGTTTGTCGTCATAATCGCCTACAAGCCCTCCCCAAAGCGCATAGTCGATCACAGAATGCTTGCTGATCTTCCCCATCTTAAGATCAAAGATCTCTTTGTTCATCAGGGAAGGATCATTGTTAAGCGGCATATCGATCAATGTCGTACAGCCTGCTACCGCCGCCGCCCGGGAGCCCGTCTCAAAATCCTCTCTGTATTCAAAACCCGGTTCATTCAGATGTGCATGACAGTCGATAATTCCCGGAAATACATAATTCCCCTTCGCATCAATCGTTTCCTTCGCCTCTGCCTCCGTACCTGCCGCAAGAAACGCCGCGTATTTGCCATCTTGAATCGCGATATCCGCCTCATAAATACGGTCCGGAGTCACAAGTCTGCCGTTTCGAATCACTAAATCGTACATAACATAACCTCCTAAAAATAAAATTAGCCGATCAACCACTTTTTAACCACTTATATACTATTTTAATCCAAAAAGAAACAAATCACAATAGCACAAAACAGAGAATATCGCCCTTCATTTTTGTGCATTTTTCACAATATTATCGGATAATGTTGTTATTTTTTTATCATAATACACTAAAATTGTGAACCGGATTTTAATCATTTATTATTCAGCAATGATTGTAATTTTCTGCATACTCTGATACCATGTATGAAAAGCAGAAAATCTTATTCATGCGGACAACGTCCAAATTTACACTTACAAAGGAGAACTATTCCATGAATTATCAGATAAAACAATTATCAATCTACGCCGAACAGATATTGCCCCATCTCGTTGCCGGAACCATACATTCCGTGTACCGCCGTACCGTCAATCTGACAGACGGAAAACAGATTCTGTCGCTGCAGACAGACGGTTCTCCTCTCTCCCCTGTCAGCCTGATCTGCGGTCTTTCTGCGGATTCCATGAACACTTTGAATATCAAAGCCGGCGATAAAGTTCTTTTTGACAGGGAAACCATAACTTTACAGGGCCGTTCACGGCTTTACCGTTTCACATATACGGACGCCGTACGCCTTGACCTTAAGATTACCAGGCCATTAACAGCCCAGACGCGTTCCGCCCTCGCTTCCAATATCCGAACCGCCCTGTCCGTTACCGAGACCAACGGATTCTCACTTCTGTTCAGAGAGAATCCATCGACAGATGATCTGTCCCTCATCTTGTCGGCGGCCAGGAATTTTATTCTGCACTGTAATGAGTTCCTTCTTACAAAAGACTTCCAAAAAGCCGCCGCAGAACTATCCCGCCTCCTGGGATTGGGCATCGGCCTGACACCCAGCGGCGACGATTTCCTGTGCGGAGTACTTGCCGGACTTGTCTTCACGGGCAGTTCAGAACACCCTTTCACACATTTTTTAAAAAAGGAAATCACCGGCCGGCTCTCCGACACGATCGACATCAGCGCCGCCTTCCTTTCCTGTGCCCTCGAAGACCAATACAGCCTCCCGGTTAACAATCTCTGCCGGCTCCCCGCTCCCGGCGCAATCCTGACAGACTTCGAAGCCATCGGCCACTCCTCCGGTATCGACACCCTCTGCGGAATCCTCTGGTGTCTCGAACACATTGCCGATTAAATATTTCCAAGTATAAAAGGGGGAACTGTCCCGGCATCATCGCATCTTCGCCTGACAATTCCCCCGTTTTATCACGTCATATCAAACTTACAAAATCTATTTAAAGATTCAGATAGTTCTCCAGAACATCTTTCAAGTCAGCCGTAATTCCATAATCGGCAACACCAAAAATCGCCGCCTCTTCGTCTGTATTCACTGCCACGAACAACTTCGTATCCTTGATACCCTCCGTATGCTGAATTGCTCCGGATACACCGAAAGAAATACAAATCTTCGGACGGATCGTAAGTCCTGTCTGCCCGATCTGATGATTGAACGGAATCATCTCTGAGTCAACCATCGGTCTTGTTCCTCCGATCGCTCCTCCGACCTTCTCCGCAAATTTCTCAAGCAACGCAAAGTTGTCGTCTTCCAGAACACCCCTTCCGCCGACTACGACTACCTCGGCTCCAAGAATGCTTCCCGTCTCATTCTCTGCTTCCACTTCCTCGATGATTTCAATCTTAGAATCACCGACCTTGATATCATCGAAATATTCGATCTTCGCCTGTCCGCCTGCCGCTTCTTCCTGCGGTGTATACACGCCCGGTCTGACCGTCATCATCTGCGGATAATATCCGTCTCTCGTAATGATCGTTACGAAGACATTCTCTCCAAAGGATGGCTTATTCTGTTTGATATAATAAGATCCGTCTTCCTTCGTTCCCACCAGAACTTCCGTACAATCCGCCGTCAGACCGCAGCCCAGCTTCATCGCTACTCTGGAGAAGATGGAACGTCCCTCCGGAGTCGCCGGAATCAGAACACTGGACGGATCAACCTTTTTAAGCATCTCAGCGATCGCCTGGCTTACGGCGTCATCCTGCTGCGAGCAGTCACGCTCTGCTTTTACAGCATAGATCTCTTCGACTCCCAGCTTATCAAGTTCAGCCACGATCCCGTCGGCTTCTTTTGAAAGCACGATCGCCTGAATCTTCTCCCCTGTCGTCTTCTGGATCTCCTTAGCCGCTGAAACCAGTTCTGCAGCTACCGGCTCTAATTTACCCTTATAACTTTCTGCATAAACACAAATTCCATTAGCCATTGATCTATTTTCCTTTCTCCTCTTCAATCAGGTCCTTAAGCTTCTTCGCAAGCTCTGCCGGTGTTCCTTCAAGCATAGCTGCCTTTCTTCCCGCTTTCGGTGAGAAAGAATCTACCACTGTTGTCGGTGAACCTGCGATACCCACTTCGTCAAGCGGAAGCGAAAGATCCGCATTGGTATAAGTTACAAGCGGCTTTGCCTTTGCTGCACGTTTCGTACGAAGAGTTGCAAGACGCGGCTCATTACAGCCAAAATTAAAGGATATCATCGCCGGGAGAGAACATCTGATACTCAGTTTCTTGTCGTGGAACTTCTTCACGGCCACGATCTTGTCTGCTTCTGCGGCATCATACTTCATTCCCTGTGCTTCTACAACATGAGGAATGTCAAGACACTCCGCCACCATTGCTCCAACCTGCCCGGTTGCGCCGTCCGCAGACAGAGCGCCGCCTAAGATCAGATCAAATTCTCCATATTTCTTGATTGCCGCTGCCAGTACCTTTGCAGTCGCAACCGTATCTCCGCCCGCAACCGCTCTGTCTGTTACCAGGCAGGACTCGTCACATCCAAGCGCCATAGCGTCTCTCAGCGCTTTTTCTGCATCCGGCGGTCCCATGGTAAACACAACGACCTTTCCGCCTGTCTGCTCCTTAAGAAGCATAGCCTCTTCAATTGCATTCAAGTCAGCCGGGTTCACCATACCTTCTGAGCTTGCCCGCACGAGTGCATGTGTCTCCGGATCTACGGATACGTCGTTTGAAACCGGAACCTGTTTTATAAGAACTGCTATATTCATGGTTTCCTCCTGAATCGTTTTCTTATAGTCTGCGCAGATTGACGCGCAGACTCTCATAAACTATTGCATCAATTTCTGTATCCTGTTCCTACAGAAGGCGTTTGAATGCCCAATTCTCCAGCAGCGGCGTGCTCTCTCCACGCATGATCAGCTTCGCAAGATCACGGGTTGCGGCAGGCGCCTCGATAACACCGTTTCCGCCGTATCCTGTGGAAAGCATATAGCCTTCAACCGGCGTCTCGCCCAAAATCGGCCAGAAATCCTTCGGCTCTGCACGATAGGATAACCAGGAAGATACAAGTCCGCTGTCTACGATTCCAGGAACCTTCGCCTCTAACTGATCCAGCAGGAAGTCAATAAAGTAATCGTCCGTTCCGCCTGTCGCCGGCAATTTATCCGGATCCCACTGTCCTGCATGCATCGGATTGCTCAGATCCATGGATAAGTGAGACTTACAGATAAAGATATTATCTCCGGCACGAAGTCCGTAGAATTCCGGATACTTCAATACAGGGAATGTATAATCAAGCTTCTTTCCCGGAGGACATAAGAAGAACGCTTCTGCCTTGGTATGCCAGATCGGTACGTCTAAGCCTACCATCTCGCCTGTGAATTTGCTCCAAGGTCCTGTACAGTCAACTACTACGTCAAACTCATAATCCTGTCCGTCGTCCGTCTTAAGTCCCTTGATCTTCTGATCCTCTACAACAACCTCTGTTACCTTCACGCCGGTCTTAACAACAACGCCGTTCTTCTGAGCTTTCTTTGCATATGTATTGGAAATCATAGTTCCGTCAAAATATCCGTCGTCTGCGGTATAGCCTGCGCCAAGAATATTGTCCGTAGAGATATCAGGCAGGATCTCTTTGATACGGTCTTTATCTGTGATGTACTCGCCTGTATAGCCTGCGGCTTTTGCAAGGGCGATACCTGTCTTAATAACTTTCTCAACTTCTTCGTTGGTCGCCACAACCAAAGTACCGGTCTTATCAAAACCTGCGGAACCTTTTTCCTCAGCTTCCATCTTCAGATAAGACTCAAAACCGTAAAGTCTTACATCCCAGTATCTGTTCTTCAGAGAATCGTCAAAAAGACATACCGTACCCGCTGATTTCGCTGTGGAAGCTCCGCCGATCGTATCTTTCTCGAATACGATCACCTCTGCTTCTCCTTCATAAAGACTCAGATGATAAGCCAGAGCCGCCCCTGAGATACCTCCGCCGATGATACCGATTTTTTTCTTTGCCATAGTAATTACCTTCCTTCTTTTTATTTTTTAATTCCCTCTGCCGAAGTGCGCCTGAAAATCCATTCCCGTCATCTTTACGGCCATACTCCGGCGGCAGGATTTATAACTTATTAACACTAACGATCTACATTTAAAACTGTCTGAAGCAATACATTACATCCGTTCTCAATATCTTCATCCTTTGTATACTCATACCTCGAATGACTGATTCCTTTTTCACTCGGAACGAAAATCATACCCGTAGGGAACACGCTTGTCATAATCAGTGAATCATGGAAAGCGCCGCTTGGAATCGTACAGTAATCAATACCAAGTTCTTTCACCGCTTTCTCCACGTTCTCTTTCACCCACTCGGACATCGGCGCCGGTTCATGGAAAGATGTGGGAACAAACGTATGAGTAACCCCATACTTTTTACAGATCTCCTCCAGGAATCCCCGCAGCTTCTCTTCAATCAGCGACATAACCTTATCGTCCTGATCCCTGATCTCCAGGCTGAATGCACAGGTGCCGGGAATGACATTGACCGAATGCGGGGTTACCTTTATCGTGCCCACGGTTGCGACCGTAAATTCGTTGCCGTATTCCGCCGTAATCTCCGGTATCTTGTTGATAAACCCAGCCGCCGCTACCAATGCGTCTTTACGGTCTGCCATAGCCGTACTTCCGGCATGGTTCGCCTCGCCGGTTACCACAACATCATAACGGTTCACCCCTGCGATAGACGATACGACTCCGACAGAAGTATCTGTCTTATATAATCTTGCCCCCTGTTCCACATGGAGCTCTATAAAGCAATGTACAGAAGAAGGGTCCTTCGCCGCCTTAAGCATGTCCCCACTCGTGATGCCGTAGGATTCCATGACCTTTCCTCTCTCTTCACCGTAGATATCTGCCTCCGAATCACTGACTTTCGGATCCTGTCCGCAGATTGCGCTGCTTCCGGTGAGACCCTTTCCAAACCGGAAACCTTCCTCATCGGTAAATACGATCACTTCAATCGGATGCCGGGGAACATATCCTTCTTCCTTGAATGTCTCGCAGATCTCCAACCCGCCTACACATCCAAGAACACCGTCATATTTTCCTCCGTCCGGCACGGTATCCAGATGAGATCCCATTAGAATCGCCGGAAGCTTTTCATCCTGCCCCTCCATGCGGGCAATCAGATTACCGGCCTCGTCTATCCTGCACGTCATTCCAAGAGCTTCGGCCCAGGAAGCAAAAAGCTTTCTTCCCTTTACATCCTCTGCGGAAAACGCCATTCTTGTAAATGTCCCGTCTTCCTTCTTGCCGCACTGATAGATCTCTTCTAACCGGGAAACAACTCTCTTTCCATTTACCTTCATAATTACTGTCATCTCCTCCTTTCAAGATTAATAATTCAGCACAATTCACAAAAACGCATATCAGACTATAGTTATATTGTATAGATAAAATCACTATAACATATAATCTTTGTCTATAGTTCACATTATAGATAAATAAATAACAACAAACATTGGAGAATAAAGATAAAAAAAGAGATACTTTTTATCCATTTTAGACAAAAAGCACCTCATTCTTCCTATCTTTCCATATTATGAATCATTTTGTAGACAATCAACCCAATCCGAACTGCCAGCACCTCACTAGGATTATGAAAATCAATTCCCGTAATTTCCGTAATCCGTTCAATTCGATACGCCGCCGTCTTATAATGGATAAAAAGATCCTGGGACGTCTTCGTAAGATTCTGGTTTCTGTCAAGATAGGTACTCAAAGTCAGAATCAATTCCTGTCTCTGCTGCTTTTTATTATAATGAAATAATTTCTGCAGTGCTTCCGGAATATATTCATAGAGTTCTTTCGCACTGTCTACCTGGCATAGCAGCTTAAAGATCCCCATATCAGAGAAAAAAGCGATCTGTGACTCCTGATCGGTGTGCTGATCTTCAAATATACCGATAAACTCCAGAGAATCCCTCGCCTCCTTATAACTATCCGAGATATTGGAAACTCCTTCGATTTCCTTTCCTACGCCTGCGCGCACAAAAAGCCCTTTATTCTTTTGGCTGATCCTCTTCTGTATCCTTTCCACCGTTGCCTTCAGCTCTTTACGGTAATCTTCCTGCTTCTGCCCTTGTCTGATCTGCTGGATGACGATCACCTTATCCACATCGTTACGGGTTCTGACATCCTCAAATTCATTTAAAATCGCATCCCGCAATATGCTGTCATATTTAAATTTCTCATTCAGCTTCTCGAATTCCTGCATACCCTCATTCCACAGCTTGAAGATCAATACCCGATAATACGCGTCCATCGGTATTCCAAGCTTCCTGATCGCCCGCTCAAGTTCATGAGCAGAATGTGTCTTGCCGTTCAGCAGTTGTGTAATGATGTCGTTCTGGAACTTTTCTTCCAGCTCCTCGACGGCGTGCTGACGGAACATCTCCTGCCGAAGCGCCGTCACCGCATTCTCAATGGCTATATCGTCCATATCCCCAAACCGGCTTTTTGACGCCGTGACAACAAGATACATGCTTCTGTTGTACATAACCCGCCACTTCACAAAATACTGTTCACATTCCCTGGAATTCTCTCCATCCAGAACCACCGTCTGCCGGAAATATGTATACTTGGAATAGAATTGCGGCCGATACTCTTTCGCCTGCCGCGATATCTCCATCTGCGGCATACAGCCCTCCGTCCCTGCAATAAAATCCTTATTCTGGTTAAAAAGCGCAATCGGATTACCGATCAGCCTTTCCAACATATCCAGAATCTTTCCTATACTTTCTTCCGTAGAACTGTAAGAAAAGGATACCGCCGTAAAATTATCATAAGTGGTCTTAAAATATTTCAGATACTTAACTTCCTCATTAAAAAGCTGCTCCAGAATCGGTTTCAAAATTTCCCGGAACGAAAGCTCAAACACCACCTCCAGAATCGGAACCGAAAATTCTTTTGCAAATTCCAGAATAAATCTTACCTTCTCGTCGATATCCTCCACATCATCCCCGCGCTTTATAACGATAGCGCTGACTCTCTTTACCGCCAATTCCCGGAAATACGCGCTGAATTCCTCCATGCTGCAGGCCTGGAACGCATAGAACCTTGTCAGAAGCACCTCCCCGCCGTTGATGAACCTGACGATATCCGGAGCCTCAATAATCGTAGCTCCGCGCACCTCATTATCAAGACCTGCCTCTCCCCCCAGAAGCTTTGCCTCGTTGAAGATATCCAGTTTCATCATATCCCTCACGCGAAATCCCATAACTCTTTCCCTTCCTTCATTGCCCTTCTTGTTTCTAATACTTTATTTTCTTGATTATATCACGAATCCCTTCAATTTCCAGCCTCTTGAAAACCATTTTATTATAATAATCTGCCATTCTGCTTCATAAACACATACTGCTTCATATCTCTGGCAGCGCCCTGAGGAATTTCCGAGAACTGACATCCGTATCCATACCGCCCGTCCCGAAAATCCTCTTCTCTCAGAATAACGGCTTTCAGCAAATACTCCTTCTCGACAAAAATATAACGGAACTCTATTGTGTCGTCACTTTTCAGCCGCGTCCTGGTGATAAAATATAATCCTCCTTCGCTGATATTCTGGATATCGCCGCTAAATTCCCCTGCTTTAAACGATGTAAACAGAACCTCTTCTTCCACTTTCACTCTCAAGTATCTCCGGCCCTGTACGATTTCCATTACATCCAATATCTCACAATCTGCAATCCAGGGCTCTGAGACTGAAGATTCGTAATTCCTTCTGACCGAAAGCACGCACTTTGTTTTTATACATCCGATCTGTGCGTCAAAAAAATCTATCCTCACCTGTTCTGAATCGGGCAGGTCACCCTCCCTTTTCAGATATAAAAAAATCTGATCCCCTGTATATTTTACCCGAATTCTCTTCTGCTCCGTCTCTTCAGAACCGTATACGGTGCATACGGTACAATTATTTAAAACCATACTTCACACTCCTCTTTTATCCTGTAACAGTAAAGCTTGTGATATCGATCCGATACCAGCTTCTTTATAACACGAAATTACCAGCCCCGTATAAGAACAAGGCTGGCAAAAAGTTTAATACCCAAATACCCCCTCTATAGATTCATCATTCTCCACCCAATCCCTCACAAGGATCATACGGTAGTCCTCTTTCGTATCACGGATATATACCTTCTCGATCCCTGCGTTGATGATCAGCCTCTTACACATCGAGCAGCTGCTGGCATTCTCAATATAATTTCCTGTATCCACCTCTATGCCGGTCAGATACATGGAACTTCCGATCATCTTGTCCCTGGAAGCGCTGATAATCGCATTTGCTTCCGCATGGACACTGCGGCACAGTTCATATCGCTCTCCTCTCGGTACGCCCATCTTCCTGCGGACACATTCCCCGATATCCGTACAATTCTTTCTCCCCCGCGGCGCGCCCACATATCCTGTGGATATGACCTCGTCGTTTTTGACAATTACCGCCCCGTAATGGCGCCTCAGGCAGGTGCATCTCTGAGCCACCATTTCCGCAAGATCCAGATAATAATTCGTTTTATCTCTGCGCTCCATCTAATCCTCCTATCTCTACACATCGTAAAACATTAAAATCTTTTGTATTTCTATTATCGTCTAACTTTAAGAAAATTTCAAGCAATAAAATACCCCATATTGATACGGACTTCCTTACGCTCCCTGTCGCGGTTAGAATAACAGCAACTGTCAAACCCTATCATCTCGAAGCCTTCCTTCTCATAGAAGCATATCGCCCCCGTATTGCAGGACTGGGTTTCCAGAATAACCGCCCTGCGGCGCTCCTTTACTGCCTGCTCCTTCGCCATAGCCATCAGCCGATGCCCGATTCCTTTCCTTCTCAACTTCTCATGCACCCATAATTCTGTAACCATCAGCCGGTTGCTCCATTCCTCCGGGCAAGTCTCAATACAAGCTGCCATCTTTCGCCCTTTTGCATCCTCCTCCACGATTCCCCACGCATACGCCTTTTCCCAATGAGGCTGATACAATCTGTCCGAATAGTCATACTCCTCGGGATAATGCGTCACAGGCGCATCAAACTTCTTCTTATGAATCCTCACATCATATCCCTTCTCATTCCTGTCAATGATCACATCGTAATACTCTTCCGTCGTATATCTCATAGGTATCACCGTACCTTCCCATTCTTCCCTGGGAAGATGGATAATCTTTAAATCCTCAATCATACTTCTCTCCTTCTGAAATAATCACGTTCTCTTAGAATATTAAACTCCCAGTCTCGCTTGAAATACAAGACTGGGAGACAAAATACATCGTCCTTACAGATACTTTTTGGAAGTTTCCGGACTCAGGTTATACTGCTCTTGGATTTTAATCAAAATAGTCTGCGGCGGGATATTCATCCCTTTCAATACAGATACTGTCCCTCTGATACCTTCCTCTCCGAAAATTCTGCTATTAATAACCGTCCAATAGCTTATCACCCCCTAATAGATGCCACACATTATTTTCATCGAAACTTATGTTTGGTATTCCTTACATTACATCGGAAATTTGATTGTGATGGTTGTACCATTGTTCACCTTGCTTTCTATATCAATTTTTCCATGATGGTATGCCACTGCATGTTTTACAATAGAAAGCCCAAGCCCTGTTCCTCCCGTTTCCTTTGAATGGCTTTTATCAACTCTGTAAAAACGTTCAAACACTCTGTCAAGATGTTCCTGTGGAATACCAATGCCTGTGTCTGCAACAGTTAGTACCGCATTTTGGTTATTTTTTGTAATAGAAATTTTTATATTACCACCGTAGATATTGTATTTTATAGCGTTATCACATAAATTGTATATGATTTCATACAGTAATTTTCTAACACCATAAATTATAACCTGCTTTCCGTCAATACTGATTTCAATATTTTTATCTTTTGCAATGTCCTTTAAATTTTCAGTTGTTTCTTCCACCAGTTGTAAAAGATTAATTTCTTCTTTTATAAGCTCTGCTTTTTCATCAAGCTGCGAGAGGCGTATGATATCTCCAACAAGTATAACAAGTCTTGAAGCTTCTTTTCGTATATGTCCAATAAAACGTGGCAAATCTTCCTGCTTTACCATACCGTTTTCGATAAGTTCTGCACTGCCGATAATACCCTGAAGCGGTGTTTTAAGCTCGTGTGAAACATTAGCTGTAAACTCACGTCTGTTACGCTCTGCCTGAACCCTTTCGGTAATATCAAATATCAGGAGAATAATTCCAATCATTTCGTCGTCTGATTCTATACGGCTGGCATCGAACTGATATTCCCTTCCAAATCTCGTCTGTTGTATTTCACAATGCCCTGACTCTATTGCGTTTTTTATACATAGATTCATTTCATGGTCACGGTAAACCGTGAGGAAATCCCTGCCCACACAGCTTTCATCTAATGAAAAAATCCTATTTGCTGCCGGGTTTATGCTTAGTATGATTCCGTCCTTGTCCATCAAAACAAGACCCTCATTCATGCAGCCTGTAATCTGTTCAAATTCTGCAGCTCTCTGCTGAATCGCCTTAACTTGCGCTTTAATTTCTTTGTTCTGTCTGCTTATACGGAGTAACAGGGGAGATATCTCTTCATATGTATCATTTTCCAGCGGTTTCTCCAGATTCAAGTCATTCAGCGGCTTAACAATCCTTTTTGAAAGTCTGCCCGCTAATATACCTGACATAATCAAAGCTATAACAACCACTATCAAAATAGGCTGCAGCATACCAAGAACCAGTAATCCCACAGTTGCACTGCTTGTAGAAATACGCAGTACACTGCCGTCATTCATCCGCTTTGCATAATACATTGTCTTTTCAAACAGCGTATCAGAGTAACGGTTACTTTCCCCCTCTCCATTTTCCAATGCACTCTTAACTTCCATGCGTTCCAGATGATTTTCGTGTTCCTCACTGTTTGCAGCTGTATCATATATGACAGTTCCATCAGCTGCAATCCAGGTAATACGGTAACGGTCAGACTTAACTTTCTCTAAATAGTGGACTCCGTCATCTTCTACGGCAGCCATTGATAGTTTCAGTTCATCTTTTAGGCCACGTTCCCTTACATCTTCAAAATAATTGTATAAGCATCCCATAATGATAATAACACTTGAAAGTAAAATCGTTCCTGCCACTATGATAATAGAATTAAATATTTTTCTTGTCATTCTATTGCCTCCAAACGGTATCCTACCCCTCTCACTGTTTCTATCATTTTTCCATAAATCCCAAGTTTCTGCCTTAAGGTACGGATATGCATATCCACAGTTCTCGTTTCACCACAATAATCCATACCCCATATATCATTAAAAAGCTGGTCACGGGTGTACACCATACCTGGATGGGAAAGAAACAGCCGCAGGATTTCAAATTCCTTAAATGTAAGCAATATGCGTTCGCCGTTTGCAGTTACTGTATGTTCATCTAAATTCACGATCAAATTTCCTGTCTTAAGCAGATGATCGATTCTTTTAGGCTGGCATCTTCTGAGAACAGCTTTGACACAGGAAACCAATTCCATAACACCGAACGGCTTTGCCAAATAATAATCAGCTCCAAGATCAAGTCCATGTATTTTATCGTATTCCTCACCTTTGGCGGTAGCCATGATAACCGGAATAGCTTGAAATTCTTTATTTTCCCTCATTTTCTTTAGTATTTGGATTCCATCCATTCCAGGCAGCATAATATCCAGGACAACAAGTTCCGGCTTCTCACTCTGAAGTTCCTGCCAAAAAGTATTTCCATCTTCATAGCCACGGGCTTCAAAGCCTGTTGACTGTAAAGCATAAACTTCAATATCTCTTATGCTGGCATCATCCTCTACACACCAAATCATATTTAACCCTCCTTATGAATACCAGTAACAGAAAAGACTACCCATTCTGCAATATTAGTGGCATGGTCTCCGATTCGTTCAAAATATTTAGCAATCATCAAGAGGTCAATAGAACATTCGCCGTCTTTTGGATTTGATATAATTTCACGGATTATTTCCTGTTTTATAAGGTCAAAATATTTATCAACAATATCATCGTCCGACACAACTTTTTTTGCCAGTTCAACATCATGTTCAACAAACGCGTCAACGCTGTCAGTCACCATTTTAATGCTTGCCTTTGCCATTTCGTGTAAAAGGGTATCTGCCATTTCAGGACGGTTTTCAACAAATGGTATTATTTCTGCGATATCTTCAGCCTGGTCGCCGATGCGCTCCATATCTGTTATCATTTTAAGAGCTGACGAAATCTGTCTTAAATCTTTTGCCACTGGCTGCTGCTGAAGCAGAAGTTTTAAACAAAGAGTTTCTATTGTACGCTCTTTACGGTCAATTTCAGTACCAGCAGTCGAAATACCATTCAAAAAATCTTTGTCTTCATCGGTTAATGCTTTCAAAACCTTAGAAATTATTTCTTCGCACAAAGCACCCATTTCAATCATTTCTTTATTTAAAATTGCAAGCTGCTCGTCAAATCTGCTCCTCATTATCCAAACCTCCCTGTAATATAATCTTCTGTTCTTTTATCTTTTGGAGTAGAGAACAGAGTTTCTGTATTTCCATACTCAACAAGTTCTCCTAAAAGGAAAAATGCTGTCTGGTCTGAGATACGCACTGCCTGTTGCATATTATGTGTTACCATAATGATTGTATAGTTTTCTTTCAGTTTGATAGTTAATTCCTCAATTTTAGATGTCGATATTGGATCGAGAGCCGATGTAGGTTCGTCCATAAGCAGAACGGCAGGCTTTACGGCTAAAGCCCTTGCTATACAAAGCCTTTGCTGCTGGCCGCCTGATAAACCTAAGGCATTCTTTTTAAGCCTGTCTTTTACTTCCTCCCAAATGGCGGCATCTTTCAACGATTGCTCAACGATATCATCAAGCTTTGCTTTACTTTTAACACCGTGTGTACGCGGACCATAGGCAACGTTGTCATAAATACTCATAGGAAACGGATTTGGTTTTTGAAAAACCATTCCTATCTCTCTGCGAAGTTCATTTACATCCACAGAAGATCCAAAAATATTTTTACCGTTATACTTAACATCGCCTGTAATCTTTACACTTGGTATCAGATCGTTCATTCTGTTCAGGCTTTTCAAAAAAGTGGATTTTCCGCAGCCTGACGGTCCTATGAAAGCGGTAATACTTTTTGACGGAATGTCTATATTTATATCTTTAAGCGCCTGATGCTCCCCATACCACAGACACATATCTTTTACTGTTATGATATTGCTCATACGTTTCTCCTTTTTCTGAAATACTTTTCTACAAGCATTGCAGACAAATTTATAATTAAAGTCAGTATCATTAAAATAGCTGCTATTGCAAACGCTATCCCAAATTCTCCTTGTTCTTTCGCATATACATATAACGCAACCGTAAGTGTACAACCGGAACTTGAAAGCCCATCAATTATTCCGTTCAGCGCATGGGCAAATCCCGCAGTGAACAAAAGTGCCGCCGATTCTCCCAAAATTCTGCCCACTGACAAAATACAGCCTGTTATTATTCCATCAACACAACCTGGAAGAACCACTGTATGGATAACACGCCATTTGCCTGCACCAAGACCGAAAGCTCCCTCGCGATAACTTTGTGGCACAGTTTTCAGACTTTCCTGTGTGGTACGCATAATTGTCGGAAGGTTCATGATGACCAAAGTCAATGCACCTGCTAAGAGAGACGTTTTCATATTCAAAAACTGACAAAAGAACAACATTCCTACCAATCCATAAATAATTGACGGGATACCTGAAAGTGTTTCTGCGGCATATTCAATAATGTTCACTAATTTTTTATTTTGTGCATATTCGGTTAAATAGATTGCTGCCCCAACTCCTATAGGAAGAACAATAAGCAATGTAGCTATTACAATATACACTGTATTTAAAATATCGGGCAGAATCCCAATCTTCCCTGATAAATAACTCGGCTTTTCAGATAACAGTCCCCATGAAATATTAGGAATCCCTTTTACAAATACATAAATGATGAGAAATGCCACTAACGAACAGGTAACTGCAACAGAAAGCCACATAAGTGCTTTCATAATGCTTATATATGCTTTTCGTGCTTTAGAAATTTTGCTGTTCTGCATATTTAATCCCCCTTTTTGCCCTTCAGGAAGAAATTCAAAGTCGCATTGATAAGCATGATAAATAAAAACAGCACAAGTGCGATTGAGAATAACGCCTGTCTTTGAAGGCCACTTGAATAGGACATTTCACTTGCCACTGCAGTTGTCAAAAACCTGACACTTTGAAATAACCCCGGCATATTTGCAACATTTCCCGATACCATCATTACAGCCATTGCCTCACCAATAGCTCTGCCGATGCCAAGCACAACAGCGGCTGCAATACCGCTTTTTGCCGCTGGAACGGAAACCTTAAAATAGGTTTCAACTGGAGTTGCCCCTAAAGCAAGAGAAGCATCTTCATATTCTTTTGGAACTGCGTCAAGTGCCGTAACTGATACTTTTATAATTGATGGCAGTATCATGATGGCAAGAACAATTATTGCTGCCAGAAGGCTTGCTCCGTCCGCCAAATGAAAAATCTCACGGATTCCAGGCACAAGGACAAGCATACCAACCAATCCATATACTACCGACGGAATTCCCGCGAGCAGGCTTACTGCTGTCCCAACTGCCGCCTTTATTTTTTGTGGTGCTATTTTTGACAGATAAACCGCCGTCAAAAAACCAATCGGAACTCCTATTATGATAGCGCCTGCTGTTCCATATATACTCGTCAATATAAATGGCAGTATTCCATAAGACGGATTTGCCGATGTAGATTCCCACGTCTTTCCGAATAAAAACTTAAACAAGCCTATTTCCCGTATGGCAGGAATTCCCGCTATAACCAAATAAACAGTGATTAGCAAAACACAGCCTACAGCAATCAAGCCAAGCATAAGGAATATGCCATGAATCATATTTTCAAACGCTTTTTTATTCTTCATAGCAAGGCTCCTTTACTTTGCAGGAACAACCCCTGCTTTTGAAATAATGTCTGACGCATCACTTGATGTAACATAATCAAAAAATTTCTGAGCAGTTCCTGAAAGTTTTTTATCTTCCTTTGTTACCAGAACAAACGGACGCTGTACAACATAGCTTCCATCTTTTACAGTTTCCTCACTTGGTGTTACTCCGTTTACAGATACTGCTTTTACACTGTCTGACACAGATGCCAGCGATGCATAACCAATAGCGTTTGGATTACCTCCCACTGTTGTAATTACATCTCCTGTTGATGTAAGTTCCTGATGGTATTTGCAAGCGTCTTCTGTTTTTGTAATGGACTCAAAACCGTCCCTTGTGCCGCTTCCTGCTTCACGTCCAATGGGGACAATCTCCCCATCTTTTCCACCTACATCCTTCCAGTTTGTAATTTCACCTTTATAGATTTTGGCAATGTCTTCAACGCTTAAATCGCTTACATCATTTTCGGGATTCACAATAACAGCAATTCCGTCATAAGCCAGAACCGTTTCGCTAAGCCCCTGCTCTTTTTCTTCATCTTTCAAATTTCTGGAGGAAAGACCGATGTCACATCTTCCCTCGGAAACAGCTTGTATGCCTGTGCCGGAACCTGTTGGGTTATATGTAAAAGTTACACTGTCATATTCCTGTTCAAAGGCTTCCCCCAACGCTCCAATTACCTTTTCCATAGATGTGGAGCCGTCTGTCGAAACTGTTCCGCTATCACTTTTCTGCCCACAGCCTGCAAAAATGCTGGCAGTCATTACTGCCAAAACAAAAAAAATTGCGATTTTCTTCATAACTAAGATTCCTTTCTGATTTACACTTATTTTTGTAGCCTACGTCTATTATGATAGCAACCGAATGTAAAATGAAAAAGAAACCTTTTGTAAAATCTATGTCAAATCATCCTTTTGGCCGTAAGCAAAGATTACAGTACCATAAGCAATGTTCCTATTCCGATTAGGACACAGCCAGCAATGGATTTGGGTGTAAAATTTTCATGCAGGAACAGGAATGCCAATAGGATAGTAATAACCGTACTTAACTTATCAATTGGCACAACCTTTGATGCTTCCCCTATTTGTAATGCTCTATAATAACACAGCCATGAAGCACCCGTTGCCAATCCTGACAAAATCAAAAACACCCAGCTTTTCTTTCCAATTTCATCTATGCCAGTTTGTGCGTTTGTAAGAAAAACCATTCCCCATGCCATTACAAGCACTACAAATGTACGGATTGCCGTTGCAAGATTGGAATTCACACCATCAATTCCGATTTTGGCAAGTATTGATGTCAAAGCAGCAAATAAAGATGACAAAACAGCAAACAATAACCACATATTTTATTTTTCCTCCTAATATATACTAACTTCTTTTTATATAAGTAAGTTCAATATCATATCCAAGAGTTTCCATTATCTGTACAAATGTTTTATTGACAATACCTTCCTGCTTTTTGATGATACGATTCACATAAGATTTTGTCGTATTAATATCCTCAGCAATCTGCACTTGTGAAATGCCATTCTCAATGCATTTGACTTTTACATCCAATTCAATATTATTCTTAAGCATATTATCTCCTTTACATTAAGTATAATTTGTTTCATATTTAAGATAACTTATTGTAGCATATTTTCATCCTAGCTTCAACGCTCTTAAATGAAAGTTTGATGAAATTTTATCTTAAATACTTTTTGATTTTGCCTTACGGGGGTTCAAATTGGACATACTGGGAGGGTTCAAATCCGCAAGCGGGAGGTTCAAAATTTCAACACACTCTCATTCGCTACTTGTTGCAATGTACAAAAAATCAGCACCACCGGCTTAGCCGGTGGTTTGTTATCCGCCCTATAAGGGCTCGTTCCCGGCGCTGGAGTCTAAAGACCCATCGAATGGTTCGCCAGCCGCAA
>CAJTAL010000003.1 GCA_910574285.1 Lachnospiraceae bacterium | reverse complement strand
TATCGAATCATGTTTTGACGGCGGAAGAGTTTGCAAGATATAAAAGAGATCACTGGCGGATTGAGAACTGTCTGCATTATGTCCTGGATGAGGACTTTCTGGAAGATAAGAGTACAGCAAGAAAATCTAAGAATGTACTATCTGTATTACGGAAAACAGCATATAACATCATTCGGTTAATGCAGATAGATGCTCCAAAAGACAGAAAATTGGTAATAGATGTGATTGATGAGATAACAGATGATTTTTCTATTGTGCTAAAATGGATCTTTGATCCAATACCAAGTTTTTACTAAAATAGGACCTTGACTCTTCAAAAAAAATGCAGATTAGACGATAGGGGAACTTTGCGCGCTTTTTTGGGGCTATAGCCGTTGAAAAGTTGCAAAGGCTATATTTTAAAATCACATTTTATCTTATAATTTGAAAAATAGATGATAAAGTCTTCATGAGACAACCCTATAGATTGAAAAAAGCATATTGAAAAACATTTTTGCATATGCTATAATGCCAATAGGCAAAAAGAAATCACAAGTCCATGCGGACAAGAAGCAAATCCCCAAACCGTGTTGCAGCACAGTTTGGGGATTCTTCTTTTCTTTTATAGTGGCAAAGTACCCACTAGGTTAGTTGTTGCTCTTATCGTCACTGTCTAACCATTTGATGATGTAGCGGCAGGCTACACCAGCCAAAACAGCAACTAAAAAAGAAATCACAACTTCCATGCAGACACCTCCTCCCTGTTGCGGGTGTCGGTGAGCAACGCATAAATTATAACATACCATTCGATATTTTTATACTATATATTTAAAGATTTGTTCTAAAGTAAAAAATAAAAAAAGAATTTGTAATGAACACTTAAGATATCCCAAAAACATACGATAATATAAATGTCGGAATATATTAAGAACGACATTAAATCAAATGAATATATTTCTTCAGACAATCTGCCGGCAAGCCTGGGATCTGTATTTATTTTGATTTACGAAGATATTTCAGTATTTTTAGTATTTTTATAGAAGTCATTCGTTATTTATTACGCAGGGAAAAGGAATTCCCCGACTATATTTCAAGGAGGAAAGAATATGAGAATCCAACATAATATTACTGCATTGAATGCACACAGAAATTTGACGAACAACAACTCTTCTGTAGGAAAGAGTCTTGAGAAATTATCATCCGGTTACAGAATTAACCGCGCAGGCGACGACGCTGCAGGATTAGCGATTTCTGAAAAGATGCGTGCACAGATCACGGGTCTTGCTACAGCTCAGAAGAACGCGAATGACGGTATCTCTCTTGTACAGACGGCTGAGGGTGCTCTGACAGAAGTTCACTCTATGCTGAATCGTATGGTTGAGCTGGCTACACAGTCCGCTAACGGAACATACTCCACAACGAACCGTCAGGAGATGCAGAAGGAAATTAAGCGTCTGAACGAAGAAATCGACAGAATCAGTAAGACAGCAAACTTCAATGGAACGAAACTGTTTACAGTATCAGGAAATTCAACCGGAACCACAACCGGCGGCACTGGCGGTACAACTGCAGTAGCAACTACGCAGATTACGCTTCATGTAGGTGACTCTCATGAGACAGCTAACCAGTTGAAGGTAACGTTCCAAGCAATGAGCAGCAAGACGCTTGGTCTTCATACGACAAATTCCACCACTTTTGTAAAGACATTAGGAACAAATGGCTTTATGAATGTAACTAGTGGTACAAAAGAAAATGCTGTAACGATCGCAAATATTGATCTGACAAGTGCAAACAGTGCAAGACACGCGATCTCTGTAGCACAGGCAGCCATCGACATGGTATCTTCTATGAGATCTGACTTCGGTGCTATGCAGAACCGTCTGGATCACACGATCAACAACCTGAGTGTTCAGGAAGAGAACATCACAGCGGCTGAGTCCCGTATCCGTGACGTAGACATGGCGAAAGAGATGATGGCTTACACGAAGAACAACATTCTTGTACAGTCCGCTCAGGCTATGCTTGCTCAGGCAAATCAGGTACCGCAGGGAGTTCTTCAGTTACTCCAGTAATCTGTAATAAATTGAATTTTCATATAAAAGACCTGCCTCAGGCAGGTCTTTTAATTCTGAGGGAGGATCTTTTAAGATGCGAATCGCTTTATTTTATACTGCCGTCGAATCATTCAATTTCTTTGCCGACCAGTTAGACCGTGAATTTAGATCCAGAGGTCATGAAACCTTCATCTATGACATGATGAACCCGCCGGAAGAATCTCCTCACTCCTTAGCGCATTTCATTGAGTTCGTTTCCGCGAAAGTAGATATAGCAGTCTGTTTTGACGGGATAGGCGTACGGCAGGAAGAATTGATCAACACATGGGACGCCTGGGATACGGTTGTCATCGACATCCTGATGGACCCTCCGCTGCGGCTTCACCCTGTTCTCGAAAAACATCCGAAGAATTACCGCCTGTTCTGTTGCGACCGGGATTATGTGGAATACGTAAGGAGATATTTTCCTACGGAGGTTCCTTTCGTTGACTTTATGCCCCATGTCGGGGTTCTCCCGGCGCAGGACACCCCTGTTGTTCCTTATTCTGAACGAAAATACGACATCTTATTCTGCGGAACCTATTACCGCCCGCAGGACAGGCTTACCGCCCCGAATCGGATGTTGGAAGAGCACCCTTATATACAGGAACTTTATCAACTTATGTACAGAAATCTGATCGCTGACAGTGATCTTAAGCTGGATCAGGCCCTTCTGCTTACCCTGGAGCAAATAGAACTGGCCGTTTCGGAGGACACTTTAAAAACATTATTGTCGTATATGGATAATGTGGACTGGGCAATCCGTATGTATCAGAGAGAACGCGTGATAACGGTACTTGCAGAGGCAGGCTACGAACTGTATCTACTGGGCCGCGGCTGGGAGAATCATCCCTGTGCTCAATATCCGAACGTACACCGCATCGATGACAGAATTCCGTATGGGCAGACACTTGCATACATGGCAGACGCCAAAATCAATCTGAATGTATTTCCCTGGTTTAAATCAGGGACACACGACAGAATCTTTAATACTTTGCTGCAGCGCTCCCTTCCGCTTACAGACCGAAGCGCATGGGCCGATAACTATTTTACAGACGGGGAAGATATCGCTTTCTATGACCTGAAGCATCTGGAAGAGCTTCCTGTGATCGCCGGCCGGCTGCTTAATAATCCGGCAGAGGCAGAGATGATGATTCAAAGAGGGTATGAAAAGGTGGCGCGTGACCTGACATGGACAAACTGCGCCGATTGGATACTGGACGCAGTATCTGAGTATCATTCTCAAAGAGGACATTCCTCTTACGGAAATGCAGAAACGCCCCGGACGGCCGATAACTTCGGCGCCTCACAGCCCCAGATATCCGAAGAGTTCACAGCCTTTGGCCGGCAGATAAAGCCCGTGATTCTCGGACTGATCGCAAACGGACAGTGGAACGAGGCTTACAGTATGACCGAACAGCTCCTGGCTCTCCTGCCGGGCGACCCGGAAGTTCTGGAAATGAAGCAGAAAATCATGCGGCATATGATATGAGACAAATGTGCATGCAAACATGCCCACTTGGCTCCGCCGCTCACAAAAATCAGCCTGTTATCGTCCGCTACGCCTCTATCTCCAGCTCAGATGTACAATTCGGGCATCTGGTCGCGTCGATTGCTATCTCACTTTTACAGAATGGGCACTTCTTCGTTGTAGGTACGGCTGCTTCTTCCGCTTCTTTTTTCGTAAGCTTATCACTCATTCCATTCACTACTTTCATAAGCAAAAATACGATGAACGCCATTATGAGAAAGTTCACGACAGCCGTGATGAATTTTCCATAATTAAGCGTAACCTCCCCCAGCAGCTTCACATGCAGACGATCAAAATTCATTCCGCCGAATAATCCTAGCAACGGATTGATAATATCCTCCACAAGAGACGTCACGATACTCGTGAACGCGCCGCCTATAATGATACCAACGGCCATATCTATGACATTGCCGCGTGCGATAAACGCTTTAAATTCTTCGATAAATTTTTTCATTTGTTTATTCCTCCATCTTTTATCATATTTGATAAGTATATCATATTTTTTCATTTCTTCAAGACAATCACAATATAATCATTCTCCTCTTCTGATTGTATTCCTCGTAAAAGAATGGTAAAATATACAGCAGAAATCTTTAAAAATGATTACGGAATATACTAAATCAGAGATATCTGAACAAATATAAAGGAGAACTCAGCCATGAACATACAACTTACCATCTCACTGCTGGTATCCGACCGGATTGCAACTCTGGGACGCTGCCTGTCCTCTGTCACGCCTCTTCTAAGAGAGCTTGACGCCGAACTGATCATCGTCTACACCGGTCACAGCGCAGAAACATTGGAGCTGGCAAAGCAATATACTTCACATATTATTCCATTTACCTGGTGCAATGATTTTGCCAAAGCCCGGAACGCAGGGCTTAACGCCGCAAAAGGCGAATGGTTCCTGTACCTTGACGACGACGAATGGTTTGAAGATGTGGACGAGATCCTCTATTTCTTCAAAAGCGGCGAATATCAGAGATATCAGACTGCTTTCTATATCCAGCGGAACTATACGGACTGGGAGGGCGTCTCTTACGCAGACGCTTATGTAGGACGCATGTGCCGGCGTCTGCCGGATACCCGCTTCGTCTATCCGATCCACGAGAATATAAAACCTTACCCGGATCCCAGCAAAAAATTCGGTACCTTCGTACATCACTTTGGCTATGCCGGAGTGAAAAATGATACAAAACAAACGGAGAAGTCTGACCGTAATCTTTCTCTCCTTCTTACACGGCTTAAGAATGAACCGGCGTCTGCCCACCTGTACGCCCAGGCCGCCCAGGAATATTCCGGTTCCGGAGAATTTGACACGGCAGTAGACTATTGCAGGAAAGGACTGAAACTTGCACAGAAAACGCGGGAACCGGACTCTTTGGAAATGTGGCTGCAGCTCGAACTTCCGACCCTCATCTCCTATACCGGAGACCAGAAGCTTGCCCTGGAAGAAGGAGAACGTCTTCTGGATTCCAAACGTCTGTTGGAAGTAGGAAAACTCAACCTGACCGCTATGCTCGTTAATCTCTGTTGGAATCTGAATGAATATGAGAAAGGGCTTAACTTCGTCTGTCAATACAGAGAGACTCTGGAATATCTGCAGGCGCACCCTGAAAAGACTATGACGCAGAATGGGATCACCTTTACATTCGCCAGCGGAGAGAGACAGGATGTGATAGTCTATGTGAAAGGACTGTTCTTTGCGTCCGAAAACATAGCCGACGGTGTTTCCGGCGACGATACAGCACCCTGCATAAAAGCGGATCATGATGCATCGCCTGATACTGCCACTTTCAGCGCTGCATCATTTACCACAATCCATAAGATACTTTCATGGATTCCCTGGGAGGACCGTTCCAGAATCGAACCACAGTATGATAATCTGGAGGAATGGAAGAGACGTTATCCGAAGCAGAAAGAAAAGATATTAAGTGGATATGCGTCCCTTGCGGCGGACAATTTCTATGTGAATCTTCAAAAAATATACTACTTTGAAGATAATCCGCCGTCAACCGGCCAGAAGCCCGCAGATGAATCCTATCATTTCTGGCAGTTGTGCGCCGAGAAGTGCCCGTCCTGTTTCCTGACTCAGTTAGTTAAGACGGCCTTAAGAAATGATTTTCCATTAAAAGCATTGTTAGAATCGCTCTCTCTTGATGACTTCAGCATCTGCGCCAGATCGTTGGCAGAACACACAGAACTTCCTGATCTGGATGGGCTCTGTCAGAAACTGCTTCCTGAATTGACTGACTCTGGTTATCCTGTCTTCGCCGAACGGCTAAAACAATATGTTCTTGAAAGACAGATGACACAGGGACTCTTAGAACCGTCACGCTTATTAACGCTGTTAGAAGATTACTGCGGCAGCGTCATATCCGACGCGAAGATGATTTACCGGGAAGAACTCCTGAAGAATCCGGATTCGTATATATTGCCCGCGCAATATAAATTCGCCGCATGCATCCGGGATGTACTGCAATTGATGGAAACAGGAGATTTCGCGGCATGTGTTCCTCTTCTGAAGAAAGGGCTGCATCTATATCCGCAATTATCCATCGCAGTCAGCGGACTGACCAAGCATCTGAACGAACTGCTTAAAAATCCGCCCCGTCCGGCATCCGCGGAATTTGAAATTCTGGGCAATCAAGTAAAACAGGTACTTCACGGATTGATGGCAAATCAGCAGTGGGAAGAAGCATACGGCGTGAATGCACAGCTTGTAACACTGCTGCCGGATGACCTGGAAATATTGCGGCTGAAGCAGGAGATTCTGCGGGAGGGAAGATAATCCGCAGAAAGAACATTGCTAAACAAGCGACGCCTGCGCTTGTTTAGCAATGCAGTAAGCTATGTCGGAAAGCATGCCCTAATCGTTCTCCGAATTCCAGATTCAGGAACAAGAAATTGAACTAATTCGGAACAAATTCATATCTATTTTTCATTTATTTCCCGTATTCGACATTTTTCTACATTTTTCTACATCATATTATATGTCTTCTACATCATTTCCCAAAAAAACAAAAGAATTTTAGACAAATATCACCAGTTTTTTTCCTTTAAATTGTTTATATATGTGAGAGTATATGAGAGCATATAGGAGGGGAAATAATGGACTGGATACAAGAACTGACTAAAGATCCTAATTTAAATAAAACTTTTACAAACTTTCTGCAGCAATATGGTCTGTCCGGGTTAGGACAGGCATTATCTATGTATACGAGTATACAACTGAAATATATATGTAAAACAAAGACTACTATATCAAAAATCAGTATTGCTGATATCTATTATCTGGAAATACAAGAACATAATATCTCCATTCATACACAACACGGTGTATATCAAAAATATGGAACATTAAGCAAAGAACTGCAATTTTTATCTCCTTACGGCTTCATAAAATGTAATCAAAGCTGTATCGTTTCGTTAGAAAAAATCAGAAGCATTTATAACAGCAACATCACATTAATTAATAATACCAAACTACATATGAGCCAACATTACGCGCCAAAGCTCATCATAGCATTTTCCCAATATAATATTGCTCCAAAATTATGCTGACAGACGATTCGTGTTCATATACCCAGGTACAGATTATTGAACAATTCAGGTGAACAATTCAATGCCGGCCGTTGTAATCTTCAAAAAAGAATGGTAATATAAATTTATATAAGTTTATCAGATAATTTCAGAAAGGATCGTGCGGACATGGGAAGATTTTTAAACAGCAAAAAAGCCTCTCTGCTTTTCAAAGACGACGCCGAGTCCACTTATTTTGTAGATAAAACAGCGCTTCTCGATGAATTGATCCCACTCATTGATCCCCAGACGCTGATAAGTGATACAACAGCCGCTAAAGAGAATCTTTTGGGAAAAAGCAACAAATACATCTGTATCATCCGTCCCCGCCGATTTGGAAAATCTGTGATGGCCAATATGATCGCGGCGTATTTTGGCAAGGGCAGGAACACCCGTCCGATTTTCGACAGACTGTCTGTCAGCTCCCGGGAATGGTACCACTCTCATATTAACCAGCACAATGTAATTCACATTGCATTTAATTCAATGCCGGCAGAATGCTCCTCCTATCGGCAATACATCCACCGAATCACCCGACAGCTCCTGCGCGATCTGATACAAGCCTATCCAGATGTCGGAATTGAAGAAGATGAGACCCCGTGGGACGCATTGAATGACATTCTGGAATTTAACGAAGAGGATACCAAATTTATCTTTGTTTTAGACGAATGGGATTTTATTTTTCACAGAGATTTCATAACATCCAAGGACCGGGCCGAGTATATTGATTACTTGAGCAATCTTCTAAAGGACCAGCCTTATGTAGAATTAACCTACATGACCGGTATCCTTCCAATCGCCAAGTACTCCAGCGGTTCAGAACTCAATATGTTTCTAGAGTACACCATGACTTCCGAAGAAAGATTTTGTACGTTCTTCGGCTTCAGCGAATCTGAAGTTGATACACTTTTTGACAAATATTCCTCGCTCACCGCCCGTCCAAATATTTCCCGCGAAGATCTTCGTATATGGTACAACGGTTATCATACAAAAGGCGGCACAAAGGTCTATAATCCACGTTCTATCGTAGCCGCATTAACAAATAATAATCTGGGCAATTACTGGACAAGCGCAGGACCTTATGATGAGATTTTTTACTACATCAAATATAACACCGCCGCCGTAAGAGATGATCTTGCATTGATGATTTCCGGCATACCGATTCAGGCAAATGTTCGGGAATATGCTGCAATATCTACGAATCTGACTACACGTGACGAGATATTTTCCGCAATGACCGTATATGGTTTCCTTAGTTATGAAAATGGTTATGTGCGCATTCCCAACAAAGAATTAATGGATAAATTTGACGACATGCTGCAGAAAGAGCCTTCTTTAGGATATATTCATCAACTCGCTCAAAAGTCCCGGCAGATGCTTAAAGCCACTTTGGAAAATGACATCCCGACAATGCTTGAAATCCTGGAATTTGCACATAATACAGAAATCCCATTGCTGGCATATAATAATGAGACAGAGCTGACAGCGTTGGTAAATCTGGCCTACCTTGCGGCAAGAGATTCTTATCGGGTGGTACGGGAAGATAAGGCGGGAATCGGATATGTGGACTTTATATTCTATCCGGAGGTTAATCGGAATGCAGACGGGATTATTCTGGAATTGAAAGTGGATCATACTCCGGAAGAAGCAATCCAACAGATCAAAGATAGAAAGTATCTGTTGAAATTCGAAGATAAATTCGGAGAGGAATACCGATACTCCGGACGTATTCTTGGGGTGGGGATTGCTTATGACAGAAGAACGAAGACACATCAGTGTAAGATAGAGGTACTGAGAGAATCCGTTTGATCTGGGTATTATTTGAACCTTTGGTACAGATAATACCAGTGATTCGCGACTTAATCGCAAATAAACAACGGGAAGAGCGAAAAAATACAAAAAATGTCGTATTCTGTAAGAAAATGTGATATAGTAAAATAGGTCTCAAGGTAAGGAATCGAAAGGAGCTAACATATGCTCCTTTGTTTTCTTACTTTTTTATTTGTTTTTACATTACAAACTAGTGCAGAATTCACTGTTAATTACGCAATGCTGTACTAGGATCATGTCAAACCTAATCAATGGAGTATAAAGCATGAGAAGCAAAGAATATAGCATGAGTATCATACACTTGAAACATCAAAAAAATATAATGATGCTGTTAACCAATATCTACTGGATTTTTAATATTATTGTAATCGTAATGCTTACATATTATTCTTATAATTTTACAGGAACAATCCGCAGTACACAACACTATAGCGACCGCTTAACATGGTTTACCATTATCACAGCATTATGGATATCTGGACTTACAGTTATTGTATTTGTTCTCGGAAAAACAAACGAAATAATATACGGCATTAAATTCAGCAATATACTCCTTTGGCAGATAACTTTTCCTGGAGTGATTTTTTCAAGTCTTGTTTATGCATTTTTACTACCCTGGGGATTCTTTGCTTGTTTTTGTGGATTAGATGCCTGTATTGTTGTTGACGCCTTTTTAACCTTTACATGGCTCATCGGGGTAAGCTTCTTTGTAATCTATTTCAGCAAAAGAACAAACGCTGCCGGCGCAATCCAATACAATACTTACGAGCGTGCAAAAAAGCTATGCAACTCCTGCATAAACTTTAATACAGATTATTTAGGTGAGGTAAATCAATTTCCTCTTATCAAAATGATTCGTTATATGGATCATGATGACTTCGAAGAAACACAGCGCTTAAAGGCATACCTGATCGATCTTTGTAATCTCTTCGATGAAAATAGGATTATGTATCAATATTTTATTCTTATGCCTATCATTTCTGAATATTGTAAAAAAGCAGGATTTAAGAAACGCTATGAATCCGCATGCACTGCTGATTTTTTAAATGATCTGCTAAGACAGCACTGGAACCCGCAATGCCGATTATGGATTCAAGCTGGTATCATTTTACCAATAGCAGAAAAATGGAGAGGTGCAAATACCTCTATTGATATAGTGAATATCCTGGGACATATTCCTTGGAACGAGCGGCGAAAGCTTATGGTTGTCATCCTTCTCTATATTGAATACTTGTATTGTTGCGGTGATATTGACAAGACTTGTATCATAACCTTAAAAAGATTAGATTTATTGCATGTTGCTCATGAATTCTATATGGACGAAACTCAAAAGAATATTTTATATAAGTTTTGGATCTCCTGGAATTTATTAGATCATCAAGAGAACTTTATTTTTAAAGCTTTTTACAATTTTATAGACGACTGGAATAAAATTAATAATAAAGAATATGTATGCCAGACATGGATATTAAAAAAACTAACATGGGAGGAATGGTTAAAATGATAAAAACTGCAATTTTACAATTAAACAAGCACCACCCTATTAAAGATTATATACATTCGCCAAAAGGACAGTATTCTTGCTGGGGAAACTATGACAGTATGTCAATCAAATTAGTTGAGCCTCAGCCCAATACTCTCATTGTAAGCCGGGATGCATTAGGATTAACAGACATGTGGTATCAATTAACAACTATACTTGGCAATCAAGACGGAACATACAGTCAACAATGTATAGGACTGCTCTACGAAGGAAAAGATGATAATACTCTAAGATCTTTTTTAGAACCTGACGAATATTTTTGCTGTGCCTGCCTGTTAAAACTCCAAGATTCTTATCAATCCAATATATACAGCAGATTAAAAGAGCTGGCCAAAGAATCGTCTGATAACGATTATTATATCAAAAGTATTTTCTTCCGCACAATGGATAATGCAGATGCCGCCTTTTTAATAAAAGGGAACAGCTATAAAAAAATAATGGATCTTGTAATTGAAATAAGCAAAAGGAAAACAGAAATATTATATACTTACTCAGTATGCGGTATTAATCAGACTTATTTGCAAAATAATACGTGGACAAAGGCAAAACATCCTCTAGTTAATGACAAAATCCAGCAAATCACCAGTCGGATTATAGCCAAACCAGCCGTCGACATAGAAAAGTTAAAGGCAAGATTTGGAGGAAAAGGAGAATGGGCATGGGTATTAGGTAATACTGACATTCTATGGAATCTGAATACACAGGGTCAAACAATAGATCAGGCGATTAATCTGATGCGAGTCTACACAAATACTCCAACCAGCTTACCAGAACATTCTCCCAACAAAACTGCTCTTCCGGTGTATGATAATGAGGTTTATGGAGTTACAACAGAAATAATAACCAATTTTAATAAATATACCTTTGAAAAAGATTCAACAGTTCCTTCAAGTCCCTCAATAGCACCAGAAACACATTGGTGCAGGACACGTATACAGATGTTAAAGGAACAATTACAGAAGAGCCGTGATGAAAAAAACGATATGTTATATTCCTATTATCTCGCACTAATACAGTCTCTGACTATGATTGTCCCTTATGAAGAGTCCTTGTTTGCAAAAGATATATTTTATATTATATTTCCATCACTATTAATGTTTCACAAGCAATTAGATGAAGCGCTGAATGAACAGCAAAATCCCCTGCAAACCCAAAAGGGTAATAAACGGTGGGAATTATTAATTCAAAATCTCACCAGTTATCTCGACATGCTTGATCAGATTATTTATCGATCTATTCATTCAGAGCAAACATTCTTTATGGTACCTGGTTATTGCGGCGCCCTCTATACAATTCTACCCAAATTAAGTATGATGTATATGGCTATCCTATATGCTGGAATTGAAGCACTACAGAATGAAACCAACCTATATGAATGTTGTCTCTACCCAATAGTCGACTCGAAACCTTGTACAACTGAGATTGACTTTCATTTGCAGCCAGTCGAACGTTTAATCGAAATAAAAATTTCGCAAAGGAGTATGTTTGTCGTAAACTTAATGCCAATTTTACTGCTCCATGAACTATCTCATTATGTAGGAACAAGCAGGAAGCGCACATACCGAGTCTATTGTATGATTCATGCTTGGAGCGAACTATTAATCAAAATGCTTTTTAAAAACCACGATGCTTTAAACAGTCCTTTCCAAAAAGAATGTATGCAACTAATTTATGAAAATAACCGAATAGATATAAGAGAATATATCGCTGCCGAATTGGATGTCCGTATGAAAAAAATAGCCATGCAAAAAGAATTGTATTTTGATGATGTATTTCTTCATCTTGTATCTTTCAGCGCTGAAATCTTAGAAGATAAAGACAACATACTTAGAACCAAAATACAAAAAAAGGACAAGGTATTAAAGGAACGAATTTGCATGAACTGTAGTCATAAAGACTTTACAGAGCGAATCCGCGAACTGGAAGAATTATATGATTTTTTAAACAGGAAAATACATAGCATAATAAAAAACCAAAATACAGAACTCATAGAAGCAAACATGAAAATCTGTTTCAAAGAAACGTATGCTGATATCATTGCTTTGTATTTAATCGGCTTTCAAAATACTCCGGAACTATTCGACAGATATCTGGAAGCATTCTATCTTTCAGAAGGGATAAATTTCGACATATCAAATATAACACTCGAACTCGTTAACCGGATTGCCGTAACTGCAACCATAATGCCCAAGCTTGATCCTTATGCTGAAGAAATCTGGAACAGGCTAGTTCAAGACAAATTAAAGAAATATATTAACAATGCAACCGAGATGAATAGTATCGATTATCTGGTTCTTTACGCACATATCTATCAAGCTGTAATGAAAAAAGGCAGAAATGCAATTAAAAATAGTATCTGGGAAGAAATTGAACAAACATTCCCTTCAGAGACAGACGAATCAATTGCCGACCTAGAAATGACATGGGCCGGGCAGATGAGTTACTTCGACGAAGTGGTAAATGCACTATCAGGAGCAGAAATAAGTACAGGAGCGAACACGAATCCTCAATCTTCAACAAAAAACTCCCGAAGTGAAGCCCAAATAAGAATTCGAAATCTCTATACATTGCTGAATCATTCATCTTACTCTAACGCAAATGGATTTGCAGCCTTCGATGATATTATTCACTGGTACCAGCAGGTAGTAGATAAAAAAATAACAACTTAAAAATGCATAATGTTATAAAGAAAAACACATACTGCTTCTGTCAGGCAAGGACGAGAAAGTTCCTCACAATTCAATAATTTTATCAAAGTCAGAATCTTGACAGAAAAGCTGTACTAATGTTAAAATGTCTATAACTTAACTGTATTTATGATTCCCGACAACGAACTTCCGAGTATATAGGTAATACGTTCTAAGTCGGTAGAGAGGAGAAAATATGAATCAAAAAGTGTTTGTTCAAGGACGAGAGATAGATCCTTTATGGATAGAGCAAGAATATGTCAGACCCAAAGATAAAAGGAATAGTTTTTCCGAGATTCATTTCTCACAGATTGGTTTATCTCCGGCAGACACTAACAAAGAAGATCGTCCAAGAGGCTTCCATGTAACACGGATAGGATCCCAAAATCCTTTTTCAGCCGGAGATACATGGAAAAAAAGAAAACCCTAAATCTATAACCTATCCTGTTTATCCGCAGGATAGGTTTTTTAGTAAGTGCCTCAAAAGATCAGCTCACGGATGTTCTGCAGAGTCTCCTCATATGCCTGTTCTTTCCCAAATAGCAACGTAGTTCCAAGCACGAACCCTGCTACACCTTTCGGTGCATATTCCAGAATCTTATCCGCACTGCAGGCTCCGTCCCAGTAAATCTCAAAGTCCATATCCTCTTTGAGCGCTAACAGCTTCGTAATCTTCTTTCCGACATAGGGCAAATACATCTGCCCCGCATTGCCGGGATTCACGGACATGACCAGTACTTTTTTCACAATGCGCAGCATCTCCATTACCGTCTCCACGGATGTACCCGGGTTGATGGCAATTCCGGGCACCATCCCGGCGTTGATGATACTCTGCAAGGTTGTAGAAGGATGATATTCCGCTTCCGGATGGATATAGATCGTATCTCCCTTACGCAAGTTATTAAGGAACAGATCAATCCTGTTATTAGGATGCTCGATCATCAGATGTACATCTAATGGTTTCCCCGACGTCTTGGCTATATATCGCATGTCGTTTAGCGACATAGCGAAATTCGGGACATAACGTCCGTCCATGATATCTATATGAAAAGAATCAATACCGCCCTCTTCTAAGTTCTTTACTTCTTTCTCCAAATTACCATAGTCGGCACACATCATAGATGCCATAAGTTCAAACTGCATGTTATTCTCCCCCCTGTATTTCCAATGTACTGATACATTATAACATGAATTTCAAGAAATTTGTGTTCAATACAGTAAATATTGATTACTCTTGCTTTTATGAATATTTCACCGAATCAATTCCTTGACCCCCGTCATCCTGTTAAAAAAAGGGTCTTCCACAACAAGAGACAAAAAATCTTCATCCTGAATCTCCAGATTCGCAAACAGTCCCAGGATCACTTCATCCAGCCCCTTGCTCTGTTTCCTCATACCCTCAGGCAGTAATTCCAGATATCTCTGAAAATAATCCAGAATCCCCTCCTGCGCCCGGCTGAAACATTTGATATCCTTTTCCGGCCTGGTTTCTTTTGCAAAGACCGGCGTTCCGCTATTATCAAACCCACATACGCCGGGATGCGGCGCTGTCAGAATCGTCTCCAGTATGTAATAATTGTCGTAAATCCTGCTGGTCTCCATCTCGTCCGCACCATAAAACGGTTCGATTTCCAACCCTTTATCACTCATGAACTCCGGTTCAAGCTGTAAAAAGTATAATCCCTTAAAACAATCCTTAAAGGAACGCCCTACAAGCCGCTGCACATACATCTGCGTCGTTCCCTTCGCTACAAAATCAAAAAAAGCAATTGCTCCCTCTTCTATTTTCAGCGTACTTATGTATTTCTTATAATTTTCCCTCTCATAAACCGCTTTTTTGAGAATACTGTCTTTGTATCTTAATAGACCCGACGCTTTTTCATCCTCAGCCGCTGCTTCTATGTGCTCTGCCTTCAGACCAAACCGGCTCTTAAGATTCTCCTCTGTCGTGCCGCTGTACTTCATGCTGTCCACATAAGAGAGATCCTCCTCATCCATCACCCCCGCCCGGATTGCCGCCATCCTGGACGTCATGAAATACACGGTATCCTTCGTATCGTCTATGAGCCGATATAGTTTCTGCAGCAGAAAGCCGTCTCTTGCACAAAACCAGATATTGGAGATCTCATACTGCCTCACCCGCTCCCGGAACCACAAAACAAAATCCGTAATAATCGGTGCGCAGAGCAGATATCCGATATCATATGCATTTCGAAGTTCTATCTTTTGCTTCTTTACATCAAACTGAAACGGATCATTGAATAACTTTGCCGCAAGCATCCCGGCTTTCAGCCGCTCGGCCAGGCTGTCCATATACGGCTCCATGCCCATATTTCCGACTGCGTCCAGCAATTCTTCCCCGCTGTATACGCAAAACGTCTCCATCCCGGTCCTGGACGCCATCTCTATATCCGCCGCTTCGTCATCACCTATATGCAGATATTTCCGTTCTCCTTCCGTCTCTTTCAGCCTGTCAAATAGTCTCTGCCGCTTTCCGGTACCATATTCACAAGATACGTATATCCCTGTATATCCTGATATATTGCATTTCTCTAAAATTGCTTTGATACGTTCCTGAGAATAATAGGTATCTGTTACAATATAAACCCGCTTCCCCTGACCGATACAATAATCAAAGATATCACACACTGCCTGCCTTGGCACAATCGTCTTATAATCTGTCTCCCACTCCAGTCGGGCAAGTTCCGAAGCGGAAAAAGAGACTTCCGGCATTGATTTCTTCATATCAGCGTACAATTCTTCCAATGTAGGAGCCGTGTATTTCGACAACTGCTTTTCCGCCCCCAGACGAAGCGCCGTAAAATCATCTATATCGACGCCCTTCTCACGCAGTACCGCTTCTGTCAGCCCGACGATATCCGCCGAAGACAATACTTCCCGCATGATAAGCGTATCAAAGAGGTCGAAGCTTACCACTTCCGCCCGGGCGATCTTCCGGTATAACTCCTCCTTCGTGCCTCCCTTAACACCTGCAAAGTCGTAAGTAACACGTTTCCGCTCCAGGAGATTCTTTCCCCGGATATCCATTAGCGCGATCTCATGCTCCCGGCAGATATCACTGATCTTCTTTGCAATCGCCTTACAGGAACCAGGGCGGGCAATCACAATAATCAGCTTCACGCCCTCATCTATCACATGTGACAGAGATAGGATTTCTTTTCCATAGAGTTCTCCGCTTTCCTGGAAGCTATCCAGCAGACCTGTGATCTCAAAATGGTCTTCGAATGAAAGGAGCGCTTTTTGTGTCTCCGTCCCCAATCCATATAGGGCAATCTTCTCGCCGTAATACTCTTGAAACAGATGATCTTTTCCTGTTGACATAGATCCGCTCCTCCTTCTTATATTTCCATCTGACAATATAAATTGAAGACAATACTGCCGATATATAATCCGATGCCTAATACTCGTTATATTTGATTTGCAATAAGCTCCATAAGGCGATTTTCAAATGCTTCCATAGAAAAATATTCTTCATACACATTTCTTGCATTCCTGCCCATCTGAACCAGATCAAATTCTCCCTGGATGCACCTTTCCAGTATCTCTTTTAACTGTCCTGTGTTTTCACTCTGAAATATCAATCCGTCGATTCCGTCTCTGATATATTTCACCGTACCTGTAGTATCCGAAACCAGACACGGTACTTTGTGCATCATCGCCTCTGCCGCTACCGTAGGCATCGGATCCTCCCTCGACGGACATACCAGCATATCCGCCCTCCCCAACAGACTGTTGATCTTACTTCTATCCACCGGCCCGGTAAACATAATCTCCGAAATCTCCCCCGCGGATTCTATCAGATCCTTTGCCAGCAAAGACGTATTCTGCCCGACAAATATGAACTCCGCTTTCTGCCTGATGTCCGGTTCCAGACGCTTGATTGCTTCCAGCAGAATATCCTGTCCTTTACGATATTCTATGTAACCGATTATAATGAAACGAATCTTAATCTCTGTATGATCTGTCAGATATTCTTTACTCCGTCTCTCTTCCTCCGTCTGATCTGTCACTCCATATATCAGATCTTCCACATAAAAATCCGGTCTGAATGCTTTCACGGCCCGCTCTGGTATCGGTCCCACGCTCCAGACTGCCATGTTATCCTGTGTAAGTTTATCCATCACTTCTTGACGAACCCCGTCATAAAAAAATAAAGCGTCATGAAGCCACCATGCGACGGGTATCCTCTTGTCTCTCTCAGAAAGAAATACATGAAAGTTCATGGTATTGCAGATAATGAGGGAATACTTTCTGACCCATTGTGCTTCATCCATCGTCTGAATCATCAGATTCTCATCTACAATTACCGGAATCCCTTCCCCGGCCAGTATCTTTCTCAGCGGACCATCCAGCATGGAACCATAGACTACCTGGTATCCTCTCTTTATCAGTACCTGTGCAGCATGATAGAGGGCAAGAGCCGGACCTCCCAGAGTAAGGTCATTGCTCAAAAGCAGGAACTTTACCGATTCGGAGCAGTCTTGTAATCCATAGCAGTTTATCTTTCTTCTGATTCCTGGATGATAAATGAGATCATGCAAGTCAAAAAAATGATAGATCCTGTTCCCTTCTACCCCCAGATCTATCAACTGAGTCTTCATGGTTTGGACGTAAAAACTTAGAATAACGACTGCATCATATTCATATCGGGAAATGTCTTTTGGTGGAATCACACGGATTCCGTCTATATACTGTCCCTGCTTCTCTTCTGCGTTATCTATCAGGGCAGCTATATCCTTTCTGTCAAACCAGATCCTGTATCGGTTGTAGTAATCGCCTGTGCCAAAAAGTAGGAATTTCATACTATGTTTTTCTCCGTCTCCAAATCTCTATAAAGGTACTGCATATAAAACCGTATCGTATTCGGAAAATGAATAATGCCTGAGGTAGAATCTATAATCCGGGCAATATGTCAAAATCAGATGCGGGATCTCCCATATATCTTCTTTCTTATGGTAAATACTGACCGCCAGTTTCGGCTTACACTCTCTTATAACACGCTCCGCTCCTTGCAGAGCCTCTAATTCAGCGCCTTCAATATCCATCTTTATGTAAGTAATTCTTCCTTCACATATAAAATCTGCAAAATCATCCACCGATACCGACTCTATAGCTTCTTTGGAAACCACTTCCAAATCTGTTTCCTGATTCTCACCTGATTTACTGACACTTGACGCAAAACTTCCTTTTGCATTCAGCACCAGCCTCGCCGTCCCCGACCATAATGCTTTCGGCACAATCTTATAATTCGGGATATGTTTTAAATTCTTCCTGATCAACAGCCGGTTTCGTTCGTCCGGCTCAAAAATGTAAGAATACCCCTTCCCATCACACCATTTCATAAACTGTGCCGTCGTCAGCCCGTCAAAGCCCCCTGCGTCTATAAAGATCTTCTGTCCTCTCTGTGCCCTGCACTGTTCCAGATCAAAATAAATCGCTTTCTCCGTCAGTTCATTTATGACGCTTCCTGCATCCATAATTCTGTCATCCGGGATACCAGCCTCCCTTATCTGCCTGTACATCTCCCTGCCGTTTTTATAGGATGACAGAACCACCGTTTCTCCCGCATAATTTTCCACAAACCTGTCGAAAGCCACTATCTCCAACTGCCCTACGCTTTTATTCTGCGGATTACTGTCAACCGCGGCTTCCCATAGGATTCGTTTCTCTGTCTCCCGGTATAGAATATTCCCCCATATACCTGCCCCAAATATCATCATCCTATTTTTTTCGGCTTCTCTTTCCATCGCTTCACAGAACGACGTCCAGAGTGGATTCTGCCGCAGAGTACGGTCTACCATGTCTTCTATAAAACATCTGTCCCCTGTCAGGCTGTAGCTTAACCGGTCCGCATAGATCATCCTTGACTGTGAATCTGCCAGGTTTTGATATATTACTCTGCTATACTCTGCTATACACATACGTTTATCGTTCTCCTCACTATGAATCGGATACAGGAATCCATATCGTCACAAACAGCAATCATTCTGTCATCTACTCCCCCTGCTTTGAGCTGGCAGTGAATTTCGCCTGCATAATTCTCACTGCAGACAATAAAAAATGCCCCTTCCGATTGCAGCGCCTCCTGCGGAGGAACGACGGATACCCCTTTCAGCTTCATTCCCCAAAGCTCCTGTGAATTATCCACGTAAGCAATCTCCGGTTTGTTCTGACTTCTTGTCTGAATGCTGCGATTCTGCAAAAACCAGCACAGAATCCGCCCTATGTTTCCCGCGCCAAATAAATAAATCCTGGAAATACTCAAAGTATCCGAAATATTCAAACTATTCATAGTACTCAGAGCATCTATCTTCCTGGCGCTCTCTTCCCATATCCGGGCTTTTCTCTCCAAATAATCATACAGGGGCTTCTCTCCCTGCTTCACGATCTCTAAGAATTCCCGCTCTTTATCACGGCGCAATAAAGACAGAAATGTTTCCTCTGCGGCCTCTTTCACATCTTCATAAAACAAATGTATAAAGCTTCTCTTTCCTTCCTGACCGAGATTAAAATAAAACCATCTCTCATTCCTTACTTTCCACAAGAAAAAATATTCTTTATATTGATCCCAAATCTTCCTTTTTTTCAATTCCTTTTCTAAAAGGCGATACTCCTGCACCGGCATGTCCAATCTGGACGGACGGTTACAGGAAGAAGACGGGTTATCTTTCCTATAACAATAAAATGCCTGGGGCATAATATAAATACTCCGAGCCAGCGCCCCTGTCAGGAACAGAAAGCCAAAATCCTGATATGCCGCCCCAGGAGTTTCATTCATCCGTATATTTTTTTCAATGAGAAATTTCCGCTTATAAAGGCCCGTCCAAAAGCTTCCGCCTATGAATACATTTTCCGGCTCTTGCAGGGCGCACATGACTCTACCGTAATTTGATTTCTCATGTGATACCCTCGTTCTTAATCGGATCTCATGCTCACCATCCCCAAAGAAAATATAATTATCCGCGCGCAGGACGTCACAGTCATGTTCCTTTGCACATGACAACTGCTCTTCATACATCTCAGGCAGGATATAATCATCTGACTCCACGATTCCTATGTATTCTCCCCTTGCTTTCTCTATTCCCAGATTAAACTGTGCGCCGACACTTCCCTGCGGTGAATACAGGAGACGGACCCTGGAATCCAGAGTCTGGCACTGCCTTGTATATTCAGCCGTTCCGTCTGTGCTTCCGCCATCGATGACCAGAATCTCTATCTGATTCAGTGTCTGACCCATAACGCTTCCAAGCGCCCTTTTAAAATACGGCATCCCGTTTTTTACATACATGATCACGGATACTTCCGGCTCCTTATCATACCCCATCGGCAGCAACAATCCTTTCCTCAGGTATTCCCTTTTCTATAAGCATTTTCTTCACCGTACTGACTGTCTCTTTATTCTCTATCGCAATCACGATAAGATCATAATCCAGCTCCATTAATGAATCAGGCGAAACGATGCCTGATTGTCTCAATTCTTCCCTGGAATAAGCCGCGTCAGCCCAGGCAGTCAAACGGCAATATTTTGATAATTCTATCTGATGGCGGTACACTCTCCCCACATGCCCGGCTCCATATAGAATAATCCTGGAATCTACCGGTACCTTCCGAAATGGAAACATATATTTCCCCTCTTCCAAAAACGCATCCGGATTCTCGATGTATATCAGCATCCGCATATATGACCCCATCTGAGGCAGCATAATATCGTAATACTCCGTTTCCTGGAATTTGCGGTTCAGGTATAAAAAGAGCCGTGATATATTTTCAAAGTAATTAAACTTTCTCTCATTCGTCGCGGAGGATTTCCGGTAAACATAATGATAGGGGCAGTCTTCCGTCACTACGATCCTCTTACTGTGTAATAAATACGGAAATACGATCGCTGCATCCTCCGCCTCGTATATTTGAGGGTCTAATCCTGCGGAACATTCGATAAACAGCTCCCGTTTAAAAATCTTATTTACCAGGAAAGGCTGTACTCCAAATTCATAAGACGTATTATACTGCAGCATGCTTCTATAAAAGGGAATCAAAGATTCGCCCTCATATACGCCGGCTTCTATATGATTTTTCTCTCTTTTCTCCTTGTCTTTTGTATCTTTGCAGTAGCCGGTGATCACGATATCCGCGTCATACTTCTCCATATTATCGATAAATCGTTGAAGAAAATCCGGCTCTACCCAATCGTCAGCGTCAACAAATGTAAAATATCTCCCCTTGGCAAGACGGGTTCCATAGTTCCTGGCGCTTACGACTCCCCCATTTTCCTGATGGTATGCATGCATATTTCCATGCCGGGAAGCATATTCGTTACATATGGTTCCTGACAAATCCTCCGAGCCGTCGTCAATGAGAAGCACTTCAAAATCATCGTATGTCTGCGCGGCAATAGAATCCAGGCACTTATTTAATAACTTGTCCACGTTGAAAACCGGCACGATAACACTGACCGAAACTTGACCGAAACTATTCATTCCTTTTCTTTCTCCAAATCATCCAATACTTTTTTTATCTGGCCCAGATAAGAATATCCATGTCTCGTATCCGGCTCCAGATAATTCCCTTCTCCCCACTCGTTCCACGCATTCAAAAAGACGTATTCATTCTCTTCCTGCATGCTTAACCGTATCGTCTTTCTCAGGTACTTCCCAAACCGCCTTGGGCTGCTCCCCTTCATAATAATCGCGCGCGTGTTCCGCCTGGGTGAGTCGTCAAAATCCACAAAAGCCATCCTAAAATGATCCTTCGCATGTTTTTTCCCAAGCATCATCTCATTCAGCTTTTTATAATCGATACATTTCATGGCAAAACGGTTCCACAAGAGACTTCCGCCGTCCTTCGGCGTCAGGGCCGCCTTTGTATCTATCATTTCTGCTTTTGTCCGATTCGGTTCAAAATCCACAGACGCGTTGACCCAGCGGCTCTTCCATACATTCTCCCTGCACCGGTTCATAGAAATGATAAAAATTCCGGAAAACCCGTCCTTCCTGGCACATGTATTCCAATATCGGATCATATCATTAAAGTGAGGAATATTGCGCAGGCGATAAATCATTAAAACAGGCTTATCGTCTTCTTTGATATATCTTTCATCCAAAAAATAAGGACGGAAATATTGATAATGCGCTTCCCACTCCTCTTCTCCCCCATAATTCTGAGGAATTAGTATCTCCTTATTTCCGCCGGCTCCATGCCAGGTCTTTGTCCAGGGCTCGTTCGCCCAGGAAAAACAATAGTGGAAATCTATCTTCTTATTATTTTGAAGCATTTCCGCTGGTTTTTCCAATACCATACGTCCGTCAAACCAATAATGGTAAAAGCAGAAACCATAGATACCCGCCCGCTTGGCAAGCTTCATCTGTCTCTCCATCACACCGCATTCTAACAGATCATAATAATCATCATGCAAAGGAATACGAGGCTGATTATGCCCTAAAAACAACGGTTTTGCTTTCTTTACGTTCACCCATTCCGTAAAACCATTTCCCCACACATCATTATTCTCTGGGATCTCATGAAATTGGGGTAAGTACATTGCAATCAGCTTCATCTTTATACACTCCATACTACTTCTTCCAGTGAAACAACCGGACATCTGACCTTCTTCTCCAGTAATTCCTTGATCTCCTCAAACATAGAATACGGGGTCACTACAATTACGTCTGTCTCCGGAAGATCATCCTCCGGATAATACACCTCGTCTATCCGCGCAATGGAACAGGAAATATCCCTGTCTATTCCATAATCAATCTGAACCGGACTATCTTCCAGATCTTCCATAAGCCTGTTGCCAAGTTCCGCCATTCCATAGACGGCGATATGACGGTATCCCATCTCCTCGAAGTAAGACGCGGTACTCTTTCCTTCATTTTTTAATTCCAGCCAATGGTTTAACAGCCAGTAATGGTCCTGGAAGCGTTTTATATGCCACTGGGATGTTTGTAATTGTTTCTTGTAATAGTGATTCAGCAAGCATCCTGTTACTACACCTCCGACTATGCCCCAAAAACTCATTTTAAAATATGTATACCTCATCCACTTCTTCTCCACCCTATCTAATACGGATATCTAAAATAATTCATATAACCCTCCCGAATTAAATTTTCGATCAGGCTAAATTGTAAATATTGCGATACCCCTATTATAATTTCTAAATTTTTATTCTTCATCTGCGCAAGTTCTAAAATCGGTATCCCAAATAATTCATCTTCTCCCTGTCTGTTAGTTACAAGGAAACACTTTGGTATCAAATTTTTCTGCGACAATTCCAAATACACTTGTTTCCCAATTTTTCCTGCCCCATAAATAGCAAATTCATAAGATTTCAGTCTATTGATCCGTAATTCATATTCTCTGGAGCATGAACCGTTAAATATATATTTTTGAATCAAAGTTTCCATAGCCACTTTATATACGTTTACTTTTCTTTTATTCAACGTCTTCTTTAAATATTGATCTATTCTTTCAACTTCTTTTTTTAGTTCGGTTTCATTCAGGCCATTTATATTGTATTTAAAAATATTTTCCAGACACAGTTCAATATTAAAAAAATCCTCATACTTTCTCAATAATATTATATTTGCTTCTTTTTGTTTAGCTTCATCATTTGATATACTATTATCAGTACGGTATACTTTTACCAACGGTTCGTTTATATATCCGATCTTCTTTTTTTGAATAATACGTATCACAAATTCATAATCTTGACATCTGGGCATCTCTTCATCAAATATACCCACGTCAGAAATTATATTCCGATGGATCACTAGTGTCTGTGTACTTATTACATTCCTCACTTTCAACATTTCTAACAAATCTCTCTCATATTTTTGTTTATCTTGATAGTCTGAGAAAAACACACCGTTATGACTTCCTTCATACAAAAAGAAAGGACAGTAACATGCCTCATAACTACTCCTCAACATGTATGTAATTTGTTTTTCTAATTTATTCGGAAGCCATTCATCATCGCTGTCCTGAAAAGCGATAAATTCACCTTTTGCCGCACTTATTCCAAGATTTCTGGCTGCATTGGCGCCTCTATGGTTTTGTTTTAAAACTTTTATATCGCTGATGCTTAAATGTTCTATAATCTTCAACGTATCATCTATGGATCCATCGTCAATTACAATAATTTCTATATTTTTATAAGTCTGATTCAACACACTGTTAATGGACCGTTCAATCATATCCATTCTATTATAAACAGGTATAACAACTGACACTAACGGCCGCTCTGCAACATATTCTTTCATAGATGTCTCCACTTTTAATTAATCAACTTTTTTTGCACAACAACACAGAATCTTCTTTTAATAATCCAAATTTCTTTATTTCATCTTCACTTTTTATTTCACTACAATGTAACAATTTTACATCAAAACCAAATTTTTCAATCCTATCAACGATATCATTTCCATATAATCTAACATGATCTTCTTGGCTATAATATTTTATTCTATCACTCGAAGTTGTCACGTTATCATCTTCATAGGTCTTCTGCAACCAGCATATAGGAGTTGAAAATATGAAAACCCCTTCCGGCTTCAAGCATCTTCTTATTTCTGAAAACGCTTTCTCCTCCTCATATACATGTTCCATAACATGATTACATATGATATAATCAAACTGATCATTATTAAATTGTAGCTTTGTGATATCCGCCACCACATCAGCCCGTCCATCCATAATATCCGCCGAAACGTACTGCGCTCCATATATCTTTTTTAATTTGTCCGCAATAACACTTTCTGGTGCAAAATGCAAAATTCTACCGACATCCCCACTGAATATATCCGTAAAACTTTTCATAATATCATACACAAATCTGGCTCTATCATAACTGCCACATACCGTACAACCGCCTCTTCTCTTTCCTGCACCAGCTATGCTTTTATTCTGAAATATTGCATAATCCTCTCCTATATATTCCCATGCAAAGATTTCACTCCCACAAATATTACAACAAAATCCCTTTCTGCCCTTTTGGAATTCTTCTAATGATTTTATCTTCATTCGATCAACACCCTTGCTCAGAAGAGCGCTTGTAATTTCTTGATAAAAATTCCCTGGAGTTACGATTATGCAATCATATTCATACTTTTGTATACATTCGGGACTTATATATGGTATATTTGTATATTCTTCTGGCGCACTTTCTTGCACGTACGTATCTGTTACTGCAACTATTTCTATATCCGGCAATATCTCCAAGACATCTCTGATAAATCTACGCCCCCCTATTTCCCAATCCATATACCACTATTTTCATTCCCTATTCTCCCAGTCATCAAATGATAAAATTCTGCACTGATTCCGAAAAACTCAGACTTCATATAATATATCCTCTAATGAAAGAATCGGGCAATCCAACTTTCTTTCCAGCGCTTCTACAATTTCTTCAAAATATGTAATCGCCGTAACTACGACTGCATCAACCTCTTCCAGGTCATCTTCCATTGTCACAATGTCAAGATCCAGGTAAATGGAATCTGCTCGATTATCAATTCCATATGCAACTTCTATTTCCGAATCCCTTAATTCATCTAAAAGAGTTTCGCCTGCATAGCTCATTCCATAAATAGCTATTTTTTTATAATCGTTTGTTTCAAAATAATCTGCAAGATTTTTCCCTTCCTGCTTTACTTTTACCCACTGATTCATCATTAAAAACAATGCAAGGTGTTTGTCCGACAGATTATTCGTTTTTGAAAGTGACTTTCCCAAAACTTTAGCCACTACGCCTGCTCCCGCTGTTACACCTGCTACCCCTGATATAAATGACACGATCCCTTTTTTCATCTTGTTTTTCTCCTTAATTATAATCTGCAAATATACTAAAAAATCTAAATATTATATATATCAATCTTATATTTATCTAAATTCCCTTTCAAAAAATCTATTGTATGTCTTAATCCTTCATCTAATGAATATTGTGATTTCCAATTCGATAACTGTAATATTTTCTCATTACTCCCCAACAATCTGTTTACTTTGCTTGCCTGTTCATCTCCTGTCATATTGGGCAAACTAAAAGAATCATTTTGCGCTCACCTCATTCCCTTCAAAAACATATTTTTTATACCAGTCAAATGTCTTTCGAATTCCGTCTTCCAATGAAACCTTGCCTTGACACCCTATGTAGTTCACTGTTTTTTTCATGTCAGGACATCTTCTGGCCGGTGATCCTGCCGTAGCCGGCCTAGCATCAATTTCCAGCGGTTTATTTATCACCTTTATAACAGTTTCTGCTGTTTCCAAAATAGTAACTTCGGGGAACTCATTACCGACATTAAAAGCTTGTCCTTCTGCCTCCTTACATTCTGCTAATTTGCGTATCATCATGACTGCGTCACTGATATAGCAAAAGGTACGTTTATGATCCACAGAGAAAACTCCTAATTTTTCACTATCTTTTGCATAAAAAGCTTTTCTCAACAACTCTGGTATTACATGTGACATTCCCATTCTCGGACCGTAAAAATTATGAGGCCTAATAATTGTAAATGGAAGCCCGCTCTGTTGAAGAAGCGCTTCACCATATATTTTCGATAACATATAAGATGTTCTGGGATGTTCAAGGGGCGTAATCGTCAAAGGCGTCGTCTCTGGTGTCGGTATTTTCATATCATAATACTGCAATGTCCCTGCATAAATCTCACTTGTCGATGCAAAAATAAAACGTTTTAAATTCTTCTGTGATTTTGCAAAATCAATCATATGAAGTAATAACTGTACATTTTTTTCCAGAACATCATATGGATGATTCAAGACATTCTGCACCCCTATTATCGCTGCAAAATGGTAAATATAGTCGAAATCCTTACTCATTTTCATTACATTTTCTTTCAGCATAAGGTCTTCAAGGGCGAATGTTACCTTTGGATTTTCTTCTAATTTCTTTAAAAAAGTATCTTCCACTCCCCGCGAAAAATTATCTGCTAATACAAGATCGTACCCTTGTTCCAGTAATTCTTTTGCAAGATGATATCCTATAAATCCGGCTCCGCCTGCAATTAATGCTTTCATTTCCTCCTCCTGTTCCTTATCTCCCGATGCATGCAAATTTGATATGATTTAACTGTTTAATATCCGATCTCTGTTTCTTGTTCAGCACACAGTTTGCATCAAATATTAGCAGTTCCTCTTTTAATGGTAATGCTTTAAAATCAAGAGCCGCGTACAACTTATGCTGAACCGTAAATACAACTGCGTCATATTCATGAAATGCCGGAATTTCAGTCAAAACCTGCATATTCATTTCATTCCAATAACTCACCAGTGGATCCTGACAGGTAATCTCTGCCCCTCTATTTTGCGCCTCTTTTACAAATATCTCCGTCGGAGAATAACGAGTATCCCCTACATCCTGACGATAGCTGACTCCTAATATCAATAATTTCTTTCCTTTTAAATTCCCGCCAAGTAACGATTCAATCTTATCCAGACTGACAAGCGGCATTGCACGATTTGTTTTTACCGCTTTTGTACTAAACGGAAAATCCATATTGTCTAAACCAAATATTTCCTTCGCCGCCAACGGTGCAAAATAGGGATCTTTTGTCAGACAGTATCCGCCTACTCCAAACCCCGGCTGCCTCATATTAGAATGTGTCGGCCGCATGCGTATCGCTTCAATGACCTCAAACAAATCCACATGAACCGCCTCGGCAAAACGTCCCCACTCTTCTATAAACGCAATCGTAGTCGCACGATAAGAATTCTCCAGCACCTTTGCAATTTCTGTAGCCGTAGTTTTTTCCAATCTCGTAAGAGGATAATGCTCCGTACTGATCACACTTTCCAGGAATTTCTGACATCTGTCTGCCGAATCTTTATTGATCCCTGAATACACCCTCCAAAAGTTCACAATAGAATCAAAGTAGTTTTCTCCAGGCATCACCCTTTCATAAGAATGCGCAATGAATATCTCCCGTTGATCTATATTCCTTTTAGTAAATTCCTCGGATATAATTGGGTATACAATCTTTTCACATGTTCCCGGCGGTACCGTTGTCTCAACAATCACAAGTGTTCCCGGTTTAATCTGCCGGCCAAGCGTATGCATCGCCCCTTTAAACAATTCTAAGTCCAGCAACGGCTCTTGTTTTTCCGTGTATTTTACATCAAGATTGATATCTACCACTACAACATCTGCGTATTGAAAATATTCATAATCTGTAGTCGCCCAAAGGTTTCCATTTTTATATGCATTCTTTTGCGCCTTTTCTAATTTCTTATCATTATTTTCAAACGGAAAGACTCCCTTATTAATTGACATTACTTTTTTATATCCGGCTTCATTCGGAACATCGACACCGATTACATTATATAATGATTTTCCACAATTATCTTTTGCGCTTGCAATCGCCAGAGCCATTGCGGAACCGACAAATCCGAGTCCTTGGACACAGACTGTCTCACAGTTCATTTGAAATTTTTCTGGCAGCTTTTTCACCTTTTCTTCCCTCTTTCCTTCAAGTAGCTATATAATAATTGTTAGGATTACTTGCCCTCGCTGATTGTCTCGGACCGTAAGTATTAAATGACCTTACAATTACGACCGGCACCTGAAATGATCTGTAAAAACTTTCCGCCAGCCCGTCCGCACCTATTTCAGTCGCCGAATATGGGAACCTCTTTTTGTTCCCAATTTTGGGGGCGATTGAAGAACATTCAGCGTCCCTTTTATATTCGTATCTATATAGGTATCTGGAGAATGATAGCTGAACGGTATAGCAAACCATCCCCTCGAATTAAAAGAATTATAATAGACAAACGCCTTGACCTGACATTCTTTACGGGCTAATTCTTCAACCGGATGACTTCCAATAAAACCGTCTGCGCCAGTTACCATTAATTTCAAAAAAACTCCTTAATCCCCTTTTATAATTTCCACAATCGTACAATCCATTTCAGAATCCAATATTGCCTGTACCGAAATAGTTTTAAAATTATGAAATCATTTTTATTAAAATAATTTAATGATTCCATCTTTTTTGATTCCTTATAAATTTTAGATCTATGTATATTCCTACAGTCTTTTCTTGATATTTCCTTATTATCAAATAATATTTGTAATCTCGACCCTATCATCTTTAAATATGCCAGCATAATTAAGTTGTATATTTCCATATCAAATAACGCATTTTCCTTCAATTTATAAATCACGAATTTTGTAGCGATATCTGTGTCAAATATATGCTTCACTTTACATAACTGAGAAATATTATTTTCATGGATACGGTAATTGTATAAAATATCATCGATCACATAAATTGTATTAATTTCAAATAACATCAAAACAATTTGTACATAATCCGCATTAATATCCAACCTTCTCTCTATTCTTGGATATTTGACCCTTTTCACTTTCTCCAGCTTAATTGCTTTATTCCAAACTGCATGATTTGTGCTTTCAATAATTTCTTTCAATACTTCTTTTTGTGAGTATTCTTTTCCTGCCTCCAGCATACACCGCGACCCTCCTTTTTGAAATCCAATGTTACGGTATCCAAAAAGGATCATGTCACTATCAGAAATTTCTATTGCCCCTTTAACAATTTCCAAACATCTTTTATCATAGTAGTCATCCGCATCAAGTCCTAATATATAAACACCTTCTGCTATTGCTATTCCATTAATCCTACTTTCCAGTTCACCTTTATTATTTTGATGTATCACTTTTATCCGAGAATCATAACAATAACTATCGCAAATTTCACCGCTAGAATCTGTAGAACCATCATCTACCAAAATCAGTTCCCAAGATTGATAAGTTTGGTTTACCACAGATTCTATACATTTTCTTATATATCGTCTACAATTATATACTGGCGTTATAATACTAAAAAACGGCTGCATGGCACTTACTCCTTATAATATATTCTAACCAGATTATTCCTTTTAAACGGCAATTTTTCTAGTGCTTCTAACATCCATAAATTCTTTATATCTTTCGCCATATAAACCGTAGCCTTGTTAATAAAAGGGAATTTCACATACACTGCATGATGTTTCTTTAATTTAAATCCGACCTTTGCTGCATACTTATCCATTTCTTTTGCAGAAAATCCCCAAAGATCAACATTTTTTCCTTTTCCATCCCAATGACTGCCTGCATTAAGTTCATACCACAGAAAAAGACCGTTTTGTTTTAGAGAATTATATATATTCTTTAAAGCAAACAGAATCTCCTTTTCTGTTGCGAAATGCATAAAAACAACAAATGCAGTAATTCCATCAAACTGTACATTAAATGGTATGCCTTTCCCAGGTTCTGTTAAATCGGCATATTCATAATGAATAGCCGGATTCATATTTTTACAGTGTTGTAATCTATTCTGAGAAAATTCCACACCATAAACCTGATCTGGGTTTTCTAGCAACTCCGTTAAAAATCTTGTTTTAATCCCATCCCCACATCCACAATCACAGATTTTAATAGTGTCTAATGATTTTTTATCTTTATTTATCATATTTACAAATTCAAAAAGAATCTGCGCCGCTTTATATTCTCCATAGAACCCAACCGGATTAATCGGGGAATACATATCATTTACTATTCCCTTTCCAGTATACTGTTGTCTATCATATCGTTCTTTTATAATTCTCTTATAACTTTTCATATCATTAACTTTCTCCGTTTAATCCCTGTCCTTCACATTATTTTTTCATAACACTCAACCAATTTTTTAGAAATATATTCCACCTGATCTTTTTTAAGTTTGGCATACATCGGCAATGTTATCTCATTATCTGCAGCATACTCTGTATTAGGTAATTCTTTTGAAAATTCTTGATATATCGAAAATCTATGTATAGCCGGATAATGTATGCTTGTCTGTATTCCATTTTCATGCAGCCCCGCACGAACCTGATCTCTTTTTTCAGCTGTTGAGCTTTTTAATACCACCGGAAAAATATAATTACTCACAAATCCTTTATGGTTTCTAAAAGGAACTTCAAGAAAATCTAAACCAGAAAGATATTCCTGATACCATTCCCGTATCTGACTCCTTTTTTCTAAATCATCTCTTAGCTTTCCAAGCTGGGCTACCCCTAAAGACGCACGCACATCATCCATACGGTAATTATATCCCAACTCGGCAATATCATAATTAGTTGCATGACCTGACGCCCTTTGGTATGACATCGCCGTCATACCATGCGAGCGCATAAAATTTACTTTTCTATATATTTCCTCATTATTTGTCACTATCATACCGCCCTCTCCGGTACTGATATTCTTGTTCGAAAAAAAGCTAAAACAGCCTATATCCCCAATAGTGCCTATACTACATCCATGGTACTCAGATAACGGACCATGACACGCATCTTCAATAACATACAGGGAATATTTCCTTGACAACTCTATTATTTTATTCATATCACAAGGAAACCCTGCATAGTGCATCGGTATGATCGCTTTTGTCCTGTCTGTGATCAATTCTTCAATCTGCTCCGCAGCCATACATAAATTATCGTTTCCATATATATCCGCAAAGACTGGCACCGCCCCGACATATCGGATACAATTCACTGTCGCCGCAAAAGTCAGGGAAGGACAGATCACTTCATCCCCTTTGCCAATCCCTAATACGCAGCATGCCAAATGGAGTGCAGCCGTACAGTTTGTAACTGCACATGCATACTTCACCTGAAGCATTTCTGCAAACTTTTTCTCCAGCTCTGCACATTTCGGCCCCATAGAAATCCATTTTGATTTCAAGGTTTCAAGCACTGCTTGTTCTTCTTCTTTTCCATAGTTTAAATCAAATAATGGTATACGATACATCTCACAGTCCTCTCCAAACAAAATCTAATATTTAAAAATGCCTTCTTCTATATCCCTGTCAGCCCTAACATAATCATCCGGGCGTCCTATATCCATCCAATACCCTGTATGTTCATATATAGCGACCTCTATCTTTTTTTCCAAAAAACTGTTCATTAGCATATCAAAACCAAAATACTGACCATCAGGGATATATTCCGTTACTTCCCTTGAAACGGCATATATCCCCATACTTACAATAAATTGAACTTCTGGTTTTTCTCTAAATCCAGTCAAAATATTGCCCTCAACTTCTAAAACCCCATAATCATTCTTTTGGATTCTTCTATAACTAGCAATAGAGAAGACTTTCCCTGATTCTATATGTCTATCTAAAAAAGAGGCATATTCAATATCCGACAAAACATCTCCATTCATAACCAGAAAATGATCCGGCAAATCACGCAACAACTTTATCGGTCCTATAGTACCTAGCGGTGTATCTTCAAGAGAATACTCTATCTTTATTCCCCATTTTCTACCGTCACCAAAATATGCCATAATAATATCTGCTTGGTGATTAACGGTAATTATGACTCTATGAAACCCTTGCTTCACTAATTGGATAATAATAATTTCCAATATCGGCTTATCTGCTACCGGAACCAATGGTTTGGGTATTGCTATCGTAAATGGCTGAAGCCTTGTCCCCTTCCCCCCAGCCAGAATTACTACCGTTTTCAACATTTTCACCACATCCTCTTGTATACTTTCTGCCATTTTGGCGCACAATGCTCCCAAGACCTCAGTTTCCAAACTAATTCTCTGTTCTTAGAAACATCCATCCTTTGTTCCATCGCTTGTTCTATAAGTAAATGGACTTCGCCAAAGTTTTCAAATTCCCAATATTGAAAATTATATTTTTTTAACTCTTTGTAACATAACCACTTAGCATTTATGAGTATTGCACCAGCAAATAGATATTCACAGACGCTTCCTGAAAATGCGTCAGTAATCTGTGCATTGATGAATATGTCGGTTATAATCCGTAACTCTGCCACCTCATCATTTGACAAAAAAGACTGGATATCAACATACTCAAATCCTGTCTTTCTCACGGCATCAATTACTGATTTTCTATATCCTCTCGATCCGCCGTACGACATTTGCAGTATTAAAACAATCTTTTCTTTATATCGTCCATCCAGTTTACTAATTGCATCAAGGACTTTTTTGTGTTGCTGTTCAGGAATTCCATTATAACCAATTGCTATTACCGTTTTGTTTCTCGATATTCCCCACTTTCTGCGTATGTCATCTACCGCTCTATTTTCAAGATTCTCATTAATAATATTCAGTACCGGTAAGCCGAGCAGCACTACCTTAGATGGCGTCTTACTTGCCCATTTATACATTCTTTTAAATTCCATTTCCAAATCTATGCTATCAAATGTTATAAAGTCTGCATGTCTGACATATCTTCCCTTAGATATCAACTCGCTTTCCTTGACACGTAACAAGTCACTTCCCCAGTAAGATAATATTAACTTAGTTCTCATAAGATACTTCAATATAATGACGTCAAGCAAGTCGGGGTAATATATAAATTGCATATTGATCAAATCAAATGGCCCTGCGTTTACGATTACTTTCAATTGTAAATATCTAGCATATATAGTTTTAAAAAAATCTCCTCTTCCTTTCCCATCACTAATTTCAGAAACTAATGATGGAAATTCAAATAAATGAACTCTCTTCTCTTTATAAAATTCAATATAGTCTTTGTACTCTCTTTTATTACCTCTGAAAAGAATCCACACTTCACAGTCATTTTTCAGAAGGAAGTTCTCTACAAAATTTATTGTCCATGGTGAATATACACCCCACAGCAATATCTTCATTTCATCCCCATCCTTTTCCGCTACATAAAAACTCAATCCTTATAACTAATATCTCAATTCTAATAAGTATGATTTTACTTTATGTAAACCATATTTTTCCCTTCAAACTTGAATTTATTTTCTAATTAACTTCAAGCAAAAAAGGACATATATAATTTGCGAATTCATTTTTTTCCAAAACACCCACAAGTTGATTCCATATAATAGGGTTAATGGCTATTATAATTCCTACATCACTTTTATTAAATGGTACTGCACTCATACTCCAAACTGGTTTATTCATATAGTCTCTTTCTTCGCATTTTAAATTAGAAACTACAAACCATGTCTCACAAGATTTGAAATTCTTCTCCAATTCGTCTCATTAAATAAAGACCCATTACTTTCCAATTCTGTTTTCATGTTTTTATTATACTGTATATTATTCAAAACATTTAAAATAGACAGACTGCAAAATTTACATACATAATTACACGACTCCTCATATGAAAGGCTGCAATATTTAGGATACCCTGTGGTATGTCTTCAAGAGGATACTCTATTTTTATTCCTCATTTCCCTCCGTCTCCAAAATATGCCATAATAATATCCGCTTGATGATTAACGGTGATTATGACTCTTTGAAATCACTGCTTTACACTCCATAATAATACTTTCATTTTGTCTCTGCCCTTTACTCCATAATAAAACCTATAACTTCATATAAATACTATTTAATTTATATTCAAAATAATATATTTTAATTTTCTATAACGTTATACTATCTTCTGTATACAGTTTATTGACCTCGTCCATTATTTCACCTAAATCCAAAATTTCTATATCAATTTTTTGTCGTAATAAATCTCCTATATCATCGTACAGATCTACTGGCGCCACTATAATTGAATTTGTTAACGGTAACACATCATCCAAAGTATATACGGGTAAAGGACACTCTAGCAATCTTCCCTTACGGTCTATGATATAAGAAACATATATGCCGTCATTTATAAGCTCTCTGTGTAATAAAACTCCCAAAAATGAATATCCATAAATTGCGACACTGAAAATCCCTCTAGCCTTTAGATAATTTCCTAATACATTATTAAAATTCTTTATTTTAATCCATTTTTTCAAAATTTCTATTTCCTTACAACATTTTATAAATTTTATTTTATAATCTGCAAGCCCCTCTTCCTCTATTCCTATTTCTTTTTTTCTATCTTCTAGCCACTGAACTCCCTCTTGATAATGATGTTGTGTACATAATTGGATATAATAATTAAAGTAAACTTTCCAACTTTCTACTTGCTCGTATCTTTTTAACTTTTTTACATACTTTTTTCTTGTCAGAAAATCTGATTCAATAGCAGTTCTTAATTTAAAACAATCCTTCTCAGAGAAATTCGTTATTGATGACTCTGCTCTTCTATATAAAACCGTCGGCTTATCTAAAAAGAAAATTTTTTCTTTTTGGCTTACTCTAAGCCAATATTCATAGTCTTCAAAAGCAATAGTTTCATCATGATATCCATATTTATCAAATACTTCTTTGCGGAATAGCACTGTAGGTGCTGTTATATTTATATTATGTGCCATTAATTGCTGAAACAAATTATCTGGTTCTACTCTGCTCTTTTTATTCTTAATAAACACATCCTTTATGTCAAATACATCGCCAAATACAAACGTATCTGGTACAAAAATTATATTTGAGTAAGCTATCATACACTCCTTATGTTTCTGCAATTCTCCATACAACTTACTAATTCCATCAGGTAAAACTATATCATCCCCGGAAAACTCAAAATAAAAATCACCTTTCATCTCCTTAATCATACGATTACAATTATGTGGTATATTACCGCAATTTGTTCGATTACTAATATCAACTATCCTTACAAATCTATTTTTTAATCTCTTCATATATTGATAAATGATCTGAAGGGTATTATCAGTAGATGCATCATCTAAAATAATCAACTCAATCCGCTCATAATCTTGAGACAATAAACTTTCTAATGCATCTGAAATATATTTCTCATGATTATATGTTAACAATCCTACTGAAATTAAGTGTTTTCCCATGTAACATATCCTCCGCTTACGACTTCCTCATAACTTATTTCTCTATCCATCTAACAAACTAAAAATATCTATGTAAGAAAAAAACTCTTCACTTTCAACCAATTGATTCAAATAAACAGCATACGCATAGTTATAATCATGCCAACACTTCGGCGCAAGGGATATTATATTTTTTTTGTCCGTTTTTCCACAAAAAAATCCCAACTTTTTGTCTGACTTAATTTGCTCAAATTTTTCTATATCACTCTGATCATAAAGCGCTTTTAATATAAATTTGTTTTGAGAATTATATCTCATTCTTCGTCTCTCAAAGCACCTAAAAAAATCCTCTTGTGTGCGATAATGAAATCCATGTATAGCTATATCTTCATACCATAATTTAGGATAATTCCCCCTATGTTCCCATCCATTGCAATTAAAGTATTTATATTTTGATTTTGAAAAAGCTTGGGGACTTACTTCCATATATTTATCTAAATTATATATAAGATCAAAGTAATCATCTTTTTTTATTCCAACACTCACATTCACAAAGGGCGAATTAAACGGCAATCCTAGTTTGCCAGATAATACCCCCCCCCCAGCAAAATTCTGCAATAAAACTTATATTACTATTATATATTCTTATATATTTATCCCAGTCAAAATGCGGTATTTTTAATACTCTTCCATTTATATATTTTTTTCTGTCAATATTTAAAATATTACTCCCATAATTACAAATCTCTTTATAGTAGACATCTGTTGTAACAATAATATTTTCATATTCGATACCATTTTGGCTAACTTCTTCTGGAGAAAAAACTTTTTTCCCATCAACAGAATCTCTTATCTTATCTCGACTTACATAGCCGACTATTTCAAGATTAGCCTTTTCTACAGTCAACATCAAAATATTATAAGATTTCCAAAATTCTTTCCCAATCCCCCAAATTAAAATTTTATTCTTCATACTATTTTAACCCTTTAAAACTATTATAATTATTCTGCTATTACATAAACCTCTCCTGCAATTTCCGGGTAACTTTCACCTAGTTCTAAAAAAGCATTTATCTGATCTATATTCCAGTCTTTCTCAATCAGCGAATCAGACAATGGTTTTAACCAATAGCCACCGCACGAAATAATTTTATATTTTTCATTAATAAACTCCTGCACAAAAGAATTATAATTATATATTCTTTGATGTCCATGTTTCACATCTTTTTCTGAGAAAGAAGCAGTCTGCTCTAATATACCCATTTTTACCGCTGCCTGTCTGTGTATACTTTCACTATTAGGAACCGCACTCAATAATCTGCCTCCTGGTTTCATCCATTTTCTGCATAACTTAAGAATATACTTTGGATTATCCACGTGTTCTAATACATGTCCCAAAATAATATTGTCATATTTTTCTGGTGGTTTAAACTCTTCAAACAGACAGCAGTACGATTTTATATCGGCATAGCGCTCCCGAATATTCTTCACAAAATATTCAGCTCCATCTACAATCGTATAATCCTTCCACTTTTCATATAAAATATCAGTCATCACGCCTTCTGCCGGCCCCAATTCCAAAACATTCCCTTTCAACATATGTTGTTTAAATAATTTTCCACAATATTGAGTCGCAATCTTCCCGACTCCTTTCGCAAATGTTGAATTAATAGCAATCTGATTCAAATCTATCTGCATAATCCTACTCCCTAAATATCTTTATAAAAGATCTTCTAACTCTTTACAATAGTAATCAGCATTTAAATATTCTTGTATTCTAATTCCATTAGTAACTGCCAAAAACGAACTTCCTATTTTCATTGCAAGTTCCATATCATCTTCTGAATCCCCAATTGTCAACGTTTTTTTTCCATAATATCCATCAATCAAATCACTTTTTTTATTATCAGATTCAGCAGTCCCTATATAAATAGAATCAAAAGACTCTATAATACCAAACTTAGTTAATTGGTCAATTAAATTTTTTTTATTTTTTCTCATTGTAATGAGATTAACCTGCTTTACATTCTTTTTGAAAAAATTTATCACTTTACTAATACGTGGTTTTAATATTTGAAAAGATAAATATTTTTCTTGTTCAATTCTCTGTATCCATTCTCTTCGATATAATTCCATTGATTCTTTAAACTCGGACTTCTTCAACAAATCATCACATCTGATTTTGTGTCTCTTCCCATTCCAATACTCATCCTTACTAATTGGATTTCCGCCATACTGAATTATAATATCTTTATAACATTCATAATGTCGTTTTTTATCTTCTAATAATGTTCCATCCAAATCACAAAAAATAATATCAAAAGTTGACAAATTCATTTCTTTTATTTCATCCCCAAAAACTCATATATTCTTCTTTCAATCCTTCTATAATGTCAATCTCTTCCACCCCAAGATATTGAATCCTTTTTCTATTATCAAACACATAATTAACAGGATTTATCACTTTATTCTGAATATTAAGATCTACATTTTCTCCAGATATAGAAATTAATAATTTCGCAACATTTTTGATTGATAATATATATTCGGAGGATATATTAAGAATTTCCAGATTATCTTTCAATTCTATCGCTTTAAAAATAAAATTACAGCAATCCCTTATATGTAAAAAGGCCCTAAGCTCCCCTCCATCAGAAAAAATATCAATTGTTTTTTTTGCCTTCGCTTGTCGAATTGCAGAAGGAATAAATTTTTCATATCTCTCCTCGCCAATTCCGTATATATGTCCCAACCGCAATATTAAAGTGGCAATATTTTTTTCATAAGAATATCTTTTTATCAGTTTTTCGCAGTACAATTTTGACAATGCATATAATGTTTGAGGACTGGTCTCTGTATTTTCATCTATAATCTCTTTCCGATATCCATATACATCAATAGTGCTAATATATATGATTTTTTTCTTTGGTACAGGCATATGTTCAAGCAAATATTGTGTATTATTAATGTTTAAATTACAATTAACAGCATCATCAGCAGCAACACCGTTTTTAGGAGTAAACGCCCCCAAATGAATCAAATAGTCTATTTCTGTAAATCCAATCTCTTCAAAATCCTTTTTAGTAAATGTATAGTTTTTGTGTAAAACACATGTGTATCCATTTATTTTTTTACTTGTCAGTAGGATTAGGTTATATTCTTTGTTTTCAGCTAATCGCCGAACTAAATGACTTCCTACAAAACCTGTCGCTCCGGTAACTAATATGTTAACCATACTTACCTCTTTTCTACATCAGGTTTAACTCCTGTTCTATTTTTTCTTCTGTCGTTAATACAGGTTCTCGATCCATTCCACGAATCCATATAAGACCATTAGGCAACGGATTGATTTTCTTTTTCAAATGAGGAAATTCCCCATATAATGCAATATTTTTAAAAATCTCTGGTAGATTTAACCCTGCCTTTGTAAAAAAATAAACTGTAGTAAAAAATCGAGATATATTAATTTCTGTGGGATTGGGAACCCCCTTCTTATCATAGGTCATATCAACGCCAAATATTCCATGAGGTCTTTTATCAATCGCTTTTATGGAATCTATTGCTATTCTGTCAATCAACTCATCAGAACAAGTTTCTCCTACTCTGGTAATTCCCGTAACACCAGATAATGTTCTGTTTCCAAAATTCCAAGAATTCCTTTTTCTTGTCTGCGCTACAACAATTTCTCCCTCATACCAGATTGACAACCATGTAACTGTTTGAGGCGTCAAGCATTCTGCCGCTGTAAAATTTCCCCAACCATCAAAACGATCTATCCAAAGTTTCGCAAATTCATAATTATTTGTGGGCAGCGCTCCTTTTCCTCCACCTCCCACTGTCGCGCGAATCCATATATTTCCTTTATCATCTCCTAATTTTTCAAAAGCCTTTTTTAAATCCTTTTCATCAAAAATCACCATTGTCTTAGGTATACGGATGTTTTCTGCCAGCCAGATTTCTGCAGAACGACTTTTATCCACGCAAATTTCTATAGTCTCTTTAGAAGGCATAAATAATTTAATATTTCTATTTAATAATTCTTCTCTCATTCTAGAAATAGTTCTTATTTCAATATCATTTTGAAAATGAGCAAAATCTGGTCTTTCTTTATCCAATATTTCTAATAATCTTCCTTTATAGTTTAATTCTGTAGAATATGGCACTTGATATTTGATATCTACAGATGAGAGAACCATATCAAATGGCTCACTCCCAATACCTACCACATACTCTTCCTTTCCGGACTCCTTCCATGAACGGACTACATTTTCAGTTGGTGCACCACCTGCACCTGAAATCAATATTTTTTTCATAATATTTACCTCTTAAATATACTCATTATCTTAATTATTCAAATTGATTTATCTTATCAATTACATATGTTTGTTCTTCATCTGTCATTCCATTATAAAGTGGTAATGACAAAACTGTTTTCGCGTATTCTTCACATAGAGGAAAACTCCCCTCTTTTATATTTAAACATTGATATGCTTCTGAAAGATACGAAGGTATTGGATAATGTACATTTGTATTTATTTTATTCTTTTTTAAATATGTGATAATCTCCTCTCTTTTCTTTACTCTGATAACAAATTGATGCCACACATGCGTCGCATTTTCGCATATTTGCGGTAAACATATTCTTTCATTTTTTATTTCTCTCAAATAACGTATACATATTTTCTCTCTTTCCTTATTTATTTCATTCAAATGGGAAAGTCGAACTCTTAGAAGTCCCGCCTGCAACTCGTCTAATCTAGAATTAGCTCCAATCACTCGATTGTAATATCTCTTTTCACTTCCATAGTTTCTGAAAACTCTTATTTCTTCTGCAAGTTTTGAATCGTTAGTCGTAATAGCTCCCCCATCTCCAAATGCCCCAAGATTTTTAGATGGATAAAAGGAAAAACATCCCACGTTTCCAAATGCTCCCGTCATCTTTCCCATATAACATGCACCATGTGATTGAGCACAATCTTCCACTACTTTTAGATTATACTTTGTTGCAATTTTTATTATTTTTTCCATGTTGGCAGCTTGTCCATACAAATGAACTACTAAAATCGCTTTTGTTCTATCGGTAATTTTTTCCTCAATTTGATCCGCATCTATATTAAAGTATTTATCTGGTTCCACAAAAACAGGTGATGCTCCGTTTATCGTAATTCCCATTACACTGGCAATATAGGTATTACTCTGCACAATGACCTCATCACCTTTTCCAATTCCCAAAATTTTTAATGCAATCCATAAAGCATCCAATCCACTAGCTACACCTATACAATATTTTGTACCTACATAATCTGCAAATTCTTCTTCAAATGAAGATAGTTCTTTACCTAGTACATACCATCCAGATCTTAATATTTTTAATGCTTTTTCTTCAAATTCCTGTTGAAATTTATAAAACCCCCGATCTAGCCTATTAGACATAATTTCCATTTTATTTATTCTCCCGCTTTATTTTCTTACATTCACCTTATCCCCTATTAACATACTCTTCTAGATTTCTTATAATATTTACAAATTCATCATACTCTCTAATATATTCATTTGGATCATAATACTCGGAAGAAGCGCATAGAAGAACAGAATCACTGCTAAAATCATACATCTCCTTCCAAACTAATCTAGGAAGATAAATCCCTGTATGCGGTCGATTAAGACAAAATACAGCCTCATTCCCTTTCCCATCGCGTACTTTCACCTTACTGGTCCCCGCTACGTTTATTAACAAAAATTCTGATTTCTTATTTGCATGCTGTCCTCTAACAGTATCACTTGCTGATCCATAAATATAAAAAATGCGTTTTATGTCAAATGGTATATCTTTCCTACTTTCTACAATTACTAAATGTCCCCTTTCATCTCCTTTTTGTTCAAATTCCAACATTTGTACTCCTATATGTTTGGACACCTATATTTTCCTCCTACTCATCTGTCGTCAATAACCTGATTCAATTTCATATCCTTATAAATACTATATCCTACATTTTGACTTTCCATTTCCACATTATCTTGATAATTTTTTACATTTTTTATCATTGTATCTATTTTCAAATATTCATATTTCCCCTCATAAAATAAACAAACGTTCCTCCCGAATAATTTAAATAAATTACTTAAAAATGCATCTTCCCATTTATCCACACTTAAAACATATGACTTTACTTCACTCTTTTCCAATATAATTTCATATAAACATTCTTCTTGAATACTCATCACATATATATTACTTCCTGAATAAACCGGATAAGAAAATGCATTATACTCCCACCATTCTATTTCATAGTCCTTCTTACATAACAAATCACTAAATTCGGCTTTCTCCATTAGACACAAATCTATATCAAACTTTTTAATTTCTCCCTTTACCGATTCAGGAAAAATATAAAGACTGTTTTCAACTTTTATAAAACAATTCATTATAGTATCATCACAGTTTAGATAAGATTCTATAACGCTTAATCCGTCTTTTTTACTATTTAGTATTACAATATCCCCTTTTTTATCTAATAATGCCAAATTCCATTTATCTAATGCACAGACAGATACATATTCCTTTTTTTTATCTCCTACTTCAATACACTCCCCTTGATCTAAATCCATATCAAATCTATATATTTTATTACTGTTATAAATTGTTAAATAAACCGTATTTTTAACCTGTGCATTTTGTAGCATAAATAACGGCTTATTAATTGCAACTAATTCTGTAATTGTATCGTCTGTAATATATTCAATCGCATAAGTTTTTATATTAAATTTCACAATATATGGATAATATATCGGAAACATATATATCCAATCACACCAAACTGCATATGCCTGAAACTTTTCACTTCCAGATATACAATTTTTTAGTTTTTTTGTATAAAAAAAATCTTTTTTCCTATTATAAATTACAATTTTATCTTCTCTTGCCGGTATCATAATAATATCATCTTGTATACTCACCATATTATAAAAAGGCTGTATTGCAGTTGACATCTGCGGGATTTCTTTGACTTTCTCCATATATTTTAACTTCAAATTGTACTTACATAAACAATTATAAAAAGATGGAACCAGCCAAACATCTTGTCCTTCTACAATAAAATTTGTATTTGTCCAAAGAAAACTTTTTGACATATTTTTATATCTCACCAATCTTTCTTCCTTGTACGCTTAACTATTTTTTGTTATATTTCCTTCAAATTCATAATATTGAACTGATGTAAATAGTAGAGTAAACACATTTCTCTCAAAATATGTTTACTCTACCAAAATCCACTATTTCATCACATTATTTCCAAAGGCATATTTTTAAACTTAAATACTCTATATTGCATTTCTTATTTATGCCGAAATAGAAAGTTCAACTGTAATTGTTTCACCTGTACTTAATGTAACAACCAGTGTTCCAGATTTTCCACGTAACGAATCCATCCAATCTGTACCAAGCTGTCCAGTAATAGAACCGCCCGTATTTTCATCAAATCTACTTGTATCCCAATCAACCTCTGCGGCATTTATATCATATGTACCATTCTCATTCGTAAGAGTTGCAGACACATAGTTTTCAGCCGCTGTAAAACCTGTCATAGTTATGTATCCACTTGATGATACACTAACTTGTGGACCCATTTGAGCCATCGCACCCGTTCCATCCAATACAGTAACCGTATCATCTGTCGTCTCAATAGTATAAGTTGGTGTAATCTCAACCTTTCCAGTTACCTTCGTCCAATCTGCATTGCTGTTCATAGCACCGTCAAAAGTAAATCCAGTAACACCTGCAGTAGTATCCAGCGTCGTTACCTCATATAGACTTGCCACATCATTATTAGTGTTAGTACCCTCCAGATCAAGAGAAGCACCATCTTTTAAAGAATAATCTGCTTTTCCAAGCTTAAATGCCACTTCGTTCTCACCTAATTTCATAGGCACTGTAGAAGTTGCTTTTGTCATCTTAACATGTGCCAACGTAGATGGCTGAGTAGATGTAGAAGGCGCTCCTGCGCTACCAGCAGCATCATAAACCTGAACACCTGTAGCGTCTGCCGGCACTACTTCTAAGTATATCTTATACTCTCCTTTTGCAGCGCCTGTCGCCTCTGCTGCTGTATCTACGAAAGTAACGGATTCTCTTGCCTCAGTAGATGTTACGCTAAGACCAACCTTTACAAGCTTATCTTTGCTGCTCTTATTGATGATACCATAGTTCTTAGATGCGACTGTAGATGTCGTAGCTTCTGAAGGTGTTGCGCTTACCGTAACATTCAGCCCATCCGGATTGAGCGCCACGCCATAAGATGTAGGTACCACTACATTAGTAGTATCATAGCTATAGATCGGCGCCGATATACTTCCTCCTGTTGTCGGCCCTGTTGATGTTATCTCACCATTAGCCAGCGTCGTTATGGACATACCCATAACCATCGTCGTGCTCAATACTGCTGCGAGCACTTTTTTCATGTTTTTTAGTTTCATGTCTTCTCCTCCTATTATTTTTTTAATTGTTGACAGAAATCGTAATATTGAAGCCTGCAGAACTTACTTCCTGTTCGTCATCATCCACCAGGGAATACATAACCACAGCCTTATATTCACCTGCGGCTAGTTTCTTATCCAGCTTGATGTTGCGGATCTCTGTCCCAACCGGGAGAAGCGGAGATGAGTACAGCAGTTCATTCGTCTCTTTCTCGTATACGTCAAAATATATCGTATACCGGTTATTCTCGACATTCGCAACATAGGCGTTCGGAGACTCGGAATCTCCATTTTCAAAAGTCCACTCGGTAGTCATCATACATTCAAACATACCTTCCTCGACCTTATCAGTCATGTCTTCCATGACAGTGTCTACATTGTCCCTGTCTACGATATTCCGCCCTTCGTCCTCCGGCTTGCGCAGCAAGAGCAGGATGCAGATGATCAGCGCCGCTAGCAACACGATAAAAGCTATAATTATCAGCCTCTTCTTTCGTCTTACTTTTTTAGCCTCTTCTTCACTACTGGTCATCCCTTTCTGGCCGGACACCCCTTCCTGATTGGATTTTTCTTCCTGATTAGACTTTTCTTCTTGACTGGACATATTACAATTCCTTTCTTTATATGAATATTATAATTCATATCATTTTTATATAATATAATATAATATAATATATATACTTGTGTAATAGTAATCGACATATCACGAGATTTCTTTAGTACGTTTCAAAAAATAAATCTGCTTTCCACACCATCATGCCTATTTTACAATCATAGCGCTGGTTCCGTCAACAATTTTCTCGTCGCCCGTGGCATTACCATAGTCATACATGACGGAAATCCTTACGCCTTTTGTAATCTTTGCCCAGTCTGCTTTCGGATTCATCACTCCATCGAAAGTAAACGCAGTAACTCCCCCGCTGTTTTCCGCCAGACCCGCCAGCTTTGGCATCTGATCCGCATCTTCTTTGGAATCTAATATGATCTCTGCGCTGTCCCCGAACTCATAAACCGCCCTGGAAAGCAAAAATGAGATCTGACTCTCCCCTTCTGATAATGCCACCGCATGGTCTTCCGCCTTGTTCATCGCAACATCCGACAACGCTTCAGACGATGTATCTTCATCCGCATCCTCACCATCCACTTTAACCCCTGTATCGTCCGCAGGTACCACCGACAGATATACGGCATAGGTATCTTTATCCGCATTTAAGGCTTCTTCTTTGGATTCCACGAATACAATCTTCCCCGCGTTCTCATCCTCTATGGTAAATGTTGCCGTCACAACCTTATCCCTCGTACTCTTATTTACAATACCATAATTCTGAGACACCACCTGCGCCGAGGACACCGTGCCGTTCTTAGTCTTGACCGGTAATTCATATGGGTTAAGCGCTACCGAATAAGACGTAGGCAGCACCACATTGGCAATATCATAATTATAAATTGGTACAGGAACCGTTACTGCCGCATCGTCCTCCGCATCTGTATTTACCTCGTCTGATTTGGCAGAATCTTCTTTTTCTTCCTCGTCCGCCTGCTTTTCGGCCTCCTTATCAGTATCTTTCCCTGCCGCAGAGTCCTTCTCTTCTTCTAAGTTCTTCTCATCTTCCACGACAGCTTCTTCAGCAGTTTCTTTTGTCTCCGCTCCCTGCACGCCTACAGGCATCGCCATACCCAGTACCGCCGCAGACAATATCATAGATATCATACTCCTGATACTTCTTTGCTTTAACGCCATCTATCATTCCTCCTGCCTACTCATTAAAATCTATCCCATAAATAATTGCTCCTGACACATCCCAATGCATCCTGATAAATAATTGCTCCTGATACATCCAAGTGTAGCCTCTGCTCACTCATATCCTCATAATATCCTTATTTTAAGATTCTCCCAGAGTCAGTCCTTATTTTACATATCGTCACAAATACGTAAAACTTAAGAAATAAAGTTTATATATTATATTATTAAAAATTTGTCATATCCGAATATTCGTGATAGAATGATTAAAAACAACTACAAGAGAGGATTCACAAACCATGGATAAATCAACCAATAAAATCATAGACTGGGTAAGTATAAACGGGACGTCTTTATATATTCTCATAATGCTGGTCGTCTTCCCGGTATTTAATACAAATAAATTTTTTAACCTGGACGACGATAAGACCAACTTCTTCCTGGTCGCTACAATTACATATGCCTGCTTCATGCTTCTGGCTGTAGTTAAGGCCATACTAAACTGGTTAAAGCAGGACAATCTCTTCCTGCCGCCTTTTAAGTTTACGCCTGCCACTTTCGCACTGCTTTTGTTACTGGCAGTTATTTTATCTACCATATTCTCACTGAACATACGCAAATCCCTCTTCGGAGTGGTCTCCAGGAATGTAAGCAGCCTGTGCCTGCTCCTTGGTATCATGGTGTTTTTTGCCGTCCGGAAATATGGAGTATTCCACAAGCTGATTCTATGGGGATGGATGGCCGGAAGCGCTATCATCTATATCATCGGAATCTTTTGTGCCTGCGGTATTAATTTTTTCCATCTTCAGGACGGGATTATCCCTTCGGAAATCGCCCTCTTCCTTACGCCGCTAAGCAACACGAACTGTAATACCTGCTATGTCTGTCTTGCGCTTCCGCCGATCATCGTGTTGTATATGACCTGTAAGGACCGTTTCTCACAAATTTTATACGGCATATACATCTATGTGGCAATTCTGTTCATTTATTTCATTAAGACGGATGCGGCGATCCTGACACTCATATTCGGAATGATCTTATTGGGATATTTTGCCCTTGAAAGTTCAGACTGGGCCGAAAGATATGTACAGATTGCAGGAATATACTTTGGAGCCAAATTGACTATTAAAATATTGCTTTTCTTCTTCGAGAAGAAGATGCTTTATTTTCACGGAACATCTCTGTTTCTTCTGACCGGTAAAATATTGATTCTGGATCTGCTATGCTGTCTGCTCTTAATCGTAATATGGAGATGGCGCGGCGGATTGCTTCGGGAGAAACTGGCAGGAATAAGGAAACATCTTCTGATTGCGGCATTTGCAATCGCATTGCTTACTATACTTTGCATTCTGTACGCAAATATTATGAGCGGCCGCCTGACCAAAGATTCCTTATTACAGCGTCTGGTTATCACCGATATGACCTTCAACGAACGCGGTTATATGTGGAGGAAGACTGTCCGCGCGCTCTTAGACGCCCCCTTAGGCCGCAAGCTGGTGGGCTGCGGCTTGAACTGCCACGTAGATTTCCTGGGGGAAAACAGTTATTTCCCGGATGGAAAAATCTTCTATGAGCCTCACTGCGAGATACTTCAGATAACGCTTAACATAGGGCTGATCGGACTGGTCGGATATTTCGGGCTTCTTATCTCAACGCTTGTCAATGCATACAAGAACTGGAAGAAAAGCGAGCCGCAGATCATCACGGCTTTTACCCTCTCCCTGTTCCTGGTCCAGTGTCTGACGAACGCATTCGCTATCTACCATCTGCCGCTTTTGTTCATATTCCTGGGATTTGCGAATGGGAAAGGATTCAAAGTACCAGAGAAATCTGACCGTCCTGGCTTTGGTTTGAAATCTCGTCAAAATTAGTCCTTGTCAGTAAGCAGGAAGTGTCGCCGCGCTTAAAATAGCAGTTGACAAAAATGGCATTTTTAAAAACACAATCCTCAAAAAAGATGTGGTCAAATATAACATTTTCAAAATTACAATCTGAAAAGTTACAATTCTTGATTATAGCAGCCTTAGCTAATGTAGTCTGAAATATGGTTTCTATAAAGCGTGTACCTGAAAAGTCCACATTAACCAGATAACAATTGCAAAATTCGGTCTGCGCCGCATTCAGCCCGGTTAGGTCACTTTTATTAAAACTACAGGAATCGAACTTAGATTTCGTCAAGTTTGATTCCGAAAGAGCGCTATACTGGAAACTGCAGTCTTTACATTCTGTAAAGGTAAATTGTAAATGGTCGGCCAACAGGTAATTACATTTGCATGATTGTAGTTTTGCTCTCGATAAAGAACAATCATACAGCCTTGCCGCATAGAAATTTGTTTTAAAAAAGTCCCCTCCGCTGAAATCAGCATCAGCACAATTACTGTCGGTCAAAATACAGTTTTTCATTATTAGCTTTACCGCAGAAACTTCAAATAAACTCGCCATGCTCAAATCACTGTCAGAGATATCTGCCGCGAACAGCAATGCCTTTTCTAACGTGCTCTTGGCCATCTTACAATGATGAATCTGTGTCTCAGCCAAATTACACTGCTGGAAAATAGCGGCTTCCAAATTAGTATGGTCAAATCCTGTTTTTGAAAGATCCGCCTCTGAAAAATCACAATCCGATAAATTACCCTTTCGGATCGTCATCTGGCTCCATAAGCTTCCGGCGAAATTACACTGCTTTAATATGGGATAACTTCTTCTCCACTGCCAGTTCTTAATATCTGCATTATGAAAATCACAGAAATCAATCTCTGTCTTATCCCAAATCACATTATGCATTTTCGAATGAGAAAAATTAGTACGATTCAGTTTACAAGAATAAAACTCACTGCTGTTCAACACACAGCCGATAAATTCACTGTTATTGAAACAGCATTCATTAAATTCGCAGGTGCTTAACCCTACGCCCTCCATCTGGGAGTCTTCGAAATTCACGTAACTAAACGTAGCGTTATTAATTGTAGAATCCGCGATTTTCGTATTATAAAAATCAATACTGTCAAAACGTGAGATATCCATCACTACCTGTATTAACTGTGCCCTCGAAAGAATCGTATGATAAAATTCCGAACTGTAGAAAGTTACATGTTCTAACGTAGAACTATAAAAATTTGCAAAATTCAACGTAATTCCATTGAAGGAATAATTAGAAATATGTATTGCGCTAACAAAAAGAGATAAAATTTGCAGAAAAAAATAATACAGCCCCTGTGCAAATAACTTTAAAGTTTCTATATCCCCCGGAGCTCTGTCCCTCTTGCTTTTCCCATTATTTATAGTTTGTTCTGTTGACTTTGTAGTGGTAAAATCCCATGAAATCAAAAGATCTCGGTACTGATTCAAAACAGAATACAATGTTTCTATATTTTCAAAGAATTTATTATTGCCATTCATATTTTGCCCATAACCGACATTTTTCTCAAATTCTCCAACATAGTCTATAATATCCTTTGCATCATGATCGTTGAGATAATAACGATCCGCCAGGTCCTGTCTCTCTACTTTCAAATTGGGATTAAGAATATCTTCCCGTTCTCGCAGGACTGTAATAATATCACTGTCATGGTAATCTTTTCCATAGTCTATCTGCTCTCCCGTCAGCAAGAGGATTTCCAATCGGGCAAATAAATTAATGAACTGCTCAGGAGCCGTATTCGCACATAATCTTTCACCATAATCTCTTAGTTTCGCTTTACTCACGCCGTCCGTTTCCCATTGACTCCAATCGCCAATCAATACCAAGCTATTATTGTCTGTTATTGCCGGATGTTTTTTCAGTTCTCCTTGTAACCTATCACATTCTGTAATAATAATGTTCCGTAAAGCCCTCTCAACACGGATACATCTCCGCCAAAATAAAAAAGAAAGCACAAGATTGCATATCAACATAACGGCAAGGCCAATAAGTCCGGACAATAAACAGAATTTACTATGTACATCATTCAATGAAAGCAGCAAATGCCATAAAAGGGACAGTATTAATCCCAGGATACCTATCCAGCACAATTTAAACATCACCTGGGTGCTTTGTGTTTTATATATATTTGCAACATCCTTAATGTAACGGTTTTCATCGATAATCCGGTCTAAAGCTGACTTTAAAAAAACAAATATAGTGACAGTTATAGTCAAAAGCGCGGCTATAATCGCCGTAATAATAGCTATAGTAATGTCCAAATAATTTTGAATATTTACTATCCAGCTTTGCGTACATATTTCAGCCTTCTGTAAGCTGCTGAATACAGGAACAGCAAGCCTGTTCATATAGACAAAATCTATTATAAAAGTGACAACTGACACACCGAACACTATGTAAAAAAAGATAAACCCAGCACTTAAATATTTTTTCTTCTGCATTTTTCTCCCCTCGTCATGTGATTGAACCAGGAGCCAGACATTTTCATTACTATTTATAATAAATTCAAAAACGTATGATAGTCATAGGTCTTTTTAACTTCAAGCCCGGAATCCTTACTATATGTACAAATACTAGGAAAAGGAATTCCATTAAACGCATTATTCTTAACCCATGTATAGGCAGCTGTATCTTGAAAATATAGGATATCTCCAATTTCCAGAGGTTTTTCAAAGGTATAAATACCAAATGTGTCCCCGGCAAAACAAGTAGGGCCGGACAGCCGATATTTAAAACCTGTACCTGATTCTGACTCTCCGATAATATCTCGCTGCCATCCGCGAAATACGGCGTCTTGCATATGGCACACCGGAGAAGCATCCAAAATCGCAATCTCAATCTCATTTTTCACAATATCCAGAACCTTTGCCGCAAAATACCCACACTGTGTTAAGACTCCTTCACAGGGCTCTAAGATTATTTGAAGATCATACTTGGTTTTGAACCGGCGAAGACATCTGGCTGCGCGTTCGATATCGTAATCCGGATGCCCGGCCAGCTGCCCACCGCCCAAATTAATCCATTTAATTCTTTTTAAGTATTTACCCAACTGACTTTCCAGATGCTCCACAAGCCTCTCTAAAGCGTCGGCCTGCTGTTCGCACATAACATGAACATGAATTCCGTCAACCAGCTCCAATAGCTCCGGCTTAAAGTCCGTAACAGGAATTCCAAGACATGAATACTGCTGGCACGGATTCGCATCTTCCTTTTGAATTTCGGAAAATAAAGGGTTTATCCGGATACCGCAGGAGCATCCCTGACGGCTCGCCAGAGCACTGTACTGCTGCAGCTGGCGGGTCGAATTAAACACAATGGTATCGCTATAGCGTATAATATCATCCATCTGTTCAGGAACAAATGCAGGAGAATAGGTCTGAACATATCCGCCAAAATACTCTCGTCCTAAACGAGCTTCATATAGTCCGCTGGCACTGATACCATCCAACGCCATGCGGAATGGTTCAAACAAATACGGCGCTGAAAATCCTTTAATTGCCAACAATATCTGACAGCCTGATTCTTGTTTCAGGCGATGAATGCGTTGAAGATTTTCCTGCAATAAATCCATGTCAATAATATGACATGGCGTTGGTAGTTTAATCATTTAAATAAATCCTTTCAAAATGTTTGTTTCGTTACATATCCAAAACGACAACATTGTTTTGACATGCCTTGCAGGCAGGCCCAAGTTTTATTCCATACTCTTTACAGATCTGATTTGCAGTCTCATAATATAACAGCGCTGTCTGTTCATCTACCGGCATATAGCCGGACAATAACGTCCCTGAACAAGGGCGGTACAACGATAAAATCGGTGAAACACCTATCTGGCATAATCTGCGGATTCCCTGTGAAAAGTCCTTTAAATTATCAAAACCAAGCAACAACGCACTGCGTACATTACCACTGTTACCCCAGACAGAAACCGCATTCTCAAGGCTGTCTAAATAATATTCCAATGTATTTCTCGCTTTTCCCGGCATTATCTCACGGGCTAAACTACGGTTGAACACTTCAATATTAAACGACACTTCTGTAACCCCGAGCCTCTGTAAACGCCGCAGAACCTCCAAATCACAGATGGGCTGCGACATCAGATAAATATTCTTATCACTATGAGCGTGCAGATATTCTGCAAGGCGCAGGATTGAACCGCACTGTTCCGTATATAGCTCAGAACCGCCGCCAATCAGAAAATGCTTTACTCTTGGATTCTGCCAATAATACGATAAGGCTTCACAGATATCATCAAAATCAAAATCTTCCTCTTCTCCGAACAAATCACAAAATTTACAACCAATCCCTAAATCCTGCAGCGCACAGCCGTTACGGTGGTATATCCGCAGACGGTCAGGATTCAAATATACAATATCTTTCAGCCGGTGTCCTTTCGCAGTCTGCAGTTCCCCGCAGGAATCCTTTGGCATAATTTCTATCGGAAACAATACCTTACCATAATAACATAAAACCGGTTTGTCCCCGTCAGGCAATATATCTAACTGCAAAGGTGAAAGTTCATGCCAATCCTCCATACATGGAGCCGTAATCCAAAGCTTCTGAAACACGCGTATCGTCACAGCACTGAATTCTTCCCAGTCTACACCGCCGATATCCTGCATAGTATCCCAGGACCTGGGAGTAATAAATACCCCGCGGCTTAAAAGAAGCAGTTTAAGACGAAGCAAATTAGAAAATTCCCATCTATCCTCTAATGCAAAGGAACTTAACCTTATATTCGGATGTACGCGAAGCGTATGCTGATACGTCAGGGAGGATATCGCATCTTTGCACCTTAATTGAAATATATAACAATTATCATCCAATACATTCTGCCAGCACAAATGATCGTCACATAATGAAACAGAATCCATATTTTGTAGCTTATTCCACAACCAATATAACTGATTTTCCCGGTCTTGCCTAAAATGATAGATAAAAAAACTGCCTTTTGCAAATTCAGGCGGATCTGGCAGTCTGGATGTATTCTGCTCAAAGGAATCCATGTGATACTCCTGCACAGAGGGTATCCCAAGAGATAGCAGATAACTGTTAAGGAGCGCTGTAGAAGCCTGGAACCGCGGATTGACCTCCATAAAGTAGCAGGCCTCATCCGTAAGAAGCAAGTCAACGCCACAGACCCCTCTATACCCTAATCTTCTCAAACGGTCACATATCGCAGCAGTAGTCTTTAAAACAAGTTCACGCTCTTTTGTACACACAGTACTATATGCCGAAAAGTCTGCCCCCAAATATTCTAGTTTGACATGCTCCTGGTCAATGATCTGTATGGATGACGGAAAAAGCACCGTCTGTTCCGGATACAAAACTGCATGGACATTAATGGAAACGCTATTTATCTGAAAAGCTGTAACCATGCACAATTCGTCAGCCTCAATCGGAAGGTCAGGCAACTTTTTCTCATTAAATGAAATTAAAAAAGTACCTTCACCCCCACAAGAACTGTCCCTCTGTATGACTACATACTCTTGGTCCGGGAACAACTCCCTCAAGTTTGAAAAATTACATTCTCTCCCGGATATTATGTGATATGGTAAAACAGGTACATATTTTGCCGCCCATTGCTTTAGTGCTAATTTATGCTCCAAAAATTCGATTAATGTATAATCATTTTGATAACAGAATCTATCCTGTAATTCTACCGGAAGCTTAGCGCCGTCCAACGGCGCATACTGGACAAAACGGGCATACGGAAAATCGGCCAAGACATTTCTCATAGTTCTTTGTACAAAATCTTCATACCCGGCACACTCGCCATTATGGTCAATGCGCCGGTGCAGATCATGCTCCATAGAATAATTACCGTCTTCTCCAGAACCAAATATCGTTATAGAACCGTCAAACATCTGATTCGTATCTGCAATATCAGATTGCCGGGTCCCTATCCATATTAATTGTTGTCTCATTTTATCAAACCTCGCCTCAAACCAAATGATCGCTCCGTAACGCATTAAGCAACGCACGATGTAATCTAAAAACATGCTCCTTTCGGGGAACCGAATCCAAGCGCCAGCTATCCTTCTCCTGCTCCATGCAGGTACACTGTTCCATTCCATTGAATAAAACTTGCTTCACCAATGCCTGTCGTTCTATTCCATCTTCAGTCAACACATATGCTTTATAAAAATCTTGGAGCATTTGATGACAAGAAGGACAGTCCCGTGGAAATATAGTGCGTATTTCCGGTTCTTCATATTGGCTCTGACGGTTTCCATACCATGCCAAGTCAATCTTCCCTAATTCTTCCGAAGAAAAAGAATTTAAAAGCAAAGGCATCGCCCAATGAGATATCGGACGATATATACCATGTAGATAGGCGTAGTATAAAAGAGTATAAGGCTTTATATTCATTGGAAACAATGCAATCAGCGAATCATGGGCAAGTCCCCAGCGGATTGTACGTTCGGCATCCTTCATCTGATCTGCGGCTGAAAGAAATGGGGCGCCAAGAATTACATTTAATTGGAACATCAAGCCCATCTTTTGAGCATTCTTCATAACAGTAGTTAATTTATCTAAAGAAATCTCTTTCAGATAACAATATTTCTGGGTAAACGGATCAGAAGATTCTAACCCAATCTCAAGAATGACTGTTTTTGAAGGAATATAATCCCGAACCAGCTGCAGCTTATCTGGAAGCAGTGTATCCAAATGAGTTTCGATAATAATCATGGATGCAGATGAATCCTGCGCCCGTGCCAAAAGAGAACGCTGCACATCAGGCGGAACATTCTTATCATCAAAAAAACTGCCATTCGTACATAGTATCAGAATTTCTAACTTATCACCCATTGCGGACACAATCACATCAAATTGCGATTCTAATATTTTACGGGAATGGATCGGAACACCAGAGCCGTAATTACACATAATACAGCTGCCTTCCGCATCATGCCTGCACCGAAAGGCTGGTATAGCAACCTCCAACAATCCTCCCTGCACAAATGCCTCACAATGTGTACATGAATCTTCAATTGGCCGCTTTTTACGGAAAAGACGATTTACTTCCCTAAATTCCGATAACATACGACAGAACACCTTGCTTTTAAACTCTCACATAAATATGACTTTCTACCTGTGTAAATTCAAACTGAATGTATTATATAATGGATATCTCTTATTTTCAAGTATTTATTCCCTTTTACACTTTTACACTTTTTACACTTTTACATTTTTATTATATCGTCAATCTCCACTTCTGACAACTGAAGATTTCAAAAGATAGTTGAAGTACATCCATGATTTTAGTATAATAAAAGAAATTTGGAGCCAAACAGATAACAAGCTGATGAGCTCCAGACACCATCTCCGTCTATTATAAAAATGCGGCAGATAGATCAGAAAGGAGCGCATAAATAAAATGGCAAAAGTTTTTAATGTTAACGGCGCCTGCAGATATGCCCGGCATTATATGGTTGATCTTGACTCCAGGCTTGCTCTGGTCAAACGGATGATAGATGGCGGAGAATATTTTGTTATCAGCAAGGCCAGACAATATGGAAAGACGACTTTGCTGCGAGCGCTTTCAGAATACCTTGAAGAAGACTATCTGGTAATAAGCCTGGATTTTCAAAATATAGAGTCTGAAGAATATACAAATGGAAGTACATTTGTGCGCGCACTGACACGGGAAATTAACAAAAGGATCCAGAAGGTGACAGAAATTTCGGATGATGTGAAAGGCAGGCTGCATGATCTGTCAAACGGTACAAACTACAATGTCCGAATGGCAGAAATGTTTGCCTGCTTCAGCGAATGGTGTGATAACTCCGAAAAACCAGTCGTTCTAATTATAGATGAGATTGATACAGCCGCCAATAATCAGGTATTCCTTGATTTCCTTGCCCAGTTAAGGGCCGCTTATCTTGACAGTGACAAGACGGCCACATTCCAGTCAGTCATTCTTGCCGGGGTTTATGATATCCGTAATATCCGAAGAAAGATTCGCCCTGAGGACGAACACAAGCAGAACAGTCCCTGGAATATCGCCTCTGACTTTGATGTGGATATGAGTTTTTCATCCGACGATATAGCCGGAATGCTGTACACTTATGAAGCTGATTATAATACCGGGATGGATATTCGGAAAATCGCCGATATAATTTATGACTATACTTCCGGTTATCCATTTCTGGTTTCGCGTCTCTGTAAATTGATGGATGAGAAGCTGATTGGGACAGCGGTTTTCAAGGATAAAAAGAGCGTCTGGACGAAAGAAGGAGTGCAAGAGGCCGTGAAGCGGCTGATTACTGAGAAGAATACATTATTTGAATCATTGATCGGAAAACTAAATACTTATCAAGATCTTAAGAAAATGATATACCTTCTTCTGTTTCAAGGGCGGACTATCTTGTATAATGCAGATGATATAGCAACAGATATGCTTCTTATGTTCGGGTTTATCAAAACAGAGAATGGGACTGTACAGATTGCAAACAGAATATTTGAAACCCGTCTGTACAACTATTTCCTTACACGACCGGACGATCAGAATAAAGACATATATAAACTGGCGTCCCTGAATAAGAATCTGTTCATCCAGAATGAACAACTGAATATAGAACGTGTTCTTGAGAAATTCGTAGTACACTTTAACGACATTTATGGGGATCAAAACCAGAAGTTTCTTGAGGAGGACGGACGGCGGTATTTTATGCTTTACCTGAAACCTATTATTAATGGTGTCGGGAATTACTATGTAGAAGCACAGACAAGAAATCAGGAACGAACTGACTTGATCATCGATTACCTTGGCGTTCAATATATTATTGAAATGAAAGTATGGCGAGGAAATACTTATAATGAACGGGGAGAAAGCCAGCTTGTAAGCTACCTTGATCATTATCATCTTAAAAAAGGGTATATGCTTAGCTTCAACTTTAATAAGAAGAAGGAGGTCGGCATAAAAGAAGTCAGATTAGAAGACAAAACGTTAATCGAAGCCGTTGTCTAAAACGCCCCTCAAAACCGGCAAAAAGCCCTGTCCGATTAAAAATTAAACTAATAAGCTGTCTGGTTCGTGCCAGCGTCAGGCAAAAGTTCGGCGGCGATGTGGGCGCATCGCCCAGAACGAAATTTCTGTATAATTATTAAAAATCGATTTATAATGGAAAATCCTACAAAAAAATGCTATAATACCAGTAATTACAAGTAAGATAATCGTTCCGGTCACAGGGAATATACTATATAATTTTTTGAGTTACTTACAGGAAAACTGACATATTAGGAAACAATAAAGAAGCTTAAATGGATGGAGGAAATAGGAAATGAAAGTTATAGATAAGATAAAGGAAGTCGGATTGAAAAATGTCATTATCGGCACTATAAAAAGAATAAAATATGAGAAATTAATCAAAAAATATCATTTTAGTCCATGGCATCTCAGCCCTTATGAATGGAGAAAATATGTGCAGGATTGTGCCAGATACATTAATAATCATAACTGTAATACGGTAGTGGATATAGGATGCGGACTAGGAGAATTGTTACAACACATAAAAGCTGATAAAAAAATTGGATTGGACAGGCAAGAGGAAGTAATCAGGGCAGCGCGTGAACTGTCCGATGGAACAGCTACTTTGATGACAGGCAGTTTTGACGACCTTACTGGAAAATCGATTGATTACCTTATTACGCTAAATTTTATGCATGGCAGTCCAGAATCTACTTGGACAAGACCTTACTGTTTGGTAGCGGAACGTAATGATGTCCGAAACTTTGTCGTTGACAAGATTCCGCCTAAAGGAGAAGGATATTTACTGGACTGGAGTAAGATTTTGCCCCAAAATTATAGAAAAATAGAACAACTTGGACCATTTCTGAGCGGAAGGTACATTGAAATATGGAAAAAGCAATAATATTTTACCTTCTTTTAATATTGACAATTTCTGCTAATTTAGAAATCTACATTTGAAAGTTACAAAAAACAGACGCGCACGGAAAATTCATTTAACATCTTCATCCAGACATCGCATTATAAATAAACCACAGATATTATAATGGGGTTTTATTGCGTATCATTCTCATTTTTCTCTTGGTAATTTAATCAATTTCCCCAATTTAGAGTCCCACTCCATTGGCTCAAAAGGAATTGTTCCACCACATGGAAAAAAAGTTATCTCTGAAAAATACACTTTATCATTGACACAATAAAAATCTATTCTCACAAATACATTTCCAATTTTTTTTGCCAACCGATCATTCAAAAGATACATTTGATCAAAACTCTCAGGCAATTCAATATCTGCATTAAAATCCGCAAAATCTGAGCGTTTGAAAGGTAATTTGTGCCCCTCAAAATCAAAAAAAGAGATTTTAGCTGTCAAATGATTTTCTAATCCTTCTGAAACATACATAAATTTCGAATTCCCTTCAAAATTAAAAAATTTATAATCACGAAGATTTCTATATTTTTCTTCTATATATTTTTCTGCAAAAATTCTTGGTCTAACATTTTTATACGGCCATTCTCTATGGATATTATAATATTTTCTTTTCAAAGAACCTTCTATCAACTTTTTTGCACTTTTTCTATCAAAATCATTTTTATTTCTTACAACTATATTTCCTCCGCTATCATGATTACACTTCAAAACAAATTGATTTGGCAGTTGCTCAAAATCAATATCATCAAATTTTTCCCATATTCCTAATGTAGGAATGATGTATTCTTCGCCTATTACTGAAGCAACGTACTTTTTCACTTCAATCTTATCAACCATAGTCGTATATATAGATTTTCTATCATATACTTTTAACCATTGAAGTTTTTCATTAAATGTTTGTGGGGCATCCCAATTAATTTCTCGTCCAAAATTTAATTTGAATTCTTTGGACAAATATTCTTTATCCGACATACCATTATAAAACCCTATCCGTGATAAATAGCTAAATCTTATTTTGGGATCAATAATAAATTTTTTAAACATATCCAAAAATCTACGCATATTACTATGTTCCTTCTGTTCCAATACACTTGCCCAATGTTATTTTTTGTGTTGCTGTTCAAGTCCGCATTCTTTTTAATACCACTGATCAGGGTAGCTAGAAATTCTACTTATCAGTCATTATCAAATTTTTATTTCTTAATGACCATTTTTAAATAGCTACGATAATTTTTGTTTCTTAATGCTAATTCAAGTTCATAATTATTTCTATTATTAGAAGCTGTATTTTTAAACTTTTGTATTAAATAGCACTGAACAACAAAAATGCTTTTTGCAACTTTTATATTGCACCCACTAGTTCTTTTATATGTCAATTTAACCATATTGAGAAAATATTCTAAAGCTTGTGAATCTAAAGAAAGTCCAAAAAAACTTTTATCTTTTATTAGTAACTCAGTAATATACAAGCTATCAACAGCTTTTACTTTCCCTCTTGAAGTTTTTGAGATGCCTATGGGATTCCTAGTATACTCGTATACAATATCAGAAATTGTATATATTTTTTTTGCTAAAGGCCATACTATTTGAGCATTTATACTATCCTCGTACCAATACCCTTCCGGAAATCTAAGATTAGAAAACAAATTATTATTAAAAACTTTTCCCCACGAATATCCCGATAGATAGTTTTTCGAATTCACTTTTTCATCCACAAATTGAATATAATCTTTAATTTTCTTCCCTTTTATTGAAATAGTTCTATAATTTCCCGCCACAACATCCGCATTCTTCTCAAACGCTTTTTTCAACAATTGTTCAATAGCCCCCTGGCATAACCTATCATCTGAATCAACAAACATTAAATATTCACCTTCAGCGATATTTAATCCTGCATTTCTTGCCCCACTAAATCCTTTATTAGATTGGTATATAATTTCAACATTATCTATGTTTCTAAAATCATCTAATATTTTTCTTGTATCATCCGTGGAACCATCATCTATAATAATTATCTGATAACTATATTTCGTTTTTTGAATTAGTACCGACTCTATGCACCTCTTTAAAAAACAAGAATTATTATATGTTGGAATTATAACAGAACAATTATATCTCCCTTTATTTTCTATAGCGTTCTCAATATAGCATGATGTAGCTAATATCGGATGATATTCTTGTAATATTTTCCTTGCTTCTTCAAGTGAATAATTCAATTTTATTCCTTGAAAATAATTTTTAATCCAATATAATTTAGTCTTACATTCCCATAACATGCGGCTAATTAGACTTAGAACCATATATTTCCCTTCTTTATCTCTTTTCTATTGTTTATACAAAGGATACTCGATTGTCTAACACTTAAAGCCCCTTCCTATTCATAACACCTAATTTGTTTTATTGTATTAATAGCATCAAGAATACAGTCTTCTATCGAACAATACGTCCATTTTCCATATCTACCAATCGAATAAATTCCTTTCCTATTTAATTCTTTAAAAAGATATCGTTTAAATTCTTCAGACTCTTTATTAATATGTACATACGCAGGATTCATGACCACAGTAGAGTAATCTACTATTCTATGATCTGATACAATACCACATTTTCTTAGTCCACTTATCGTTTTTTCTAATTCTTTCTCAATATTTATTACGTCTTTTTCATTAAAACCTATTTCAACATAAATACTCAATCTATTTTGTTCTAAAATATTATCGTAAAATCCAACTCTATAAAAATTATATTTTTTCTCAGGGAAATACATCCAATGTATATCTGTATATTGAGATTTTTTATCAAAACCAATGTTAAAAACAAGTACTTTATTCGCCGACAATATATTATTATAAGAAATTTTTAACAAATTGCACAAAAGATTTAATGGGATTGTATTAATCAAATATTCATACAAAACACATCCCTTGGAAGTTATAGCCATATGATTATTCATATCAATATCTATCAATTCACAATTAAACCAAATTTTATCTTGCTCAATTTTTTCCATTAAAAGATTAATGAAAACTTCTGCACCATTTCTCGGATACAAAAATGTTTCATTATATGAAGTCTTATCTTTTTGCCGCATGTTAAAAATAATCTCTTTAAAATCTGCATAAGGAAAAAATCTTCCCATGGCATCTGCATCTAATATATTTAATTTACATGCATACAGTTTTTCATTATAAGGTTTAAGAAACATTTCCGTAATACTTTTACCAAACTTCCCATATAACATCTCCTCAAAATTTTCATATTTATTTTTTTCCTGACGAAAATACAAATCATATAAACAATTTATAAAATCCACTTTATCTAATTCATGAATATTTTTCTGAAAAGGGAAATCAATAAATAAGTTTTTTCTATAAATTTTTGTACATTTATTTTTGATTATAAGCTCTCTCGGATTCATTATATCTACGAAATCTCTTTTCAAACGTGACTCTTTAAAATGAAAAAAATGACCCGAATAATCCCATACATATCCATTACGTCTAATCGTTTTACATAATCCTCCGGCTTTATCTTCTTTTTCTATCAACAAATAATTATCAGCTTTTGAAGCAAAACTCAATCCAGTAATTCCAGATCCAACTATCAAATATTTTACTTTTTTCATCCCATCTCTCCTAAATGTATAAATCATATAATATTACACTAATCTTTCATTGCAAAGATTTCAGGTTTCTCATATTTAAGTTTTAATACATTATTTTCGGAACCACCAAATGCAAAATGGCCTACTAAGACATTTTTTACACAAAAAATAAAATAAAAATTCAAAGCACAATATGTTGTAATCTGACCTTCATCTCCAGTATTTCCAACACCAATTCCTCTTCCTCTTTTTAAGTATCCTAAATCGTCCCAAAATTGTCTAGTAAAAAGAATAGCAGCAATCCCTGTCCTTGATGCACATGCCTCATATGAAAAACCTTCTTCCTTATACTCTAACGCACATTCGTCAAAAATCCCTATTTTATTCCATATGAATTCATCAATTCCCATTTTTTTTCGAAATATTGGGTTTGATACGCTACCACCTTTTTTGTGTATTCCAAATTTTTGTTCATATTCATTCAAACAATTTTTTTTAAGCAAAAACTCATGCATAGAGTAAAATCCAAGTGGTAAAACCGGGCAAATATATCCTATATTACATGGTTCTTCTTTTTCTATAATTTTATACGCATTTAACATATCCTTAAAATAATCTCTAGGAATAAATATATCCTCATCCAATTTAAATATATACTCTGCTTCTTTAAACTCTTTCATTATAATATTTGTTATAACACATACATTATTCAGACTTGTACTTAGATAAACCCAATTATTCCTTTTACATATCTGAGATAATCTATCACAATATCTCCCAGAGCTTGCAATACATACCTCCATATTCTCCAACTGGTTTAATTTAATTCTCAAAAAAATATCATCCCACAAAAACTCTTTATATCCTGCCAAAACAAATAACATATTTTCTGAGTTTTTAATTCTTCCTTCAATCTTATAATGCGAAGCATAACTAATCTTATAATTTATATATACAAGAACTTTTCTAAAAATTTTATTTATTAATCCTAAAATATTCACTTATAATTCCTCTTAACTATAACGATAAATTCTTTTTTTTCGTTTTACTTTCTTGGAATATCCATATTCGAATTTTTTTAAATTGCTCATTTCTATAACATAGAATTCCTTCACATACATTAGGTACAACTATACAAATCAATAACTTGATCAAAAATGAAATAATTCCCTTATCTTCAATCATCTTACATAAGCTATATGTAAATAAACCCATAACAATCGTAATTAATGTCATTTTTATCATTGTCAGATAATACTCTTTCGTCGATTTATTAAAATAGTTTTTAAACAAAACTTTTGTTTCCCATGGAATACTGACAATTATCATCGCTAGTATTGTCGATACAACTATACCATAGATCCCTATTTTAATTACTAAAAAAATATTGAGAACTAAATTAAACACTCCTTCAATAGTTGCTCTAAATCTATCATCCCACCATAATCCTTGCGCATTTTTAAAAATTATAACTACAAATCTAATCATCCAAAAATAAAAATAAATTGCCATCAATAATGAAAACCATGCAGTTAATGCTTTACTTTTTCCAATCCAAATCATTATAAATGGTTTATATAAACAACACAAACAAATCGAGCACCATCCAACTAGCCACAAATTTCCAAAATTAATTAGTTTAAATAATTCATAATTTTTATCAGTCGATTCTGTCACAATTCTATTCCCAATTCCACCTGTAACCGCTGTATGCATTACCTCAAAAAACTTATGAAGCATATTAAAAATATAATAATATGATGAGTATATCCCCGACATAGTCAAACCAAGAAATAAAGAAATTATTATATTGTCTGAACCATTTATTAATGTAACTCCTAACTTATTATAAAAAAGTGCAATAATCTTACTTTTTAATTCTCCCTTTTCCTCATCAGATAATCTACCTTTACATATATATTGTGGATAATATTTTTTTACCAATAATGCATTCCCTACATTGGAAAAAAATGTCATTATCGGTAAAATTATCACATATACATAGTAATCGTGAATAGTATACAAAATAAAAACTTGCAGTACATATCTGATGATAACTACAATACTGTTAATTTTACTTTCTAAATCATTCCTTTGATGGGCGTTCAATATAGCTTTTTTATAAGCAAACATCCAATAACTCAAACTTGCATTTAATAAATAAATTAAAAATAACACCTCAATATTAACACCAATTGGTACACTTGTATTAACAATTCTATCTATAAAGGGTAATACTAATATTCCCAAAATAAAGATAAAAGTGCCTATACATCTATATATTTTTTGATAGTAGTTAATAAACGCACAAACCTTATTTGTATCATTTTCAGCAATAGGCTTGTATAATTTATATACAATTGCACTTCCGAATCCTAAATCAGCCATATTAAGCATCATCAAAATAGATGAAAAAAGCCCTTCCAATCCAACATATTCAACTCCCAAAATATATATAAGAAGAGTACGTGAAAAAAAGGCTCCTAATAAATTAAGCAAGTTTAGAATAAAACCAAATATAATATTTCTCATAGAATTTTTACTTAGGTTATATTTATTCATTTATCTACATCCTAACTGAATTTGCTCTCAACTACTATTTCTCAAATTTTTCATTTTAATTTCTTTACAACTCAAATCCTTTATAATCCCATATTCAATATATTTTTTGTATTAATCTCAACCACTCCTTTTCCCAAATTCATATTATCTTTCAACCTAAATTATTCTTTATAACTTTCTCCAGATATTTTTTCCATTGCATATAAATAACATTTTCAGAAAAAACCTCTGCACTATACTTCGCATTCTCTGAAATCAGCTTCTTTTTTACCGGATTATCCAACAATTCTTTTATTGCCCTTGCCAAACTGCTCTTATCTCCAACCGGTATCAAAATTCCGTTTTCTTTATTACAAATTAACATTCTGGAACCACCACAAGGGCAATCAGTTGCTATTGACGGAACTCCGACTGCCAAAGCTTCCATAAGAGCATTTGACATCCCTTCATAATCAGAAGTCAGTACAAATATATCCGCTTCCGACAATTTCAATGGTACATCCAATGCTTGTCCTTCCAAGGATATTACCCCATCCATTCCCTTTTCCATAATAAGATTATTGAGTTCATTCTCAAGAACTCCTTCACCATAAATCCTAAGTTTTAATTCTGGATAATCGTCTTTTAACTCAGCAACCGCATTAATAAGAAGCTTTTGATTTTTTTGCTTACTTAACCTTCCAACAGTAACAATTAACTGATCTACCGGCTTTCTTTCAACCCTATAAAATTCTTGTTTTACCGCATTAAAAATAATCGTACTTTTTCTTTGCATCCGCACCGGGAACCACTGCTTAGCATCCTCCGTCTGAAAAACACATCCATCAGCCATTGGAAGTAAATATTTCCCTACAAATTTCATTATTAGTCCAGCATATTCGCGATTAGGGTCGTTACGAACAGACACCACCGTTCTCACAGATAAGCCTATTGTAGCAACAATTGCCCTAAAATTAGGCTCTCCCATAAAAGCAATGAGAACATCCGGTTTTTCTTTTTTGCAAAGTCTACGCAATTTTAATATTCTCGAAATATTTCTTTTTACTTTTGACTGCTTTATCTCAGTTTTCTCTAATGAATATCTTTTTATCTTTTCACTCAAAAGATATTCACCATTTGTTCTAAATGAAGTCACAAAAATAACATCATAGCCATCATCTGCAAACTGTGATGCCAAATTAGTCATTACCCGTTCTGCACCATCCCTTTTTATTGTATTAATATAAAACATTATTTTTTTCATTATAGTTCATATCATCCTTCAATTCTGCCATATTCCAGGTCAATTTCAATATTTATTTTGTTTTAACACTTTAACACGTTTTTTCAATAACAGACTTCATATCTTTCCTTACTAAATAATACTTACATTTACGCATTGTAAAATATATTATAGACAAAAAATCATCAAAAATCCCTTTACATCTCTTCTTTAATATCTTGTCATCCGCAACTATAAAATCCGAATGATACTTTTCCAGAAAGAATTCCAATCTATCAAACTCAACATCTGTCATAACATTCGGGTGATAACAAAACGTTACAATCTTAAAAGGTAACTTCCTGCAACGACCCGATTGCTGTGGGATGAAATAAATTCCTTTATTAAAATATACATCATTTGCAACTGTATCTGAAATAATCCTGATACCAGATTCTTCTTTCAATGCTCTGATTGTATTCTCGTCAAACGTATGCGATGGTGCAAAAAATATTTTAGGAATAATACCATGTTTATTTAATACTTCTACTCCATTTTTTATTTTCTTCTTCTGCTCATCTAATGGCACACCTGCAAATTCAGATCTTTTATTGACAGGATTCAATCCCCCACTTTCTATACAGTATATATGTTCATATCCATGAAGAGCAATCACCCATCCTTTTAATGTCCATCGCTGCACTTTATTCCAAAACTCATCATCATACATATATTGATCCATTTCAGAATCCTTACAAGCAGGAATAACGCCTACGAGTGGCTTAATGCTATATTTATCTAACAATTGCTCCATTCGCAGCCATTTCTCAACGTTCATTTTTTCAGCCGCATCATCTAAGCGCATAATATACTTACTCATTTACAATCCTCTCACAAAATATTAGCATTCTTTGTGACTTCCTTTTCTGATATAAAAATCTGCTATCCACTGTGCTGATCTTTGAATATCAAATCCTGCATTTATAATTTCAGATGAAACATCTTTCTTTTCTATGGAATTTTTCATAATTGCATCTACCCAAGGTTTTGTTCCTTTATCAATCGGCAAGCTTATCACTAAATCCGATACATTCACTTCATTTGTTACCCTGTTCGAAATAAAACATGGCACCCCTGCTGCCTGTGCCTCTATAACTGTCACCGGCAATCCTTCCCATAAGGATGGAAACAAAAAATAGTCAGACGCATGAAAAAAACAATGTACATCGTTTCTTGCGCCCAGTATAATAACCTTATCATTTATCTGTAAATCTTTGACCTGTTCTTCAATTTTTTTCCTAAGTTCCCCTTCGCCAATCAAAACAAGAAGAGAATCCTCTTTTTTCTTTTGTATTTCGTCAAACACATTCAGAAGAAAAGAATGGTTCTTCGATTCATGTAATCTTCCTACATGAATATATACGCTTGTATTTGCTTTCACTCCGATCAATTCTCTATATTCTTCTCTTGTTTTAGGGTTAAATCTATACTTATCTATATCTACAGCATTGCGAATTATATAATAACGTTTACTGTCAGCCACTTTCTTTCCAAATAACCACCCTCCGGCACTCATGGAGCATCCGAAAAAATAATCTGCCTGATATCTCAATGGATATTGTAGTACCGTCTTAATTAGTGCCTGAAAACCTTTCCCATTTGACGTACTATGACTATGTGCAATTGTTTTTACCCCATATTTCTTAGCTATCGGCAGATATATACAAGCATAACTTCTGGCATGATTGTGCAGAATTCCATACTCCCTGTGTTCTTTAAAAAACTGATCCCAGACCTTTATTACTGTTAACACATTGCTGCCTTTAAACGTTGGCATAATATAGACCTTCCCGCCAAGCTGCCTTATCTCATCCACAAAAAATGTGTGTTCCGGATGCCCCGAATGATCTATAATAAAATCAAACTGAACTTTACTGCGGTCTATCTTCCTGTAGAGATTCATAATCATCGCCTGTATTCCGCCTATTCCAAGGCTTGAAATCATATGCAGCACTCTAATCATAATCCAAATTCCTTATAAGACCTGTTTATCTGCTCTCTTCTCTGTATAAATACTGTACCGCTCTCTATATTCCCTTTAACCACACTTCCGGCAGCAACTACACAATTATCTCCAATCACCGTTCCGCGTAAAATCACTGTGTTTGCTCCGATCCAACAGCTTTTTCCGATTTCAACATCCGATAATTTATACTTTCTTTCTTTAAGCCCTGCCTTATAATCATGGTCATGATCATAAACCAAAACACCCGGTCCAAATTCCGTACCGCTTCCAATATGAATATTCTTTCTACAAAAAAACATACAATTATAATTGACTTTGACATCATCATCAATTGTCATAACCGCACCGTTTCGCACCTTCAGTTTACATCCGCTATGAACACGAACTTTCTTCCCCAATCTGAGTTTACCTCCATGATTTACCTCCACTACAACATTGGGAGAAAAGCGCTCAATCAAAGCAAAATGAATCCCTTGGGGATTACATATTTTTAAAATAACAAATCTAATTAAGGAATGTAAAACGCTTATTATATTGTTGAATAGTCTTCTCATCATTTAACTCCGCCCAATATCTTCCATAATACATCCGGGGTGTCATATTCCTAATCCACATATTACTCTGTCCAGTTCGTCCATAATTACCCTTCCGCCCTTTTTATCTCATCCACATAAGCCTGTACAACAATCTCCCTGTCAAACTCCCTCTCAACCTTACGTCTCCCGGCCAGCCCCATTTCCTTTCGCTCTTCATACGGCATAGCCAGGAACTTCTCTATCTTACAGACCAGATCCCTGGTATCTCTCTCCTTAACAATAAATCCCGTCGCCCCATCCTCAACGATCTCCCCGCAGCCGCTTCTTGAAGTTGTTATGATCGGTCTCCCTGACGCTGCAGATTCCAGCAACACATTATTCATCCCTTCCGGATAGTATGACGGCAAGATAATACAACTGCTCATCCTCTGATATTCCAGCATATTTTTCTGCAGGCCATGATATACGATATTGCCGCTTTCAGTCTCTTTTTGTAATATGTCAATATACTCCTTATCATCGCACCCGCCAATCACATGAAAATAAACATTCTCATATTTTTTACGGATCACTTTCGCGGCTTCCAGGTATTGATCGATCCCTTTTTCTTTCAATATTCTTGCGACAAATATAAAGTGAACCTCTTCTGTATTCGGATATTCCAGCACACAATACTTTTCCAGATTCACACCCGATCCAGGAATCAGCCTGCTTCTTCTAAAACGGATATTCCTTTTTACAAAAAACTCCTTATTCTCACGATTCTGTAAAAACACACAGGCGGCTTTCCTTAATGCGATCCTATAAAGCAGCACGGTTACCTTCTGAATCAATCCCGGATATTCCACTGCCGTCCCAAGCCCTGTAATATTAGTAATATATGGAATATGTAAACCTTCACATACCAGTCCCGCATAGACATTTGGCTTTATATTATATGTCAGAACAATATCCGGCCTATGCTTCCTGATCATTTTATGAAACATATGAATCATCGACAAATCGGTAAATGGATTCTTACTGTGCCTTTTTATTGTCATTGGCAGAAAAACGGCCCCTGTCTCTTTGATTTCATCCGCATGTAACTGTCTCTCACAGACAACAACCACCTCATAGCCTTCCCGGATCAACCTCTCGATCACCTCAAATCTCAGGTTATAGACGTAAGTCGTATCGTTGGCTATCAACATCACTTTACTCAAATATTACTCACTTATCCCCTCTGCGCTTTCCTTCATCAATATGATCTTCAATGTCATTAATATAATCTGAATATCCATCAATACAGAATATTTCTCTATATATAGCAAGTCCAATTTCAGTTTATCCAGAAAGCTTGTGTTGTACTTTCCATAAACTTGAGCATATCCGGTTAATCCGGCCTTTACCTTCATACGATACGCAAACTCCGGAATCTCTTCACAATTCTTCTCGACAAATTCCGGCCGTTCCGGCCTGGGTCCGACAAAACTCATATCGCCTTTTAATACATTTATTAACTGCGGCAACTCATCTATTCTCGTCCTTCTGATAAAACTTCCTGTCCTGGTAATTCTGGAATCTCTTTTCTTAGCAAGCTGGACTCCGCCTTCTGATTCCGCATCTATCTTCATACTTCGGAGCTTGTACAGCCAAAATCTCTTGCCGTCCTTGCTGCATCGTTCCTGACTATAGATTACGGAACCCCCGTCTTCTATCTTAATTGCCAGCGCCGCTAATCCGATCAAAGGAAACGTAACTACTAAAACTACTATGGAAATCATAACATCCATACATCTTTTCACCGCTTTTTGCGTGATGGATAGACCAATATTTTTACATAAAAACAAAGGAGTATCAAAGACGTCTACCTCTTCCGCTTCTTTCACAAATATATCCGGTATCTTCGGAGTAAAATACACCATGATCCGGTGGTCAAAACAAAATTTCAACAGCTCGTTCTTTTTTTCACTCGGTATATCATTCAAGATAATCCCGTCATAATCCAATAATTCCTCCATGCCTTTCCCTGAAAATTCTTCGAAATGCATGTCCTTCTTTATCGTGTACCGGTCCGACCGGGTCAGTATCTTTTCTTTTAAAAGATTCTCATAATTTCCGTGGATCAGCAGCATCTCATACGGCGGAAATAACTTATTATATATACGGGAAAATATCACTGTAATACATGACATGCTTAACCAGTTCAAAACCGCCAATAGGGTCATCACTTTGACAATCCTGCCGATGAGCGCCAGTTTGCCTACCATCAATATCATCTGAACCGATACGATCAGGTGTGTGCAGACCACCGATAACAACTGAGAGATAATCAGACTGCCCATCTTATAATACCCTATCTTGACTCCTTTAAACGTATGCAGCATAATGCCCAGGATGAGAATGAAACAGGATACAATCAGCCAATTACCTTTGTTTTTAAAGACAACATTTTGTAATAGATTGAACTCTTCCCGCCACGCTATAAAAAAGAAGCAGGTTGGCAATAGCAGTAATAATCCTCCTACTGCTCCAATATAGAGTTTTTTCCATGATTCTGCTTCATTTTTCATAGATTCACTTATCCTTTGGTAATAAATATAGATAGCTGATTTTATATACTTGATATATTTTACAGTCGTCTGCTTTTTCTGCTGTTTATTATATAATATTATATATAAACTTTATTGGATTATTAACCTATTATACGGTCTACACGCTTCTATTAAAAACTCTCTAACCAAAGAATATCCCTTTATTTATACATATTTCTCCGGCTCATTCAAAAATACATCTGTAATTCCCCGCTGTTCCAACGCCGCCAGATCCAATCTGTTTCCTGTAGGCTTATCCGGATACAAATGTCCCGTAAACCACACGCGAACTGCATACCCTGACACTCGTTCTTTGGGAATATCTAATCCACACCAACATGGATGCAGAGCATTCGCCCCACAGCCGCCCTTTAATTTATACAGACAATCCGATATCTTCGTATCAAGTATCCCTATCTCCGCTCTCGCATCAAGCTTCCTGATTTTTTCCAACGATAAAGCGCTGAATGAAGAATAGACCACTCTATCCTGCAGTCCATTCTTATGAATCAAATCAATGAGCTTTTCCTCCATTCCTTCATATGGAAAAACACTATTCTTCAACTCTATATTCAGCTTTAAATTGTCTTTTAGCTTTTTTCCGCTTCTAAATAGTTCCAGCACTTCTTCCATTAACGGAATCTGTTCGTATCTTCCATTACCGGCTTCGATCAGCAGCTTCTTAATCTCTGTCAGCGTAAACTGTCGTACCTCTCCGATCCCATCCGTGGTCCGATCCACGCGTTCATCATGGCAAACGACTAACTGCCCGTCTTTCGTAAGCTGAATATCTAATTCAATCCCTTCAAGTCCTTCTAGCTCCATCGCCTTCTTGAACGCCAGCAACGTATTCTCCGGATACATCTGACTGCATCCTCTATGTGCCCATATCTTCATAATTAGCCTTTCTCACTTGAATATCGACATTTTCACAAATTTCTTTAGTTTATTGTTAGCAGCTCATCGGACTACGGCAGCAAGATACTCGGCTTCATCATATTATTCATTTCCACCATCTTAATAAACCTTCTGGCAAATACGACGGAAAATGCATTCAATCCTTACACAATCTCCACATCCTGTATCATCACCGGCTTCCCCGCCTGCTGGCATAGCTGCACGAGGCTGCTGTGATCTCCATAATAAGCATCGCTCAGCGCGATAGCCCGGTCCAGCTCGGCGGAATCATCGTAGATCCCCCAGCCTTCTGCCTTATACTCTTCCACCAGTTTTTCATAATCCATCCACAACTGCGGCCGCATAGACTCTATCGTCGCCTTGATCAGCGGATGAGGCCGCCACAGCAGCGCCACATCGTCCACACTATCCTTGAACGTCTCAAACACGGACCTCATCTTTATAAGCATCTTCTCCTCATGCTGCAGCAGCGCGGTCACGCTGGTATTATAGAGGATAACCTTCTTCCTGCTTCCGTCCGGCTTCGTAAGAATCCGCATCCAGTCTTTTGGAATATCGCAGTCCTCCTCCCGCGTCTCCAGCACCTTGTCCATCTTCGGCGATCCAAGTCCCAGAATCTTCTTCTCCCACTGGGATCTGGTATTCTCCCCCATCGATTCTGTCAATATCTCGATATAAGCCTTACGCATATTCTCCGACTGCACGATAACCACGTCTGCATTGAGCACACCCGGCGCTATGCAGAAATGCTCGATTCCCTTCAGCGCCTCTTTATTTTCCGGATCTATCTCCCCCAGCACAAAGTAGGGAATGTATACCAGCTTCTCCGTATACTGCTTCAGATTCCGGGAGTAGAACTTCGGCGCCACACTCGTCACATAATTATAATCGTCATAAGGATTATGGATAAATATCATATCCGGCTCATGCACGGCGATGTCATAATCATCATAATGCGTGACAGGAACATAATCCGGATACTGATCTCCTTCATAATGCATTTCCTTAAAGTTTCCTTCTGAATCCCTGTCAAAATATGGAATCGGGATGACATACGCGTCGCAGTCCGGATCTTCGTCCGCCGCCTTCCATACGCTTTCCAGAGAATCCCACATGGATGCTTTATATGGAAGGAACACCACTTCCCGGCGCTCCTTGATATCATTCTTAATACTGTTCTCCATCCTGATCAGAGATTTGCGAAGCGCCTTGTACGCCTGGTTCCCATTGACCGGCTGACCCTGACTGAGTTTTTCATAGAACTGGTACACTAGTTCACAGTAATCCTCAATAAACGATATCGTGACGAAGTCTTCTCCCTCTACCTCCTCAATGATCTCCCCTAATTTGATGGCACACTCCTGGCATTGCGACAGCAAGTCCAGCGCCGCCTCATTGTTTCTGGTCTCTATCGTTTTCTTTATCCCGTCATGTGCCCGGCCAAGCAAATGAATAAAATCCTCCGCCTGCTTCTTCTGCGCTTTTGTCATATCAATTTCCCTTCTAATCCTTTCTGCCCGTATGGCAATTAAATTGGATTATATTCAGAATAGCGAAAAAAAGGAGTACCATATCAATACGTAATGCTGTACTGGATATAGCCGCCCCTTTCTCATCTGTTTTCCATTCTGTCATCCACATTTTAACGATATCCCTGCCTGTTACCAAGCCCCTCCCGGATGCCGCCTGCAATCGCTTCACTATCACGAACATATCTTTAATGCCGCCTGCAGCCGCTACTTCTGCTTCCTTCCGGTCTGTCCCAACGGCTTCACCGCCGCTTTCGCCTTCGGCTGTCTTGCCTGTCCTTTCGGCCTGGCCGCGGCTGCTTTCTTCTGTCCCGCCGGTCTCGCCGGCGCTTTTGCTCCGGCTGCCGCCGATGCCGCTTGAGCCTCGCCCGAAGCGCTTTCCTCCGAAGCTTCTCCCTCGGCGTCTTCAGCTTCTTCCTCTCTGGCCGCGGCTTCCTCCCGCGCCTTCCGTTCGGCCTCTTTCGCCGCTTCTTCCGCTTCCTTTACCTTCTGCGGATTATATTTCAGAAAATAAGCATAGATATCTACGATCGCCTGATACAATTCCTCCGGGATCGCCGTCCCCAGATCCAACTGTGTCAGCACTGTCGCCAGTGAATTATCCTCATATACCGGCACTCCGTTCTCATTGGCCATCTCCACAATCCTCTCGGCCATATATCCAAGCCCCGATGCCACGATCACCGGAGCTACGTCCTTATTCTCATCATACCGCAGCGCAACTGCTTTTTTGTTCATCACATCATCATATTGTGACATTAATCGAATTTCTCCTTTCGAATATCTTCGGGAATGCGGCAGACACTTGTATCGGCGCCTTATTCCGCTCTACACCAAGATACTCCAGATCCAGCTTATTCTTGCTCATGATCTTGCGGATATTCTCACGGATATCACTCTCATGACCCGAAAGCTCTTCCGGATAATGAATCAGCATATCTATCTTTCCCTTCTCATAATACAACATCATGTCAAAAAAGCCAACATCTTTCATGTCAAATTTGATTAAAAGCTTCACACCGCGCTCCTTAGAGCCCGGATTAGCCGATTCTTCATCCGGGTCCACCCACATCTCGGAGAACATAGGAACGCCGTCCAGGATCACCGGCAGCATGACATGCATAAGCGGCATATAGACGCTCTCATTCACCAGCATACTCCTCATGATATTCACGAACGCTTCGCGGTTCTCAATACCGGCTTCACCCTTCACGCCTGCCTGCATTATATTAAGCAGCCTATCGGCAAGTTCATTCTTCCCCGCCGCCCTGTCGTAATCGACATTCACCAGCATCTTCCGGAAGTCCGCTTCTGTCATCCCTTTGAAATGTTTATTAAAACCAGGGAAATCCATCAGTCTCTGGAATGCCTGCGTTACTTTATCAAGACTCCCGCTCTCGTAGCGCGCCGTATTGAACGCCACCAGAGTAACCAGATCCCGGAGTTTCCCCATCTCCCTGTTGTCCGCCACGTATTTCCCCATATAAGGGATAATCTGCTCTTTCAATAACCTTGTATTCACGGCATTGGCGTCCATACTGTGGGGTTTGAGCCGCATGGCGAGCTTCTCAAGCCCCTCCCTGTCGCTGCGGAACATACGGGCTTCAATCTCCTCCAGCTCCCCTTTGATATTCTCAAGAATATGCTTCCCGGACGACATGTCATTATATTTCTTCAACAGATCCAACACTCCGGCCTTAAGTTCCACGGTCGTCGCCTCATCCATGATCTGGCGAAGCACGTCGAACAGCGGTCCCTGCAGACGGTTCGCTCCTGCCATCTGTGCCTTCAGGAATTCCGTCATCTTATCCGGCGACATCTCAAGCATCTGAAAGAATGCCTGTATCTCCGCTGCAGTTCCTTTACTGATCCCGGACTCTACCAGATTCCCCATCCCGCTGAAGATCATCTTGCTCATGATCTCGTTAAGCTTCGGAAGATCTCTCAGAGACTGTATGAAAGTACCGAAATTAGAATCGTATGCGATACCCCTGCCGCCGTCGTTGCTGTTAGACTCCGCCCGGCCGTCCGCCCGGCCCACCTTATTGGCTTCTACCGGATTCTTTATACTTAAATCCTCTGCCTGCTGGGAAGGAGTCGGTTTATTATTCACTGTATTGTCATATCCGACAGTGGGAGTTGTTACTTTTAAAATATTTGACATTTTTTCACCTACTCTATAATTTACTCTTATCCTTTTGCACCATTATGACGATATATCTAAAAATAATACTTTTTAAACATATCAACATTAATAGATAAGGCGGTACTAATATTATGGATAACATGCTTGAAATGTATCTTTATGAGACTAATACTCTTATGGAACAATTGGATGAACTTCTAATAGAAGCGGAGAAGAACGAAGCATTTACGACGAACGATGTCAATGAAATCTTTCGTATCATGCATACTATCAAAGGTTCATCTGCCATGATGGAATTTTCCACATTGATGGAGATTGCCCATCATATAGAAGATTTGTTCTTCTATATCCGTGAAAACGGAATGGATTCTCTGGATGAATCCCATAAGAACGATCTGTTCAATTTGATGTTTCAATCTACAGACGCTCTTCGTGTAGAGGTTGAAAAAATCGAAAACAATGAACCCCTTAGCAGTAATATCGACCAGATCATTGCAAATATTAATAGCTTTTTGGAAAAAATCAGTTCTTCCGGCAACAGTGCTTCCGATACTTCATCCGGCAAGGACAGCGCTGCTGATGCCGCGCCGGCTGCCGACGCTGACGCTATTGCCGCCATCAACCAGGAACTTGCGGGATGTCCTAAGAGCGATATGCCTTATTTCATCCGGATTCGCTTCGAGGTTGGATCCGGTATGGAGAATCTGCGCGCGTTCATGGTTATTACTGCGCTGAACGAGATTGAACTCAACTTCGAACATTATCCGGAAGATGTAGAGTCGGCTGCCGATACATGTGAATCCATCGTCGAGAACGGATTTTTCATCGCCCTGGCTTCCCACGAAGACGTGGAAAAAGCCATCCCGATTCTCAAGATACAGAACAGTATCGAGACTTACGAGGTAATAGAGAACGTTGCGGCCAAAGCACCTAAGAAATCAGAGCCGGCAGTCGATAAAGCTCCTGCTGCAAAACCGGCGGCAGCGGCTCCGGCAGCCGATACGGCTTCGGCTGCAGAATCGGCCAAACCGGCTGCTCCTGGTACGCCCGCACATACCGGCGCTCCTGTCAAGCAGAGTCTGATCAGCGTCAACCTTTCCAAACTCGACAGTCTGGTCGCTATCGTCGGCGAGATCGTTATAACAGAATCCATGGTCACCTCTTCTCCTGACCTGCAGAATCTGAAGCTTGATAACTTCCTGAAATCTGCCCGTCAGTTAAGGAAATTGACAGGTGATCTTCAGGATATCGCCATGTCCCTTCGAATGGTTCCTCTGGCCGGTACTTTCCAGAAGATGAACCGTATCGTCCGAGACATGAAGAAGAAGCTTAATAAGGATGTACGTCTCACGTTGATCGGCGAGAATACAGAAGTAGACAAGACGGTTGTGGACAGCATCGGAGACCCGATCATGCATATCGTGCGTAACTCTATGGATCACGGCGTCGAGACAAATGTTGAGGACCGTATAGCCGCAGGTAAGAACCCGCAGGCAGAGATCGTCCTTTCAGCGGCCCATACCGGAAGCGAGGTTATTATCTCCATTTCCGATGACGGACAGGGCATGGACCCGGATAAGATCCTCGCCAAAGCGGAGCGCAACGGTATTCTTACCAAACCTGCCAGCGATTATTCCAAGAAAGAGATTCTGTCTCTCCTCTTACTGCCCGGTTTCTCTACGAATGAAGAGGTTACGGAATTTTCAGGCCGCGGCGTCGGCATGGACGTTGTGAAGAAGAATGTTGAGGCAGTAGGCGGAACTATCTCTATCACAAGCGAACTTGGCAAGGGCAGCTGCACCACCCTTAAGATTCCTCTTACCATGGCGATCACAGACGGTATGGAGGTATCTGTCGGCAGATCCATGTTTACGATCCCGATCGCTAACATCCGCCAGTCCTTTAAGACACAGAAAGAAGATGTGATCTTAGATGCCAGCGGCAACGAGATCATCAAATGCCAGGATGCTTTCTATCCTATTATAAGAATACACGATTTGTATAATATCGAGACAGAAGTCACTAACATAGAAGACGGTATTCTGATCTGGGTAGAAACCGCTGATAAATCATACTGCCTGTTTGTAGACGAGCTTCTCGGGGAGCAGCAGGTAGTTGTGAAACCGCTATCATCATTCTTGAGCAATTTCAATATTAAGGATTCCGGAATCGGCGGCTGTACGATCCTCGGAGACGGCAATATCAGCCTTATCCTGGATATCAGCAATCTATATGCCGCAACGCAGGGCCTATATTAAAGAGTACAGAAAACTGGAGGAATAATTATGTCAGCAGATACAGCAGTAAATACAGCAAATGAAATGATAGAGGATGGAGCGTCGGTTTCTACGGAACGGTTCTTAACATTCAGTTCTGACGGACTCACTATCGGCGTCAGCACGAACTATGTAATCGAAATAATAACAAACCATATTATTACCATGGTTCCGCTTGTTCCGAATTATGTAAAAGGTATTATTAACCTGAGAGGTCAGATCATCCCGATCATTGACATCCGCCTGCGCATGGGGAAACCTTCGATTGAATATACGAGTTCAACCTGCATCATCGTATTGAATATCAACTCCATCAGCATTGGTATTATCGTAGACGCGGTTCAGCAGGTAATGGATATTGACCAAAGCAAGGTCTCTCCTGTTCCCGTGGAAAACCAGCAGGAACTGATCAACGGAATGGTTTCTTCATCAGACCGCTCAGTAATCCTTTTCCTGGATTGCGAGCAGCTTGTTCAGTCTTATTAAATACACAAAGGAGTTAAATAATAATGTTAACAATTAATGATCGTGACTTCCAACGTTTAGTTACTTTTGTGCATCAACATTATGGCATCGATCTGTCGAAAAAACGTCAATTGATAGTAGGACGTCTCTCCAATTCGATTATGTCCATGGGTTTTTCATCGTTTGAGGAGTACATCGACAATCTGATTAATAATAAAAAGCCGGAAGATCTGGAGCTGATGCTCAATAAGCTTACTACAAACTATACTTTCTTTATGCGTGAAAGTTCGCATTTTGAATTTTTCAAGGACACGATCCTTCCATATCTTGTAGAGACAAAGAAAGATAAGGTACTTAGCATATGGAGCGCGGCATGCTCTTCCGGTGAGGAACCTTATACGATTTCCATGATTCTGAAGGAGTTCTTCGGCGCCAAGGCCGCAGCCTGGGATACCAGGGTCCTTGCAACCGATATCTCACAGAACGCCTTAGTTGCCGCGAAGAATGCCGTATATGATAAAGACTCTCTGAAAGAGCTTTCACCGACCTGGCGTTCCAAGTATTTCCGGCCGGCCGGTGAACCCGATACATTTACGGTAGCTCCGGAGATTAAATCCAACGTGATTTTCAGGACTTTCAACCTGATGGACCCCATCCGGTTCCGTTTGAAATTCGACGTTATCTTTTGCAGAAACGTTATGATTTATTTTGACCAGCCTACGAAAGAGGCTTTGGTACAACGTTTTTATAACGCAACTAATCCGGGCGGGTATCTTCTGATCGGACACTCTGAGAGTCTGAACAAATCAACGACGCCTTATGAGTATCTGAAACCCGCAACATACCGAAAAATGTAGTATTGCATATGTAAGCTGCTTTTGAAGATCCCGAGGACTCAGAAGCGGCTTTTCAGGTATATTAAGTCAAAGAAAGGAAGCTCAACTATGAAAATCAAAGTATTAGTCGTCGACGACTCTTCCCTGTTCCGGCAGATGATCATACAAAATCTGTCTTCCAAACCTAATATCGAAGTCGTCGGCTATGCCATTAACGCATACGATGCCCAGCAGAAGATCCCTCAACTGAAACCTGACGTTCTTACCCTGGATGTCGAGATGCCGGGAATGAGCGGAATTGAATTCCTAAAAAAGCTTCTCCCCACGAACCCGATACCGGTTGTATTGGTATCTTCCTTAAACTTAAGCGTATTCGACGCACTTTCAGCCGGAGCCATTGATTTTGTCCGCAAGCCGGATATGAGCGTCGCAAACTCAAAAGAGGCTTTCTACTCCTCTCTGGTTCTCAAGGTACAGGCGGCCTCGAAGGCCAAAGTCCGTGTTGCCCGGCCAGGCAGCATATCACCTGCTTCCTCGGCAGCTCCTGCACCCGCCGGTTTTCATGGTTCTTCTTATGCCTCCGGTGCGGCGGCTTGGCAGCGTACCCACGCCGCCAAGCCGATGCCGTTTCCGCCTCTGACACGCACGGTTCTTGATTCTACTATCATAGGACTGGGCGCGTCCACAGGAGGAACTGAGGCCACTCTGGAAGTCCTTAAGAGACTTCCGGCCAATATCCCAGGCATGGTGATCACACAGCATATGCCGGAAGGCTTTACCGCTATGTACGCCGAACGTCTGAACCGTATCTGCGCCATGGAAGTAAGGGAGGCCAAGAACGGCGATATCATCCATCCTGGTCTCGCCCTGATCGCCCCAGGCGCCAAGCAGATGGAAGTCATCCGGTCCGGACAGAATTACATCGTACAATGCCGTCCCGGCGCCAAGGTAAGCGGCCACTGTCCGTCTGTAGACGTTCTGTTCCATTCCATCGCCAAGAATGTCTCCATCAATAAGGTCGGCATCATCATGACCGGTATGGGAAGCGACGGTGCGGACGGTCTTCTTGCCATGCGCCAGGCAGGAGCATTTACCATCGGGCAGGACAAAGATTCCTGCGTCGTATACGGAATGCCTATGGTTGCTTACAATATCGGAGCGGTCTGCACACAGTCTTCCTGTGAAAACATCGCCTCCGTACTGCTGAACCATCTGAAGAAATAATCTCCGCCTATGCGGAGGCTAATCCGACACCTTATCTGCATTACAGACAGGTTGCCGGATGGTCGCCGCACAGACGGAGATTTTTTTAATTCACAAAAATGTGTCTCTTATTTGGGGTTATGATTCCCGAAGTTGTGCCGATATTCATAGTATAACAAATTAATTTACCCAGATAATAGAGGTAACAATACTATTTTGAAAAGGAGTCCAGTATGAAAATAACAACTAATAATGTGATTAATAATTTCACAGACCGGCGTATTCATACAAAGGATAATTCTGCTCCTTCTGTAATCTCTAATGACGGACATAACTTCGATGCTGTTATCATAAAGTCTGACCCCAGGCAGATTGAAGAGCATACATTTGCCAAAACAGTTGCGCAGCGATTGTCTTCCGAGGTTAAAGATACGGCGTCTATAGATAAGATTCGAAGCCTGCAGGATCAGGTGTCTGCCAACGCATACCACGTCGACGCACACGCTGTAGCTGCCAGAATGCTTCTTCTATAGGAGGATATACCGGATGAATGATTTCTCAGATTACAGTAAGATAATCGAAGAGTTTATCGCTCTTTTCGACCATCTGATTCCTATAGAGCAGGAGAAACTTGACGCCGCTGTTAAGAATCAGGTTACGTTTATTGAGGACTGCATGCATAAAGAACAGGCTGCAGTTCTCCAATTGCGCGGACTAGAACAGAAGCGTGAAGCGGAGCAGAAGAGGCTTGGCATGGAAGGATATACCTTTCGTCAGATCCTTGAACATGCGCCGGAAGAGGCTGTTGTACTTCTAAGTCCTCTGTTCGATCAGCTTGCCGAAAGGGTACGCTCCTTCCGTTCTGTAAGTGATAGCGCGAGGGATATCATCGAAGTAAATCTTCATGTAATACAATCAGCTCTTGCCGCGGAAAATTCCGGCGGGAATACCTATTCTGCTTCCGGCAGAAAAGAAGACAACACTAAAAAGAAGAACCACTTTACAAGTCGTTCTGTTTAATAGATCAGGAGGAGATTTCTATGATACGATCTACATTTGCCGGCTTTACAACCGCTCAGCTTGGCATGGCTGCCAGCCAGCGCGCGCTTGACGTTGCCGGTCAGAATATTGCTAATATTAATACTATCGGTTATACCAAGCAGCGGCTTGACGTTGCCAGCCTGAATCTTCAAAAAGGGGATATGTACAATTCCAAATCTAACATAAAAGTCGGATTCGGAGCCGAGATGACCGCGATTTCTCAGCTTCGCGACCCGTTTTTGGACGCTCAGTACCGTTCCCAGATCAGCAGACTCGGAACTTCCGACGCTCATGCTGCAGGATTTGAAAGGCTGACTCCTATATTCGATGAAGCTGTCATGGACGGTATCCGTGATGCGTTCATCTCCCTTACCAGTTCGTTGAGTACTCTTTCTACTCAGGTTGGAAATCAGGAGAACGACGCACTGGTACGCTCCAAGATGCAGACGATCCTGAATCTGTTTCATGACAATGCCGTACGTCTTCAGGATGTACGGGACGACATACAAACAGGCTTCGATACGACAGATCTTGGCGATCTGAATCAGATTCTTGAGAATATTGCCGAACTGAATACCAACATTAAAAACAGCCAGATTCTTGGTAATCCTGCGTTGGAGCTGAAGGATCAGCGCAACAATTTGTTGGATGAACTTGGAAGTTACCTTCCTATTTCCGTAAAATATAAAGACAAAAACATTGGCCCGGGACAGACCGTAGAAATCATGGATGTCTATTTCACAGACACGAACGGCGAAAAACATACCCTGATTTCAGACGGACGTTTTTCGGAATTTGATGCGGACATATCCGGCAGCCCGGTTACCCTGTCCCTTATGGATGCAGATGGTAATACCGTGGATGTTACTAATACTATTGGATCCGGTACTTTAAAAGGCACATTAGATCTGCTGAATAAATCCGGCGATTTCGACGGATCGGACTTCAAAGGAATAGGATATTATGAGAAAGCTCTGGATTCTCTGGTAGACACTTTTGCGAATCAATTTAATGAGTTGAATAAGGTAAAAGATGAAAATGGTAATTTTATTGCCGGCAAGGAAAATCCTTTATTCGTAACTACGGACGGCGCTACAGGTAAAAACAAATTCACTGCGTTAAACATCAAGATTGCCGACGATTGGGCCAACGGTACTTACGGAATCACCGCTTCAAATAAATATGTAGTTGTAGATAAGGATAAGGGTACTACCGCCAACGAGAACATCCTGAATATGGTCAAATTATTGGAGTCCAAGACTGTTGAGTTTTCTGTTCCGGTGGAAAACAGCGACGGAACTATCAGGAATGTCAAGTTCTATACCGGTAACTTCCATGACTGTTTCGCTAATATGGAAGCAACGCTGGGTATTGATTACAAGGCTACGAATACCATGCTGATGAACCAGATCTCTGTATTGAACGAGACGTCCAACAACAGGGACGCGGTTTCCGGCGTACAGTTAGATGAAGAAGGTATGGATCTGTTACATTATAATCAATCTTATTCTGCAGCCGCGAGATTCATGACGACTCTGGACGAAGCCCTTGATAAACTGATCAACGGTACAGGCGTAGTCGGAAGGTAACAGGAGGGATAGTATGAGAATAACGACAAATGCAATTTTAAGAAATTACAAATCGAACCTCGGAACTTCTCTGTCCAATCTGGACATGGCAAGAACCAGGGTTATGACACAGAGGAAGTTTAACTCTACCGCTGAAGATCCATCCAGCGCATTGCGCGCCGCCGTTCTTCAGCGAAAATACGTCAGGAATGAAGATTATCTGTCCTTGGTACAGGACGTTCAATCCTTCCAGGATTCACAGGAAGACGCGGCTATGCAGATCAATAATCTTGCCAAGACCCTGAGCAAACAGTACGGTTTGGAAGCTTTGAACGGCACCAATGGTTCCCTGGAAACCAGAGAGACTTACGCCGCCGCATGGCGGGGCGCTCAGGAGAGCATGGTGCTGAGTCTGAATGCAAGCTATGAAGGCAAGTATGTATTTGCCGGAAGCGACGGACTTGAAGCGCCGTTCAAACTTGCAAAGGATGCAAATGGAAAACAAATCCTTCTGTACCGGAATGTGGATGTAACTACCGGGGATCTTTATAAGGCTGACGGTACATTGGATCCCGCCGTTGCTCAGGCCGACCAAGATGCCCTTAACGCAAATCCTCCTGTAGATAAAAAAGCCGAGCGTCTAAAACAATTGTCAGAAGACACTCTGTTTGTTGATCTGGGCTTTGGATTAAATATCGACGATACAACAGGCATTGATGAATCCAGTGTATTCAACACAAGCCTCCCCGGCATCAACGTAGTCGGCTTTGGCGTCAATAAAGAAACGGGCAATCCCAACAATATGATTATCCTGATGGGACAGATTGCGGATAAGTTAAATGAGCCTGACTTCGATTATGAGGGATACCGTGAATTATTAGGAGAATTCGACGAGGGACGAGATCAGGTACTTGAACAGGTTACTAATCTCGGTACGCAGACGGAGTTCCTAACCACTACGAAAGACCGTCTGGACACCGCTAAGATCAATCTCTCCACACAGATTGACAATGTTGTGAATATTGACATGGCCGAGGCAATCATGAACTTCTCATGGGCGCAATACGCTTACAACGCTGCTTTAAAAGTAGGTAACAATATATTAACACCTTCATTTATTGATTTTATGCGTTAAATATAAATTTTAAAAGGGAAGGGGGAAGAGAAGCATGAACCAACTAATTAAGATTACGACAGTTCCCATTCAATATGAACTGAAGATCAATAACGCACGTCTGGAGTATTCACGTTCCAAGGCAGAACTGGAGATCAGCAGAAAGGACGGTGGACTGTCCATCAAGAGCCGTCCTGTGAAATTGCACCTGGATTCAACGGAAGCAAGGAATTCAGTAGTTCCTACGACAGCCAGAAGTGTTGCCCAGACCGCTCAAAAAGGCAAGGACGCCGCTTACAGCGCAACCGCGCAGCTGGCTCAGGAAGGGCAGCTCCTTTTGAAAGCGGACATAGGCGAGGACGTGATCGGACAGATCATGCAGCAGAGAACCGCTCAGCCAACCGGCGAGTTCCAGCTTGGTTTTATACCATCCGCTCCGGTGGATATCAGCTATGAAGCTGCTGATCTGACTATCAATTATGAGATGGACAAATTGAACTTCGACCTGAAAGTAGCGAACGGCAATTTTGAGTTCATCCCTGGCAACATAGAGATGTCTATCACACAGCATCCCGATGTATTGATCGAGTATGTTGGCGGACCTATCTATGTACCGCCGAGCGCAGATCCAAATTATGAACCAATAGACGTAAGGGCTTAGAACAAAGCCCTTACTTTTTTACACATATCTTAGGAGGTATTACCACATTGAACGTAAATGCGAAATATTTCGGTCCGATTACTTATGAGGAGAAGGAACTGATCCACATCGACAATGGATTGATCGGCTTTGAATCCTACATCGACTATCTTCCGATCCCGTTCCAGGAGGGGGACGATTCCATGATCTCCCTGCAATGCCTGGAGGACGAAGACCTTTCTTTTATATTAATGAATCCGTTCGGCATATATCCGGACTATGCCCCGGAATTGTCTGAACAGGATCTGAGAGACCTCGGCGCGGAATCTATAAACGACATCTCTTATTATGTGATCAGCGTCATCCGCGAGACTGTCGCCCAGTCTACCGTAAATTTGAAAGCGCCTCTCGCCGTCAACGCAATCAACCGCCGGGCAAAACAGATTATCCTGGATCAGACAGAGTATACTTTCCGTCACGCCCTCGGCGATATGGTTCATAAGGAGGATTAACCCCATGCTTATATTACAACGCCGGAAAGGCCAGTCCCTTTCCATTAACGACAATATTACTCTGACGGTCGTCGATACCGGCGCAGACTGGGTCAAGCTTGCGATCGACGCCCCCAAAGAAGTTCCCATCCTCCGCTCTGAACTAAAAGAAGCGGCTGCAGAAAACCAGAAGGCTTCCGCTACCGCTCCCCTTAAAGTGCTGGATGAAATTTTAAAAAGAAAATAAAGTTTCAAAATTATGCCGAACAATCAACTACAGAGGTTATGGGCGCCGACATTACTTCTACACTGACTCCTGCGGATGCAGATACCGTACAATCAACCATGCCTGCGGTCTCTGCATCTAATGCCGCCGGAGAAAGATTCTCCACATACTGTTCCGCAATCTGTTTGAATTGTTCTTCGCTCATGTTCTGCTTCGCTACCAAATCGCTCATATGCGCCGCCTGAGACTGGCAATGCTCCTGTCCCATTCTGGCTTTCTGCTTGCGCCGCAGTTCCTGCGCCAACTGTCTCGCCAACTTCTCTTTCTTATTTTTCTCCGCCGACTTCTGCCTTAAATGCAGGTTCTCTTCCTTATGGAGCCTGGCAATCTTAATATTGCCGCTCTGGATTACGGAACGTATCTTCCGCACGACCGCAGCCGCTTCCGCACTGTCCGATACCTGCAGCCTGACTCTCTGCATCTCTCCATACTTCGCAGAGATCAGACTCTTAACTGCCCTGACGTCCCGTGCTCCCGCCAGACGCATCATGCTTGACGCATGAGAAAAACTATATTTCTTCGTCTTAGGCGTCTTAACCTTCGTAGAATAGTAAGAACTTGATTCCTTGTCTCTCCACCATACAGGATAATCTTCTTTCTCCTTCTTCTGCATGGCAGTCCACTTGGATACCTGCCCGTCCTCATCAATAACCAGCCCCATACCCACTAATTTCTTATCACATAATAATGCCTCGAACTTTGCCGTGTTCTGATAATCACTTAGATGCTGCAGAATATCCTCCACATGCTGCCTGACCTTATCATCTGAGCTCATCTTCTCCAACAGTTCCGCTGAGATCGTCACATTGTTCGTCCCTGTCCGGCCTGCTCCATACTGAGCAATCTGCCGGTTATTATCGAATGATAGAAAGCTAAACTCAATGTGCTGATACTTCTGTGTAAGGTATTTCACCATCGCAGCAGCGCCGGACTGCTCTTCTGCAACGCCGTTCCCGGCGTCATTCCGGCCGCTGACCTGGGTCGTTTCCGCGGTTCGGGGATTCAAGTATACTGCCTTATTATCCACTTTCATATAATCCCTCTTTCCTTTACCATCTGCTGCTTTTTACCGCTACACAAATAATATCGGCGTAAATGCAGGGATACATAATATGAAATCAATATGTTTTTACCGCATCTTATAGTATGACACGATCAGGTCCACCATACGGTTATAGCTCTCCACACCGTCCTTCTGACCGTTTGCCTTGAGATATGTATCATTTATATGGTTCGATACCTCTGCGATCCTGCCGTCATATTTCGCCCAGAATTCTCTGTTGACCTTAAGGTCTGCCTCCGCCTCCTCAGGCAGCCGCTCCCGCACCTCTTCCCATGCGTCATAATCCGCCCTGTAAAGCACGTTCATACACTGCACCCATCCGGACAGACTGCCGCTGTAGGCAAACGCAGCTTCTTCAGACCCGGTACATGCCAGAAACGAGATGAAATTCGCCTCCTGCTCCTGCATAAACCCCCGCAAATGCGACAGTTCATGGCACGAGGTAAAAGGAATGTAATAATCCGGCATATCCCCGTTATAATTCGCCTCGATCGTAAAAGGCGAATAGACACCTGATAAGCTCTGAACCGAAAGAATCCAGGAATTCACCAATTCCTTTGGATTCGGGTAATATCCGGCAAGTTCAGAATATTCTTCTCCAAGTTCTTCCATCGCTTCCACCGCATGAGTCTCCAGGGGAATATCAAGGAGCATCTCCCCTTCGGTTCCTCTCTTTACTTTTCCGCTGTAAGCAGCCACCCTGTCAGTCAGCCATTCACAGACTTCCTTCAGCTCTTCGGCCGTATATTCTTCCACCGATATTCCCGATATCTCAGAGAATGAATCTTTATGATAATTGATCCCGCAATTTGCAACATACAGAAAGCATAAGACTGCTGCCAGAAGAATCATATTCCAGACGGCCCGTCGCGCATTGATGCTAAAGGGACGGCTCCGGGACGAGGACGGCTTGTATACAAGTCCTGCCAGCCGTCGGGACACCTTCCTTACGAAGCCTATAAGAAAGCACGCCGCCAGAAGATACAGCAACATCTCCGATACAGAAAAAGGGAAGAATCCCATCACCCTTCCCATACTTCCGACCCAGACAGGATAGAGGTGTGTCCCGTACCACTGGGCAAACCCCGGCGCCTGCCTGGCAGCTACGGCCAGAACAACCGAAACTGCCGCCAATAATATACTTATCCCTATCTTTATCCGATTTATCCGATTTATCCGATTCATCCGCCCGTCTTTTCTCATCATATGCAAGTCCAATACACCTGTAAAATCATTATGGTTCTATTCTACCGTGAACCCCCTTCATTTTCAAGTAATTGGTGAAACCTTCCAGAAACTGTCAGCCCAGATATGCGATCGCCGACTCCCGGTCCATCCAGATATGAATTCCGCCTCCGGATTCTGTAAAACGATCTGTATCGAAACTTTCTGCCCTTACCCATTCTCCTGTACGGTACCAGAAATTTTCATCTACATAAGAGTGGGCCTCCGTAAAACTCTGCGAATAGTCCTCTGTCCTCACCGAAAGTACCTTCGCCTTATCTACCCGTATCTCAAAAGTCGTTCCCTGGAGACGCCGCGCATCCTTCGGTACCAGCAACTGCACAATCCGTCTGCCAAAGCACACCTTCCAGCCGATGAACGCCCCCTCCATCGGACAGCGCGGATAATAGTACTTTGTCCGCTCATCTGCCGTCACTCCGGTCAGATCTGCCCCATGGAGCGCCGCCGCAAAGATATCCGCGCCTGATATATCCGCGCCGGACAGGTTGCAGTACCGGAAATCCGCCGTATGAAGAAATGCATTCGTAAGCTTCACATCCCTGAGACTGGACCCTTTGAAGAACGCATTAGAAGCCGAACACCCGGACAAGTCCGCACCGTCAAGGCTTACCTCCCGGAAATCACTTTTATCAAAACAAATGCCGTGAAGATCCCAGCCGGACAGATCCATATTCTCAAACAGGCAATTTGAAAGGTCCAAAGGCTCTCCTTCTTTTCTTGCGGAAATGATTTGTGATAATTCATTCTCCTCAACTCTTCTTAACATCTCTGATCTCTCCTGTCAATCCGTATTGAAATTTAAACTCTCTCTCCGTATACTCAATTCCGTCCTTAAGCCGTTCAAAAGCGCTGCCATTGTAATTCCCCGATTCACAACATTCATACGCAGGCTTTAAGATATAATCCACCCGTGAATCCAACATCGTTTTATAGAATGTCTTCCTGATATCCGACAGAAAATCCTGAGTATCGATGAATTCTCTGACATGGGGCATTCTCTTTACTATAATCGGAACGATCTTTTTGACTGCCTCGGTCAGAAACGGCACATAGCCTGACGATAGCATATCAAGATAGCTTACTTTTTTCCCGCGCACTGTAAGCGCCGCTTTCGGAAACAGTAATGTTCTTTTCATAATTTCTTTCGGATAAGGCAGTACATCCTCCCTCATCGCCTTCTCAGACAGCGCCGGAAACAATGTACTCCCATTATCATAGATCGGCGACGCGTATACCGTTCTTGTCTGTGTATCGGTAATATATCCCCAATTTCCCATATGACGGTCAAAATTGCCTACCAGGGCGTCTCCGACAAAACGCTCCCAGTACATAGCCCACAACTCTTGCGCATAGCCGCACAATACGGGATCATTGTAAAGAACATATTCAATCTGTGTAATATCCGGCACGCGGCCAATATCACCGGAATCATAATGTTTCCTCATATACTGGCCAAATTCAATCAGAAACTGATGATCAGAGGTAAAATTCTCACATGCAACCAGCAGATTCTGATTACGCGTGCCTATAAATGTATGATGCACCTCAAAGCCCACAATCTCAAGGATATGACTTGCCATATATTCTGATATAACATTGTTCACATAGCTTGTATCCAGATTATTTACCCGCGTATGCGCTTCCGCATATTTTACAAGATACCGGCGTCCCTCGGAATCAATCAGCCCTTCTTTCCGGTCAGAACCTGTATAAAATGTAATCATATCCGGTATCCAATCATCTAAATTCAACAACGCTCTTTCTTCTAAAAATTCATTCGAAACACCCTTCATTCTACTCTTCCCCAAATACTTCATCTAAAAACTTTTTACCGTCCGACAATTACATCATACCCTCCCATACACATAAAATCAACGCTTTTCCGTTCCGATAAAAAAATCCAACAGAGAAATTCTGAAAATTTCTCCATAAATGCTTGCAATTTTTTCTTATCGGGTATAATATAGATATATGCAACACATAGTTTTCAAAACTACATGTAATATTTTGTAATACCAGGAGGTAATATTATGTCACATACAATTGACGAACATATCAAAGACCCCGGAAGCGCGATCACGCATTTTATCGGAATGCTGATGGCAATATTCGCAGCCGTACCGCTGCTGATCAAAGCGGCTCACGAACCCGGCCGGATATATACAGTCTCCATCGCAATCTATGCGGCAAGCCTGATCTTATTATATGCGGCGAGTACAACTTATCACACCTTTAACAAATCCGAGAAGATCAACACCCTGCTGAAGAAGGTTGACCATATGATGATCAGCGTACTGATCGCAGGAAGCTACACTCCCATCTGCCTCCTCGTACTTGGCGGAAAGACCGGGATTCTCCTTCTCTGCATTGTATGGGGCATTGCCATTGTAGGTATCCTGATCAAAGCTTTTTGGGTATACTGTCCGAAGTGGGTATCTTCGGTTCTGTATATCGGAATGGGATGGACCTGCGTACTTGCATTTACCCAGATCCTGAATTCCATGTCCCTGGCAGCTTTCGGATGGCTCCTTGCCGGCGGAGTAATCTATACGGTCGGCGGAGTGATCTATGCGCTGAAGCTTCCGCTCTTTAACAGCAGGCATAAGTATTTCGGAAGCCATGAGATCTTTCACCTCTTCGTCATGGGAGGAAGCGCATGCCACTTCGTGGTGATGTACGCTTTTGTACTGTAGGATACCGATCACTTTGCAGTGATATACTCTTTTGTACCGCAGGATACAGATATTAAAGGGGCAGCCCCGGTTACAATTCACACATTCATAGAATAAAGGCATTATACAATCCTGCATGGGTGTGAATTGTAATCCTTCACTTTACAGTGTCAGGCGGAACTGTTTTCTCAAGCAGCTTTTCTTTTTTGCTTTTTTTCATATGCTTGATGGCATATTCACGGCTCATAGCCTCTTCTTTTGTCTCAAATTCCTCGTAGTAGACCAATTTCACAGGTCTTCTCGACTTCGTATATCTGGCGCCTTTTCCGGAATTATGCGCCTCCATCCGTTTCTCCAGATTATTCGTCCATCCCGTATATAAAGTCCCGTCCCTGCATCTCACAATATATGTATAGTTCATATTCTCACGCCGCCCTTCCTGACGCAACATTTTTCTCATTGTTCATTCATTACTGTCTGTTTGCCGGGCGGGACGCTTATCCTGCCGGCTATTCAAATTATAACCCGTTATCCCTTTTAGTCAATATCCTAAATAAACTTCCTCACAGCGACTTGCGAGGAAGTAAACCATCGCTTTGATTAAACTGCGCCGGAAACAAATACGCCGGAAGCAGTTCTCTCTTCCGGCGCTCTTCTTGCATCTTTTTTCCATTATTCCAATATATTACTCTACTCTCTTTTCGGGTATGCCTGCTCCAAAGACGTATTATTCCTCCAGATATTCTACCGGATTGACAGGCTGTCCGTCTTTGCGCATCTCGAAGTATACATTGCATCCTTCTACACTGTAGTATTTCGTCGGCTGGCTTACATAACCCAGCACACTCTTGGCTTCCACATAGTCCCCTACATTCACAGGAACTTCCTTCAATTGTCCATAGAACAATTCATAACCGTTTCCGATATCCACATTGACCGTCGTTCCGGTCTCTGCGGTTATATCGATGGATTTGACAATCCCCGTCGTTCCGCATAGGACCTGATCACCCTCTGCTCCGGAGATAATCACCGCCGGATTGTACTTATACTGATCCAGTGTCGAGAAATACACGGTTTTATCCATACTGTAGCTCATAAGGATCGAGCCGTTAACCGGCCAAAGCAGTTTACTGTCCTCACTGAAGTTGATAGACGTACTGCTTCCTGCCGTACTCTGGACTCCTGTCTGGGGATTATTGTCTGTATTCTCCGCCGGAGCCGGTATTTCAAGCTCTTCCGGTTCCTCTTCGGCTTCTGGTTCTGGTTCTTCCTGCTTAAAGACCAGGTTGTTCGCTTCCTCTGCAGGTTCTTCCTTCTCTTCTTCTTTTGTGTCATCTTCTACCGCTTTTGCAAACTGTTCTTCCCGCTGTATCCGTTTGTAGTCACTGAATGTATATGTTCCAACTATCGCGATAGCTGCTACAAAGCATAGGACGGCCGCAACGGTAGCACCTTTCATTTTTTGTGAAGGTTTTTGCCTTTTGTTCATCTTATCACCACCTCTGACTATATTTTTGCCAGATAGTGTGTGTCTTATTCTACGTCCTGTAATATTTCTGCTACTTCTTTTATCTCTGTTCCTTCATAAAAATATTGCAATATCTCCTCGTAAGTTCCGCCTTCTTTTGCCATCTGTTCCGCGCTAAACTGGCTCATTCCAAGTCCATGCCCTTCCCCTCTCGTGGTTATCCGCATCTTTCCGTTATACCGCTGCAGCGTAAAGCATCCTGACGCAAGTCCATATGTATTCCGAAATTCTTCTCCGCTTATGTTCTCCTGGCCCACCCGGACACTCAGTACATATCCCGCCGTATCCGTCTCTGTAATCTCCGCGTCCATATCTTCTGTCATAACGGTCTGAATCTGCTTCTTATTCTCGATATCATAGGGACACTCTACGATCTTAAGATACGGATATTCTTCACTTCCCAGAGCTTCCTTCCCATCCCTCGTACAGCCGTTGCTCAGCCGGAAGAACGGCGTCAGGGCAAGGTCTTCTCCATAGAACAATACCGCTCCCTCTGTCTCGTCCCATACTCCTGACAATTTGTCATAGTACCTGGAATACTTCGCTCCCCAGGCGTCTTCCATCTTTTTCCGCGTCCAGAACGGCTCCTCTAACACCGCCTCCTTCCCCAGCTCTTTGATCTTCCGGTAGACGTCGGTCCGCACCAGAACAGCCTGAGCCTTCAGCGCCTCCTCTTCATAAGACGCCGGCATCTCCTTTGCCAATATCCCGATACAGTATTCCTCAATCGGCATCTCGTTCTGCATATCTCCGTCCTTAACCTTTACACTGGCGCTGTCTACATCGGAATATGACGTAATGCTTGGCCCATTTAAGAATACCGTAACCACATACGGAAGCAATATGATTATGATCAGGTAGCACCCCAGTTTTTTCAGTTTCAGCCGCATAAAAGAACCCTCCCATACACTGTATGGAGGGTTCTTTGTTTTTATGCATGATTCTTTACTCATCTTCGTATTCTACTTCTACGGTGATCTTATCCAATTTCCAGAGCTCATCCACATATTCGCGGATCGTCCTGTCAGAGGAGAATTTACCGCAGCATGCCGTATTCAGGAGCGCCATCTTCGCCCATCTGTCCTTATCACGGTAAGCCGCTTCTACTTTCTCCTGCGCCTCTGCATAAGCCCGGAAATCCTTCAGGATAAAGTACACATCCGGACGGTTGCTGCCCTGCTTTATAAAGAGAGAATTATGAAGGTCACGGTACATCTCGCTGTTGCCATGAGCGTAAGTGCCGTCCACCAACTGATCGACAACTCTGCGGACATCCGGATCTGTGTTGTAGATATCCCACGGATTATATCCGCCGTTCTGCTCATAATTGATAACCTCGTCGGAGCTCAGTCCGAAGATAAACGCATTCTCGATGCCGACTTCTTCCACGATCTCTACATTCGCACCGTCCATGGTTCCAAGCGTGGGTGCGCCGTTCAGCATGAACTTCATGTTACCGGTACCGGACGCCTCCTTCGAAGCGGTCGAGATCTGTTCGCTGACATCCGCCGCCGCGAAGATCAGTTCCGCATTAGATACCCGGTAATCCTCGATAAAGACTACCTTGATCTTTCCGTTGATACTGCGGTCGTTATTCACTACCTCGGCAACAGAGTTGATCAGTTTGATGATCTCCTTCGCCCGGATATATCCTGCAGACGCTTTTGCGCCAAAGATAAATGTACGCGGATAGAAACTCTTCTCCGGATGCTCCTTGATCTGGTTATACAGATACATAACATGGAGGATGTTCATAAACTGACGTTTATATTCATGCAGACGCTTCACCTGCACGTCAAAGATAGACCTTGGATCTACTTCAATACCGTTATGCTCCTTGATGTATGCTGCCAGACGCTCTTTATTCTTATACTTAATCTCCATAAATTCCTTAAGCGCCTCTTTGTCATCCGCATACTTCTTAAGTCCGGACATTAAGGAGAGATCCATGATCCAGTCCTTGGTTCCGATCTTTTCCGTTACCCAGTCTGCCAGCAGCGGATTTCCATGCATCAGGAAACGTCTCTGGGTGATACCGTTGGTCTTGTTATTAAACTTCTGCGGCATCAGTTGATAGAAGTCCTTAAGCTCCTGATTCTTAAGGATCTCCGTATGCAGCCTTGCAACGCCGTTGACCGAGTAACCCGCCACGATCGCGAGATGCGCCATCTTCACCTGGCCGTCCCGTAAGATCGCCATCTTCTTTACCTTATTCTCATCACCCGGATAGGTCTTACGAACGAATTCCACGAACCGGCGGTCAATCTCCTGAATGATCTGGTAGATACGTGGAAGCAGCCTGGAGAACAGATCGATAGGCCATTTCTCAAGCGCCTCCGCCATAATCGTATGGTTCGTATACGCACATGTCTTCTTGGTGATCTCCCATGCTTCGTCCCATCCGAGACCTTCTTCATCCAGCAGGATACGCATCAGTTCTGCTACCGCCACCGTCGGATGTGTATCGTTCATCTGGATCGTCATCTTCTCGTAAAGCTTCGTAATATCGTCATGCGCCCTCTTATACTTGGCAACTGCTGCCTGAAGGCTCGCGGATACGAAGAAATACTGCTGCTTCAGCCTTAATTCCTTTCCCGCGTAATGATTGTCGTTCGGATACAGAACTTCTACGATATTCTTCGCCAGATTCTGCTGCTCTACCGCTTTATGGTAGTCTCCGCGGTCAAAGGACTCTAACTGGAAGTCTACGATAGGCTCCGCATCCCAGATACGGAGGGTATTAACCTGGTTATTATTGTATCCCACGATAGGATAATCATACGGAATCGCCTTGACAGATTCATAATTCTCCTGAACAAAACGAATCTTACCGTTATTGTCATATTCTACACGGATATTTCCGCCAAAACGAACTTCTTTCGCGTACTCCGGCCTTCTAAGCTCGAAGGGATTGCCGTCCGCAAGCCAGTTATCCGGCGTCTCCACCTGATATCCATCCTTGATCTTCTGCTTAAACATACCGTAACGATAACGGATACCGCATCCATAAGCCGCATATCCCAGAGATGCCAGTGAATCCAGGAAACAAGCCGCCAGACGTCCAAGTCCGCCGTTACCAAGAGCCGGGTCCGGCTCCTGATCTTCGAGCACGTTCAGATTCAGTCCCATCTCTTCCAATGCTTCTTTTACTTCCGTATATGCAGTCATATTGATCAGGTTATTTCCAAGAGCCCTTCCCATCAGGAATTCCATGGACATATAGTATACGATCTTCGGGTCGTCCTTGTCTATCTGCTTCTGTGTCGCGATCCAGTTATCGATGATCGCCTCTTTTACGGCATAAGAGACCGCCTGGAACAGTTCCTGCTGTGATACTTCTTCAATCTCCTTGCGGAACAGATGCTTTACATTCTTTTTTACGTCTTTCTTAAACGCTTCTTTTTCAAATCTGGGATTATTCATACCATCTACCTCTCTCTTCCTCTTCCTGTAAATATAATTACCTCTTTCCTACATTTACCTGAAAATTATTCTGTGAACGCTGTCTGCACACGCTCTACGCCCAGTGTTACATTCTCACCGTTAATCTTCCACTCTTTTACATATCCGGCCGGCGCCGTCTTCTTCACGTCAAGCGCAAGAGTCTCGTTTCCTATGGTATCCGCATTTACCGCAAATACGGTCTCTGCCTTTTCGGTACCCTCGTAAGTGATCTTGATCTTATCCGTCACTTCGAATCCGGCTTCCTTACGCATGGTCTGGACCTTGCTGATGATCTCACGAACGAAACCTTCTTCCAGAAGCTCTTCGGAAAGATTGGTATCCAGCACCACCGTGATACCGTTATCATTCTCGGATACATAACCCTCTGCCTGCGCGCTCTCGATCAGCAGATCATCACGGGACAATATAACCTCCTGTCCGTCGATATCAAGCTTCAAAGCCTCTGTCTCATTCAGCTCATCCATCGCGGCATTTCCGTCTATGGATGTAAGCGCAGCCCTGATACCATTTAACATTTTACCATACTTCGGCCCGACTGTCTTTAGTTGAGGTTTAAAAGAATAGCTTGTAAAATCACGCACTTCTTGTGTAAATGTTATAACTTTAACGTTTAATTCATCCTTCACAATATCCTGATAAAACTTCGGAAGTTCAAAGTCAGCCTTTACATACATCTGCCCGATGGGCTGCCGGTTCTTGATGTTCGCGGTATTCCTGCACGCCCGTCCCATAACCACCAGCTTTAGAACCTGATCCATATAAGACTCCAGCTCCTTGTCGATATGTCCCTCATTGACAACCGGGAAATCACACAGATGGATACTCTCAGGCGCCTCGGTATCAATGCTGCGCACCAGATTCTGGTAGATATCCTCCGTCATAAAGGGGATCATCGGCGCAGCCGCCTTGCTCACCTCTGTCAATGCGGTATACAGGGTCATATACGCGTTGATCTTATCCTGCTCCATTCCCTTTGCCCAGAAACGTTCGCGGCTTCTTCTCACATACCAGTTGCTCATATCATCGACAAAATCCTGCAGCGCTCTCGCTGTCTCCGGAATCCTGTAATTCGCCAGATTATCGTCCACCTCTCCGATCACCGTATTAAGCCTCGATAAGAGCCATTTATCCATGACAGATAATTTATCGTATTCTAACGTATACTCCTTCGCGTTGAATCCGTCGATATTCGCATACAGCACGAAGAACGCGTAAGTATTCCACAGGGTTCCCATGAACTTGCGCTGTCCTTCTACAACAGCCTTGCCGTGAAAACGATTCGGCAGCCACGGCGCGCTGTTCACATAGAAATACCAGCGGATCGCGTCTGCGCCGTATTTCTCCAGGGCGTCGAAAGGATCTACCGCATTTCCCTTGGACTTGCTCATCTTCTGCCCCTTCTCATCCTGCACATGCCCGAGGACGATAACATTCTTATAAGGTGCTTTATTGAAGATCAGCGTAGAGATGGCAAGCAGTGAGTAGAACCATCCGCGGGTCTGGTCCACAGCCTCGGAGATAAAGTCTGCCGGGAACTGCTTTTCGAACAGCTCCTGATTCTCAAACGGATAATGGTGCTGTGCAAAGGGCATCGCCCCGGAATCAAACCAACAGTCGATCACCTCCGGCACACGGTGCATCTCTTTGCCGCAGACCGGACACCTGACGGTCACCTCGTCGATATACGGGCGATGCAGCTCGATATCATCCGGGCAGTTATCCGACATCTCTTTCAGTTCTGCTATGCTTCCGACGGAATGCTGATGACCGCACTCGCACTCCCAGATATTAAGCGGCGTTCCCCAGTAACGGTTCCTGCTGATTCCCCAGTCCTGGACGTTCTCAAGCCAGTCTCCGAAGCGTCCTTTGCCGATACTCTCAGGAATCCAGTTGATGGTATTGTTATTGGCGATCAGGTCTTCCTTCACATCCGTCATCTTGATAAACCATGATTCACGTGCATAATAGATCAGAGGAGTATCACAGCGCCAGCAGTGAGGATAGCTGTGCTCAAAATTCGGAGCGTCAAAAAGAAGTCCCCTCTTTTCCAGGTCTTCCAGCACCTTGGGATCTGCTTTCTTGACAAATAATCCTGCGAACGGCGTAGATTCCGCCATATTGCCCTTCTCATCCACCAATTGTACGAAAGGCATGTCATATTTTCTGCATACCTTCGCGTCGTCCTCACCGAATGCAGGGGCGATATGAACCACTCCGGTACCGTCTGTCAATGTTACATAATCGTCGCAGGTCACATAGAATGCTTTCTTATGCTGATTCGCGATCCCGTCCGCCGCGCACTGGTACAGCGGCTCATATTCCTTATATTCCAGATCTTTTCCCAGATAAGTCTCCAGCACTTCGTACGCTTTCCTGCCTTCCTCTGCCAGCGGTCCAAGCACCGTATCAAGAAGGGCCTCTGCCATATAATATGTGTATCCGTCCACGCATTTTACCTTTGCGTAGGATTCTCTTGGATTCATACAGAGACCAAGGTTCGACGGCAGCGTCCACGGCGTCGTCGTCCATGCCAGGAAATATGCGTCCTCGTCCTTCACCTTGAATCGAACGATGGCGGAACGTTCTTTTACATCCTTATATCCCTGAGCCACTTCCTGTGCGGAAAGCGGAGTTCCGCAGCGCGGGCAGTAGGGAACGATCTTAAAGCCTTTATAGAGCAGCCCCTTATCCCAGATCTTCTTAAGGGCCCACCACTCGGACTCGATAAAATCATTGTGATACGTGACGTAGGGATTATCCATATCGGCCCAGAATCCGACTGTACCGGAGAAATCCTCCCACATCCCTTTATATTTCCATACACTCTCTTTACATTTGTCGATGAACGGCTCCAGCCCGTATTCCTCGATCTGTTCCTTGCCGTCAAGTCCCAGCGCCCGTTCTACCTCTAACTCCACAGGGAGACCATGGGTATCCCATCCTGCCTTTCTCGGCACCTCGCAGCCTTTCATCGTGCGGTAACGCGGGATCATGTCCTTGATGACACGGGTCAGCACATGTCCGATATGAGGTTTCCCGTTGGCTGTCGGCGGACCGTCGTAGAACATATAGATATCGCTGCCCTCACGGTCTTTCATACTCTTCTCGAAGATCTGATTCTCTTTCCAGAACTTCTCTACTTCTTTCTCTCTGTCGACAAAATTCAAATCTGTCGAAACTTTTTTGTACATGTAATGCTTACCTCCTTCTTCGTAACTCTTCAGAAGCAACTTTTAGTTTACCCGCCTTAGCGACATACTTCTGCTTCGCGCGAGTGCGCATCCTCCCGGAGGGTTTTTGTGATATGGAACGAAGTTTCCTATATCATAAAAAAACTCCCGTCCATGTATAGGACGGAAGCTGCGCTTGCGTTTGTAAACCACCTAAACATACTATCATATGCTTTCCCTGTAACGGAGGACTCCCGTCAGTATCTACTTAACCTTACTTCATATCTCTTCGTCTAATCTATAAGAATCTTTCGACAACCGCAGCTTGGAAGTGATATTCGTCCATATCCTACTCGCACCGGGCTTACACCCTCCCCGGCTCGCTGTTCCTTTCAAGTATGGCTTACTGTCTTCGTCATTGCCTTTTGTGTGTTCTATATTATAGTAAAAAACCCCTTGCATCGTCAAGGGGTTTTTTCTTTTTTGTACATTTTATTCTCTTCTGTTTTAATCTCTTCTATGCCTTTTCATCCTGTTCAGCAGCACTATGAACATAATAATCAGTATAAGCAGTATGACGCCTTCTAATAAAAGAATCTTCTTCTCCATCGGTGTCTTACTCTGAATCAGAGCCTTACACTTCTTTATCAGCTTCTTAAATGGATTCTTTATCTTGGGGCCGTCGGAATCTTTATCTGCTTTGCCGTTTCTCGTCTTTACGATTCCTTCCTCCAGGTAAGACGGACTCAGCACGGCTCTTACACTTCCCATCAGGTTACCGCTGAAACGGTATTCCAATGTTCCCGTGTTGCCCGTGTCTCCGTCCGGGATGATCTCCATATCAAGATCCTGAAATTCCACTCCGTTCGGGAGGATGACGTAACCGTTGCTGTTTTCTTCCGTTCCTGTGTCCATAGCGCCGGCGTCCGCTTCAACGGCTCCGTCTGTACTGCCCTCAGGCACAGTTCCGTCCGGTGTGCCTTCTCTTTCCGGGCTTCCCTCTGGCACAGTTCCGTCCGGCGTGCCTTCTCCTTCCGGACTTCCCTCTGGCGCGGCTGTTCCGTCCGGCGTGCCTTCTCCTTCCGGGCTTCCCTCTGGCACAGTTCCGTCCGGTGCGCCTTCTCCTTCCGGGCTTCCCTCCGGCGCGGCCGTCTCTCCTTCCGTACCTGTGCCCGCAGATTCATCCGCAGCCTGCGTATTTCCGATTGATTCGACATACTCTGACGACTCATAATCCGCCGCCATAACTTTGCCAAAATTAGAAAACGCATACTCTAACAGATTCCTCGTATCCGGATAAATATTCTGTCCGTGGGTCTTGAGCACTACACACACAAGCTGCATACTGCCGTTGTCAGCCATGGTGATCAATGTTGACAACGCGTCCGATGTATATCCCGTCTTGCCCCCGATTACATATTCATAATAATTCTCATCGCCGGGGTCCAGCATCTTATCATGCTGCTGGAATATATGCTCCTCCGTCGTCTCAGACGCCGGGATCGTATATTCATGAGTCTGGGCTATTGTAAAGAATTCCGGATGCTTGAACATCTCCCGGCTGATCAGCGCCATATCCCTGGCACAGGTATAGTGGTTCGGGTCGTGCACTCCGTTTGCATTCACAAAATTCGAATTCGCGCCGCCTAACTCCTGACAGCGCTGGTTCATCTGCTGAATAAACCAGCTATAATCATACCCTGCATTCTTCCCGACACTTTCACCCACCGCATATGCCGCCTCGTTCGCCGAGGCAAGAAGCGTCGCGTACAACGCCTGTTCCAGAGATATCTGATTCCCTTCTTTCATACCGATGGACGCTTCATCCGGCTTCACGGAAGAGACACACTCATTGGAGAATTGTACCGGATCTGATAGCTGTCCGTTCTCCAGGGCAATCAGTGACGTTAAGACCTTCGTGATACTCGCCGGAAAATAATGTTCGTCAATATTCTTTCCATAAAGGATGGCTCCTGTCTCCACTTCCATAACGATGGCTGCTTCTCCATACGTTCCGGGACCCTGCGGCCACCCTTCGATTGCATTGGATTCTACCGGCATAGCATATACCGCATCCAATTCCTGCTGAAGTCTCTCTTCTTCCGTAAGTTCAGGCTGCTCATTCTCGGCCGGCGCTGATTCCGGCGCCGGTTCCGTCCCTTCCCCGGCCGGATCAGCAGCTAATATCTGCATGCTCGTACTCAGCAAGAGAAGCACCGCAAGAAATACTGTTAATACTTTTTTTCCTCGCTTCATCTATCAGTCCTCCAAAACTCTCCAATGTATCTCTATCATTATATTAATCTTTCTTCAGATAATAGAATCCGAACGCCGGAATATTCACACCGCGCGCTTCCATCTTCTCACCGGAGATCAGATCCGTATACATTCCGTCTGTCTCGTTGATCCACGCCGTCTTGTCATATTCGCTGAAGTTAAACAGACCGATTATCTTCTCTCCCTCATAGTATCTTCCGATACACAATACACCGCTTTCCCAGGTATCAATCGTCCAGGTATCCGCATTGGACACAAAGACCTTCTCTGACTTACGTATCTGCTCTAACCTGGATAGCTTTCCAAAGACTTTGCCTTCCACCGTATCCGGATCGGTGATATTCCCTGCCAGATCCCAATTCATCGCGCCTCGGTGAATATAGCGGGAATCCGCCGCTTTGTTCGGATTTTCTTTATAAGTATAATCGTTCACCTGTCCGATCTCATCTCCGCTGTACAATACCGGGATACCGGACTGCATGAACATATACGCATGGAGCATTACATCTTTGCGAATCGCCCGTTCCATTGCCTCGGCATCCTGCTCGAATCCTGCTTTCTCAATTCCGCACATAGACGCTGTCGTTCCGCAGAATCTTGCGTCCCCGCTGACAGGATCCGCATTATACAGCTCTCCGCGGCTTACGCTTTCTCCTACATATCCCTGGAAATAATCGTTCAGGTATTGCTTATGCGGACGCTCTCTGATTCCTTCCCTCTCCAGAGACGCATAGTCCAGCCCCCATCCGATATCATCATGACAGCGCAGATAATTCAGGAATACATATTCTTTCGGCAGGGAATTTACGATATCCAACTGCTGCCTTAGAAGCCCTATATCCCTTGTCGCCACTGTATGCCAGGTGGTCGCCATCGTCGTTACATTGTAAAGCATATGACATTCCGGCTTCTCTACCGTTCCAAAATACGGAACTACCTTCTCCGGCTCCATAACAACCTCTCCAAGGAGCAGGACGCTCGGACAAACGATCTCACTGATCATACGCATCATACGGACGATCGTATGAACTTGCGGCAGATTCCTGCACTGTGTATGCAATTCTTTCCATATATAAGGAACCGCGTCAATTCTTATGATATCGATTCCCTTATTCGCCAGGAACAGGAAATTATACATCATTTCGTTAAAGACTCTCGGGTTCTTGTAATTCAGATCCCACTGATATGGATAGAAGGAAGTCATTACAAAATGCTCCGCGTCTCCGAGCCACGTAAAGTTACCCGGCGCAGTCGTCGGAAATACCTGCGGCACTGTTTTCTCATATTCTGCAGGGATCGAATAATTATCAAAGAAGAAATAACGGCTCATATACTCGCCATTTCCCTGCCGCGCTTTCTTCGCCCATTCGTGATCTTCCGATGTATGGTTCATAACGAAATCCATGCAGACATTCATGTCCTTCTTGTGACACGCCGCTGTAAGACTCTCCAGATCTTCCATCGTGCCGAGCTTTTCCTGCACCTTCCGGAAGTCCGCCACCGCGTAACCGCCGTCCGAACGTCCTTCCACCGTATCCAGGAACGGCATCAGATGGATGTAGTTCACATTACTTTTCTCAAGATAATCCAGTTTCGACTCGACACCCTTCATATTGCCTGCGAAATTATCGATATAGAACATCATGCCCAGCATATCATTCTGTTTATACCAGTCCGGATATTCCTCTCTTCTGATATCTCTCTCTTTCAGATCATCATTACGCGCCTCATAGAAACGATAAAGGTTATCGCATAACTCCGCAAACATCGAACCGTTTCCATATAATTCCATATATAACCATTTCAATTCATCCAGGTGCCTTGCAAACCGCTTCTCATACGTCTTGCGTGCAGCGGCTTTCTTTGCCTCTTCTTCTGCGGCTTTCTTCGCTGCTTCTTCTTCCGCAGCCTTCTTCGCTGCTTCCTCTGCGGCTTTCTTCGCTGCTTCCTCTTCTGCTGCCTTTTTCGCTGCTTCTTCTGCGGCTGCCTTTTTCGCTGCTGCTTCCTCTGCGGCTTTCTTCGCTGCTTCTTCTTCTGCGGCTTTCTTCGCTGCTTCTTCTTCTGCGGCTTTCTTTGCTGCTTCTTCTGCGGCTTTCTTTGCCGCTTCCTCTTCTGCCTTCTTCGCTGCTTCCTCTTCTGCTGCCCTCTTCTCTGCTTCTTCCTCTGCCTGTCTCATGGCTTCCTCCTCTGCAATCTTTTTTGCTGTCTCTTCTTCTGCTGCTTTGCCCGCTGGATCTGCCTTGCTAACTGCTTCTTCTGCTTCGGCTTGTTCCTGCTTCTCTGCTTTCTCCACAGCCTGCTCTTCTACATTCTCCTGAATTTCCACGACAGCCTCCTCTATCAATTCTTCTTTTGCCGTCTTTTGTTTCGCTGCGTTTTGCTTCGCTGCGGCCTGCTTCCGTTCTTTTCTTGATTTTTTAGCCATTGTGTTTCCTCATTTCATTCATGTTTTTTACAGTTATAAAAATATTATACACTCTAACCCCTATACATTTCAAGTTTTTGGTAAATTCTCAGGAAAATTCTCAGGAAAATTGCTTGAAAAAACTTGAAAAAGCTTCGGGAAAGCTTTGAGAAAAAATAAACATTGATTGTATATTCTTCTTCTCTGTGATACAATTATAACCGTACTGATCACAAAGGGTAATACCTGCGTGAAAAGGCGCACAGTTTCGTATTGTTTATGATTACCAAAGGGGATATTTTGCTCTTTTTTAAGAATCTGACGCCTTTATTCGGGCTGCAGGTTCTTTTTTTATTATATTTTAATATATAGGAAACTATGCTAATTATATCATGAAACTGCTTTCGCTAAGGAATTGTATGACCCGGGCGAACGCTCCCGCACAGCATAAATTTCTTCGCTGCTGGCAACTGGGAGTTAAAGCAAAAAGATTAAATTTTTCAGAAAGGAAGGACATGATTCATAATAAACACGAACTGTTGCAACTCGTCGATAAATTGAAGACGAACCGCAGTCTGTCCAAAGATGAATGGCTCCGTCTGATCACCGGGCGCACGCCAGAGCTTTCCGAATACCTGTTCTCACTGGCAAGGGAAGAGAGGCATCGCCACTATGGACACGATGTCTATATCCGCGGACTGATTGAATTCACCAACTACTGCCGGAACGACTGTCTCTACTGCGGAATCCGCAAGAGCAATTTCCACGCGGTCCGCTACCGGCTTACGGAGGAGGATATCCTTTCCTGCTGCAAAACCGGATACGAATCCGGATTTTTCACTTTCGTACTGCAAGGCGGGGAGGACGGTTATTACACGGATGAAAAACTGGCGCGTCTGATCAGACGCATAAAGAGCCTGTATCCGGATTGTGCCGTGACGCTTTCTGTCGGCGAACGCTCCTATGACAGCTACCGATTACTATTTGAAGCAGGCGCCGACCGCTATCTTCTTCGGCACGAGACTTACAATGCCGGGCATTATTCCAGGCTCCATCCGCCCACACTTACCGCCGCTGCCAGGCAGGAGTGTCTGTGGAACTTAAAAAAGATCGGCTACCAGGTCGGAACCGGATTCATGGTCGGTTCCCCTTACCAGACGGCCGAACATCTTGCGGAGGATATGTTATTTATCAAGGAACTGAATCCTCAGATGGTCGGTATCGGGCCTTTTATCTCACACTGCCAGACTCCCTTCGCAGACAGGGAATCCGGTACTTTGGAGCTTACCCTTTTTATGCTGGGACTCTTAAGGCTTATGCTTCCGAAAGTGCTGCTGCCGGCGACTACAGCCCTTGGAACCATAGACCCCCGGGGGAGGGAGCTTGGAATCCTTGCCGGAGCCAACGTCGTCATGCCGAACCTGTCGCCGGCAGACGTCCGCAAGGATTATATGCTTTATGACAATAAGCTCTGCACCGGAGAGGAATCCGCCGAATGCAGGCGTTCCCTGGAAAAACGCATGGAATCCATAGGATATCATGTGACCGCCGCGAGAGGGGATTCTCTGAATCGTTAAGCCAGTATGGCTCTATCGGCAAACAGACAACAATAAATAAGAAAATATAAAAACAATCAGGAGGAACTGCAATGTATGATGTCAATTCAAAACATGCTGAAGATTTTATCAACCACGAAGAGATTCTTGAGACGCTCGCCTATGCAGACGAGAACAAAAACAACACGGAACTGATCGAATCTCTCATCGAGAAAGCCGCCCTTCGCAAAGGACTTTCACACCGGGAAGCATCCGTTCTTCTCGCCTGCGAAGACGAGAACATGAACCAGAAGATCTTCCGGCTCGCCGAACAGATCAAGAAGGACTTCTACGGAAACCGTATCGTGCTTTTCGCGCCTCTGTACCTGTCCAACTACTGTATCAACGGCTGCACTTACTGTCCGTATCACATGAAGAACAAGCACATCGCCAGAAAGAAACTGACCCAGGAAGATATTCGAAGGGAAGTTATCGCCCTGCAGGATATGGGCCATAAGCGTCTTGCCCTGGAAGCCGGAGAAGATCCGGTCCACAACACGATGGAGTATTACCTGGACTGTATCAACACCATCTACAGCATCAAGCACAAGAACGGCGCAATCCGCCGGGTAAATATCAATATCGCCGCGACGACCGTTGACAATTACCGTCTGCTGAAAGAGGCAGGTATCGGAACCTACATCTTATTCCAGGAGACTTATCACAAAGAGAATTACCTTCAACTTCATCCCACCGGGCCAAAGCATGATTACGATTATCACACCACTGCTATGGATCGGGCTATGGAGGGCGGAATCGACGACGTAGGCGTAGGCGTCCTGTTCGGGCTGGACAAATACCGCTATGAATTTGCCGGTCTCCTGATGCATGCGGAACATTTAGAGGCCGCTTTCGGCGTCGGTCCCCACACCATCAGCGTACCGAGACTCCGCAATGCCGACGATATCGACGCGTCTTCCTTTACAAACGGAATCGACGACGATACTTTCGCAAAGATCGTAGCCTGTATCCGGATCGCCGTTCCTTACACCGGCATGATCATCTCCACCCGCGAGAGCCAGAAGACCCGGGAACGTGTCCTCCATCTTGGTATCTCCCAGATCAGCGGCGGTTCCAGGACCAGCGTCGGCGGGTATTGTGAACCGGAGCCGGAGGATGAGAAATCCGAACAATTTGACGTCATTGACAACCGTACATTGGACGAGGTCGTACGGTGGCTTATGGAGATGGACTATATCCCAAGCTTCTGTACCGCATGTTACCGCGAAGGACGGACCGGAGACCGTTTCATGTCTCTGTGTAAGAGCGGACAGATTCAGAACTGCTGCCACCCTAACGCATTGATGACCCTGGAAGAGTACTTGATGGATTACGCCTCCCCCGCGACAAAAGCAATCGGTGATAAATTGATCGACAAGGAAGTCCTGAATGTCCCTAACGAGAAGGCACGGGCTGTCGTACTGGAGAACCTGAAACTGATCCGCGAGAACAACCGGAGAGATTTCCGTTTCTGATAAAGGAGCGGTGCAAATAAACTCCGCAAAGACTTGCCGAAAAAGGAACTCCGGGAACACTTTTTTATAGAAGGAGGCTTACCGCCATGAGTTTAAATAATACTCCCTCCGCCGAACGCATACACATCGGTATCTTCGGCAGAAGAAACGCCGGAAAATCCAGCATCATCAATGCACTGACCGGTCAGAACCTCTCCATCGTATCCGATATCAAGGGAACCACAACCGACCCGGTGCTAAAATCCATGGAGCTTCTTCCCCTCGGACCGGTAGTTATGATCGATACTCCAGGTCTTGACGATGAAGGAGAACTCGGCGCCCTCAGAATCCAAAAGGCGCGTCAGATATTGAACAAGACGGATATCGCCGTACTTGTCGTGGACGGAACTGCCGGCATGTCCAGGGAGGATACCGAAATCTTTCATACAATACGCGCCAAATCCATCCCTTGTATCATCGTTCTGAACAAGGCGGACCTGGTTTCAGAAAGCGCCATGCCTGCCGTACTCTCATCCGTAACGCAGCGCCTTGCAAAGTGTGTCCCTCTGCCGGTTATGTGGGTCAGTACCGCCACCCGAATGAACATAGAGGAGCTGAAAGAACGGCTTTCTTCGCTGATTCCTGTCCCGGACACCCGGCTTCAAATCGTCGGCGATCTGTTAAAACCTTCCGACCTGGCAGTCCTTGTCGTCCCTATCGACAAGGCCGCCCCAAAAGGACGGCTGATCCTCCCGCAGCAGCAGACTATCCGGGATATTCTGGAAGCGGGCGCCGTCTCGGTCGTAACAAGGGATACCGAGCTTAAGCAAACCCTGGCTTCTCTCGGAAAACCTCCTGCCCTGGTCATCACGGACAGTCAGGCTTTCGAACAGGTTGCCGCCAATGTGCCGGAGGATATTCCTCTGACTTCTTTCTCTATCTTGTTCGCAAGATATAAGGGAAACCTTCAATCCGCCGTGGACGGCGCAAGAACCCTGGATCTGCTGGAAGATAAGGATACCATCCTGATCTCCGAGGGCTGTACCCACCACAGGCAGTGCGAGGATATCGGCACCGTAAAACTGCCGAATTTTATCCGGAAACATACAGGAAAAGAGCTGAATTTTGAATTCACCAGCGGGACAGAATTTCCCCTGGATCTGCAGAAATACCGGCTCATCGTACACTGCGGCGGCTGCACGCTGAATGAACGCGAGATGAGATACCGCCAGAAATGCGCCGAGGACGCCAAAGTACCCATGACAAATTACGGGATCGCGATCGCACATATGAAAGGAATATTAAAGAGAAGCATCTCCGTATTTCCCAGGATGAATACACCTGACGGAAAAGATCAGTAGCAAGTAACAAAAAAAGCTATCCTCTACTGTAATAGAGGATAGCCCTGTAATCCGTTTGGCTATATTTTATCCCTTCTTCTGTGTCTTCATCGTCTTCACTCCGTCAACTGCAAGGATCACCGCAAGGATAATCAGAAGCGCTGAGATTACCGCACGAACAATGCACCAAGTCACGCCTTCACCGCCCGCCGAGATTCCGGCAAAATTCGTCTTAAGCGTAAAACAAAGGGATGTAATCGTCACTACGAGCATGAACGCCATCGGAAAGAGGAACATCTTGTTATTCTTCCCTGCTTTCCCAAGCCACGCCGCAACCGCCAATAGTCCAAGCGCCGCCAGAAGCTGATTCGCCGCGCCGAATAACGGCCAGATATTCGCATAGCCGGTAAGTCCCAGACCGATTCCAAGGACAACCGTAATCAGCGTCGCTACAAATGGATTCGTAAGCGTCTTCTTATATCCTGTCACATCTTTATAAGTCTCTCCCGGCTCCAGCCAGAATTCCTGGAACATATAACGCGCCAGACGTGTCGCCGTATCCAACGACGTCAGGCAGAATACCGACACCGTAAGTACAAGAAGCGTATAAGCGATCTTCTCGGTTCCTCCAAGCCCCGGAATCGTGCCGAGCATCTTCGAGATACCTGTCGCAAATACGACCGTGGGCGTTACCGTTTCTCCGGATGCATAATTCGCCCAGATATAACCAACCGCACACAGGGAAATGATTGCCAGAGCACACTCTATCAACATACCGCCATATGCGATGGGCTGTGCATCCTTCTCATTATTCAGCTGTTTTGCCGTCGTACCGGAACCCACCAGTGAATGGAATCCTGAGATCGCCCCGCAGGCAATGGTTACGAACAAGGCCGGGAACATATATCCCAGGGACGCGCCCGTGGGTGCAAGCGTATCCTTAAACCCTGTAAATGCCGGAATATCCATCTGAGCGCCGCCTGTAAGCCCGCATCCAATAATCCCCACGACAGCCACCAGCATCATAAAATAAAGCAGAAACGAACTCAGATAATCCCTCGGCTGAAGCAGAATCCACACCGGAGCAACAGACGCAGCCAGAATATAGATTCCCACGATGATCATCCATACCTTATTGCTCAGATAAAGCGGATGCCACTTAAGCCCGATCACCATGCAGGCGACAATCGCCGCCACACCGATAACGGTCGATACCGCGAGTCCCGCATTTCTACGATATACAAGAAATCCGAACGCAACCGCGATGACGATAAATAGGATGGAGATCATAGCCGTCGTCGCATTTGCCGCGCTCGCCGCATAATCAACCGCCCCCTCCTCTGTGTATGTCGCCATAAACGTATTCGCCACGATGGATGCAAATGCCGCTACTACAAGGATCAGCGTCAGATATGAAAAGATGATAAATAATTTCTTCGCCTTTGATCCCATCGCGTCGGCAATCACTTCACCGATAGACTGCCCTTTGTTACGGATAGACGCGAACAACGCACCGAAATCATGCACCGCTCCGAAGAAGATACCTCCGATCAATACCCATAAGAATACCGGAACCCATCCGAATACCGCCGCCTGAATCGGCCCGTTGATCGGTCCCGCGCCTGCGATTGATGAGAAATGATGTCCCATCAACACCGGCGCTTTCGCCGGGACATAATCCACTCCATCTTCTTCTGTGTGGGACGGCGTCTCTCTGGACGGATCGATCCCCCACTGCTTTGCAAGCCATTTGCCGTATGTAAGATAGGCAATTACAAGGATTGCAATGCCGGCTACCAGCACTAATACACCATTCATTCTTCATTCCTCCTAATCTGTGTGACACATTCTCGGAACTTTTCTATATATGGCTCCAAAGAATGCATTATTATAAAATGATATATGCTATAAAGTCAGAGTATTCCAGACTTCTTATAGCCTTTTACAAGTTCCCTGGCCGCCCGGTTGCCGAATAATTTCCTGTTCTTCAGATCAAATATCAGGATTCTGGCCGCACTGTATCCCCGGAGCGTCAGTTTGTAATTCTTTTCATAGCGAAAAGAACGAATCTTCTTCGCCGCCTCCTCTGATACCCCATTCTCGCAGATACAGATCAGAGTCATGTAAGTATACATGTGGTCTTTGGAAGGATATTTCTCTCCATGACGCACAAGCCGAGGCTCAATATATGTCATGAGCTGCCCGCGGAACCTGTCCACAGTATCAGCTTCCATCGTTTTCTCTTCTATTCGAAAAAAGACATGTTCAAAACATTCTGCCCGCCAGAGTTCTGCTTTTTTCATGAGGACATACTTTGCACTGGCAACATTAAAACTGGCATATGCGTCATAGATATCCCCATTGATATCGCAGGTTCTCTCCACATCATAGCTGGCTTGGAATGATTCAAGCAATGTCTGTAATAACTCTTCACCTGTCATATGAAATTGTTCTCCTCATCCGGTACAGCGGAAATTACTTTGTCTTTCAAACCTTTTACATATTACCACTTTTTAAAATAGAATGCAAGAGTTTTAGAGCTTGCTCTGTTTTAAGGCGAATTGTACATTGATTCATAAATTTTTTCTTTTGGTATTGTAACCGTCACAATTCGCAATCACTCTAAATTGCCCAAATGTCTTTATCAAAAACATCTGTGCGTTTTCCTGCCAGTCTCCATAAAACTTTTGCCTCTTTCCGCTTAAATCCACTTATTTCTCCCAATCTAATTCTCTGAATAACATCTTCAATTCTCAAACATATAATATCATTCATGCCAGTATTAAGAATTTTATCAATAATCGGCTGCAATTCCATTTCATCCGTTGCAAAATATGGAATAGATTTCGTCTTTGCCATTGCAAGAGAACAAGTTTCGCCTTGATTCTTTTTTGGTCTTTTCGGATTTATCATCACATTCGCAAGTGACTGATATGTTCCCTGATAAACTACTTTCTCCAACGGATCTAAACTATTTTCATCAATAATTTCCAAAACACCTTGCTTCCTCAAAACATCAATTTGTTCTTTTGCACAAGCCGGAAATATAATTTCATCATATACTTTTTTGTGTATATAAACCGTTTCTGCAAGTTCTGGTAATATTCTCTCCAAATAGCGATATTTAGGACTTGCACCGATTTTTATACAAAAATCAGCATCTACAATAATCCTTTCTAATTTCATCGCTATTCCTCCATAATTGCATCCAATTCCTCATCTGTTGGCGGCTGATAAGCGCTTTCTCTTTCAATTCCCATTTCTTTCGGCGTTAATTCAGCAAACTCTAATAAATATTCCAGTTTCTCATAAGTAATCAGATGCTTTTCATACAAATTCATTGCCTTATCAACTAAATTTGAAAGACCAATTCTATCTTTCCGTACCGGAACAGACAGTCCTAAACGATTGCACCATATATCTACTTGCTCATCTGTAATTATCATGAACTTTTCAAATTCTTTTCTGGAAAGTATATTTGTTTCATATAATCTTTTTGCCATAGTTTTATAAGGTACCGTGAACAAATTTGCTAATTTAACAATCTCCTTTGTGCCCAGGCTATCTTTATCAATATCAAATACTTTCATTTCTTGCCGTAATAATTCTTCATTTACCAAAAATTCTGCCGCAAACCTATTTGCATACAGTTCTATTTCTTCTTCAGAGTCCGGTTCTTGCGAATCCTTTGAAATCATAATTTCTCCAGAAGAACCAAACCAAACATGATAAAGTTCATGAGCTGCTGCAAATACTTGTTTATCATACGGCAGAGACGTATTTATACATACAAAGGATTTTCCTCTAATAATTTCCGAAAATCCCCAAACTTGCTGATCTTCCAAGGGATAATAAAGCACTTTATTATCTTTTTCTAAAATACTAAAAACGCCTGTTCCAATTACATCATTCAATTTACAATATTCTATTAACTTTTCTCTTGCAAGTCTTTGAATAATTTGTATATCTCTTTTATTTAATTTCTTATTTTGCATCAGCATAATCCTCCAACATCAAAATTTCATCTATAACTGTCTGCAAAATTTTAATTTGTTCTTTCGTCTTTTCATTCTCTACCTGTCCCATAAAACTCAGATTATGCATCGGCTTTTGTTCTGTTTCGACTGTAAGAAGACTATCTACAGATACATTCAAAACACCAGCAATCTTACTAATTTCTGCTACATTGATTGCTTTTGTTCCTGAGATAATCTTATTCATAACTTGTTTTGAAATACATAATTGCTCTGCAAGAAACTGCTGCGTCTTCCCCTGTCGTGTTAAAATAATTTGTATATTATTTCCTACTTGTTTGAAAATAGTATTATTCATAATCATTGACCTCCAAAATTCTTTTCTCTATCTATAACTATATTCTATCCTTTACCCAAAGTCAACGTTTTATAGACTTAACTTTCTATTTTAAAATATTTTCATTTTTTTATTTACTCTAATTGATACTGTATACTCTATTAACACAACAAAGAGCTCAGGCAGATAACCTCAGACCTCTCCTTTGTGCTTCTTCCTGTACTCTGTCGGTGAGAATCCCTTCTGCTTATGAAACATACGGCTGAAATACAGCGGATTCTCATATCCTACGATACGGCCGATCTCCGATACCGTATACGTTGTCGTCTCAAGCAGTACCTGTGCATTCGCGATACGGACAGAGACGATATACTGCATCGGCGTAGTACCTGTATATGCCTTAAAATTACGGATAAACCAACTGATGCTCATGCCCCTGGACGCGGCATATTCTTCCACATGAATCTCTGTGTTGTATTGGTCGTTAAAATATTGAGCCGCTGTCTCCATCTCATTTTCCAGATATTCATTCTTCAAGATACGAGGCTTCGAGAGCTTTCTGTGTATGAGAATAAGAAGGTGCTTAAGAAGTATCGTCAGCATCTCCTCATAATCGCTCTGGCAGCGCTGAAGCTCCAGGATCATCCTCTTAAATATTCTTTCATATTCCAGAGAAGTACCTGTATAAAATACACGCATATCATCCTTGACCCCGTATTTCCTCAAGATATTCGTCACATCTCCTCCGGTAAAGTGAACCCAGTACACCTCCGTCTGATCGGCGGCATAATATTCATACTTCTGGAATTCCTTCGGCCTGAACAGCACCATATTCCCCGCCGTAACTACCGTATCATTTTCTGCATGGCCAAAATGAAAATGTGCAGATCCGGCAGATACATATATAATCTGGAAATCCAGTCTCCCCCGGGGACGGTAAGTCGGCATCCTGGGGCATGTAAGAAGTTTATAAGTCCCGCAGCTCCCCACAATCAGCGGTCTTGACCTGTCTTTAAAATCTATTCGGGAATTATTTAAATAACCGGTATTCAGATACATATATTCCGCCTCCTTGTTCCGGCAGCCATCCCATGGTAAACTGCCGTTTTCTTCTATTAGATATATTGTATCATTTACTGCATGTTTTGTCTAATTGTGTTTATGGACTTCCTTAAGCGGAATCCATATAATACTATCAAATGATACATATTCTAAAGAAGGAGGATGCACAAATGACAGTACCAAGATATTACGAAGATCTTACCATTCTGCATGACGGAACCATGCCGCCCAGAGCATACTATATTCCCGCGTCAAAGAGAATGGACTGCCTGGCCGAACACAGAGAAGCGTCCGATCGTATGATGCTCCTGAACGGCAACTGGAAATTCAGATACTTCGAAAGTGTCTGCGATGTAGAAGACCCGTTCTTCGATCCCGATTACGACACGTCTGCTTTCGATAATCTGAAAGTACCCGGCGTCTGGCAGATGTATGGATACGATTCCCACCAGTATACCAACATCAGATATCCCTTTCCTTTTGATCCGCCGTATGTTCCTCAGGATATCCCCTGCGGCGCGTACGTCCACAGGTTCGATTACCAGAAAGACCCCTCGGCGCCGAAGGCATATCTGAATTTTGAAGGCGTGGACTCCTGTTTCTATGTATGGCTTAACGGCTCTTACATCGGATACAGCCAGGTCTCCCATGCAACAAGCGAATTTGACGTTACGGCCGCAATAAAGGACGGAAGGAATACCCTCGCCGTTCTGGTCTTGAAGTGGTGCGACGGCAGTTATCTGGAAGACCAGGACAAATTCCGTATGAGCGGAATCTTTCGGGACGTCTATCTGCTGCAAAGGCCAGAGCAATCTGTCAGCGACTACCATATCACAACCACAATCGGCAAAGAAAAAGCCGAAGTCAGTCTGGATATCTCTTATATGGATCAGCCCGTTTATACAAGGGCAGCGATCTACGATCCTCAAAACCGGCTCATAACATCCGGTGAAACAAAGTCAAACCACATCTCTTTAGAGGTACAAAACCCCACATTATGGAACCCAGAAACCCCCGTCTTATATACGCTTGTCATCGAGACGGAGAACGAAACTATCACGGATCACGTAGGCTTCCGAACCATTCAGATTCAAGATAACATCCTCTTCCTGAACGGGCAGAAGGTAAAATTCCACGGCGTCAATCGGCATGACTCCAATCCTGTCACTGGTTTCACCATCAACATAAAACAGCTTACGGCAGATCTCGCTATGATGAAGCAGCATAATTTTAACACCATCCGTTCCAGTCACTATCCGAACGCCCCTTATTTCTATCAGCTATGCGACAGATACGGCTTTATGGTCATGAACGAGGCGGACATCGAGGCCCACGGCCCCTGCATGATCTATTACAAAGAAGACACAGATTATAACAGATTCAAAGGCTGGAACAAAAGTATCGCAGACAATCCGGTATGGGAGGAGTCTATATTGGACCGTGTACGCCTTATGGTCCAGCGTGATAAGAACCGTCCGTGCATCCTCATGTGGTCTATGGGAAATGAAAGCGCCTACGGCTGCAATTTTGAGAAAGCGCTCCGGTGGACGAAGGAATTTGACCCGGAAAGAATCACGCACTACGAAAGCGCCCGATACCGCAACTACGACATAACCTATGATTATTCCGATCTTGACCTGTACAGCAGAATGTATCCTCCTTTTGAAGAGATCGAGGAATATCTCGAAAAGGATGCGTGCAAACCGTTTCTTTTGGTAGAATATGGACACTCTATGGGAAACGGCCCCGGAGATTTTGAAGATTATTTTCAATTGATTCAAAACCATGATATTATGTGCGGCGGATTTGTATGGGAGTGGTGCGACCACGCCGTCTACGCCGGGAAATCCAGGAACGGAAGATCCCGATACCTCTACGGCGGAGATCACGGCGAAACCATCCACGACGGTAATTTCTGTATGGATGGTCTCGTCTATCCGGACCGTACGCCTCACACCGGACTGCTCGAATACAAAAACGTACACCGTCCGGCAAGGGCTCTCTCCTACGACCCGGCAACGAAAGAATTAAAACTTCATAACTATCTTGATTTTACGGATCTTAAAGATTATGCGTCTGTCTGCTATGAAGTAACCTGCGACGGCGTCTGTATCGACGCCGGAAATGTTCCGGCAGTATCTGTTAAACCTCACGGCGAAGCCACCGCGGCACTCAACCTGACGATTCCAGGAACCGGGAAGGCTTATCTGAAACTCACATACCGGCTCCTGAACGAATCCCCTCTCGTTCCGGCAGGCCATATACTCGGCTTTGACGAGATTCTGCTGGAAAATGAAGACGGCCGGAACCAGACGGCTGTCAGGTGGCTGGAACAAAAAATATGCCCGGGCGTTTCCGTCAATGTGACTGAGACTGACCGTGAGATAATCCTGGACTGCAAAGACTTCACCTACGTCTACAGCAAGAAAAACGGATTATTCAAAAGCATCCGTTATGGCGGCAGAGAATATCTGGACAGTCCGATGGAGATTAACATCTGGAGAGCCCCGACAGACAACGATATGTATATAAAGGCTGAATGGAAGAAAGCACATTTCCACGAAGCCTGTACCAGAGCCTACGAAACTGCCGTCGAAGAATCCAATGAATGCATCGTGATCACCAGCAACATGTCCGTATCCGCGGCTGCCGTACAGCGTATACTGGATATCCGGGCAGTCTGGGTCATCGATAACAACGGCGGTATCAAAGCGTCGCTGGACATTGTCAAAAACGATGAGTTTCCCGCATTGCCCAGGTTCGGAATCCGTCTCTTCCTTCCGGAGGAACTCGAGAACGTATTGTATTACGGCTATGGTCCCTGCGAAAGTTACCGTGATAAACACAGGGCGTCCAGCCACGGACTATACAGCGCAAAGATCAGGGAATTACACGAGGATTATATCCGCCCTCAGGAGAACGGCAGCCATTTTGACTGTGACTATGTGAAGATCAGCAGCGGACAGTTCGGAATTATCGCCGTCTCAGAGCATACATTCTCTTTCCATGCGTCCGTCTACTCACAGGAAGAACTGGAAAAGAAAGCCCATAACTTTGAATTAGAAGAATCAGGAAGCTCCATACTATGTCTGGATTATGCGCAAAACGGTATCGGTTCCAACAGCTGCGGTCCCGAAGTATTGAGCCAATATTGCTTCGACGATACAAGATTTTGTTTTGAGTTTAAATTAATACCATTTATGACACCTTAATAATTAATTTGCCTATCGGCAATGTGTTTGAACAAATATGGAGTACATTATATGAAAGAAAAGACTTATTTAAAGTGGTATAACAAAGTAGGATACGGTTCCGGAGATATTGCCGGAAATGTAGTATATGCATTCCTGTCCTCGTTTGTCATGATTTATCTGACCAACACGATTGGTCTCTCGGCAGGTATTGTAGGCACATTGATCGCTGTCTCAAAATTATTTGACGGTTTCACGGATATCTTCTTCGGCGCCATGATCGACAAGACCCACAGCCGTCTCGGAAAGGCAAGACCCTGGATGCTGTACGGCTATATCGGCTGTGCGGTTACGCTTGCGGCAATCTTCGCTATTCCCGCGGACTGGGGAGCAACGGCGCAGTACGCATGGTTCTTCATTGCCTATACTTTATTAAACGGCGTATTCTATACGGCGAATAATATCGCTTATTCCGCCCTCACTTCGCTGGTAACAAAGAACAGCAAAGAACGGGTTCAGATGGGATCCTACCGATTCATCTTTGCTTTTTCCACCAGCTTGTTCATCCAGTCGGTCACTATCGGCTTTGTTGCAAAATGCGGCGGCGGCGCGGCGGCCTGGAGAACCGTCGCAATCGTCTATTCGGTGATCGGCCTGGTCATCAATACACTCTCAGCTCTTTCCGTAAAAGAGCTGCCGGAAAGCGAACTCAATGAAAATGATGAGAATAAATCAAAAGAAGAAAAATATGGATTAGTCGAAGCTCTCCGCATTCTCATAAACAACAAGTTCTACCTGATGATCTGCGGCGTCTACATCCTGCAACAGTTATACGGAGCCATGATCAATTCCGGTATCTACTACATGACATATGTACTAAAGAATGAGAATCTCTACGGTGTATTCTCATGGGCGTTCAACATCCCTCTGATCATCGCGTTAGTCTTTACGCCTGCCCTCGTCGGGAGATGGAAAGGAATGTACAAGCTTAATCTGAGAGGATACATGATCGCCGTCGTCGGCAGAGCCCTTGTAGTCTTCGCCGGTTATATAGGAAGCGTTCCCCTGATGCTGGCATTTACCGCCCTGGCGGCCCTCGGCCAGGGCCCGTGGCAGGGAGATATGAACGCGGTGATCGCATCCTGCTCGGAGTACACTTACCTGACAAAAGGAAAGAGAGTGGACGGAACCATGTATTCCTGCACCTCTCTGGGAGTAAAGCTGGGCGGAGGGCTCGGTACGGCCGTAGCGGGCTGGTTATTGGAATTCAGTAAGTTTGACGGCAAACTCGCAGTTCAGCCGGAATCCTGCATCAATATGCTGCACATCATGTATCTGTGGCTCCCTCTGATCATTAATATTATCATCATGCTGATTCTCTCAAGGATGAATGTAGAAGGCGCTAATGAAAAACTTCGCAGTGAGCGAGCGCTGAACAGACAGTTATAACACCAGAACGTATGAGGCTGCTGCAAAATTATCACATTCTGCAGCAGCCTCAAATACAGACCTAATCAGACCTTGAGAATTCCAAACATGCTTTGAACTGATCGCAATCAATCCTTATATCAAATTCTCCCCCAAGGGCTTTCGTATATGAGCTTACTATCGCCAGGCCCAGCCCGTTACCCTCACTGGTTCTTGCCTGGTCTCCGCGCACAAAGCGCTCTACTATATCCTCCTTTGTAAAATCCATGAGATAGCCCGCCGTGTTGGTTACCTCGATCCTGATATTCTCCATCGGTTCAGATACCGGCTGGCCGCGGGATATATCACTGTCTGCATCCTGCTCTTTCCCATATTCCTTCCCGTTTTCTTCTCGTAAATTCTTAAGATATGTCTTTACGAATACACGGGTCCCCTTTGCGGAATATTTCAGCGCATTCTCAATCAGGTTCTGGCAGATACGGTAGAAGTACATATTATCCGAACAAATCTCCGTATTCTCCTCCGTAAGCAGCGGCACGAATTTAAGGCCGCTTTCCTTGATCCGATCATCCATATCTGCAAAAATCTGCTCAATCAGACGATTTACCTCAAACTTCTCTTTATGAAGCTCTACATTCTCGCTGCTTGCTTTTGCCAGCGAAAACAGGCTGTTGATCATCTCTCCCAGTTTTTCTGTCCGGGAAGAGATTACGTCCACATAATCCTGCACTACGTCGCTTAACTCTTCTTTCTTGACCAGCTCAATATAACCGACGATAGAAGTAAGAGGCGTCTTCAGATCATGGGATACATTGGTTATCAGATCGATCCGCAGCTGGTCGCTGCGCGACACCTTCTCAAGACTCTTTCTCTCAATCTCCATCGCCTCCTGAAGGCGTATCTGCTGAAGCTTCTCCATATGCTCCGCGGCATACTCAATGACGCCGTCAAGCTTCCTATGCCAAAAGAGTTCGATCACATTCTGACAGATAAGCAATTGAATCAAAAGTGTAATGATAATAATGTATCCTGTCCCGTATCCTTCGTCATAGTTCCCCCACAGGCCCTTACTTTCCACAAGGAAACACATATACCCGGCTGCCATCAGACCCCAGACGCCTCCGATCTTATACAGCCATTTTAACGATTCCCCTTTCGCGGTACTCCATTCTGCATAATCATGTCCCTCCCCGCCGCTCCAATCCTGATATTGACTGCTTAGATATTTCTTTAAAAGAAGCGATATTCCAATCCCTAAGCAAAGATTGCCCAAGATTCCAAAGGAATAGATGTTCAGCGTGGAATATCTGCCCCTGTATATAATCATAATCCAAAATCCAATCATCCCCATAAGGGTCATAAATAATCCCGGCATATGTATCCTGCTATAGACACCATAGACCTCCTCAACAATATTTTTCCATCTTGTATCCAATACCCCACACCACCTTTACATATCTTGGTTTCTTCGGATTGATCTCGACTTTTTCACGGATATGGCGTATATGCACCATGACCGTATTCTCGACCGCATAATCCGCCTGTTCCTTCCACACTATTTCATAGATCTGCTCTGCCGGAAATATCTGCCCCGGGTGCTCCATAAGAAGTTCCAGAATCTTATACTCCGTAGCTGTCAGATGCACTTCTTCACCTTCCACGACTATCAGACGCTGCTTCTTGTCCAATTCCAGTCCGCCGTTGACGATCCTGTCTTCGTCCGCCTGGGGTCTCTCCTCTCCCCATACACGGTATCGGCGCAGATGTGCCTTGACCCTTGCCGTCAGCTCCGCCGGATTATACGGTTTTTCTACGTAATCATCCGCTCCCAGCACCAGCCCCGACACCTTATCGCTCTCCTCTGTCTTGGCAGAAAGTATAATCACAGGAATACGGCTCTTCTCCCGGAGTTTCATTAACGCTGACAATCCGTTGAGCCTCGGCATCATTACGTCCAGCAAAATCAGATCAATCTTCTCCCTTTCCAGTATATCCAGAGCCTCCATACCGTCGTATGCATTTGCCACCTGATACCCTTCATATTTCAGCAGTTCGCTGATGGAATACACGATTTCCCTGTTATCATCTACCACCAGTATCGTTTCGCTCGCCACAGCCTCCCCCTCCTTTCACTTTCATTTCATTCGGATATGGCCTGCTATATACTGCATATCCTGCCTTTCTTACATGATTATAATACTACTCCTGCCTTAAAAGAAACCCGACATATATCTTAAAAATTTCTTAAAGGTTATATACGAATATCTGATTCCCCGTCAGCAGCATTTTGGGAAAATAAGCAACACCTAATAAGAAAACCACCGACCTACATGGCTGGTGGTTTTCTATAATACTTTTTCGCTTATCTCTCAGTAGATCGACTTCCCTGGCGGGCATGCCTGCTCTCGCATCTACTTCTATGGTATGTTTACTCACTTATCAAGATTGTCCGGTCCAAAACCAAGCGGCAGCAAATCTTTCAATGTATATTCTATCTGCTTGTCCGCGCCGTCCGCCAAAACAATCTTAAATGTCTCCGGATTGCAAAATTCCATCATTACCTGGCGGCACACCCCGCATGGAGCGCACAGAGTGTTTCCATCGGTTCCCTGCATCCCGCCTACGACGGCAATCTTGGCGAAGTCCCTCTCGCCGTCATATACTGCTCTGAAAAATGCAGTTCTTTCCGCACAGTTTGATGGTCCATATGCTGCATTTTCAATGTTGCATCCATGATAGATCTTACCCTTCTCTGTAACAAGGGCGGCTCCTACGCTGTGATGTGAGTAAGGGACGTATGCGCGCTCTCTGGCTTTCTTTGCTTCCTGAATCAATTCTTCGTTTGTCATCTAAAGTCTCCTCCAATCCGACTATTATATTTCACATCCCTGATTTTATGAGATTCCAAAATATCTCTTCTCATTTGTTATTATCTCTCACAGACAGCGAAAATGCAAGAAAGGGATATTTTACCTTTCCTGCATTTACCTTTCCTGATGAAACATATGACTTACTTACGCCTGTTTTCTCCTGAACATATACACTGCACTTCCCATCGCCGCCAAGCACAACAGCAGCCATGGATATATCATTGCATAATCACCTGTCTTCGCGCTTTTCCTGATACCAGTACTCGCTGCGGACTGCGCTCCGTTCTGATCGGTTCCTGCCGGCATCAGATCAGCCGGTACATCTGCCTGAGACATTGCCTGATTTGACATTACAAGCAGATAATCGGATGCATGGCTGAACTCCAGGCTTACAGATCCATTGGAATCAATCTGACCTGCGTTCACGAAGACCATCTTCCCGGCGCTGTCATGGTAATACAGATTACCATATTTGCCTGCGTACTCGGAACCTACGCCGATGTTTAACACCGCCTTGAATCCGAAGTTTCCTTCATGAACAAGCGTAATCTGCATGCACGGATTATTGCCTGCAAGAGCTTTTACCGTAGAACCTGGAATATGATCTGTATTCTTAATTACCCTAAGATCAATATCCTGCAGATTCGCCGCCAAGATATCCCTGCCGTTGATCGTCCAGCTATACCCCTCCATCTCCAGGATTACAGATACGTCTTTTCCTCTTGCTGCTTCCAGAATCTCTTTGGAAATAACGGACTTACTTCCCATATTTACCTTGATATTTTCACCTTGTTCCGCATCCTTTATCGCTTTGATAATCGAATTCACCGCACTGTCCGGAAGTTTAGACTCCGTCGTTTCGCCCGGTTTATTTCCTGAGCCCGATGATGAACCGTCAGACGGTCTGGACGGTTTACCCGGCTTACCTGGATCAATAGCCGAACTTGCTTCCGCATGTCCCCAGAACGTCCTATGATTAACGACAACAAATGTCTTGTCTGGCGCCGCATCCTTATCCCAGGTAACTTCTCCAAAACCTTCGAAGGATGTTAAGGCAGTAACCGTCTCGCCTTTTTCTGCCACCTGGCAGAAAATGTTCTCTCCTTCACTTTCGCCCAAAAGTCTGGAACCATTAATAATATACCGGACCAGACAATTCTCATAGACTGGATTCACAACAAAATCTTCTCCGCTATGGACGAGTCCCTCTCCTATTTCGCCCAAATACGCATAAGCATCCCATTCTTTAAATCTTAATCCTTTATAAGATACCGGCGCTTTTGACGCGTTTAACATTTCTATTGCTTTTTTGTAGGATGTTCCTTCCTCTACCGCAAAACTCTTACTCTCTTTAGCCATACTGCCTTTTTGATCATAATAAGTGTAATGAACATCTAAAACAGTGACGCCTGAAAATTGTGCAATGAAGTGTTCTCCCTCGACACCTGAAACCACCTTATCATCTTTACTAAACTGGTCATCTCCCCAATTACTGAACGTATAGTCTTTCGTCATATCTTCCGGCATGAACTCCCGAGCCTTCTTTTCCACCTCTCCGTAAGTCGCTCCATGCTCATACACAATCGGACAAAACGTCTCACTCCATTCCCCTGCATTATTGAGATATTTATATGACGCCTCATAAACGCCTTTATCATATTTTGCATATACTCCAAAATGTTCATTCAGAACAGTTGTATCTTCCGTAATTTCCTTCCCGTTTCTTTCCATCCATCCAATCTGAGTAAGCCCCGAATAACCCGAACTCATTCCTGGAAGTGTAACGCCTACTTCCTTCAATGTCTGCCGGCGCTGTACATTCTTCTTCGTGACCGAACCGATAGATTGATACGCTCCATTCTCATCCAGCGCCATAAATTGGAACTCTACATCAAATTCCGGGTTCACAAACGCCTCTCCGTCATAAACCCTCACATAATACGGAAAACCCGCATCATAAGTAAAGGCGTCGTCATTAGTCTCAGCAGAACTGTGTACATAGATTGCGCCGATATACCATTCACATGGATACATGTCTTCAATCTTCAGCGTCCCGTAATACTTTTGATCTTTTTCATTCAACTCAAGATCAACTCTTTTCTCATGAGGCTCTATACTGGTAACCGCCGGGTTAAAAATCACACTTGCTCCTCCGGGCAATTCTATTCCTTCACCGGTTTCTACCTCAACAATTATGTTGATTTCTTCTCCCGGCTTAACATTCTCGCCTTTTTTATCCATACTGACCGATGTAATTATAATGGAATCCTCTACGGATTTCTCAACATTTAAAACAAGGCTGTAAGCCTCTTTATTTTCCATTGCTGCCGTAATCTTTTGTCCGAAATCTCCTTGTGCTATATAAACTTCCTGCAAAGTCAACGTATACTCATTGCTTTCTCGAAAGTTATAAGCAGATGTTCCGGCAATCTTGTCAAAAATACTATGGGTAGTTCCGTTATCAGACGCAGAAAGCCCAACTTCAAAATATCTTCCGTCAGCTTCAAATCGTAACCACACGCTATCTTGTTCGATCGGTTTCTGAAGCTCCAGCCTCATAGATGCTTCATTATAAAAAGATGAATACTGTATTGTCTTTCCATTTTGAGCAAAATCAAACGACTTAACCTGAATCGTTTCTTTCTCGGATTCTTCTATATTGACCCAGTATCCTTCCAGTTCGGAGATATCCATCGACGTTGTATTATTATTTTCGTCAATCACCCTAATGCTGCTTACTGATAATTTCCCAGACGTCTTTCCGTCAAGCTGATATGTACAGACATATTCATTCTCCGACTTACCCTTATTCCACTTCATACTCTGGGAATATGTAGAATCATTCAATATCATTTCAACTTTGACATCCTTAATTCCGGAAGCGTCATATGCATACACGGACAATGTAATTTCCGCATCGCTCGCCACTGTAGTCTGCTTTTGTCCGAATTCAACCCGTTCAATTACAGGCAAATCTCCTTCAAACTGTCCCGCCCGTTCTTTTTGCTGTTCTGAATCCTCATCTTTGGATTCCAACTTCATCGAATTAAGATGTTTCTCATCGGAATTATCAATTTTAAGGTTCTTTTCATCTGCAGCACTCTCTTCAATCTTCGTCTCATTCTCAATGTTACTTCCCGCCTTCGGCAGTAAAATATCCGCCCGGGATTCACTCTGTTCGCCGCCGGTTTGCTGTATAGCAGCGCTTTCGGGAGCTAATCCGTCTTCTTGTTCGCCTGTATCAGTCCCTTCCGGTTCATCAGCATAACTGCCGGATGGCCGCGCCATTGAAACCATCAGCACCAGAAGCAATACAAAAATCATTCTTTTTTTCACTTGTTTCCTATGCACTCGCATCTCTCTTTTCTCCTTACACTCGCATTTTAATAAACATATCATTTTCTAAAACTCATTACATTCTTTTTTACTATATTATATAAGCATCCACTCCTTTCACAGTCCGACAGTTTTTCAACTTTCATCAGAATCTTACCGATTGCGTTTATTTCTTCCGCAAAACCAACAATAATAACTAAATATATACTTACTTCTGTTTTATTATAATCTTTTCAGGATATATATGCAACACTAATAATTAAATATATAGTTATTACTTTCTTTAATTGTAGTGCATACTTACAATATAATGGTTCTAAAGTAGGTGAAAAGATGGCCATTGATTACAAACTCTTAGGAGAACGAATCAAGACACAGCGACAGTCAAAAGGGACTACCCAGGAACATTTCGCAGAGCATATGAATGTATCTGTCGGGTATATCAGTCAAATGGAAAGAGGAATTACGAAAATCAGCCTTGAACGGCTGGCGTCTGTCTCTGATTATCTGGGTTGCGATATGACACTTTTATTAGAAGGAATCAATTCTGAGAATGACAAATATCTGACCAAAGATTTCGATAAATTATATAGTCAATTATCCTCATATGAGAAAAAAATACTGACTTTACTCTTAAAAGACTATATTGAAAACAGAAAATGAAAACAGGCGACCGGGAAATGTAAAAACACTTCCCGGCCGCCCTTATTAGAACAGTTCTTTCACTGTCGGATATATCTTCCTGAACTTCTGATACCTCTCCTCGTACTTCTCAACCAATTCCGGCTCCGGCTCTACCGTGTCCACGACCTTCACTACTTTCTCCGCTATCGTCTCCACATCCGGATACTCTCCGCAGCCTACCGCCGCAAGCATAGCGCCGCCAAGCGCCGGTCCTTCCTCGCTCTCGATCACATCTACCTTCAGATTCATGATATTGGCAAGTATCTTCTTCCACAGCGGGCTCTTCGCACCTCCGCCGCATATCTTCGTGCGTTCAATCTTAATGCCAAGGCTCTTTGCCACCTCAAGGGAATCCCGAAGTCCGAATGTCACGCCCTCCAGCACTGCCTGGGTCATATCCTCCCTCGTCGTATCCATGGACATACCGATAAACATCGCTCTGGCGTCCGGATTATTATGAGGAGAGCGTTCCCCCATCAGATAAGGCAGATAGAACACCTGATTCTCCCCAAGCTTCGTGATATTCGCCTGCTCCGCCGCGAAATCCTTCGTCTTCAGGATATCTTCATTCCACCATTTGTTGCAGGACGCCGCGCTCAGCATACACCCCATAAGATGATAATGCCCATCCGCATGGGCGAAGGAATGCAGCGCGTTATTCTGGTCTACACCGAACGTCTTGCTTGAGATGAAGATGGTTCCGGACGTTCCCAGGGAAATGTTGCACATACCGTCTCCCACAGTTCCGGTTCCCACTGCCGCCGCCGCATTATCTCCTGCTCCCGCAATCACTTTTACATCCGCGGACAGCCCCAGCTCCTCCGCGATCTCCGGCTTCAGGTTTCCGACCACCTCGTAACTCTCATATAACCTCGGAAGCTGCTCCTTCGTAATACCGCATATCTTAAGCATCTCATCAGACCAGCAGCGATTCTTTACATCCATGAGAAGCATGCCCGACGCATCGGACACATCCGTACAAAAGGAACCGGATAAACAGTATGCCAGATAATCCTTAGGCAGCATAATCTTACATATCTTCTCAAAATTCTCCGGTTCATGTTTCTTCATCCAGAGGATCTTCGGAGCTGTGAATCCCGCGAACGCAATATTCGCCGTGTATTCGGACAACCTGTCCTTACCGACCGCCTGATTCAAATAATCCGTCTCTTCTCCGGTCCGCCCGTCGTTCCAGAGGATCGCCGGACGAATCACCTTATCGTCTTTATCAAGCGCCACCAGGCCGTGCATCTGACCGCCGAAGCTGATGCCTGCAACCTCGCTCTTATCACACCCGCCGGTCAGCTCTTTGATTCCTTCCATGGACTGTGTAAACCAATCCTCCGGCTTCTGCTCCGACCAGCCCGGATGCGGAAAATACAACGGATATTCCTTCGATACGATGTTCTGAATCTTCCCTTCGCTGTCCATCAATAACAGCTTTACTGCAGACGTCCCTAAGTCTACACCTATATATAACATTCTTTTAATCCTCCTACTATTTTATGTACGGCCAATATACCATTCCCTGATATTACTATCGCTTTTGCGCCGGTAAACACATTAATTTAATACTCATTACGAAGTAAAATGCTAGAAATATGCCCGGCAGATTGTCTGAAGCATGCTATGATACTGCATCTGCCGGGCATACAATTTAATTACCTTAATGTTTCGGTGAGTATGTTACCTCCACGGATTCTCTGTCGGATATCTTACGCCTGCCGGCTGATTATATCCGATCTCGTCTACCGGTACTCCGATGTACTTGAATACTTCAAAGAGAGCCTTTCCATGATGACCGAACGCAACCGCGCCGTGATGCGGATATCCGCCCTCGATCAATACATGGCGGTAGAACCTGCCCATCTCCGGTATCGCGAATACGCCGACGCCGCCGAAGGAACGTGTCGCAACCGGAAGAATCTCGCCGTGGGCGATATAAGCCCGAAGCTTATTATCCGCCGTACTCTGCAGACGATAGAACGTGATATCTCCGGGAACGATATCTCCCTCCAAAGTTCCCTGGGTCACCTCTTCCGGCAGCGTCCTTGCCATAATCATCTGATACTTCATCTCACAGAAGGACAGCTTCTTGGACGCCGTATTGCCGCAGTGGAATCCCATGAACGTATCCTGATGCGTATAGTCGTATTTGCCCTTAATCTCTTCTTCATACATATCCTTCGGCACGGAATTGTTGATATCCAGAAGCGTTACGATATCGTCGCTTACCACCGTTCCGATGAATTCACTTAACGCGCCGTAGATATCTACTTCACAGGATACCGGGATTCCCTGGGCGGTCAGACGGCTGTTCACATAACACGGAACGAATCCGAACTGAGTCTGGAACGCAGGCCAGCATTTTCCCGCAATCGCAACATATTTGCGGTATCCCTTATGATCCTCGATCCAATCCTTCAGTGTAAGTTCATACTGTGCAAGCTTCGCAAGGATCTCCGGCTTCTTATTGCCAGCCCCAAGCTCTTCTTCCATCTCTTTTACCACCGCCGGGATTCTCTCGTCCCCTGCGTGTTTATTATACGCCTCGAACAGGTCGAGCTCTGAGTTCTCCTCAATCTCGATCCCCAGGTTATAGAGCTGCTTGATGGGCGCGTTGCATGCAAGGAAATTCAGCGGTCTCGGACCAAAGCTTATGATCTTAAGCTCGCTTAGACCTACGACTGCCCTTGCAATCGGGATAAATTCATGAATCATATCCGCACATTCTTCTGCGTCCCCTACCGGATATTCCGGAATGTATGCCCTTACGTTGCGAAGCTTCAGATTGTAGCTTGCGTTCAGCATACCGCAATATGCGTCTCCTCTGCCCTGCACCAGATTGTCGCCGCTTTCTTCTGCCGCGGCGATGAACATCTTCGGTCCTTCAAAATGCTTCGCCAGCAATGTCTCAGAGATCTCCGGTCCGAAGTTTCCAAGATATACTACCAGGGCGTTGCATCCTGCCGCCTTGATATCCTCCAAAGCCTGTACCATATGGATCTCGCTCTCTACGATACAGACCGGACATTCATAGATTCCCTCCTGACCGTATTTCTCCGTATAAGCTTTCATCAGGTTCGCCCTTCTCGTTACCGACAGGCTCTCCGGGAAACAGTCACGGCTTACTGCCACTACCCCAATCTTTACTTCCGGCATGTTACTCATAATGTTGTTCCTCCTTCTATTTATATAATTAACATTATATACCTTTTGCGTCTTCTTCGCACTATTTTTGAATCAATACTATGGATTATACCATAGATTATACTATGGATTATCTCCCGCCCCGATCCGAATGATATTCACAGAATGAGGCCCTGCCGTTATCTCCATTCCGCGCTTGAAGATTCCCAATTTCTCGGTTCGGATCGTTACTTCCGTGTGATCCACGTCATTATAGCTCTCCGTACTGTTCCCGCTGATATAATACCGGATCACTTCTCCCTCTCCGCACAGATCCAGGGAGAATCTCGCTTCTTCACTGCCGCTCTTATTCACAACCGCGACCGCGTACCCTTCTTTATCTGAGAAAGACGTCGCCACGATATCCAACTGTTCCACCGTGACCTCCTCCCCCGCTTTGTTCTTTACCGTCATGAGCGGCGAATCCGGACTGAAGCTGTCCAGTACGACATCGCCCAGATAATTCACATACAGGTCGAATACATGGTAGGTACTCCTTAAGACAATCCCCTCCGGGTATGTATAAATGCATCCGCGGGTGTTCACGATCGGGGCAAAATTAGCCATCCCCACGATATCGCAGTTCCGGTTGCAGGTATTCAGGAAACATGCGGTGAACACGGCGTCTGCCATCGTATACTTCGTGTTGTCGTCATTCTCATCCCTTGGATATAAGTACTCTTCTTTGGTCACTCCCTGACGGATCGTATGTACATTCGGATGATACCATCCTCTTAGATTCCATTCGTCAAACGCGATCCGGATCTTCTTGTCAAGCTGCATCGCCGTAAGGAGTCCCCGCACCTTCTCTATCGACGTATTCAGATTCGCCGTATAAGCCATGACCTGTTCATAATCCGCATAGTTATTATCATTATGGATTGCGTCCCAGTATTCATGGATCGAGATCCAGTCAAGGAACTGTCCGCTGTTCTCAAGCAGGTGGATATTCCAGTTGATATCCGCCAACGCCGCGGCCGTAAGCTCTGTCGTCGGATCTACATGCTTGATCATCTTGGAGGCCTCGGCTACCAGATGTCCCCATTCTTCCGCCGTCTTGGCGCCGATCTCCCAGAAGCCGTAATTCTCGTTTCCGATACTCCAGTATCTTACCTTGTGCGGCTCCTCATAACCATTCTCAATCCGCCATTTTGCAAATTCTCCTTCGTTCGGCAGGTTGCAGTACTCTGCCCAGTCGCTCATCTCTTCCGCCGTACCTGTTCCGGCATTCGTACAGATATAGGGCTCGCACCCGATCTTTCTGCACATCTTTATATATTCGTCCGTCCCGAATGTATTCGGATCTTCCACGCGCCACGCCTTATCGAACATGGGCTTTCTGTTGCTGCCCACGGCATTTTTCCAGTGGTATGACGACACAAAGCATCCCCCCGGCCACCGAAGGATTGGGACTTTGATCTTTCTCATCGCATCCAGTACGTCTGTCCGGAACCCGTCCTCATCAGACAGCTCATTTCCCGGATCATATACCCCGCCGTAGATCTGCCGGTGGAAATGTTCGATAAAATGTCCGTATATCATCGGATCTCTCTTCCCCAGTTCCCGCTCTTTGAGCACGTATAATTTCATACATCTGTCACCTCTCTTTCTAATGCCTCTGATTTTCCGTGTTCTTATACTCTTTATGCCAAAGTAATATTCTCGCCCTTCAATCCGCAGAACGCTCCGGCAATCTTCGCCTCTTCGTGGGCGATCAGCCATTTATTCTTTGCCGTAATCAGCCTGTCCTCACCTTCTGCCGGCAGTGCAAAGTCAAGTTCCAGATTCGTACCCGCCGGCAAGATGATCGCGCACCGGAATCCATCCCCTCCGGCAGTACACGGTGCATAATGCAGAGTCGTCGCGTATAATTCCACAGCCGTACCCGCAGGCATATAGAACGCCTCTATCTTCGCCGTATCATAAGTAAAGTCCGCCTCAATATCCTGCTGCCTCCCAAGCAGAAGGATTAAGTCCGTCTGAGCAATGTCTATCTCCGATGAACGGTGATATTCCACGGCGTTAAGCTTCTTATTATTCCCGTTACAATACCCGGCCTGAATCGGAAGCCCGCCATACGCCCGCTCTTTCAGTTCTCTTGCCGCCGGGAGTCGCTCCAGTTCATCCGCTCCGGGCACATAGATCACATCATCCGCCGGGCAAGGCATATGTCCCATTACCTCCAGCAATTCCGTAAAATCATATCCCGTCAGAACCTTTCCATAGACGCCGAACGAAGCGTCCGTTATATTTTGAATCTTCATATCTTTATTCTTCCTCTCCTTTCTTCCCTTGTCCGAAAACTCATTAAGGTCATTTTATCAACTTTTTATATGGTATACAACGCAATAATTAGCCTTTTTATGGCACTTTCTTGTCCTTTTTTATCCCCGGCGCTTTATATCCTCACGGATACATGATATGATAAAGAACAACAGAAACAAATACCAAATTTTCAAGATATAACACGACAAAGAAAAAGGAAATAAATATCAGAAATATTAATATAAAGAAAGCGGGGATATGGACATGCAAGAAGCGGAAATCGTCATAATCGGAGCAGCAATCGTGGACATACTTGTCCGTCCGGCAAGTGAGGACGTATTTCGGACCGGCTCCTATCCGGCAGAGGACATCCGCATGTCTACAGGCGCCGACGCACTGAACGAATCTACGGTACTCTCGCGCATGGGCAAGAGAGTTCTATTAGAAACGGTGATCGGCAGTGATCCGGCGGGTCAGTATCTTCTCGGACACTGTAAGAGAGAGGGCATCCTGCTTCCCGATGACTGTCTGCGGGATGATCTGACAACGGGCATCAACATCGTACTCGTACAGACAGACGGAAAGCGGAGTTTCCTTACCAACGAAAGAGGGAGCCTGAGACGGCTATGCCTTAACGATATCCATATGCCTTTCCCAAAGAGTGCGAAGATCGTCTGTTTTGCCAGCATCTTCGTATTTCCCCGGATCAGGGCCGAGGAACTGCGCCGTATCTTTGCCTGTGCCAAAAAGCAGGGTAAGATCGTATGCGCGGACATGACCAAATGCAAGAATCACGAGACGGTTGATGAGATGGCGGACGCATTCTCCTATATCGATTATCTGCTGCCCAATGATGAAGAAGCTATGCTGCTTACCGGGAAAAACTCTGCGGTAGAAGCGGCCGAAGTTCTCCTTCGGACAGGCATCCGGAATGTGATCGTCAAGTGCGGTGCAAAAGGGTGCCTGGTGATGAACCATGACGAGACTTATATGCTGCCCGCCAGACCGGACGTGACATGTATCGATACGACAGGCGCAGGAGACAGCTTCGCCGCCGGTTTCATCTTCGCACTGTCAGAAGGACGCCCTCTGAGAGAATGCGCGGAATATGCCAACGAATGCGGCGCAAAGGCAGTCAGCGTCACAGGCGCATCCGAATGGATACCGCATATATAAAAGATGATATAAAAGATTAAAAGGAAGCATACCATGCCATATTCACATGAGATTATCGTCCCCAATTACGACATACCATTCAAGATGTTTCTGTTCGAGGGAAAAGACGGCGGTTATATACGGGAGAAGCACTGGCACAGATCCATCGAGATCTTTGCCCTCTTCGAGGGCGGGCTTGAATTCTTTGTCGAAGAAGACCGCCATCCCCTTGTTCCGGGGGAATTCATGCTGGTGAATTCCAACGAGATACATTCCGTCTTCTCGCCAAAGCCAAATCGGACGGTGGTGCTGCAGATCCCCCTTTCCACGTTTGAAAAATATTATACAGACGAAAAATTCATCTATTTTTCTCACACTTCCCGGATTTATGACGAAGAGGTAATGCGGCTCATCCAGGATATGTTCCACAGATATAACGAGAAGCAATGCGGCTACGAACTTAAGGTACAGAGCCAATTCTTTATGCTGCTCTATATTCTTGTAACAAAATACCGGGAAACCAACGTAAATGTAGAATTGATACGAAAACACCGGAAGCTGGACAGGCTTTCGTTAATTACTTCCTATATGAAAGAAAACTATCAAAAAGACATCTCACTGGAAAGCCTGGCAGAGACATTCGGCTATTCACCGACCTATCTGTCAAGAATGTTCCGAAAATACGCAAAGACCAATTACAAAACCTGTCTGGACGACATCCGCCTTGAACATGCGGTAAAGGACCTGACAGAGTCTCAGGCCCCTATCGGCGAGATCGCTTATAGTAATGGATTTCCAAACACGAAAGCATTCTCAAAGATATTCAAAAAAAGATATGGAATGCTCCCAAGCACATACCGCCGGACCTTGAATTAGAGAAGACAGGAAGAAAAGAGGCTGCCGCAAAACAGAAAGATTCTATTTTGCGGCAGCCCCATAAATATATATTATTTTCTAATAAGACTTGCCCCAATATGCCATATGCTTCGCCGGTTTTCCACACCAGATACACTTATCCGAGATCATCTCTTCATCCTCGATCAGACATCTGGTTGCAGCTCCGCCTGTCACATACTTCACTTCGCCTTCACACTCCGGATCTCCGCACCAGCATGCTTTCACGAAGCCGCGGTTCGCCTTGAACTTCTCCGTCATCTCATCCATCGTAACCGCCGTGTCGATGTGGCTGTTCAGGAACTCGCTGGCTCTGTCATACATATCCTGCTGCATGGTCTCTAAGATCTCACGAAGCTTCACTGCGATCTCATCCATAGAAACCACCATCTTCTCGCGGGTATCACGGCGCACTACGATTACCTGATTCTTCTCCAGATCCTTTGGTCCGATCTCGATACGGGTCGGGATACCAAGCATCTCCTGCTCGGAGAACTTCCATCCCGGGCTCTTCTCGGAATCATCAATCTTCACTCTGTATCCGGCTTTCTTAAGCTCGTCAAGAAGCGCATAAGCTTTGTCAAGAACGCCCTCTTTATGCTGGGCAATCGGAATCACGCGGCATTCAACCGGCGCTACATGCGGAGGCAGTACCAGTCCGTCGTCATCACCGTGAACCATGATCAGAGCGCCGATACTTCTGGTGGACCATCCCCATGAAGTCTCGTATACACTGTGCAGCTCATTATTCTTATCTACATATTTGATATCAAACGCATCCGGGAATCCGCTTCCGAAGAAATGGCTGGTCGCAGACTGCAAAGCCTTACCGTCATGCATCAGCGCCTCGATCGTATAAGTATCCTGCGCTCCGGCAAATTTCTCGTGCTCTGCCTTTCTTCCGGATACGAACGGAATCGCCAGTGTCTCTTTGTAACAATCCTCATACACATGAAGCATCTGGATCGTACGCTCCTCTGCTTCCTCATAAGTCGCATGGATGGTATGTCCTTCCTGCCACAGGAATTCTCTGGAACGCAGGAACGGCCTCGTCGTCTTCTCCCAGCGCAGAACGGAATTCCACTGGTTCCATACCTTCGGAAGATCTCTGTAAGACTTAACAGTCCTTGCCCACAGATCGCAGAATAATGTCTCTGACGTAGGACGGATACACAGCCTCTCCTGAAGCCTCTCCATACCGCCATGGGTAACCCATGCCACTTCCGGCGCGAAACCGTCTACATGCTCTGCTTCCTTCTCAAGAAGGGACTCCGGAATCAATAACGGGAGAGATACGTTCTCTACACCGGTCTCCTTAAATCTTCTGTCAAGATCCGCCTGGATCAGCTCCCAGATCGCATATCCGTTCGGAAGATAGTTAAGACATCCCTTTACGCTGGAATAATCACACAACTCTGCCTCTCGTACCACATCCGTATACCACTGAGCAAAATTCTCATCCCGTGATGTGATATTTTTTACCAACTTTTCCTTTGCCATGTTTCTCTTCTCCTTTTCTTTTCCGGCAGGGCCCTTGCCCCACGATATTGTCTGCACTCCTTTTCATACTATCCCCATGGTTTATCCCGGCTGCAGCCGTCTGTCTTGTTACCGGCAGGGATAACCGCACATGTCTGTGCCAGAGGAGTACATCTGTCTGTCGGAAGTCTCTTTGCGCAGAATAAAGAATGTGCCTCAGCATTTTCTCGCGCCGAGCGCGGTCGCTTGCGGCATACTTTTCTATCATATTTAAGGAAACAATTCCCTATACGACAAAAAAACACCGCGCTTTCAACTCCCATCACAATAAAAGGGACCGAAAAGCTCGGCGGTACCACCCTAGTTAACTGCGGCCCTTCCGCAGTTCTCTCTTATTGCCATTAACGCTGGCATCACGCTGCATTTTCACACAGCGGCTCCAAGGTAGGTTCATTACATATCAGGACAAGGATCTTTCAGCCGGTGAATCCTCTCTCTGGGGAACTGCCTCTGTAATTACTATTCCTCTTCACAGCCAAAACCCGCTTTCTGCAACTAATATCATATATGATACGGCATTGCCGGCGGGTATTCAATTAACCGTTATTCTAATGGATTGTCCCTATTTTGTCAAGGGTAAAATTTTGGTAAAAATTTATATAAAATTTATTGTAAAAATAAACATAAATTTTAACCTTTTTATTGACATAACATTTAATAGGTGTTATATTTGTTTTATCAAAAATGGCCAAACAAAAATAGTGATTACATGTATTTCACCGGCATTTTCACAAATGCAAAAAGACAAAATTAACCTTTACACTTTTAACAGCAGATTAATTTTTAGTAAATATTTACCATTCACGCAAGAATCGGAGGTTAAAGATGAAGAAAAAGATTATCGCGGCATTACTCTGTACAGCAATGACAATCGGACTGGCAGCGTGCGGACAAGGCGAGAAAGACAGCGGCAGCAGCAGCGCTTCCTCAAAGGATGAACCCGTACACATAAAAGTAGCGCTTTTTTCCGACGGCGCTGATATGACCGAATCCCAGAAGAAAGTATTTGATGAATTTACCAAAGAAAACCCCAACATCATACCAGAATTCCAATATATCACCAGTGATTCTTATGGTTCGAACTGGAACGGATATCTTATGAAGATCCAGACCATGATCGCAAGCGGAAATGCGCCGGATATCTGTGCTTTAGGGCTGGAGGGCGTTGCTTTCATGGCAATGAACGACCTTGGGCTGCCTATGAATGATTATCTGGAGGCACATCCGGAAGAGACCGAAGCCATCCACATGGACGCCATTGCCGACGAACTGAAAGACATCTTCGTTGTTGACGGGAATACCTACGGCGTTCCTTACGAAGCCAACTCTGTCGTCGTCCATATTCGGAAGGATATCTTCGAAGAAGCCAACATTCCGCTGCCGGACGCGGACTGGACCTGGGATGATTTCAAGGATATATGTGAGCAGCTTAAGAACTCCGGCGTAGACGCATTCCCCTTCGGCGTGCCGACCAACTTCTTCTGTCTGCAGGGATTGTTATATTCGGAGAACGGCGCTCCGCTGAACGACGACTGGTCAGAAGCAGCCATCAATTCTCCTCAGTGTAATAAGGTATTTCAGTTCCTTCAGGACTCCATCTGGAAATACGGCTATGCGCCGCAGCCAAGCGATACCATCACGGATACGGAATTAATCGTGCAGGGCAAGACAGCCATGGGGTTCTGGGGAAGATGGGTATCCGACGATTACAACGCAAGCGATCTGGACGACAAGATCTTCGTACAGACCATGCCAAAGGGCGAAGGCGGCCACAATACCTGCGCCGGAAGCTGCGGTTTCGTTGTCCTGAACAGCACGAAACATCCCGAGGAAGCCATGAAGGTCGCTCTCTGGACCGCAGGCCAGACTTATTCAGAAGTATTTATGAAGACAGGTTCCCTTCCGGCTAACCCCACCTGGGGCGAAGATATCTGCGCAACAGACGGGATCATCGACAACTATGAATGTATGTATGACGTATACAATAAGAACGAATGGCGCAGAAGCCAGGACCCGCCGGAGTACGCCGATCTCGCCAATATCTACTCCAAGTACATGGACATTATCTATGCCAACCAGAAACCCGTATCAGAAGCGCTTGACGAAGCGGCCGATGAGATCAACAAATGCTTTGAGAACAGTACCTATCGAGACACCGACGAAGAAAAAGCTGTAATAGACAGCCTCTTTAAAAACTAAGCGATACGATCGGAAGATACCGCCCAGGGGAGATGGTATCTTCCGGCAAAAAGGGGAGATGATTTATTATGAATAAAAAAACAAAAAGTAAAAGACACCGCGTTTTCAGAGAAAATGTGACAGCTTATCTCTTCTTAAGCCCTACCTTGATTTTTTACACGGTATTTACCGGAATTCCTTTGCTTATGACCATCTTTATATTGAGCTTCTCTGATTTCAGCCTGCTGAAGCCAATCGAATTCATCGGCCTTACTAATTTCAGGCAATTGTTTGACGATCCTGATTTCCGCACGGTTATGCTCAATACACTAAAGTTCGTCCTGATCATTGCGCCGGTCCATATTATCGGCGGCCTGACCCTGGCTATCGCGGTGAATTCCATAAAGTCCAGATTCTTTCAGGGTGTGTACCGAATCTTATTCTATTTCCCTCTGGTTGTCACCACATCCGCCATCGTCATAGTATGGGGATATCTGTATGACTACGAATTCGGGGTTTTTAACTGGCTGTGCGGCGCTTTGGGGATGAACCGCATAAACTGGCTGGGCGATTCTAAATGGTCGCTTCTGGCTATCGCGATATTCAGTGCATGGAAATTCATCGGAAATGCCTTTTTGTATTATTTTATAGGTCTGCAGAACATTCCGGACGTCTATATGGAAGCCGCTAAGGTGGACGGCGCCACCAAATGGCAGAGCTTAATCAAGATACAGATCCCCATGCTGACGCCTACCATCTTTTTTGTAGTTGTGACGACTTTGATCAATTGTTTCCAGATGTTTGACGAGACTTATTTTCTTACAAAAGGAGGCCCCGGCGTCTCCTCGCAGACAGTAGCAATGCATATCTACAGAAAGGGGTTCCAGGAATATCATTTTGGCTATGCTTCGACACTTGGACTGATCTTATTCGTTATCGTCCTGATTATCACCATCTTCATGTTTAAGTATCAGAACAGATGGGTCACCTACGACACGGAATAAAGAAAGCAGGGAGTATATGGAACATAAGAATAAAAAAAGATTATTTTTAAATTACAGAAAAAACGAAAAAAAATTTCAATTCATATTGAATATCATTTTGATCAGCTTTGGAATCCTGTTTTTAATGCCTTTTTTCTGGGCATTTGCCACTTCCCTCAGACTTCCGAAGGATTCTTTTGACCTGCCCCCTTCCTTTTTTCCAACCGAATGGAGATGGGGTAATTACAAACACATATTTAAAAGCTTTGATTTTCTTCAATTTTTTTGGAACAGCACGAAGATCTCCTTTTTGATCGTGGGTGTCGGAACAGTTTTTACCACGATGGCGGCATTTGCCATTGCAAAACTGAACTTTAAAGGGAAGAACTTTATCTTCCTCTATATTATCTCCGGTCTGCTTATTCCTTTCCAGTCCTACGCCATCGCGCAATTCCTGGTTATGAATAAGTTATCCCTGATAGACACGCACCTTGCGCTGATCCTCCCTTATCTGGCGAATCCTTTCGGCGTATTTCTCATCACGCAGAATATGAAAGGAATCCCGGACAGCTACATTGACGCCGCGATCATCGACGGATGCTCCACCTTCCGGGTATATTGGAACGTGGTTATCCCCATGTGCATTCCTACCATTATCGTCGTCTGCTTCATGAAATTCATAGAGCAGTGGAATAACTTTTTCGCACCGCTTATTTATATTAATTCAGAGAAAAAATACACCCTGACCATGGGGATGCAGTCTTTAAAAGGCTTCCGTTCTGCAGGCAGTCTCGCGTACATCCTTGCCGGCGTTATGATTTCTCTGATCGTACCAACATTAGTCTATGGATTCGGCCAGAAATTCCTGACAAAAGGAATCTCCCTGTCCGGTCTGAAAAGTTAGGAGGTTTAATATGCTGAAAGGAATTTATTTTATGGGATGGCAGCGGGACATGTGGAATTACCACCCCAGTCTCCCGATGAAGAATATGCAGATGGTAGAAGACATCTGCGACATACACGGAAATATGCTGATCTGGTCCTGTCTTGGGAGCGGCGCCATCGGCCTGCCATATCTGGACAGGGAAGCAAACGACACAACCCCGCCAAGAATGCGCCTGTATGGATATATGAACGACAGTGAATTCTGCGAAGAATGCCGCAAAAGAGGTATCCGGGTATTCTCAGTGCTCTGGAAGTCACAACTTTGGGAATTTGGCGCAGAGTTCAACGATGACGAGACGAAACTGCTTTCATTGAACATCCTGCGCAATGCATCCAAAAATCACCGGTATATCGGAATGAGCGAGCTGTCCACCAACCAATATCCTCACCTTTTTGATCCGATTGAGAAATATTTCCCGGATGGATTAAAAGACTATAAAGGCCGCATCGTAACGGATTATCTGGAGGAATTCAAGACCCGTTCGCTGGAAGGACGAAGCATCCTCTCCGCCTGGCTTATGGCTCCCGACCATGACCACAAATGCTACACGCCTTGCTGCAACAAAGAATCATATCTGACTTATCTGAAAAAGAATGTGGAAATGATGATTGACGCCGGCGCCGGAGGTCTTCATATCGATGAATATGATACGCAGAAACATGCGCTTCACAATGCAGGCTGTTTCTGTGATGAATGTATGGACAAGTTCAGCCTGTATCTGCAGGAACATCATATTCCCCTTCCTGATGACGCGGCTCCCGGTACATTCAACTACAGGACTTATCTGCTTGAGAAGGGCTATACTGACGAAGACTTGCTGGCATTCAACGGCAATGACCGCTGGAATATACCTCTGTACCGTGATTTTGTAAATATGCAGATCAGTTACATAGAAAGGGTGGTACGTGAATTATCCGTCCATGCCAAATCCTACGCCAGGGAAAAGAGGGGCGAAGAATTCCCGGTTACGGCAAACCTCTTCCAATGCTTTCCCATCGCATGGAATTGCAAGAAGCATCTGGATCTTCTTGCCGGAGAGAAGACTGACATTTCCTTAAGGCAGGACGGATGGTACAAATATGCGTTCGGATGGCTTGGCGGCAAGGACTGCTGCTTCGTAGAAGATCCCAATGCATATGTCCGCGACATGATCACGGATATCAAAAACGGCATCAACGACAGATGTATTTTGTTTCTTATGGAACCTCTGGCACATGGCTTCCATATTGCCTTCCCTTACGGTTCCTGGCTGCAGAATCAGGTCAAAGATGCATTCTGGCCTGATCTTCGGATGTTGAAACAACTGGGCCCATGGCTTGACAGCCACAGCAGACTGTTCCCCAAAAACCCTCAAGCGGATATCGCTGTGATCTATGATCTGCGTTCTGCCTATGAAAATATGTGGACAGAACCCTCTGAAAAAGCCACCATCACATACAACAAAGTAGAACGGGTCAGCCTGGACGGCGTGAATGAACTGGGGCGGCAAGGTGCATTTTCCAACGACGGAACCTTTGAGGCATTCTTCGACCTAATCCAGGAGATGAGCACCCGCAACATCCTCTACAACGTCCTCTACGAGAGCCCGGATGAGGAGCTGACACCACAGCGGCTGGCTCCATACAGAACCGTCATCGTTCCCGATGCGTTCCTGATGGATCAGAAAACCGCAGATGTACTGAATAACTACCGCACTGACGGCGGCGAAGTGATCGCCTGCTCACGAAAGCCAGAATCCTTAAATGCGTCGGCACAGTACGGTCCCGACGAGACCGGTCTCTTATTCCGACATTTATCGCAGAGAACACCGCTTATCAAGTTTGATAATAATCCGGTATACGGAGCGGCGCTGCACCACAACGGAGAATCCTATCTCCTGCATATTGTAAACTATAATTATAACGAAGAGACACACCGGATCGACCCGATCCCTTCCATAGAACTGACCGCGGCATTCCCGTTCTGCGACGTCCGGCTATACACGTTCCCGGGCAGCGGCAATACACGGGCCGTAGTAAAAGGGCAGGAACTGTGCATTGAGAACGCGGACATCTATACAATAATCGAATTTCAAAACATCAATCCAGAAGGAGAATCTATATGAAAAGATCAGAGCTAAACGCTATCATCGAAGAGGCAATTGCATTTGTAGAAGAAAAGGGACTTTGCTTTCCTGATTTCGCCAAATGGGACATTCCCAAATGGCAGAACATGGGACCGGAATACCAGGAGATCATAGACAACATGCTCGGCTGGGATATCAGTGATTTTGGGAGCGGAGATTTTAAATCCTGCGGACTGTTAATCTTTACATTCCGCAACGGTAATTTCCATAACAAGGAGAAATATCCTAAGCCTTATGCCGAGAAACTCCTACTTGTAGAAGACGGGCAGGAACTTCCCTATCATTTCCATTGGAGCAAGATGGAAGATATCATCAACAGGGGCGGCGGCAATCTTATCGTTCAGCTATATAACTCTGACGACAAAGAAGACTTTGCGGATACGGACGTCACGGTAACCATAGACGGCAGACAGGTCACCGTTCCCGCAGGAGGGACCGTCACCCTGGTCCCGGGTCAGAGCATTACCCTCAAACCCGGGCAGTACCACCGATGGATCGGGGAGAAAGGAACCGGGAAAATCATGTTGTTTGAAGTCTCCACAACCAATGACGACACCATAGACAACCGATTCCATTCCGCCAAAAACAGGCTCCCTGTTATTGAAGAAGATGTACCCGCCAGATATCTTCTGTTCCAGGACTACAAGAATCTGGAAATTTCTTGAAAAACAGAGGGGTTTATGATAGTATAATAGCGTTTTGAAAGCAGCAGGAAAAGCAGATGACTGGCAAATAAGCAGTAATGAATGAGAACGCGAAAGAGGATGAGAAGGGGGGCATCGATCTTGGCCCGTGTAACATTAAAACAAATCAGTGAATTGACAGGTTATTCGCAGGCAACTGTATCTAATGTTCTGAACCAGAAAAAAGAAGCAAATGAGAAAACCGTGAAGAAAATCTTCGACGCAGCCAAGGAACTGGGATATACTTCTTCAAAAAAAATGGAACGGATTATACTGGTCATGTATCGTAAGAGCGGAGAAATCTTGCTGGAGACGCCGCTTATCCTGGGATTGATCGACGGAGTGGAGAAAGAAGGGCAGAAGCATCACATAGAGACGAGCATCATGAATATATACATGTCCGACTCAGACCATGAGGCTAAGATTTCCAGCCTTCTCAACGAGACTAAGAGTGGGATCATCTTACTGGCGACAGAACTGGAATGGAAAGACATCGAACCCTTCAAGAAATTAAAGGTACCCTTTGTAGTCGTGGATGCATGGTATCGGGAAGGGAATTTTACAACGGTTCTCATGGAGAACCGGAACTCCTTTCAGCAAGCCGTCTCATATCTGGTGTCCAAAGGCCATACAAAGATCGGATATATCGGCAGCACGATTCCCATCCGCAACTTCGAGGAGAGGGAACAGGGCTTCCGGGAGGCTATGGCCGAGCATCATCTGAAGATCGAGGAAAAATATTGCGTGAAGCTTCAGCCTACCATGACCGGCGCGCAGATATCCATGAAAAAATATCTAAAGAAGGAACATGAATTACCCACCGCATATGTGGCGGTAAACGACATCATTGCTCTGGGCGCAATGAAGGCATTAAAAGACATGCAGTACCGCATTCCGGATGACGTCTCGATCATCGGATTCGACAACATGCCTTTCTGCGAGATATCTTCACCGCCTTTAACTACCTTCAATGTCCTGAAAGATGAGATCGGGAGAACTGCGGCCAGGCTTTTGCTCAACCAGTCCGAAAGCCAGGAGCGCATTCCTATGAAGCTCGAGATCCTGACAGACTTTATCGAACGAGACAGTGTAAAAAGTATCAAAATCGAGTAGGGAATATTTTTCCCTACTCGCCGCACGCCCCGCGCGCCGCCTTAGCGGCATACTTCTTCTGCACGGGGCTGCGCATAAAAAATCGGGGGCTGCCAGGAGATGACAGTCCCCTCTTTCTGCGAGGAGAATGAACCTATGAATCAACAAACCGTAACCGCCGCCAACTCGGATTCCCTCAAAATCCTGTACGAGGACGCCCATATCCTGGTATGCTTCAAACCAGGCGGAACCGCCGTCCAGAGCAGGAAACTTGGATCTCCCGATATGGTCAGCATCCTTAAAAACTATATTCATCAAAAAACTCCGTCCAAAGGCGAACCTTTTCTCGGGGTCATCCATCGTCTGGACCAGCCGGTCAGCGGAATCCTTGTATTTGCCAGGACGCCCGCCGCGGCGAAAGAACTGAACCGTCAGCTAACCAGCCATGAATTCGGCAAGTATTACCGGGCGCTGGCCGCCGGACACCCGCCGAAGGAAAAAGATACACTGGAAAATTACATGGCAAAAGATGCCCGCACCAATCTGTCCCGCATCTGCAGCCCGGATGCCGGCAAAGCCAAACTTGCCAGGCTGCACTATGAAGTTATTACAGCCGGACAAAGATATTTCTCCCCGGATGCTTCTACGGCCGCCCAAAACCCCAGCGCCGCCGAACTGGATATCCGGCTGGATACCGGACGGCATCACCAGATCCGGGTACAGCTTGCACACATAGGCTGCCCCATCGTCGGCGACACCAAGTATAACCCGACCTGCAAAGAGGGATGCACCTGGCAGGAGATCTGTCTCTGCGCCTACCGGCTGGATTTCCGCCATCCGAAGACACAAAAACCGCTTCATTTCTGCCTGCTGCAAGATTCTTAAAGACAATGTTCGTTTTGCAGGTGCCTGAAATGAGAAACTCTCCATTTCAGGCACCGCAATACAATACACTTAAATTTCTTCTTCTATAAACCTCGTCTTCTGTATCAGTCTCCCTTTCCACCGAATTTGATATTTTCTATAGGCGGATGAATAAATCTCTTGAGTTTTACATTTATTAGCAACAATCCTGTATTGCAGTCTATAATTCGAAAGTTCCTGATTCAACACTTCCTCTGTAGCTGCTAACTGACTGGCAGCTTTTACTAAATCTGATCCTTTTAATTCAATCAAATATGCAACCCGTTTATCCTCATTTATTAACAAATAGTCGCATCTGTCGCCAGATTTAATTACATCCCCGTCTATTTTATAATGCGTTACACAAGACCTTGCAGCATTTATTCCTTTATGATATTGCGGATTCCCTTTATCACGCGATACTATTTGTCCTGCGTTTTTACTGCATATTGATTCGAAACCTCTTAATGGCATTATTACACCACACTTTCCCTGTCTATATACTGCAATTCTAAAAGTTTATCAAAATTTTCATTGATAACTTTTGATATTTCATCTATTCTTTCATTTTGAATCATATGAATCTCCGAATCCATACAATTCTCAATTCTCCCGTCTTTTACAAACCATGCATTAAAATGATTATAGTCCAGCAAAAATGATTCCGAAATTATTTCACTTACCTTTTTTGAATCATTAAACGGAATCGTCCCGGCATATAACAAATTATTTAAAGTTCCCAATACATAAGGGCTGTGCGTTGTTAATACTACTGAATGCCTGCAATTATTTACAAGTGCAATCAGCTCTGTAATATACTTTTGTGATTCGGGGAAAAGGTGCGATTCTGGTTCTTCGATAATAAATAAAATTTGCTTTTGCTGCAATAAATAATAAAACAATAAATTCAAAATCCATACACATTCCTGCTGACCTGACGACGAAAAATTAATTTTCACATATTTCCCATCGTCAAGAACAATTTGTTCTTCCCCATTGCTGTAACGATATGTCCCACGCAATATTTTTTTTATTAGATCCAATGCCTGTATAATAATTTTTTCAGGCAATGCAATCTTTCTTCCTGAATACGCAGCCAATCCCTGAAGCCCCTCTGAAAATTCCGGCTTTAAACGTAATATCCTCTCAAGATAATCTTTTGTACAACTATCCAGAGAATCTTTTTGCTCATCGTCCATCATCGCATAAATATAGTTAAACTGCTGCGATAGTAAGGTTATCATGCTGCGTCCTGCAGGAATGTACACAACAGAACATTGGTCATCGAATATTTCATATAACTTTTCTTTAAACTTCCTCACTCCATCATCATTTATCCATAATGGTGTTCCACACAAACAACGGTTATTTTTCTGCAAAAAATCATTCAAATCAGCGCTTAACGTTATCCATATATCGTTTGGAGCCGAATATCTCGTTTCATTTGTTAATGATATTTTTATGAAACAGGCCTCCGTAAATCTGTACTCCATGTACATCTCATTCGACATCCCCCATGAGGATCCAAATGTTCTCAAGAATTTCTCACGCAAATAATTCTCTAACGCCTTCTTTAAACTTACATTACAATCTACATCAAACTCATTCTCTAATCCACCGATAGGAGTAATATCCAACGCCTGAGACTTCGCAAGCTCTAAAATATTTTCTTTTATCGTCCTGAAGTAGTAAATTGCTTTTGCAACCGTACTTTTTCCGGATGCCTGAAATCCCGTAAATGTCATAAACTGCGAACATTCCAATTCGCATCGCTCAATTGGACCAAGTTTATTAATGATTAACTTCTGCAAAATATATCACTCATCCTTCCATTCATCATTATTTTTCTCGATCGTTTTCTTATTTAACCACTCTTTTTTATAGATGTTATCATTATATCTACCCAAATGATATTATGCAATAGGATTCTATATATGACGGCAAATGCGCGAGAATATTCCGAGGCATATTCTTTTTTACAGATGGAGGTCTATAGAGTGCAAGCAAAAGAAGAGGGCGTCTCCTGCCCTCTTCTTTCTACTCTTCCCTCTCTTCTTCCAATGCCTCTTCGTACTTTTCAAGGATAATACGCTGTATACGATCTCTCGTCCCAGAATTGATTGGATGAGCAATGTCTCGATACTCTCCGTCCAACGCCTTCTTACTCGGCATAGCAATGAAGAGTCCCTTTTCACCTTCGATGACCTTAATATCATGTACGACAAACTCTTCATCTATTGTAATAGACACTACCGCTTTCAGTTTGCCCTCCTTAGCCATCCTACGCACGCGTACATCTGTGATCTGCATTTTTTTACTTGCCCCTTTCTTCCTAATGAACTGCGAAGAAATAATCCACACAATCTGCCTGTACCAATTATTCCTTTTCAGTCCCTTACCGCCGCACTATAGTGCATACCTTTCGTTTTTTTCCACGATTACCTTCACACCATTTTCCCCAACATGGCGCGTCTTCGCCCTGATCGTATCCCTGCTCTCTACGATACAATTCTCAATGTACGTATTATCCCCAAGATAAACATCATTCAAAATAATTGAGTTCTTAATCACGCAATTATTTCCCACGAACGTCTTCTTGAAGAGAATCGAATTCTCTACCGTACCATTGACGATACTTCCGCTCGCCACCAGACTGTTCTTGACTACGGCGCCCGGATTATACTTCGCCGGAGGCAGGTCGCTCACCTTAGAATAGATCTCCGGATGTTCTTTGAAGAAATAATTCCTCACCTTCGGATCCAGGAAATCCATATTCGTCCGGTAATATGCAGCTACCGTTGAGATGTTGCTCCAGTAATCTTTTATCTCATAACCGTACATTCTCTTCAGATTCTTATATCTGATCAGAATATCAGTTACAAAATCATGTCTCTCTTCTTCCGCGCAATGCTCGATTAAATCAATCAGAAGCCTCCTTCTGATAACATAGATACCGGTAGATATCATATTCGAAGTAGCCAGCATCGGTTTCTCTTCAAAATCCTCGATCCGCATGGTCTCGTCCAGCTTCAGAGTCCCGAACCGGCTGGCGTCTTCATTGTCATCCAGCCTCTTACAAACTACCGTAACATCTGCTTTCTTCTGGATATGATATTCCAATATCTTATTATAGTCCATCTTATATACGGCGTCTCCGGATGTGATGATCACATATGGTTCATGACATCTCCGGAGGAAATCCAGATTCTGATAGATCGCGTCCGCCGTTCCTCTATACCAGTATCCGTTGTCTGCCGTGATCGTCGGGGTGAATACATATAATCCCCCCTGTTTCCTTCCGAAATCCCACCATTTAGATGAATTCAGGTGTTCGTTCAGCGAACGTGCGTTATACTGCGTCAGCACCGCTACTTTCTGAATATGTGAATTTGACATATTGCTTAAAGCAAAGTCAATCGCCCTATAGCTTCCCGCTACCGGCATAGCGGCAATTGCCCGTCTCTGAGTCAGTTCACGCATCTTATGACTGTTCCCACCCGCTAATATAATACCTACTGCTCTCATACTCGTCCACCTGCCTTTATCAATGTCTCTCCACTCTCAAGTACGCCGTTCGGATAGTCTTCCCTGACTGTGACGCCGCTGATCGCAGTATTTTTTCCGACTTGTATTCCTGCCGGGACTACGGAATTCTCACCCACCGTCACCAATCCGAAGGAATAGATTGACGGTTTCATCTTGTTCGGCACGTCGTTTCCGATTCCAAAGGTCACATTATCTCCGATCCCGCAATTCTCAGCAATGATCGATTTGTCGATCACGCACCCGTCTCCGATCGTAACGTCCTTCATAACGATAGAATCTCTGACTACCGTTCCGTTTCCTATCGTAACGCCTGAACCGATGACGCTGTTATGCACTTCTCCGTAGATTTCCGTTCCGTTTCCGACAATACTCCTGTCAACCACCGCCTGTCCGGAAATATACTGAGGCGGAAGGATACCGCTGTTCGTATATATCTTCCAGTACTCTTCGTAGAGATTAAATTCCGGAATGATATCAATCAATTCCATATTCGCTTCCCAATAAGAACCGAGTGTTCCTACGTCTTTCCAGTATCCGTTGTATTCGTAGGCGAATAACCGCTGGCCTCTGTCATGGCAGTACGGAATAATATGCTTGCCAAAATCACATCCCGGCACATGTTCCAGCGCGATCAGCGCCTCCTTAAGCACCTTCCAGCTAAAGATATAGATTCCCATAGACGCCAGATTACTCTTTGGCTCCGGCGGCTTTTCCTGGAATTCCGAGATCTTCCCTTCCCGATCCGTCACTACGATTCCAAACCTGCTCGCCTCTTCTTTTGGCACCGGCATCGCCGCTATCGTAACATCCGCCTGATTCTCCTTATGGTAATCCAGCATCACTTCATAATCCATCTTATAGATGTGATCGCCGGACAAGATCAATACATACTCCGGATGAAACGTCTCCATATAGTCCAGATTCTGGTAGATCGCATTCGCAGTACCCGTATACCACTCGCTGTTATCGCTTTTCTCGTAAGGCGGAAGAATCGTGACTCCTCCGAAATTACGGTCCAGATCCCACGGAATACCAATCCCGATATGCGTATTCAGCCGCAGCGGCTGGTACTGGGTCAATACCCCGACAGTATCGATTCCCGAGTTGATACAGTTACTGAGCGGAAAGTCTATAATCCTATATTTGCCTCCAAAAGCAACTGCCGGCTTGGCCACTTTTGCAGTAAGGACGCCTAATCTGCTTCCCTGACCACCGGCCAGAAGCATCGCTATCATTTCTTTTTTTCTCATGTCATCACCCTTTCCAAGTAAATCTATTCTTATTATACCACAATTTTTTCATATAGTGAACAATATTTACAAAAATTTTGAATTTTTTGTTAAGATTTTATTAAAATATAACAAAAAAATTTGACTTGGTTTTTTTCCCATATATGTATATAATATTATGAAAAGACTATAACTATTATGACTATTTTCAAGGAAGGTATCTTATGTATAAAATCAACTTCAAACAACCTGTACACGTGCATTTTATCGGAATCGGCGGCATCAGTATGAGCGGTCTCGCAGAGATCCTGTTAAAAGAGGGTTTCCGCGTCTCAGGTTCTGATAACAAGGAATCCGCCCTGACTGACCGGCTGAAACAATTAGGCGCCGCCGTATTCTGCAGGCAGCAGGCTTCTAATATTATTCCCGGAATTGACGTAGTCGTATACACGGCCGCTATTCACGAAGATAATGAGGAGTATCAGGAAGCTCTCCGCCAGAATCTTCCTATGTTAAGCCGGGCCGAACTCTTAGGACAACTGATGACGAATTATAAAGTACCTGTCGCAGTATCCGGAACCCACGGAAAGACCACCACCACGTCCATGCTTTCCCATATACTGCTTGCCGCAGATCTGGATCCCACCATATCTGTAGGCGGTATCCTGAAAGCCATCGGCGGCAATATCCGTGTAGGCGGATCAGAGGTTTTCGTTACGGAAGCATGCGAATATACCAACAGCTTCCTCCACTTCTTCCCGAATATCGGAATCATATTAAACATCGACGCGGATCATCTGGATTTCTTCAAAGATCTGGACGAAATCCGCAATTCTTTCCATAAGTTTGCGAAGCTTCTGCCCGAAGACGGAACGCTGATCATCAATAACAGTATTCCGAACCTCTCAGAGATCACTGCCGATCTCTCCTGCAGGGTTATTACTTACGGAAATGATTCCATTAACGACGGACTTAGTATAACCTGCAAAGACCGCGGATATGCAGACTCCGAAAACGCAGGAAACAACGGCAATTCTCCCGCGTACAGCGCTGCCAATATTTCCCACAATGATTTAGGCGAAGCCTCCTTTGACCTGTTCCGGCATGGTAACTTTGTAAGCCGGATCGACCTTTCCGTCAACGGAGACCATAACGTGTCCAACGCACTGGCCGCTATCGCCGCCGCAGACCTCCTGGAGGTCTCCGTCGACGCAATAAAGGAAGGACTTAAGTCATTCCATGGAACCGACCGCCGCTTTGAGCTGAAGGGCATGCGAAACGGCGTCACGATCATCGACGATTATGCCCATCACCCGACAGAGATCCAGGCTTCCCTGGCAGCGGCAAAGAATTATCCGCACAGGGAGATCTGGTGTGTCTTCCAACCCCATACGTATACCAGGACGAAAGCTCTCTTCCGGGAATTTGTCGACGCGCTTTGCGAAACCGATCACGTCATCCTGGCCGATATCTATGCGGCAAGGGAAACCGACACCCTGGGCATCTCCTCGAAGGATATCGCGGACGCCCTGAAGGAAAAGGGCTGCGACGCATATTATTTTTCTTCTTTCCAGGATATCGAAGACTTTTGTACCAGAATATGCCAGAAAGGGGACATGTTGATAACTATGGGAGCCGGAGACGTTGTAAATATTGGGGAAGAGCTTCTGAAACGTTAGTTTTCCACAATTTCCACAGATTTTTATCCACAAAAAACCTTGTTTTTTACTCAAAAATTCCTTTTTTGCCTGTCCTTCTGGTGCTATAATGATAAAGCCAATTATAAAACTAACTGTAGAGGGGGACTGCAGAAGGCTATGACAAAATTAACTCTTACCAACCAGGCTCAAAGCAGCACTACCGTGCTTGAGAATGAATTTATCGACTGTCACATGGCGCAGGCGAACGGTGAATACGTAAAGGTATATCTCCTTCTGTTACGCCATCTGAACAGACCTGAGGGGGCTCTGTCCGTCTCAGAGATGGCAGATATCCTGGACTGTACGGAGAAGGATGTCCGCCGGGCATTAAGATACTGGAAGAAACAAGATCTCGTAGACTACTGCGAACAGACGGAAGAAGACGCCGTTAAAGAGTCCGTTTCAGACGATCATCTGGCGCCGGCGCCCTTTGCCGGAAGCAAGACTTCGGATACTCCGTCTAATATCCAGCAATACCGCAGACGCGAAGAACGCAAGGAATTGAAAGAATTATTGTTCGTAGCCGAGCAGTATCTCGGCAAAACTCTTTCTTCGACGGACATAGATACGATTACATATTTCTATGACTCGCTGCATATGTCGGTGGAGCTGATCGAGTATCTGATCGAATACTGCGTGGAGACCGGGCATAAAAGCATGCACTATATTAAGAAGGTTGCGCTGTCCTGGGACGAACGGAAGATCAAAACCGTGGCAGAAGCCAAAGCCGGCACCATCCTGTACAATAAGAACTGCTATTCCGTACTGAACGCGTACGGCATCAAAGGACGCGCTCCCGCCGCCTCTGAGATCGCTTACATCAAGAGATGGAACGAAGAATACTGCTTTGCCCTGGACATTATACTGGAAGCCTGCAACCGCACAATGAATACGATCCACCAGCCCAACTTCGAATATACGGACACGATTCTCAAGAACTGGTTCGAGAAGAAGGTCCGCCGGCTCCAGGATATTGAATCGTTAGACGCGGATTTCCAGAAAGAAAAAGAACGAAAGAAAAAGCCGTCTGTGAAACCTGCAGCCGGCGCAGGCAGCAACAAATTCAACAACTTTACCGGCCGTTCCTACGATATGGACTCATTAGAGCGCAGACTGGTACAGCAGTAAGGTTCATCTACGACTAAGGAGTTTTAATCAGGACATGGGACTCTCTAACTCACAATACGATCAGATCATGCGAGACTATGAACAAAAGCAGCTTGACAACGAGTATCATCTCCGGGAACGCAAAAAGGCTGCTTTTTTGGCTGTCCCGGAGCTGGAAGAACTGGAACGTTCCGTCTCTTCCCTGAGCCTCAATCAGGCACGGAAGCTTCTTAACGGAGACGAGAGCGCTCTGGTCTCTCTCAAAGAGGAGCTTCATGCTCTGGCGCTTAAGAAGCAAAGACTGCTGGCCGCGCATGATCTGCCGGCAGGCTATCTGGAGCTTCACTATGAATGTCCGGACTGCCGGGATACCGGATATATCGGCGATCACAAATGCCATTGCTTTAAGAAAGCCGTCATAGAACTGCTCTATGAACAATCGAACATTCGGGATATCCTGGCAAAAGAGAACTTCTCTGCCTGTTCACTGGATTATTACTCCCGCAGCCACATAGACCCTCTGACCGGAAGGTCGTCTCTGGAAGCTATGCAGACTGCGCTGAAGGTATGCCATGAATTCGTGGATACATTTTCCGCCGAATTCCGCAACATCCTGTTGTATGGGGACACCGGGGTGGGCAAGACCTTTCTTTCTCATTGCATTGCAAAAGAACTGATCGATACGTCTTTCTCTGTCGTATACTTTACGGCGGCAAGTTTATTCGATCTGTTCGCTCAGAATACCTTCGGCAGCCGGGACACTCATGATACGGACGCGCAGGAACACATCTATGACTGCGACCTCCTGATTATTGATGATCTCGGAACGGAACTGCCGAATTCCTTTACGGTATCACAGCTCTTCATCTGTCTGAACGAGCGGATTCTGAGACGGAAACCAACCATAATATCTACCAATCTGGCATTGGACGATATACAATCCATCTACTCTGAACGGACCTTCTCGCGGATCAGCAGCAATTATACGATCCTCAGGCTGACCGGCGACGATATCCGGATTCAGAAAAAACTATTGCAAAAAAAATCTTAATTCGGGAGGTACGAATGATGCTACGCCGTAATGATCGTATTTTGGAGAACATACCAGTCGGGGCGCTTGGACTCATCGCCCTGGACGGCTGCAAAGAGATGGGCAGCAAAGTAAACGATTATATCGTAAGATGGCGCAAAGAAGAAGGCCATATCTACAAAGACGATGTTGTCTACAATGGATATGAACGAGATACTTATCTGATCGACGCGAAGGTCCCTCGCTTTGGCTCCGGGGAAGCCAAAGGCATTATCAATGAATCCGTCCGCGGAAAAGACGTCTACCTTATGGTAGATGTCTGCAACTACAGTTTAACTTATTCTCTGACCGGACATATGAACCATATGTCTCCGGACGACCATTATCAGAACCTCAAACGTGTTATCGCCGCCGTAGGCGGAAAGGCAAGACGAATCAACGTTATCATGCCGTTTCTTTACGAAAGCCGCCAGCATAAAAGAAGCGGCCGGGAATCTCTGGACTGCGCCCTCGCCCTCCAGGAGCTGGTGCGCATGGGGGCGGATAATATCATTACTTTTGACGCCCATGACCCCCGCGTCCAGAACGCCATACCTTTGAACGGCTTTGAGACTGTGCGCCCTACTTATCAGTTTGTGAAAGGTCTTCTCAAACACTTTGACGACCTGCAGATCGACAGTGACCATATGATGGCCATCAGCCCAGACGAAGGCGCTACCGGACGTGCCGTCTACCTTGCCAACGTACTGAACCTTGACATGGGTATGTTCTACAAACGTCGGGATTATACGAAGATTATCGACGGACGCAATCCCATCGTTGCCCACGAATTCCTGGGCTCCTCCGTGGAAGGAAAAGACGTGATCATTTTAGACGATATGATCTCCTCCGGAGACAGTATCCTCGATGTGGCGCGCCAGTTAAAACAGCGGAAAGCAAGGCGCATCTTCGCCGCCGCGACCTTCGGGTTATTCACAAACGGACTGAAAAAATTCGATCAGGCATATGAAGAAGGCAGCTTCGACGCCATCCTGACCACCAACCTGATCTATCAGACTCCGGAGCTGCTTGAACGTCCTTATTATATTAACTGTGATATGAGCAAATATATCGCGCTCATGATCGATACCCTGAACCACGACGGATCTATCAGCAGCATCCTGAATCCGGTCGACCGCATTCACCACATCGTCAACGAATATAATGCGGGACATCCTATCAGTTAGTGTACTGACACGTTCACATTTACTTTCTGAAAGGAAATCCCCAGTTCCTTAAGCTGCTGCTCTTCCCGTTTCTGACAGGTGAAGAGCAGTACCTGTTTCCGATGCTCTCCCAGCCATCTTAGCGTATTGGCGAGACGCACGTCATCATAATAGGCAAATGTATCATCCAGTATCACCGGATACTCCTCTTCATACAGCATCTCGCTTGCCGCCATCCGTAGCGCGAAATACATCTGTTCCACCGTACCCCGGCTTAGATTTTCCGCCGGAATCCTCCTTCCGTCCTTCAGGACACTTACATGAAGCCCCTCTTCGATCAGCATCTTCGTGTACCAGCCGCCCGTGACATCCGCCAGGATCTCTGACGTCCTGCCGTTCAGCCGTTCCTCCAACTGCCTCTGCATATCGGCAGAGAGTTCGTTCAGCTTATCCATCGCCATCACAAGAGCCGAGCGCCGCCGGTCATACTCTCTGTAATCGCCGCTGATCTCGTCCAGTTCCTCCAACTGTTCTTTCAGATTGGAATACTGCGTCTGCTTCTCCCGAAGTTCTTCTTTGACATGGGCCTGTTCCCACAAGAGCTTCTCACGGGGGATCTTCTCCTCTTCCGGCGTGATCTCTTCCAGTATAATCTCCGGCGGCGTCTTTTCCTGCTGCTTTCCTACCTTCATACGGTTCCAGACATATATTCCGCATATCAGAAAAAGAATGATGGCCACCAGATAATTCCAGGGCTTTGCGATCATAATAAATGCTAATATGATGACTCCGATGAACACGATAATCTCCACCGGATGAATCCTCCATTTATCCGGGCGCAATTCGTCGATCATCCGCTTATTCTCCGTACTCTCCTGCCCTTCCGCCAGGTCCTTCTCACGGCGGTGTCTGACCTCCTCCGTGATCCGCACGTATTCTTCCTCCAGCCTGTGAACGTCGCGCCACACATAGGACGCCTCCTGTTCCATCCGTTCACGCTGTACCTGCCTGCGCAGCATAGAGTCTTTCACTTCCCGCTCCAACTGCTGCTTCTTCTCCTTCAGATGTCCCAGCGCTTTCGACAGATTCATCTCGCTGTTCCCGGTCGCATAGTAATTGGTCGCGTAATTCTTGAACTCCGCCGCAAGGGGTTTGCCCGTCTCCACCTTCAATTGCCCGATAGAGATGGTATTTTCATAGTTTCCTGAATTCAAGCCTCCGATCACCATCTCCAGATCTCCGTCTTCAACAGACAATTTCTCACCGTCGTCTTCGCAGATCAGCTCGGCTTTCTTCGTATATCTGTCAAAGTTCCTGTCAATCCGGAACATCTTCCCGCCGCTTTCGAACCTCAGTGATCCCGCATAATAATTCGGGTTCTCCCATGGCTCATAGACACTGAATGTATCATAAACAGAGGCCCGGCCCCTCCCTCTCTCCATACCGAAAAACATTCCTTTGATAAACGTATGAAGCGTGGACTTGCCGGACTCATTCTCTCCATACAGGATATTAATCCCATCCCCGATCTGTATGGATCTGTCTGTAAATTTTCCAAAATGCTGTAATCTCAATTCGCGAATCTTCATAATCTGGTCTTAACCTCTTCTCGTCTCCATCAACGCCTGCACGCCTTCGCACAACGCCAGGTACTCTATACTGTCTTCATCATAATCTGCCAGGCTCTCGATATATCTCCCCAGGAGATCGTTCCTGTTCTTCATCAGGAGCTTCTTAAAATCATAAGCCGGCTTTGTCTCATCCGTCAGATCGATAATATTGCCATAAGTATCCATATCCGCCATATCAAATAAGATATCCGGATCCCGCATACCTTCTATAACGACTTTATATATATTCTGTATCCCCTGCTTCTCGATCTCTTCCCTGACCCGTTCTTTCAGGGCATGGCCGGTCATCGTCTTCTCAACCGACACGGAAAGATGCACATACTTCCTGACCGCGCAGGGAATAAACCGAAGCCTACAGCCATCCTCCGTAATCTCCCCCAGAATATAGCCGTGTTCTCCGGTATCGTTCTTATCAATAGGTTCCAGAGCTCCCGCGTACGCAATGTTCTTTCCCTCTTCGCACCAGGGCTTATGGATATGGCCCAAAGCAACATAATCATATCCCAGGGCGGCCATTTTCCCCAAGTTTAACGGGATATGCTTCTCGTCCCCTCCGTGAGCCAGCAAAATCTCATACCTCTGCCGCTTCTTCGGTACGGCATGGTTGTACCGGCTGTCCCGTATCTCCCTCGCATGATAACTCAGCCCATAGACTGCGAGGGACAACTCCGGTATCTCCACACAGGATATCTCGCCGCCAAGAATCATATGTACATGTTCCGGCCATTCAAAACTTCTATAATAAGACTCTCTTTTCAGATAGTCATGGTTGCCCGCAATCAATACTACCTGTGTATGCTCAAGCGTCCCGAAGAGGTAGCTTACCTCCTTCAGTTCCCGAAGGAGCGGCTGCCTGTGAAACAAATCTCCCGCTATCAGCAAAATATCTGCCTTTTCCTCATTGCAGATCTTCATCATCCGTTCCAGGCTGTTCCAGATCTCCCTTCCCCGTCTTTCGCTGTACGAGCCGCCTGCGTCCGGATTTGCTCCCAAATGCACGTCTGCGATGTGTATGAACCTCATCTGCTGTCCCTTCTTCCTTCTCTGTCTTCGACGGCAGCGTCACGACAAACTGTGTCCTGTTGTCGTCGCTTTTCGCCCGTATCAGTCCGCCATGCAGTTCTACAATCTCCTTGGCAATGGCAAGTCCTAAGCCTGCCCCGCCGGTTCCGCTGGAACGCGAACCGTCCACACGGTAGAATTTCTCAAAGATCGTCTGAAGCATGACTCCCGGTATCTTATCCCCCTGATTGGTAAATACAATCTCCACATTCCGATTCTTCATCTGCGCTTCTATCTGAATCTTCGTATCGGCATAGCAATATGCGATCGCATTTCTCAATATGTTGTCGAACACTCTCGCCAGCTTATCCGGGTCTCCGTAGACTACCAGGTTCTCTTCCACCTGAACCTCACAGGACAAGCTCTTCTCCTGGAGCACTCCGTATAATTCGTCCGCAAGCTGTTCCAGCATGAAAGACAGGTTGATCTCTATCGCCTCCAGCTCAATCTTCTGCAGATTATACCGGGTGATATCGAAAAACTCATTGATCAGTTCCCCCAGCCGGATAGACTTCTCAAGCGCAATATGGGTATACTTCTCCCTGTCCTCCCGGGGCATATCCTCATGGGTATCCAGCATACTTAAGTAAGCGACGATGGACGTCAGCGGCGTCTTCAGGTCATGGGCAAGAAACAGCACCAGGTCATTCTTCTTCTTCTCCCCCTCTTCCGCCTCTATCTCCTTACGCTTCAGATTCGCCTTGATCTCATTCAGCCGTATCTCGATGGGTTTCAATTCCGTAATCAGATGAATCGGCTCTGTCGATTCCGACAGGATATTCTCAATCCCATCCCCGATCTGATCCACATACTTCATCATCTTTGACAGCGCCACATAATAAAACACCGCAAAGAGCAGGAGGAAACCAACGATGATAAAGAATATCTTGTTGTCCCCGATCAGCTTCCAGTACAGACGGATCGCCTGGCTCTTTTTTATGTCCATCGACATCAGGAACCTGACGAATAGTTCCGCAAAACTGTCGTTATAGATCCCGTCGATCACGTACTGTAAGATGAAACCGCCCACCAGAACCGTAAGCGCCGTGACCAGGACCGTCTGGAGCAGCAAAGTGAACTTCAGCTTACGATATTTATTCTTCAATCTTATACCCTACTCCCCATACCGTCTTAATAAAATCAGATTTACCGGTGGGCGCGCTCATCTTCTCCCGCAGATGCCGGATATGCACCATCACCGTGTTGTTGCTGTTCTTATAATACTTTTCATTCCATACCTTCTCAAACAGTTCTTCTGAACTGATGACCTTCCCCCGGTTCTCGCACAAGAGCCAGAGTATATCGAATTCGATGGGAGTCAGCGTCAGGGGCACCTCATTATAGACGCACTCATGAGACGTCCGGTTCAGCAGAAGACCGCCGAAGTCTATGATATCCCCCTCTTCTTTCCCGCCGTCATTATACTGGGTGTATCTCCGGATCTGAGCCTTCACCCGCGCCACCAGTTCCAAAGGGTTAAAGGGCTTCGGAATATAATCGTCCGCCCCCAGCGTAAGCCCTGTGATCTTGTCCATGTATTCCGTCTTCGCCGTCAGCATGATAACCGGGAACGTATACTTCTCCCGGATCATCTTAAGAAGCTGGAATCCGTCGATATCCGGGAGCATAATATCCAGAATCGCCAGATCGATCTTCTTGCTTCCGATACAGGCAAGCGCGTCCTCACCCGTATAAAACTTGAATACGTTATACTGGTCATTATGGAGATATAGTTCGATCACATCTGCGATCTCCCTCTCATCATCAACAACTAAAATATTCATACAAACCTCTTATACAAAATGTCCTCTTCATGATACCCTTCCGCAAAACCACAGGCAACTGTCTGATGCGGAGCTTTATCTCAGTTATAAAAACTATAATTCACAGTTATTGACGGTTCTCGGGAACGGAACCACGTCCCGGATATTGCCCATCCCGGTCAGATACATGATGCATCTCTCAAATCCGAGTCCGAATCCCGCATGCCTGGTAGAACCGTACTTACGGAGATCCAGATAAAACTTATAGTCTTCCGTCTTAAGCCCCAGTTCCTTCATCCTCGCCAGCAGCTTATCATAATCATCTTCCCTCTGGCTTCCGCCGATGATCTCGCCGATCCCGGGAACCAGACAGTCCACCGCCGCCACGGTCTTCCCGTCTTCATTCTGCTTCATGTAGAAAGCCTTGATCTCCTTCGGATAATCCGTTACGAATACCGGCCGCTTGTACACTTCCTCCGTCAGATAGCGCTCATGCTCGGTCTGCAGATCTGCTCCCCAGGAAACCTTATATTCAAAATTATCGTTATTCTTCTCCAGTATCTCGACGGCCTCCGTATACGTCACCCTGGCAAAGTCAGAGGAAACTACGTTGTGAAGACGGTCCAGCAGCCCCTTATCTACAAATGAATTGAAGAAATTCATCTCCTCCGGCGCCTCTTCCAGCACGTAATTGATCACGTATTTCAGCATCGACTCCGCCAGCATCATATTATCGTCCAGATCTGCAAACGCGATCTCCGGTTCGATCATCCAGAACTCCGCCGCATGTCTGGTCGTATTCGAATTCTCCGCACGGAACGTAGGCCCGAATGTATAGACATTACGGAACGCCTGCGCATAAGCCTCCGCATTCAACTGACCGCTTACCGTAAGGCTCGTCTCTTTTCCGAAGAAATCCTGTGTAAAATCCACCTGTCCGCCGCTTGTCTTCGGCAGGTCTTCCATATCCAGTGTCGTCACCCGGAACATCTCGCCGGCCCCTTCACAGTCGCTTCCTGTGATCAGAGGGGTATGCACATAGACGAAGCCTCTCTCCTGGAAGAATTTGTGGAGCGCATAAGCAGTCAGCGACCGTACCCGAAATACTGCCTGGAACGTATTCGTCCTGGGACGGAGATGAGAGATCGTCCTCAGATACTCAAAACCGTGCCGCTTCTTCTGCAGCGGATAATCCGGCGCAGACGCCCCTTCTACTTCCACGGCGTCCGCCTGTATCTCAAAAGGCTGTTTTGCCTGCGGCGTTGCCACCAGCGTTCCGGTCACCATAACCGCGGCGCCTACATTTAATTTCGAAATCTCCGCAAAATTATCCATCTTATCATGATAGACGATCTGCAGCGGCTCAAAGAACGTGCCGTCGTTCACGACAATAAAGCCGAAAGTCTTGGAATCCCGGATACTGCGTACCCACCCTCCGACTGTAATCTTCTGATCCAGATACTTCTCTTTGTTCTTGTATAATTCCCTGATTGTAATTAAATTCATATTCTTTTACTCCTTTTTTTCACCCTGACATGACACTTATTATAACATACCCAAACTTGATTTAAAAGGCAGTTTAATCAATTCATCTTCCGGAATTCAAGAGGCGTAAGACCCGTCATCTTCTTAAATATGGAGATAAAATGGCTGGTATCTGCAAACCCTATCTGTCCCGCCACCTGCCGTATCTCTGTCTGGGGATTCAATACCAGTATCTCCCTCGCCCTGTTGATCCTGTAGACCGTCAGATACTCATATACCGAATATCCCAGGAACCGCCGAAACAGACGCGTCAGATACTGGGGCGTGACATAGACTTTATCACTGAGTTCCTGTACCGTGAGTTCACTGTCATAATGTGTTTCAATCTCCCTTATCACCGGCTCCACATAACGCAGATAGAGAGGATTCTTGGCAGAGTTCTGTGTATAGATACTGTTGGCAAGGTTCATCAGCAGGCAGTAGCACCTGACAGACAGCGCGCACGGATCCGACGAAAGCTGATCCCACTGCTCCATAATCTCGTGGATCATATCTCCGATCTGTCTTCCCTGTTCCTTCTCGATAAATATCACCTGCCTGTTACCGACCATCTTCGCGATACTGCCGTCGATCGTCCCTGTAAATGTGGCGAACGCCGTAATCCACTCTGACGTATCCCTGGCATAGGAATGGCGTATGAAAGGCGCGATCAGAATTCCCTCATCCTCCTCCAGCACATAATTCTTATTCTGCACATAGAAGCTCCCTCTCCCTTTTTCCGTCTGCATGTAGTGATAAACCGGATATCCCCCGGGGCGCATCACCGAATCCTGCTCCCAGCGGTCCCCTATTGATTCAAACGTAAACGGTTCCTTTACCGGAGTATCTCTAAAATGTATCGGCATACCCTCTCACCTCTTCCTGATGTATTCTTTTTGTTTCGAAATGTTATATTATTTAGCCTAACATACCACACTATCCCTGACCTGTCTATATTATAATAAACATATCATAATTACTTTTCGTACTTACTCCGAAAGTAACTATTATTTTTAAGGAAGGGGAAACATTTATCATGCACACATTCGATTATGAAAAATTAAAAGATCCGCAATATTTCCGCGACGGCAGGCTGGATGCACATTCTGACCACAGATATTATGCCTCCGCCGGCGATATGGAAGCCGGATATCCGGATTTTCGGATGAGCCTGAATGGTCTGTGGAAATTCCACTATGCAAGAAATTATGATCAGACGATCCCGGGATTTGAAAAGCCGGAATACACCTGCTGCTCCTGGGAAGACATCCACGTACCCGCCCACATCCAGATGGAAGGATACGACGCTCCGCAGTATGCCAATACGCAATATCCATGGGAGGGGCACGACGAGATCCTTCCGGGAGAGATTCCGTCTTATTTCAATCCGGTAGCAAGCTATGTAAAATACTTCACAATACCGGAGAATATGACGGGAAGACGCCTCTTCATCTCTTTTCAGGGAGCGGAAAGCGGACTGGCTGTATGGCTGAACGGGCATTTCATCGGATACAGCGAGGATTCCTTCACCCCGTCGGAATTCGAACTGACCGGCCATACCGCAGACGGTGAGAACAAGCTTGCCGTACAGGTATTCAAGTGGACTTCCTCTAGCTGGTGTGAGGATCAGGATTTCTATCGCTTCTCCGGCATCTACCGGGATGTGTATCTCTATACTGTTCCGGACCTGCATGTCCGCGACCTGATGATACAGGCAATACCAGATCCGACCCTTCAAAACGCGTCCCTTGACATCCGGCTTCTGATGATGGCAGATACGGATATGATAGAAGGGAAAGCCATCTTCTGCCTCTCTCTGGATGGCAGGAAGGTATTTGAGGATGAAAAGGAACTGAGCGCAGAGACCTCTTATCACCGGAATATCGAACACCCGGCTCTCTGGAGCGCGGAAATACCGGCTCTTTATGATCTTACGATCGAGATCTTCGATGCCGGCGGCGCTCTTATGGAAATCATTCCTGAAAAGGTCGGTTTCCGGCGCTTCGAACTGAAAGACCGCATCATGACCCTGAATGGACAAAGAATCGTATTCAAGGGTGTGAACCGCCATGAATTCAGTTCCGTGAACGGCAGGCGGGTAAGCGAAGCCGAACTCCGCAAAGATCTTGAGACGATGAAGCAGAATAATATCAACGCCATCCGTACCTGCCATTACCCTGACGATTCCCTGATCTACAGGCTGTGCGACGAATACGGCTTCTACCTCATCGATGAGAATAACCTGGAATCTCACGGCTCCTGGGACATCGCGGAAGAGACCGGCGATACTTCTAACGTCGTCCCGAACGACCGGCCGGAATGGCTGGATATGATGCTGGACCGTGTGAATTCCATCTATCAGAGAGATAAGAACCACCCGGCGATCCTGATCTGGTCCTGCGGAAATGAATCATACGGCGGCAGGGATATCTATGAGATGTCCGAGCTCTTCCGGAAACTTGATCCCACCCGTCTGGTGCATTATGAAGGCATCTTCCACGACCGCCGGTATAACGATACCAGCGATATGGAGAGCCAGATGTATACTTCCGTCAACGGAATCAAGGCTTTTCTGTCGGAAAACCGCAGCAAGCCATTCATCTGCTGTGAATATACCCATGCCATGGGCAATTCCTGCGGGGCGATGCACAAATACACGGACCTTACCGACACAGAACCTCTCTATCAGGGCGGATTCATCTGGGATTACATCGACCAGTCCATCGTCAAGAAAGACCGCTATGGAAAAGAATTCTTCGCCTACGGCGGAGACTTCAGCGAGCGTCCGACGGATTATAATTTCAGCGGAAACGGCATCGTATACGGGAACCGGGAAGTCTCCCCGAAGATGCAGGAGGTAAAATACAACTACCAGAATATTTCCGCCGAGGTAAGCAAAGACAAAGTCCGTATTATGAATAAGAACCTCTTCGTGAACACGGATGCCTTTGACTGCCGCGTTACGGCTGCACGGGACGGCAAGATCGTCCGCAATGCAGTTCTTGAGACCCATGTCGCCCCTCTTGCCGGCGAAGTCTATGAACTTCCGCTTCCCGAGGAGACCCGGGCAGGGGAATATACGATTACCGTCTCTTTCCACCTGAAGGAAGATACGATCTGGGCGCCACGCGGACATGAAATCGCTTTTGGACAGTATGTATACCAGATTGCCGCGCCCCAGACCGTGTGTACCGAAGGCTTCACCGTGATCCGAAGCGGCCACAACATCGGAGTCAGAGGCAGACACTTTGAGGTTCTGTTCTCTATATTAAACGGCGGTCTCGTATCTTACAGATATGCCGGAAAAGAGATGATTGAAGCGATCCCGAAGCCGAACTTCTGGCGCGCCCCCGTGGACAACGACTGCGGCTGCAACATGCCCGGCAGATACGCACAGTGGAAGATTGCCAGCATGTATCTGACCCACAAAATACCAGGCACGAATCCGCCTGCCATATGCAAACCCAGTGTCACGGAATCCGAACACAGTGTCTCCGTTATGTTCACCTACTATCTGCAGACCGCCCGGCCGGCAGACTGTCAGGTAACCTATGAAGTATTCGGCGACGGACGCATAAAGACTACCCTGTCTTATGATCCGGTAAAGGAGCTGGGAGACATGCCCGAATTCGGTATGCTCTTTAAGCTAAGCGCCGACTATGACCATGTAAAATGGTATGGACTCGGTCCTGCAGAGACCTACGCGGACCGCAAAAAAGGAGCCAAACTCGGTATATATGAGAATCTGGTTGCCGACAATATGGCAGCTTACCTTGTTCCTCAGGAATGCGGCAGCAAAGAAGAAGTTCGTTACGCGGAAGTCACGGATCTAAAAGGACACGGAATGCGATTCGAGATGACGCCGGAGAACGGACCTATGACATTCTCCGCACTTCCTTATACTCCGCACGAATTAGAGAACGCCATGCATCCTTACGAGCTGCCCGAGGTGCACTATACCGTAATCAGGGCTTCCAAAGGACAGATGGGAGTCGGCGGGGACGATAGCTGGGGAGCCTGCACACACCCGGAATACCTGCTGGATGTAAGCAAAAAGATGGAATTCAGCTTCACTTTCTGCGGAATCTAAACTCTTCTGCACGGGGCTGCGCATAAAAAGAAGCGGCTGCAATGTCTCAATTGCAAGCCGCTTTCTTTATCTAGCCCACATAGGTATTTCCGCTCCCTGACGTCATCTCATCCATCTGTCTGGTGGACGTAACAAGACGTTCTCCGGTTTCCGGCTGGATATAGATCAGGCTGTAGTCAACATATCCCACCAGTATAACCGCATTCTGCGTATCCAACATCCCGATAACCGGTATATTCTGATCCAGAAGGGAGATCATCTGATCCGCCGTGCATCCCGTCAAATCAAGGACCCTGCCTTCATTCAGATCCCGCAGGATGTCGGCAGGCGCCTCATGCTGCTTAAGCCTGTCTGCCGCAGCCTGGATCATTTCATTCTTTCCTGTGACATCATGCCGCCTGCGGTTGATCCCTTTCACCCAGATACTCGTCTGATTCGTATCTACCACGACGCCGTTGTACTCATCCGCCAGCCGGATCGCTTCCCCCGCTCTGTTGAATATTCCCTGTAATTCTCCATAGCCATATGCATAGTATTTCTCCTCATGGCTGACATCATCAAAGCTTATATTCTCCTGCTTATCCAGAAGAATCTGCTTCGGCTTCAGTACTTTAGGCTCTTTATCTGATATCCCGTCGTCAAAGGTTATTCTCACCTGTGACTCCTTAAGCTCTGTCGCATAAGCCTCCACGTAGATATTACTCTTCTCTTTTTCCTCATTATTGGTAATGTAATCCGGCGACGTAGACGCATATGTCTCTCCTTCTCTGGTCGCCCGGGTTAAGGTAATCATATTTTCATCAAAAACCGCATCCAGCACGTATATCCCATCCATCTGATATGTCTTAACCACTTCATTCTTCTGGTTCCGTATCTCAATCTTATAATTCGGAACCGTAACCTCTCCGGATATCGTCTTTCCTGTATCCGCAGTCCTGGCAACTCCATATACAAAATCATTCTTTATAAAACCTAACGGACGGATACATTCATCCCCCTGGCATTCCACAATCCGTTCCTCTCCGGTTTCTAGGTCCCTAACCATAACCCTGGATGCCGTATTCAATTCTTCTCCCTCTTGCCACGCCACCTGGCTGCCGTCAGCCGATATCACATACTGGCCGTTCTGAAGCCCTTCTACGACCGTGCTGGTCCATCCCCGCTTTACATCACATTCATACAGGGCTCCGTCCAGCATCACATACAGCATATTCTGCTCCACATTATAGTAGAGCATATTACTCAGTTCATGAATCGCAATTCCGTAAGACTGGCCTGTGGTTATAAAGACTTTTTCTTCTACAGAATTCTTTCCTATATTGTAATAATAGACAGCGACGCCGACTTCTCCTTCGTGTACGCCGCGGCTCATATAGCCGCATACCGCAAATACGGTATTCCCTTTTCCGTCCATATCCAACAGCTTGATTCTGTAATCAGAACCCATATTACGTACATCCGTATTCTCAATATCCGCAAAACTAAATACCAGGGAAGCCTCGTCTGTCTTCTTATTGTAATTCCACAATTCATTCGCCGCCACAAACGACACCGCCTGGCCGTCTTTATCCACCAGATACTGAACATCCTTAGGCACGATTCCCAGGATAATCCCCCGTTCATCCAGCACATGCTTCGTCGCGTCGAAGACCTGTTCCATCGTCCTGTCGTAATCCAGCAGATAGGTCTTATCCGCCCCCTCAGGATGGCTCACACGGAAAAACTCCTGGGTCAGATAGACATCCGACTCATTCTCTTCCCCTTTACACCTGACGCGGTATTCCAACTGAACAGAGAGCGAGTCATTCTGAATCTCCTTGATATTCCAACGTTCTCCCTTCTCTACTGCCGGTTCTAAGCCTCCCCATGACACGTGGTCATAATCAGACTGGATCGTAACATGCCGGAAACTGGTATTATCCGCACGCTCACTGGGTTCAAGCGCCAGACCTACTCCGGCTCCTTCCACCTTCCCCATGGCATTCTCATGAAAACCACGGATATAATCCATACACTCCAGAAAACCTGTATGGGACGCATCCGCGATCCGCGTATAGAAATAGATCTCTTCGTCCTTCTCCGTATATAAGATAAGCTCCAGAACCCGCTCCTCCGTCAGCCCTACATCGTCAAAATTCAACGTGAAATCCTCTCCCAGGAAATTCAGGAGACCGTTTTTCAACTGCTGCCGGCCGTCCAGAGAGTATACGATATATTCTACGCTGCTGATCTGATTGTCATAAGTCTCTATCATTCCGACAACCTTCTGGTCCAGTACCGGCGTGACCACGTCCCTCATAACCGGGATGTCCATCGCTTTCGCATACCCGTTCAGCGTATTCATCGTATAACCATTATAAGAAAATGATATCTGCGGATAAGTCGCCGCTCCCATATCAGCGGTCACATTCGCGTTTCCCTTATTCGTATACAAGCTGAATCCGATCACCGCCGCAATAAATACCAGAATCAGGATTCCCGCATCTGTCAGCTTCTTCTTCCAATCCATCTATCATTCCCCTTTACGTTCCAGCAGCCGGCCCAGAGTCGGCGACACATGCAGGAATTCTTCACACCTGCGGACCGCCTCCCCGTTTCCCCCCTTTTTACCGGTCTTAACTGCACGGATCAATATATTCTTTGGTGTATGCTCCAAACTTATGAATTCCAGGATCTGCGCGTCATATCCTTCACGCTCCAGATACTGTGCCCGCAGGGCGTCCGTCACAAGCGCGGCCATGCGCTCTTTGATCAGCCCGTATCCCAGAACAGGCTTAAGGATATCGTTCTCCATCTGCCCGTTCAGCTCATGCTGGCAGCAAGGCACCGACAGGATTACCTTCGCTCCCCATCCGACCGCCTTTGCCAGCGCATAGTCCGTCGCCGTATCACAGGCATGCAGCGTCACAACCATATCCACCGAACCCGTCCCGGATTCACTGTAATCCGCAATATTTCCTTCCTGAAATGTCAGTTTCTCATATCCATATTTTTTACTTAATTCATTACACCAGCGTATAACGTCCTTCTTAAGGTCCAGCCCGATGATCCGGATATCATACTTCTTTAATTCATGCAGATAATAATATATGGCAAATGTCAGATAAGATTTCCCGCATCCGAAGTCCAGTATCGTAAGCTCCCTGTCTTTATCAAGCTCCGGCAGAATGTCTTCGATAAATTCCAGGAACCGGTTAATCTGCCGGAATTTATCAAACCTGGAATTCACGATCTTGCCCTCTTTTGTCATAACTCCAAGCTCCAAAAGAAACGGAACCGGAACTCCCTCTTCCAGCACATACTTTTTCCTGCGGTTATGGCTCCTGTCTATTTCCTTTTCTTTGACGCACTGCGCCTGTGCCCTCTGCTTTACCGATATCTTTCCCTTCTTGCTTACCAGTATGGTATATGAAGCGCCTGCTGTCTCCATCTGCATCTGCCGCATATTCTCCATGTACGCAAGCAGCGCTTCCTCTGCTTCCTGCGGGTCCGCATTCTTGTGAAACGCCTGGTTATTCCGAAATTCTTCTAACTGAAATATGAGCTTTTCCTTCTGAAGCAGCGGCCGCACCTTCACCTTCACTGCCCCGTCCTTTTTGCGGGGATTGCTAAGCACGGCCGACCGGAATTCTATATTTAGATTGCCCCGTAATATCTCTCTTAATTCTTCCATCCGTCTATTATAATTCCAATACTACAATCCCAATACGTCCGAGATGGCTCCCATCTCTTCCAGCGCGACATCAATCAGATCATCCAGACTGAGTCCTGTAAACTCGATGGACTCCATATAGTCTCTGTTCGCCCCCGCCGCAAAGCGCAGCTCGTTAAACCGCTTCATCACAGACTTGTGCTTCACGCTGGCGATCTTCTTATCCGGATAGATCTGCGCAACCGCTTTCACGAACCCGCTCATAGGATCCGCCGCCAATATAGCGTACTGCAGAGTCGTCTTTGCCTTCACCCCGCTCTTCGGATTGTGCGCGCAAATCGCGTCGAACAAGACCTTGTCTTCGATCCCTTCTTTCTTCAGTATCTCCGCAGACGTCGGCCCATGTACGCTCATGTCATGCTGCCAGTCGCACTGCTCTTCATCCAGATCATGAAGCAGCCCTACGATCCCCCAGTATTCCACGTCGTCCGGCGCCAACCGCTTGGCAAGCCCCTTCATAATCGCCTCAACCGCGTAAGAGTGGGTGATATAATTCTCACCTTTCATATATTTCATCAAGATATCATGCGCCTGTTCCCTGTTCATCACTAATTGCTCCTTCTCTGCACTAATTTTTATTCTTCCGGTACCACGATCAGATCTTTGGTAAAATGATTCAGTACTTCGCATCCGTCTTCTGTCACGAGTACCAGGTCTTCGATACGGACTCCGATTCCTTCTTCCGGGAGATAGATCCCCGGTTCCACCGAAAAGCACTGCCCCGGCCGTATCACAGCCTCGTTTACCGAAGAGACGTCGCCGAACTCATGATCCTCAAGCCCGATGGAGTGCCCCGTCCTGTGTGTAAAATACTTCCCATATCCCTTTTCTTCAATATAATTCCTTGCCGCAAGATCCACGTCGCACATCCTGTTCCCCGGCTTCGCCGCCTCGATGCCGCGCCTGTTCGCCTCCGCGACGATATCATAGATCTCCCGCCCACGGTCGGATACTTCTCCGATGAATACCGTCCGGGTCATGTCGGACGCGTAATTGTCCTTGAATGCTCCGATATCAAGTACCACACAGTCTCCGCGCCTGCCTTTTGAATCATCCGTCACGTGATGGGGGTCCGCCGCCCCCTTCGCATACGCCGTAATCGGGTCGAAAGACACATCGTCACAGCCAAGCTCTTTATAGATCTCACGGACCTTCGCATTCAGCTCCTTCTCCGTCAGTCCCTTCGCCGTCCACGGAATCAGTCTCTCCATCGCCATATCGTTGAGCCTTGAGGACTCCCGCATCAACGCCTGCTCCTTCTCATCCTTCACCATACGGATACCGTCCACCACCGGAGAGGCGTTCACAAACCGGCTTCCGCCTCCTAACTCCTGCAGACGGAGCAGGAATCTTGCCGGCCATATCTTATCAATCCCCATGGTCTTGTCCTTCTCCACAAAGCGGCTCAGGATCTCTACACCGTCCTCCACGTCATCATACCAGACGATATCCACACCCAGATCCTCTTCCTGCGGAAACAGCTTATTAATCACCATCTTATGGTCTCCATTCACATTCAGATACAGCGCCAGCAGTCTCTCCCCCGGGAAGATCCATTTCCCCGTCAGATAGAAGATCGCCACAGGATCAGCCACGATCATCTGCGGTATCCCCTGCTCTTCCATAGCTTTTAACACTCTAAATACTTTTCCCTGATCCATTATCAACCGAAACCTTCCTTCTTTTATCGTTTACCTGTACGATTGAAAAACTTTTCCAGCCTCCTTATCTATTTGGAAAATTTTTCGTAAAATAAAACCGGCAGCCCTGACCACCGATTTTATTTTCTTCTATTATAATGTTTTCCACTTTTAATTTCAACATAAATAGCAATTACTTCACATTACTTCACATTTACGCTCTCAAATTCATCAATGATCGACTGATCCGGCGCCTTTGTCGCCAGACTCACGATGATGATCATCGCCAGAGATACCAGGAATGCCGGAAGCAGCTCATAGATATTGAAGATACCGCCTAATTTACTGATACCGAACTTCCACACGAATACCATCACTCCGCCGGAGATCATACCTGCCAGAGCGCCCTGCAGCGTAGTACGCTTCCAGAACAGCGCGCAGATCACAACGCCCGCGAACGCCGCGCCCATGCCTGCCCATGCGAAGGATACAATTTCAAAGATACTGGAATTCGGATCTTTCGCTATAAATACCGCGATTACCGCAATAGCCAGGATTGTACCCCGCGCGATCATAAGGCTCTGCTTCTCGGAAAGTTTCTTTCCAAAGAAATCCTGTACGATATTCTCGGATACACCGGACGCCGCCACCAGCATCTGGCTGTCTGCCGTAGACATCGTGGCCGCAAGGATTCCTGCAAGGATCACGCCCCCAAGGATCGCCGTCAGAACTCCGTGCTGGCTGAGCAGGTTGGTAAGTATGATAATAATCCGTTCATTCTGCCCTTCCGGAACCTCAATCGCCCCTGAATTCGCAACTGCCAGACCCACGATTCCGATGAAGATTGCAACTGCCATGGCAAATGTTACCCATATGGAAGCTACTCGTCTGGAAAGCGTCAGCTTATTCTCATCTTCGATAGACATGAATCTTACCAGGATATGCGGCATACCGAAGTAACCGATTCCCCACGCCAGCAGACCGACAGCAGTAAGCGGAGAATATGGAATCGCCGTCTTTGTCACCGCATCGTGGATAGCAGATACAGAAAGATAACCGGACAGTGATTTTGCATTATCCATAACCGCCCCCATACCGCCTGCGGTAGTCACGCCGAAGGTCACGATAGAAACGAGGGCAATTGACATTACTATACTCTGGATCAAATCGTTGGTCGCTACCGTCGTGAAACCGCCCGCGATCGTGTAGACTACGATAATCACCGCGAATAAGATCATCCCTGTCATATAGTTCAGTCCGAACAAGGAATTAAATAACTTGCCGCATGCCGAGAATCCGGACGCTACATATACGACAAAAAAGATTACGATAATAACGGCCGAAATCGCCGATATAATATTCCTCTCGTCATGAAATCTTTTCGCAAAGAACGTCGGCACCGTGATAGCGCCGATCTTCTCGGAATAGCGCCTTAATCTCCTCGAAGTAAAAAGCCAGTTCAGATAAGTACCGATCGCCAGACCTGCCGCAGTCCAGAACGCGTCCGCCAGACCCGTCAGATATGCCACGCCCGGAAGTCCCATCAGCAGCCAGCTCGACATATCGCTTGCCTCCGCGCTCATGGCTACTACCAATGCTCCCATCTTTCTGCCGCCCAGATAAAAGTCCTCACTGTTGTTGTTCTTCTTCGCATTATACACACCGACGCCGATCAGAAGGCACATATACGCGAGAATCGTCAGCAAAATAACAATATTGATGCTGTTCATACATCTCACCTCTTTTTCTTTCCCGGGTATTCCGCATAAACTGACCGCGCTGCAGGGACGCGCCGTTATTTTCCGGAGATACCCTTCTTAAAACAATAGGGTTTCCCGGTACATTGCCGTACCGTTCATTCTTCTGTCCTTAGAGTATACCTGACATCTAAACATGCAATGATGTACTGGTGTACTGACACACTTCTTCAGATACATTCTAAAATCAGAAAATATGAATAATAAGACAGACAAGAAAGACATTTCCCCTATGTAAGTCTTTCTTGTCTGCCTTAATTTGTATTATACACCCTGGTTAAATTCTTGTCAATGTAACTGAGCCAAAGAATAAAATATTATAGACCGTCAATGCGACCAATTACCTTTTATTATGACACGAACCGGGGCAATTCTCGCAGCCGCATCCGCAGCCTCCGCCATTTTTCTTATTTTTCCAGATACTTCTTGCCGCCAATGCCGCCGCGCCTAATACCATAAGCCCTATCACAGCCGTCGACAGGACGCTGCTTGCCGCCAATGCCATATTATCGCCTCCCCTGATTATAATTATGATTATGATTATGACTCTGTTTTCATTATATAATGCCGGCTCCGTTATTGTCTATACCTGCTACACCGATTGGCATGGAACCGCTGCAAATGAATTATAACTATACTTTCATCGCTTTGGTTTTTACGGCAGATATATTAACGTGCAGCGATGAACTCTCCTTATAAGGACGGAACAGAAGATACAAAAATCCCATCAGAACCAGAAATGCCGCAGCCGTTCCGATTCCCAATGCCTTTCCTGTGAACAGCATCCCGAACTGGTAGATGCAAAGAGACACCGCATAGGCAAATATACACTGATACCCGATGGCGAACCAGGTCCATTTCGTGTTGTTCATCTCCCGCTTAATCGCGCCGATCGCCGCAAAGCAGGGCGCGCACAAGAGATTAAATACGAGGAAGGAATACGCCGAGAGCGCCGTCATACTTGCCGCCAGCGTCCCCCATATCTCTGCCCCGTCTTCCGCAACTTCCGCGAAGCCATAGAGTATTCCGAAGGTTCCTACGACATTTTCCTTCGCCACCAGACCTGTGATCGCCGCAACCGCCGCCTGCCAGTCGCCCCATCCAAGCGGGATAAAGAGCCATGCGAACGCCTGCCCGATATTGGCAAGGAAACCGTCGCTTAAGTCGTCCACCATACCGAACTGTCCGTCAACGATACCGAAGCCTGAGGTAAACCAGATAAAGATAGTGGACAAAAGAATCACCGTACCGGCTTTCTTGATAAAGGACCAGCCTCTCTCCCACATGCTTCTTAAGACATTTCCTACAGTCGGCAGATGATACGCCGGGAGTTCCATAACGAACGGCGCAGGATCTCCCGCGAACAGCTTCGTCTTCTTCAGGATTATGCCCGAGCAGATAATAGCCCCAATCCCCACGAAGTACGCGCTCGGCGCAACCCAGGACGCCCCGTCAAAGAGCGCTCCCGCAATCAGGGCGATAATCGGCAGTTTCGCGCCGCAGGGGATGAAGGTGGTCGTCATGATCGTCATCTTACGGTCTCGGTCATTCTCAATCGTCCGGGAAGCCATAATGCCAGGAACACCGCATCCTGTACCAATCAGCATCGGGATGAAGGATTTCCCCGACAATCCGAATTTACGGAAGATACGGTCCATGATAAACGCAATTCTAGCCATGTAACCGCATGCCTCCAAAAACGCAAGGAAGATGAACAATACCAGCATCTGCGGCACGAACCCCAGCACGGCGCCCACGCCCGCCACGATACCGTCTAAAACCAGACCCTTAAGCCAGTCCGCGCAGTTGACGCTAACAAGCACTTTCTCAATCGCCGGCGGGATGATCTCGCCGAACAGGACGTCATTGGTCCAGTCTGTCACAATCGTTCCCACCGTCGAGACCGATATGTAGTATACCGCCCACATGATTACCGCAAAAATCGGCAGCGCAAGCCAGCGGTTTGTAACGATCCTGTCAATCTTATCGGAGACTGTCAGCTTCCCTTTACCTGCCTTGCTCAGGCAGCCGTCTGTCACGGACGCTATATACTGATAACGCTCGTTTGTGATAATACTCTCCGCGTCGTCGTCCATATCCTTCTCTGCCCTAGCAATGATCTCCGATACATCCGGCGCCTGGCCCAGCATCTCACGGATCTTATCGTCTCTTTCAAATAATTTGACGGCATAGAAACGCTTCTGTTCTTCCGGCACGCCTGTAATCTTTGCTTCAATCTCCTGCAGGATTCCTTCCACCTCCGGAGCGAATTCATGAACCGGGACCGACGCTTTCTTTTCCTGCGCGGCCTTTACCGCCTTCTTCGCCGCGTCCCAGATACCGTCCCCCTTCAGAGCGGATATCGGTACGACCTCGCATCCCAGCTTCTCGGCTAACCGCTGTATATGCAGCTCGTCTCCGGATTTCCTGACGACGTCCATCATATTGACCGCCATGACTACCGGTATCCCTAACTCCAAAAGCTGGGTGCTCAGGTAAAGATTCCTCTCAAGATTCGTCCCGTCCACGATGTTCAAGATTGCGTCCGGGTGCTCTGTAATCAGATAATTCCTGGCCACCACTTCCTCCAGAGTATAAGGCGATAAAGAGTAGATTCCAGGCAAATCCATAATCATGACCTCTTTTTGATCCTTTAATTTCCCTTCCTTCTTTTCAACCGTAACCCCCGGCCAGTTTCCTACGAACTGATTCGAGCCGGTAAGCGCGTTAAATAATGTCGTTTTCCCACAGTTCGGGTTACCGGCAAGCGCAATTTTCACTCCCATGTCTTACTCCTCCTGATCTTCTTTTCTATATTCCCCTGCGCCGGACTGTATCCCGGCGCGAATATACTCCTGCACCGGACTGTATCCCGGCGCGAATATTCCCTGCGCTTTACTGTACTTCTATCATCTGCGCGTCAGCTTTTCTCAGTGAAAGCTCATATCCCCTGACCGTCACCTCTACCGGATCTCCCAGCGGCGCGACCTTTCTTACATAGACAGACGTCCCTTTTGTGATTCCCATATCCATAATCCTCCTCTTCGTCGCCCCCTCGCCGTGTAATCTTACCACTACCGCGCTCGAATCGCATTTGATGTCCTTTAATGTCTGCATATCCCTTCCTCCTTCTATACCATGATCTTATTGGCAATCCCTCTGCTTACCGCAATTCTGGAATCCTTCACCTGAACGATGACGTTTCCGTTATTACTTGCTATTATCTTTACTTGCTCCCCCACAGTAAATCCCAGGTTCTTAAGGAACCTTTTTGATTCTTCCTTTCCTCCAATCCGCTTAATCGCAGCGGCTTCGCCATAATTCAGCATCGTCAGCGGCATCCTGCTCCCTCCTTTACAAACGTACTGCCATCTCTTTATGTATCAGCTCCATATCCTCCAATAGCTGCACCATCCGATATACGGTCGCCATCCCCACCTTGTGATCTCTTTCTTTCGCCGCAAAATAGATTTCCTTACAGGAAGAATATTGATTCTCCAATATGATTTCCAGCAGCATCTTCCTCTGCGCAGTGATTCTGTAACCATTTTCTTTCAACTGCCGGATTACGGCTTTCACTTTATCTTCCTGTTCCATCGCTCGCCTCTCTTGAATGAGATTGATTATCATTTACATATTGTATTTTATTCCAATTAAAAATGATTGTCAATATCGTTATTGAGAAATTTTCTCATTACTTCAATTGACAATCACTTTTGTTAAAAACCGACTCAATCTCTAAGATTATAAACGCAGACTCCTATAAGAATAACCATCAGCGCGATAAACAATCTATCAACGGTCTCGTCCGACATTTTTTTATTCAAAGAACGGCCGCATATTCCTCCTGCAATCCCTCCGCCGCACATCAAGATTAACATCAAAAAATCGACGCTTCCAACTCCTGCGAGAACAGTCAGGAATAAGCTGATACTCTGAGAAAAGAAGATAATATATAGGGAACTTTCCACTGCGGCCTTGGTGCTCATAGAAAAGAAAAAGAATAAAACTACCAGATTAACCGGCCCCCCGCCTATTCCCAAAAAGGCGGACAGCATTCCGAGAATACCGCCGATCAGAACACAAGCTCCGGAATTCACAATATGAAACGTCCTAATTTTTTCTTTATAAAAGGCGTAGAGTAGCGTTCCCACTGTAACCGCCAAAAGACCTCCCGCCTGAATCCTGCCCACCTGTCCGCTGTTTTCAGACGTCTGCAAAGCAATTGCAAACAGTTTTCTCCCGGCTGCGCCTCCCATCGCCGCGCCAAGAGCAAGCATTGTTCTGCTTCCGGGCTCCGCCTGGGTCTCATTGCTTACTCTGCTTTTTATGACAGAATACGCGGACATTGACCATACCGCGCAGCCTGATAAAAATTGAAGCGCCGGGATCTCCATAATCTGAAACGCCTCCAGAACCGGCTTTATGATAATGCCTCCCCCTATACCGCAGACAGCGCCCACTGTCGACGCCAAAAAACAAACCAATATACATAAAATAAACACTGCCGTCTCCTCCTTTTTATTAAAATAATCAATAAGAATCCATCACCTTGTGTTATAATAGAAGAAAATCAATCTGACTATAAAGGAGATTCTCTATGCCGCCAATTAACTTATTAATTAAACCATCCTCCGGCAACTGCAATCTGCGGTGCAAGTATTGCTTTTATTACGACGCTATGTCAAAACGCGAGCATTCCTCTTATGGCTTTATGACAGAGGATACCCTTAGAGCCGTCATACAAAAAGCGCTTGCATACGCGGAACGAGACTGTACTTTCGCTTATCAGGGCGGAGAACCCACCTTAAGCGGACTTGCTTTCTTTGAAAAATCCATCGAATTCCAGCAAGAATACAATATCAATCATGTCGCGATCCATAACACAATCCAAACAAACGGTTATCAACTTGACGAAGAATGGGCCGCCTTTTTTAAAAAACATGATTTTCTAGTCGGCGTTTCTTTAGACGGCGGGCCAAAGACTCACGACCTCTACCGCAAAAACCTGTCCGGAGAGGGAAGCTTTTCCAATGTAATGCATAACATTGAGCTGTTACAAAGATCAGACGTTTCATTCAACATATTGTCTGTAGTCAATCGTGCAACCGCACCAATGATCAAAAGAAATTACAAATTCTATAAAAAGAATCATCTTTCATACCTTCAATTTATCGCCTGCCTGGACCCGTTAGATACTGTCCCCGGCGAACAAGATTACTCTTTAACCCCGGAGACTTACGGGCAATTCCTGATCGACCTGTTCGAGCTGTGGTACGAGGACTTGCGTCTGGGACAACAGCCTTTTATCCGGCAGTTCGAAAACTACATCGCCATTCTCCTTGGACAGCCTCCGGAATCCTGCGATATGAGAGGAATCTGCGGCGCGCAGTATGTCGTAGAAGCAGACGGCTCTGTATATCCTTGTGATTTCTATGTTCTCGATTCATATAAATTAGGGAATCTCCTCACAGATTCAATCGAAGAAATAGACAATGTCCGAAACCAGATCAAATTCATCGAATCATCCATAAACCACAGCAAAGAATGCGGTCAGTGCCAATATCAGTATCTATGCCGGGGCGGCTGCCGCAGAACACGTTTGGATGCAAACAACTACCGCCAATATTTCTGCCGCTCTTATCAGATGTTCTTTGACGCATGTTTGCCCCGGATGCTGGATATCGCAAAGCAAATCCAAAGAACTTTGTAAAGAGGCCGTCAACCAAATCGAGCAGGAGATCCTTGATGAACATCTCCTGCTCGATTCCTTTCAGAAAAATATAATGCGGTTAGTACAGCGCACTAGTATGTATAAATGCGATGCATCGAAAAATCACGGGTATTTAGAATCGCCTGATCAAAATTCTTGATAATTAAAGCATTTTTTAAGTCTTGGTACTCTTTTCTCTGCCAGAGATTGTCATACTCATCAGGATCTTTTTCCAAATCATATAACTCACCATAATTTTTTCCATGATAGTTTATGATCTTGAACCTTCCATCAAAATACATTGTTGCAAAGATATCATCGTGACAGCCGACAAGACAACTATAAAATTCACAGTACACAGCGTCTTTATGATAATCTGGTCTACACTCCCCGCACAAAAGCTTCTTTAAGCTCTTTCCCTGCATATAATACGGAACTTCATATCCTAATAATTCGCATAACGTTGGAGCAATATCCACTAATTCCACCAATGCATCGCTCACAAGTCCCTCCTTAATGTATCCGGGGCACGAGAAAATTAACGGCACGTGTGTCAAGGCTTCGTAGAAATATGCGCCTTTCCAATATAATCCATGGTCTCCGCTCATCTCGCCATGATCGCTCATAAATACCACAACGGTATTTTCTCTAAGTCCGTTCTCATCCAGATAATCCAGCAACCGTCCAAGCTGATCGTCAATCAATTCAATTTCCGCGTAATAATCCCGGAACTTTTCACGCTTATCCTCATCCGACATACCTATAATACTGTCCGTACCTCCATTCTGTCCCCCTGCTATGTAGTCATGCTTCTGAATATCCGGTTTGTTATCCAATTCTCCCTCTTTCCACAGAGGCAGCGGCATATCGTCTATATTCAGGCGGTCTTTATACTCCTGGGGCGGATCTAACGGAGGATGCGGATCAAATGGATTAATACTGATCAGCCAGCCTTTTTCTTTCTCTTTATTCTTTTCAATAAATTCTATCGCTTCTGACACACACCAGGTCGTCTGATGAATCTCAGGACATACGCCGACTTCCTTTCCATGAAATCCCGGATTCTCTGTCGGCGGCCATTTGGACATACTTGTATATCTGCCCCCGTAAACCTCCTTCCAGTCTATTCCCTGTTCTTTCAGCCATGCCTGATACTTATTCACTCCCTCGGGCCAATCATCATGAGGATGATGGCTCCACTGCATCGACGAATAACCGTCCTCGCATCTCTCCTCCATTCTTCCTTCCGCGGCCGTCAAGTGAAGTTTCCCCGTCAATCCGCAAGTATATCCCTGATCTGCCAGCAACTTCGTAATCAAAACCTCGTCTTTTGAAAAACTCTCGTTCCCATTATAGAACGCTCTGGTACAGGTCGGATATCGTCCGGTAAGAAAACTTGCCCTGCTCGGAGTACAGATCGGGCACTGCGTATATGCCCTTGTAAACATCGTTCCTTCCTCCGCCAGACGGTCTATATTAGGCGTACGTAAATGTTGATTTCCCATGCAGGAAATCGTATCATATCTCTGCTGGTCTGTACAAAACCATACAACGTTCAATGTCTTTTTATCCATATTTTCTCCCTCTCTCTATGCATAAACCAAATCAGGAAGCCATGTTATAATCTGTGGACATAGCATAAGAATTATCAACAGAATCAACAGTCCCACGATAAACGGCAGCGCCTGTTTAACAAACGCCGGTATACTGACTCCCGTCATATTGCAGCAGACATACATCAGCCCTCCGACAGGCGGCGTCAGCGACCCTACCGACGCATTAAGTATCATCAAGATACCGAATGCATACACATTAATCCCATACATCTGGGCTACCGGCCAAAGCAGCGGAGTCATAATCATCAGCAGCGCCGTCCCGTCTAATAGCATGCCGAAGAACAACACCAGAAGCATTGATATAATCATAAACACTGCCGGATTAGTAGAAACAGACATCAACGCCTGCGCTATCGACTGTGGAATTCTCGCCCAGCTAAGATACGTACCGAAACAGATCGCTCCAATAATCATCATCATAATCGACGACGTCTGCCGGAAGGATTCGACAAACATCCCCGGAAAATCCTTCCACTTTAACTCCTTGTATACAAACAGGCCGACAAACATACTCATTAGAATAACTACGACCGCTCCCTCCGTAATCGTAAAAATCCCAAATCTCACTCCTATTACCAACACGACCGCTATCAAGATCGCCCAGATACTCTGTAACAAAGCCAGGAATATTTCTTTTATTGACGCTTTCTTCTCCCTTGACGGGGCATAACCCCGTTTGTGGGAAATTACCGAGACGATCGCCATTTCCAATGCGCACATGAGTATTCCCGGCACGTATCCCGCTACGAACATTCTGCTCACCGAACAGCTTGCCATGACTCCATATAAAATCATCAGATTTCCCGGAGGGATAATCGGCGCAATCAATCCGCTCGCTGCCGTAACCGCGGCCGAAAAATCTTTTGGATATCCTCTCTTTTCCATTTCCGGTACAAGTATTTTACATTGTACCGCGGCGTCGGCCGCCCCAGACCCGCATATCCCTCCATTCAACGTACTCAGCAGCACGTTTACATGCGCAAGTCCTCCCGTCTTATGTCCAACCAGAGTATCGCAAAAATGCAGAAGTCTTTTGGTAATTCCCGCATAATTCATGACGACGCCGATCATGACGAAAAACGGCAGCGCCAACAAACCGGTAGACATATTAGAAGAAATCAGATTCTGGATAACATTCGTAAGCCCCATCGTATCTGTCAGAAATCCAAAATATATAAAACTTCCAATAATTAAGGAGACGGCTACCGGAACATTCATAAACATCAAGACAAATGAAACAATAAACGGAAGATATATCATAAAGCACCCCCTGTCTTATGCATGTTTCTCCTTATACATTTAGCAAATTTGCATGCTAAATCTATAATGATATAAAGAAATCCTAATACTACCGCTATATCAATATAGCAGTATTGGAGCTTCAAAGTCGCCGTATACTTATCAACACTCCTTACCGTCAGCTCCCATGCATAATATGCTATTACACAGGAGCCTGCAAACATAACGATATCATCTACCACCGATATAGCTTTCTGCATCTTTTCCGGCATCATCTGGACCAGAAAACTTACACTGATATGCTCCTTCGTACGATACAAGGAACCCATCCCAATATAAACCAGCCAGACAAAACAGCACAAAACCAACTCTTCCACTTGTCCGAACCGCTTGCCCGTTAACCAGTTGCAGGCGATATTAAACGCAGATAACCCGATCATGAAAAAAAGCATCGCCGCGCCTATTGCATTAATTATTTTGTCTATTACTACTACAGGCTCTTTCATCCAAATTCCTCCTCAGATACGCCGCTATTCCTTTAGGTTATTAACCTCCGAGGAAATCTCGTCCCATCCTTCCAGCGTCTCGCAATACGGAAGAACCGCTTCCTGAAAAGCTGATAAATCTTCAATTTCAACGATCTCGACTCCTGAATCCTCCAGTTTTTTACGGTTTTCTTCTTCGTTATTTCCTACCGTCTCATTACTTTCCGCAATACATTTTCCAAATTCTTTTGTTATAATTTCCTGATACTCTGTGGGAAGCGTATCCCAATACCCCTGCCCGCAGCATAAGGCTACAACGCAGACCATATGATTGGTAAGTGAATAATAAGGCGTAGAAATAGAATCTGCAATTTTATTATTTACAAAGTTTCCAGATGTATTCTCACATCCGTCGATCATACCTGTTTCCAATGCATTATAGGTCGCGGACATATCCATCGCCTGATAATTACATCCCAGCGCCTCGAAGGTCTTCGTGTAAATAGTAGAATTCGGCACCCGCAGCGTCAGCTTTTTCATATCCTCCAATGCGGCGACCGGTTTATTTGCCATAACTCCTCTGGTTCCAACTACGAAAAAGGAGTCTCCTACCGCATGTACGTTCGCGCCCTGAGCCTTTTCATTGATCTTTTTCATAGAATCCGTCTGAGTGAAAGCTTCTACCGTCTTATAATTATCCCATAGATATGGCGCACAAATCGTATTCCATTCCGGTACATAGTCCCCATAATTATTCGGGTCTGCGAAATAAAATACCGCGGCGTCGCTCATAACAGCCTCCAGACCTGCGTCCCCCACTAACATTTCACCATTGCCGTAGATCTGAATATCTACGCCTCCGTCTGTCTGCTCTCTTATCGCGTCGCTTGCTTTTTGCATATTTTCCATCCAGACTGTCGTAGTCGCGTCATTAGAAGTAAGTTTAATCTCATATACCTTATCACTTTTCTCTGATCCGCTTCCTTTTGCGTCCCCCGTCTTTGAATCTCCACATCCCGCCAACAATATCCCTACCATGCCGGTCGTCAATAATATAGCCGTACGTTTCTTCATCCTTTCTTCCTCCTTTTTATGCTTTTTATTTATTTTATAATATCTTTTATTTATACTTTTGTCAATAGTTTTATCTATCTTTTTATATAATATTGAATTTATATGGAAATTTTGCTTATTTCGTCAAAAACAATATTTTTAGATTGACATTTTGAAAGAAACATTTTAATATACTTTTACAAAAGATATAATAAAAGAATAATTTTCATATAGGAGAACCGAATCATGAAGACAAAAAATGAAGACGTCAAATACCAAACCAAATTCCGGATCTTATCTTATATCATGAATCACGAGAACTCCTCGCGTCAGGAATTGTCTGCATCGCTAGGATACAGTATGCCCACAGTGCTGCAAAATGTTACGGAATTACTTGAAGAGAATCGCTTATGTGAAGTGGGAGAATTTAATTCGACAGGCGGAAGACGGGCAAAGATGCTGGCAATTAAACCTCTATCTTATTGCTCTGTAGGAGCTGAGATTACAAAAAACAAGATACGCTGCGCCATGGTTGATTTCAACGGAGATCTGCTTGGTTACGAACAATATCCGATGCATTACTTCAATAATCGGGACTATTATACGAATCTTGGTACCTTAATATATTCATTCATCGAAAAATGCCGGGAATCCAAGACTCTATCCGACTGTAAGCTTACAGGTATAGGCATTGCAACTCCCGGTGCAGTGAATCTGGATCTTAACATACTTCTTAGATCCCACGCATTACACGTATCCAATCTGGATCTTCGTAATTTTTCTTCCAACATTACCGATCCTGTATATTTTGAACGCGCCGACACTGCCGCCGCCCGTTCGGAGATCAACAGCGCTACCAAGGATCTGGTATATCTTTATCTTGGCTATACAGTCGGCGGCGCCATATACACAAATGGAAGTTTCTTCCGCGGAGACTACTATAAAGCCGGTGGTTTCGGCCATTCCATCATATCCTTGGGAGGCCGTCAATGTGAATGTGGAAAAAGAGGGTGCGCCGCCGCATATTGTTCTATCGACGCCCTTCTCTCCAGCAGCCAAAGCGACTCTCTGATTAGTTTTTTTGAACAATTAAAACGTCAAGATGAAAAAACCGTTGAAAATTGGAATATTTTTTTAGAAATGTTAGCGGTTATCCTGACAAATATCAGGATGGAATTCGATTGTAATATCGTTATAGGCGGCGATATAAGCGGATATCTCGTAGACTATCTGGACGAGCTCAAAGCAAAAACCCTCGCGTACAACAATTTCGATCTGGATACTTCTTATATCTCAATTGGTAAATATCATAACGAAGCCGCCGCTATCGGCGCCGCGAAAAGAGTTATAGAAAAACATCTTCAGGACTGTTGTCCCTCTACCCCTTAAAGAAAAAGAGGAATTGCTTTACAGCAATTCCTCTTTACAGTCCTATTATTCTATCAGCTCCGGCACATCTTCTTCCACATTGTCTGCCATTTCCTCAGACTCATCCTTTTCAAACTCCATGCTTTCCGGCAAATTTTCCTCCGTCGCTTCACTCATAGCGTCAGTCAAAAGCATATCCTCTGCAGCCTCTTCCGCCGCCGGCTCCTGATTTATCTGGGACTCGTTTTCCCAGCTTTCCTCCTCGTCTACAAGCAGCTCGTCGTCCATCTCCAACTCGGAATCCAGACGGATATCCCGGTATTTTCTCATACCTGTACCCGCCGGTATATGCTTACCGATCAGGACATTCTCTTTCAGACCGATCAGCGGATCGACCTTTCCTTTTATCGCAGCCTCTGTCAGAACCTTCGTCGTCTCCTGGAAAGATGCCGCCGACAAGAAGGAATTTGTCGCCAGGGACGCCTTTGTGATACCAAGCATAATCTGCTCTCCGGTGGCAGGCTCTAAGCCTTCTTTTTCCAATCTTGCATTCGTGTCTTCAAATTCAAGTCTGTCCACATTGGTACCCGGCAGGAATTCGGTGTCTCCCGCCTCTTCTATGCGGACTTTCTTAAGCATCTGGCGTACGATGACCTCAATATGCTTATCATTAATATCAACACCCTGCAGGCGGTATACCCGCTGTACTTCCTGGATCATATAATCCTGTACCGCGCGCAGCCCCTTAATTCTCAGGATATCATGCGGATTCACACTACCTTCCGTCAGCTCGTCTCCGGCTTCTAGCACCGCGCCGTCCTTAACCTTAATCCTGGAACCATAAGGAATCAGATATGCCTTGGATTCTCCGGTAGAATCGTTCGTCACGATGATCTCCCGCTTCTTCTTGGTATCATTGATATTCGCTGTTCCGGCAAATTCCGTGATGATTGCCAGACCTTTCGGCTTTCTTGCCTCAAAGAGCTCCTCGACACGGGGAAGACCCTGTGTGATGTCGTCGCCGGCAACACCGCCGGTATGGAAGGTACGCATCGTAAGCTGTGTACCAGGCTCTCCGATAGACTGCGCAGCGATAATTCCAACTGCCTCGCCCACCTGCACCGGCTCTCCTGTGGCCATGTTGGCGCCGTAACATTTCGCGCAGACTCCGCTATGGGACTTACAGGTAAGAATCGTACGAATCTTAATCTTCTCCAATGTCCCGCCGTTCTCATCCACACCCTTCTTCATGATGAGTTCCGCGCGCTTCGGCGTAACCATATGGTTCGCCTTCACCAGGATATTTCCGTCTTTATCTACGATATTCTCACACAGGTAACGTCCTGTGATACGCTCCTTCAGACTCTCGATCTCCTCATTGCCGTCTGTAAAGGCTTTTACATACATTCCCGGAATCTCTTCGCCCTTCTCCACACAATCTACTTCGTGGATAATCAGCTCCTGAGATACATCCACCAGACGTCTGGTCAGGTATCCTGAATCGGCGGTACGAAGCGCCGTATCAGACAGACCCTTACGCGCTCCATGGGCGGACATGAAGTACTCCAGTACGTCCAGACCCTCACGGAAATTCGACTTAATAGGCAGCTCGATGGTACGTCCCGTCGTATCCGCCATCAGTCCGCGCATACCCGCAAGCTGCTTGATCTGCTTGTCGGAACCGCGGGCTCCGGAATCCGCCATCATGAAGATATTATTATATTTGTCAAGTCCGGACAGCAACGCTTCTGTCAGCGCGTCGTCCGTTGCTTTCCATGTTTCTACAACTTCTTTATAACGCTCTTCTTCCGTAATCAGACCACGCTTAAAGTTCTTCGTGATCTTATCCACCGTATCCTGAGCCTGTTTGATCATCTCCGGCTTCTGCGGCGGCACGGTCATATCGGAGATCGATACGGTCATAGCCGCTCTGGTGGAATATTTATATCCGATGGATTTTACCGCATCCAGCACCTCCGCCGTAGCAGTAGAACCATGGGTATTAATTACCTTCTCAAGAATCTGTTTTAACTGCTTCTTTCCTACATGGAAATCTATCTCAAGCAGCAGTTCGCCGTTTTCCGCCTCCCGGTCCACGAATCCCAGATCCTGCGGGATAATCTCGTTAAACAAGAATCTTCCCAGCGTAGACTCTATGATTCCCTCTTTCACAGTTTCGTCTGCCAGAGTCTTTTTCACTCTTACTTTAATACGTGAATGAAGGGTGATGGCTCCGTTTTCATAGGCAAGAATCGCCTCGTTTACATTCTTAAAGAACTTGCCCTCTCCCTTGGCCCCGGGTCTTTCCTGAGTCAGATAATAGATACCAAGTACCATATCCTGAGACGGAACCGCAACCGGTCCTCCGTCGGAAGGCTTCAGCAGGTTATTCGGCGACAGCAGAAGGAAACGGCATTCCGCCTGGGCTTCCACGGACAACGGCAAATGCACCGCCATCTGGTCGCCGTCAAAGTCGGCATTATAAGCAGTACATACCAGCGGATGCAGCTTAATCGCTTTACCTTCTACCAGAATAGGCTCGAATGCCTGAATTCCCAGTCTGTGAAGCGTAGGAGCGCGGTTCAGCATAACCGGATGCTCCTTGATAACATCCTCCAGCACATCCCAGACCTCCGGCTGTACCCTCTCCACCATCTTCTTCGCATTCTTAATATTATGGGCCGTTCCGTTCTGCACCAGTTCTTTCATAACGAAAGGCTTGAAAAGCTCGATCGCCATCTCCTTGGGCAGACCGCACTGATAGATCTTAAGCTCCGGCCCTACGACGATAACGGAACGTCCGGAATAGTCCACACGCTTTCCAAGCAGGTTCTGACGGAAACGTCCCGACTTACCCTTCAGCATATCGGAAAGAGACTTAAGCGCTCTGTTTCCCGGCCCTGTAACCGGACGGCCCCGGCGGCCGTTATCGATCAGGGCGTCTACCGCCTCCTGCAGCATCCTCTTCTCGTTTCTGACGATAATGTCCGGCGCGCCCAGCTCAAGCAGACGTTTCAGACGATTATTTCTATTGATAATCCGCCGGTACAAGTCGTTCAGGTCTGACGTCGCGAAACGTCCGCCGTCTAACTGTACCATCGGTCTAAGATCCGGCGGGATCACCGGAATCGCCGTCATGATCATCCACTCCGGCTTATTTCCCGACTCGCGGAAAGCCTCCACAACTTCCAGACGCTTCACGATCCTCGCGCGCTTCTGTCCGGTAGCTCCCTTAAGCCCTTCCTGCAGCTCATGATAATCCTTCTCCAGGTCGATGGACTGCAGAAGCTCCTGGATGGACTCAGCTCCCATTCCTACACGGAACGCGCTTCCCCATCTCTCTCTTGCCTCCTGATATTCCTGCTCGGACAGTACCTGCTTATACTGCAGGTCCGTCTCCCCTCTGTCCAGAACGATATAAGACGCAAAATACAGCACCTTCTCCAGCGTTCTCGGCGACAGATCCAGAATCAGTCCCATACGGCTGGGAATTCCTTTAAAATACCAGATATGCGATACAGGCGCGGCAAGGGCAATATGTCCCATACGCTCGCGGCGCACGCTTGACTTCGTAACTTCGACCCCGCAACGGTCGCACACAACACCTTTATAACGGATCTTCTTATATTTACCGCAATGACACTCCCAATCCTTGCTTGGTCCGAATATCCTCTCACAGAACAAACCGTCTTTCTCCGGCTTTAATGTCCGGTAATTGATCGTCTCCGGCTTCGTAACTTCTCCCCTGGACCACTCCAGAATCTTCTCAGGCGATGCCAACCCAATTTTGATCGCATCAAAAGTCATTGGCTGGTAAGCTTGTTCCTTATTGTTTTCCGGCATACAGGCACCCCTTCCTATTCATCATCTGACAAATCATCATATCCAAAATCATCATCAGGCTCATATTCCATATCATCCAGATCCATATCGTCGAACTCATCGTCATCCGGTTCCGGTTCTTCCTCCACATCTATAAGCTCTTCTCCCTGGAATTCCTGTTCGGTATATCCATGCTCCCCAAGGTTATCTTCCTGACGATACTTCCTGTCTCCCTCGATCAAAGAACGGAAATCTGTCTCTCCCATATCTGCCGTCTCCATGATCTCAACTTCCGTATTATCATCCCGCAGCACCCGCATATCCAGCCCAAGGGACTGCAGTTCCTTTAACAACACCTTGAAGGACTCCGGAATCGCAGGTTCCGGGATATTCTCCCCTTTGATAATCGCCTCATAAGTCTTCACACGGCCGACTACATCGTCTGATTTCACGGTAAGGATCTCCTGGAGCGTATATGACGCGCCATATGCCTCCAGCGCCCATACCTCCATCTCTCCGAAACGCTGTCCGCCGAACTGAGCCTTACCGCCTAACGGCTGCTGCGTAACCAGAGAATAAGGACCTGTCGAACGGGCATGTATCTTATCGTCCACCAGATGATGAAGCTTCAGATAATGCATATGGCCGATCGTTACCGGACTGTCAAAATATTCTCCGGTACGTCCGTCTCTTAAGCGCACTTTTCCGTCTCTGGAAATCGGCACTCCCTTCCAGACCTTCCGGTGATCCCGGTTATCATACAGATACTGCATCACTTCCGGCAGAAGTTCTTCTTTATACTTTGCCTCAAATTCATCCCACTCCAGATTCACATAATCATTTGCAAGATCAAGCGTATCCATGATATCATTCTCGTCCGCGCCGTCGAATACCGGCGTAGCGATATTGAATCCCAGCGCTTTGGCCGCCAGGGACAGATGGATCTCCAATACCTGACCGATATTCATACGCGACGGCACGCCCAACGGATTCAATACGATATCCAGCGGCCGTCCGTTCGGCAGGAACGGCATATCCTCCACCGGCAGTACACGGGAAACAACACCCTTATTACCGTGGCGTCCCGCCATCTTATCTCCAACGGAGATCTTTCTCTTCTGCGCGATATAGATGCGCACCGCCTGATTGACTCCCGGTGAAAGTTCGTCTCCGTTATCTCTCGTAAATACCTTCGCGTCCACAACGATACCGTATTCGCCATGGGGCACTTTAAGAGAAGTATCTCTTACCTCACGCGCCTTCTCGCCGAAGATCGCCCGCAGCAGACGCTCCTCTGCCGTCAGCTCCGTCTCTCCCTTCGGAGTCACTTTGCCCACCAGGATATCTCCTGCCCGCACTTCCGCTCCGATACGGATAATTCCTCTCTCGTCCAGATTCTTAAGGGCATCGTCGCCGACGCCCGGAATATCCCGGGTAACCTCTTCCGGTCCCAGCTTGGTATCACGCGCTTCCGCCTCGTATTCTTCTATATGAACAGATGTATATACATCTTCCTGCACCAGTCTCTCGCTTAACAATACGGCGTCTTCATAATTGTAACCTTCCCAGGTCATGAAACCGATCAACGGATTCTTCCCAAGAGCCATCTCCCCGTTGGACGTAGACGGACCGTCAGCGATCACGTCGCCGGCCTCCACTCTGTCGCCCTTGAATACGATGGGTCTCTGGTTATAGCAGTTACTCTGGTTACTTCTGATAAACTTCGTCAGTTTATAGCGCTTCAGCTTTCCGTCGTCCTGACGAATCGTAATCTCCGTAGAGGCAGACCGCTCCACCACGCCGCCCTGCTCTGCAATCACACACACGCCGGAGTCAACCGCAGACTTTTCTTCCATACCGGTGCCTACCACCGGCGCCTCCGTCATAAGGAGCGGCACCGCCTGACGCTGCATGTTAGAACCCATCAGCGCCCGGTTCGCGTCGTCATTTTCCAGGAAAGGAATCAAAGCCGTCGCCACGGAAAATACCATCTTCGGAGACACATCCATGTAATCGAACATACGTCTCTCATACTCCTGCGTCTCTTCTCTGTAACGTCCCGATACATTCCTGCGGATAAAATGCCCCTCTGCGTCGAGAGCCTCATTCGCCTGCGCCACATGGTAGTTATCTTCCTCGTCGGCCGTCATATATACAACCTCATCCGTAACTACCGGATTCGTAGGATCGTCGTGATTAATCTTACGGTACGGCGCCTCGATAAAGCCATACTGATTAATCCTTGCGTAAGTCGCAAGGGAGTTGATCAGACCGATATTCGGACCTTCAGGCGTCTCGATCGGACACATCCTCCCATAATGGGAATAATGTACGTCCCGGACTTCAAATCCTGCACGGTCTCTTGACAGACCGCCCGGTCCCAGGGCGGACAGTCGCCTCTTATGGGTCAGCTCGCCGAGCGGATTATTCTGATCCATAAACTGCGACAGCTGCGAAGAACCAAAGAACTCTTTGACCGCCGCAGTTACAGGTTTAATATTAATCAATGACTGGGGGGAGATCCCCTCCAGGTCCTGGGTTGTCATCCTCTCCCGCACGACTCTCTCAAGCCTTGACAGACCGATCCTGTACTGGTTCTGCAGCAGCTCCCCTACGGACCGGATACGGCGGTTGCCCAGATGATCGATGTCATCGTCATTTCCCAATCCATATTCCAGATGAATATTATAATTAATAGAAGCAATAATATCTTCTTTCGTAATATGCTTCGGTATCAGATCATGGATATCCCGCCTGATGGCGTCTTTCAATTCGTCGATATCCCCTGCCGTCTCTTCCAGAATCCCTGCAAGCACCGGATAATATACCTGCTCCGTCACTCCGACTTCCTTCGGGTCAACGTCTACGACAGCCGTAATATCTACCATCATATTGGAAATGACCTTGATATTACGCTCTTCATCCTCCCGCTTAATCCAAACAAACGGAACTGCCGCATTCTGGATCTGATCCGCCAGTTCACGGGTCACCTTCGTCCCCTCTTCGGCAATCACTTCCCCTGTAATCGGACTTGCAACACTCTCAGCCAGAACCTGGCCGACAATACGGTTCCTGAGGGAAAGCTTCTTATTGAATTTATATCTTCCTACCTTTGCAAGATCATAACGTCTCGGATCGAAGAACATACTGGTAATCAGGCTCTCCGCGCTGTCTACCGCAAGCGGTTCGCCCGGCCGGATCTTCTTATATAATTCCAGAAGTCCTTCCTGATAATTCGTGGCCGCATCTTTCTCAAAACTTGCGACAATCTTCGGTTCCTCCCCAAACAATTCAACAATCTCTGGATTCGTCCCTATTCCCAGCGCACGTATCAGCACTGTGATCGGCACCTTTCTTGTTCTATCTACACGTACATAAAAAACGTCATTGGAGTCTGTCTCGTATTCTAACCACGCGCCGCGATTCGGAATCACGGTGGAGGAATACAGTTTCTTACCTAACTTATCATGTGCAATCGCATAATAAATGCCTGGTGAACGCACCAGTTGACTTACGATAACACGCTCTGCCCCGTTAATTACAAACGTACCGGTACTGGTCATCAACGGCAGATCCCCCATAAATATCTCATGCTCGTTGATCTCATCTGTTTCTTTATTATGAAGCCTTACTCTCACCTTAAGCGGCGCCGCGTAAGTAGCATCCCGTTCTTTACACTCTTCAATCGTGTATTTCACGTCTTTCTCGCATAAGGTAAAATCGACAAATTCCAGGCTCAAGTGACCGCTGTAGTCAGTGATCGGGGAAATATCATCAAATACTTCATTCAAGCCCTCGTCCAGAAACCACTGATAGGAGTCCTTCTGGACTTCGATCAAATTGGGCATCTGAAGAACTTCTTTTTGTCTGGAATAACTCATGCGTGAACTTTTTCCGCTTTTAATGGGACGAATTCTGTTTTTCTCCATATCGACGTTTCACTCCTCATATATTTTTTGGATAACCATTCAGCCATGCAGGAATATTTCCCCAAACCGTCCGTCATTATCTGACAATGACGGTTCTTTACTGCAAATACATTGAAAACAGCGCTATCCCCACCGTTTTCATGCGATATTTTGGCAGAACTTTCCACAATAGTGCATTGTTTACTATACCACAATTCATCAAGGCTTGTCAATAAAGATTTTATAGAAATTTTATCAAAATAAAAACCCCGACAGCCGTCGGGGTCTCAAATCCGTCTTCTTATTTAAGGTTAACCTCTGCACCTTCTGCCTCAAGCTTAGCCTTGATCTCTTCAGCCTCTGCCTTGGAAACGCCTTCCTTAACTACCTTCGGTGCCTCGTCAACTACTGCCTTAGCCTCTTTCAGTCCAAGTCCTGTGATCTCACGGACAACCTTGATAACCTTAACCTTAGAAGATCCTGCGGATACTAATTCTACATCGAATTCATCCTTCTCTTCCTCGGCTGCTGCCTCTCCGCCTGCTGCCGCTACTACTACGCCTGCTGCTGCAGATACACCAAATTCTTCTTCGCATGCTTTTACTAAATCATTCAACTCTAATACTGATAACTCTTTGATTGCATCAATAAATTCAGATGTTGTTAACTTTGCCATTATATTTTCCTCCATTATATTAATATGATTTGTCTGTATCCTGAAGATACGAAAGTTCCTTTGAACTTTATTGCCGACCGACCGGATATGTTACTCTGCCGCCGGAGCTTCTGCCGCTTCCTCTGCTGAATCCGCCGCTGCCGCGCAGGCTTCTGCGCCGCCCTGCTCTGCGATCTGATTAAGAACACGGGCAAGATTGGTAATCGGTGACTGCAGGCTTCCAAGCAGCTTGGAGAGCAGTTCGTCTCTTGACGGGATCTTAGCCAGTTCTGACAATGCAGCGCTGTCATATACCGTACCTTCCACCACACCTGCTTTTAACTCAAGAGCCTTAGCGTCCTTCGCGAATTTACTGAGGATTCTTGCCGGAGCCGTCGCATCGTCTTTTGAAATAGCCAGTGCGCTCGGACCTTCCAGATGCTCGTCAAGTCCTGCAAATTCAGTCCCTTCAAAAGCTCTCTTCATCATTGTGTTCTTACAAACCTTGTAGGCAATCCCGGCTTCTCTCAACTGCTTACGCAATTCTGTATCCTGCGCAACAGTAAGTCCGCGGTAGTCAACCAATACGACGCTTGCCGCACCCTTGACATCGTCTGCAATAGCCTGTACAATTGGCTGTTTTAATTCAACTTTTGCCACGAATGGTGCACCTCCTTATATATTTGGTGTATTTCCGCCGTTCCGTATATAGAATTCAGGAAATACATGATACTCGACTGCATCTCAAAGAAAAGCGCTCTCACAATACCCTCTGTCTCCGGGCACCGTATATAATAGAAATACGCCCCTTGTCAAAGACAAAGAGGCGCCGTAAATTCTAAATCATCGAATCTAACTTTCCTCGGCAGGCGTTGGTCTACTTACGCTTTCGCACCTGCTGTCTTCGGCAGTCTTTTGATACTATAACATCCTTTTCCCCGGATGTCAACGGTTTTTTACTTCTTATCAGGGTTGTTTCATGAAGACTTTATCATCTATTTTTCAAATTATAAGATAAAATGTGATTTTAAAATATAGCCTTTGCAGCTTTTCAACGGCTATAGCCCCAAAAAAGCGCGCAAAGTTCCCCTATCGTCTAATCTGCATTTTTTTTGAAGAGTCAAGGTCCTATTTTAGTAAAAACTTGGTATTGGATCAAAGATCCATTTTAGCACAATAGAAAAATCATCTGTTATCTCATCAATCACATCTATTACCAATTTTCTGTCTTTTGGAGCATCTATCTGCATTAACCGAATGATGTTATATGCTGTTTTCCGTAATACAGATAATACATTCTTAGATTTTCTTGCTGTACTCTTATCTTCCAGAAAGTCCTCATCCAGGACATAATGCAGACAGTTCTCAATCCGCCAGTGATCTCTTTTATATCTTGCAAACTCTTCCGCCGTCAAAACATGATTCGATACCAGACCAACTCTTTGTATTTGATCTGTAAGTTCATCACCCTCTGTTGGTTTGGGGCACTTCCTGCTTCCCTGCTTTAAGAAGGTTTCTTTATCCGGAGTCATATCATTCCCATCTGCATCGATCTCTTTGGGTATCCGTATCTGGCAACTGGAAGCAACACTGCATATAAAAGGCAGTTCCTTCCGTATCTTTCCGATCGCATCATCATTTGTGTAACATTTCATTTCCCGATATTCCACGCGTTCCCTATTCTTTTCACAGCTGCTGTACTCACTATAGCGCCCTTTATTCTCCTTTCCGAACTTCTCCGGATCTGCTTCTTTTTCTTTCTCAAGCTCCTCGAAAACATTCTGAATCTCCTGGTAGGTCGCCGGACAGTTCTTTTTTATCTGCTGTACGAAATACCCATCTTTTTCATCTATCATACTCAGGATGGCTTCGGTCGCCCCGATTGCATCTATTGTAATTGTGCTCCCTGTTATATCAAGGAGCTCCAACAGTTTTGGTATTGCCGTTATCTCATTTGTTTTCTCAGAAATCGGAATTTGTGCAATTACCAGATCGGTTGTGGCATCCAGGGCATTTAAAATGTATGGGGCTTTCTTCTCCTTTATCTTTTCTGCCGCTGCTCTTAACGCTTTCCCGTCGATTACGATATGGATCCCTTTCGTATTTAAAATATTTCCAATCCAATCCGTAAATGCCAGGGACAACAATTCTTCATCGATTACACCGGTGATCCTGGAAAATGTGGAAAGCGAAGGAATACCATTTTTCAAATCCAGGTACTTTTTCAGTTTTTTCTGATTCCTTTTTGCCCATTTTACAATACGCCGCAGAGAAGTTTTTCCTGCCAGAAACCCCAGGACTATAAGCAACAGGATCTCCACATGGCTGTGCTTATGTTTCCGGGCACACCGTGGATCCGGCATTTCCCCCAAATACTCTGCCAATGGCCTGACCAGAAATGCTGCTTTAATCAACCTCCAGATCGATATGGAACTGCTTTAGGATTTCCTGCTGCTTATCAGATATTTTAGATACAATTTTATTCCCATCCATATAAATCAGGTATATCGTTGACAAATTTTTTAAGTCCTTCATATCAACCCCGGATTCTTTTTGCATCCGGCGTATCAGGGAACCTTTCTGCGCTCCATACTGTATATGGGGATCCAGTGACTCTACAATCCCACGTTCGGTGGCTACATAGGATTCTGCCGACTCCTTAAGGATAATGAAATCCAGAACTTCCTGCCAGGCTTTTCCCAACGGTTCTTTCCAACTTTGTGGGCATAGGATCTCGACCGCTCTGGAAAAGCCAAATTCCTTTACAGATGCATCTGTCAATGTTACTTTCTTCTTATCTGATTTTAGTACTCCTTCTGGAGTGATTACTCCAATATAAGTATCTACAGGCTGGGGATATTTCTTTCCGGGAACCCGCCTTGATGTTCGCTTGTATAGATAATATTTCTCCCCCTTTCTCTTGACTGTGGTTCCCCTGGTTCGATACTCCTGCACCCAATCTGGGTATGTTTTCCCTGTTTTTGGCATAATATCCTCCTTTCAAACATCATGTTTTTCCCGATTTCAACGTATAGGTATATTACACCTATACTTATAGATATTATACCTCTACAACAGCAAAAAGTCGAGGGTAAGAAGCTATTCTGTATAACAGCTTTTACCCTCGATAATTCCTATGTTCTGCCGCTTATTTATTTTTCTTCATGAAACAACCCTATGTCTGGTTTTTCCTCTTGACAGGAGTGGTATAATGAGAATGAACGAAGACGCCCTCCGCATCAAATGCGCCCGGTGCCGGAAAAGAGGTTAATACTTTGGATAAATTAGATTTAAAACTCTGGAAATTAGCTGCAAGAGGGCAGATTGTCCCCAAACGCTCGTTACTTAAGACCCCCCGTCAGATCGAAGCCATCAAAAGGAGCGCGGCGCTTAATACCGCTGTACTCGACCACGTCGCTTCCCACATCCGCCAGGGAATGAGTACGGCCGAAATTGACCGTCTGGTCTATGACTTTACCACAAAACACGGCGGCATCCCCGCTCCGCTCCATTACGAAGGTTTCCCCAAAAGCGTGTGCACATCTCTTAACAATGTCATCTGCCACGGAATCCCGGATGACCATGAATTTCTCCAGGACGGAGATATCCTGAACGTGGACGTATCAACCATCCTGGACGGTTATTATTCCGACGCCTCCCGCATGTTTGCCATCGGCGACATCTCCCCGGAGGCAGCCAGACTTGTCCGGGTAACCCAGGAATGTGTAGATCTGGGCTTAAAAGCCGCAAAACCCTGGGGACATCTCGGCGATATCGCATACGCCATCAATTCCCATGCCCGTAAACATGGTTATTCCGTAGTAGAGGACATAGGCGGCCACGGCATCGGCCTTGATTTTCATGAAGAGCCATTCGTCAGCTATGTCACTCCGAAAGGCAGCGAGATGGTTCTGGTTCCCGGCATGATGTTCACCATCGAACCTATGGTCAACGAGGGGAGTCCCGACTTTTTCGTCGACGAAGACGACGACTGGACCGTATACACCATCGACGACGGTCTCTCCGCCCAGATAGAATACATGGTTCTGGTTACCGAAACCGGCGTTGAAGTACTGTCCAAATAAAACGAGGCTGTTGCAAAATCCGTCAATTTGCAACAGCCTCCTCTGACTTTCCCTGCTCCGATTCATCTAAACACACAAAACCAGCGCAGAGTAAGCGCCCATATTCGCAACAACTTCTCCATTCTCCACCAGATATTCTTCCTCATCTACCGAATATCCATCCTGATAGGAGTAAAGCAGCTTCTTCATCCTGCATTTCCCCGGAACTTCAAGCATCCACACAGGCACCGTAACTTCCGCCAATTCACTGCGGTTATTAATAATCACGGCTATCCTGTCATTCCCTTCAAACCGTCCGTAAGCCAATATGTTATATTCATCCTCGCCTGACACCTTCAAATACCCGTTCAAGATATGAAGAGACCCGGTCTTCAAAGCCTGGTGTTCCTTATGGATACGTATTATTTCCTTGTGGAATGCGATAAGCTCATGATTCTCATGCCCCCATGGATATGTCCGCCTGTTGTCCGGATCTGTGAATCCGCAGACTCCTGCCTCGTCGCCGTAATAAACCGTAGGCGCTCCGACCCACGTCATCTGTATAACAACAGCTTCCCGCATAATCGCAAGATTCACATATTCATTTGCGGCTTCCGGTCCTAAATGTTCCACCCGGCCGACCATATAATTTGTGCGGGTCAGGAAGCGGGAATGATCGTGATTGGACAATTCATTCATCGCCACCTGAAGCTCGGGCGTCAGCATATTCGCCATATGATGCGTAATAGAACCCACAAAATTATCCGTGTTCCCGCGAAGTTCTTCTCTCGATTCATCGCTGTGTTTCTCCATACCCGTCAGAAACCAGGTGACCGGCTCCATGAACGCATCATAATTCATAACCGAATCCCACTCGTCTCCCTGAAGCCATTCGCTGGGATCCCCGTAATGCTCCGCTAAGATCAAAGCGTTGGGATTCGCCGCTTTCACAGCCATCCGGAATTTCTTCCAGAATTGATGGTTATACTCATTGCTCTGTCCAAGATCCGCAGCCACATCCAGCCTCCAGCCATCCACATTGTACGGGGGAGACACCCATTTCTTCCCTATATATAATATATAGTTCTCTAGTTTTGCCGAATCCTCATAATTCAGCTTCGGCAATGTATCATGCCCCCACCAGCCGTCATAGCTGGTATTATACGGCCAGTCCTCTTCTCCCCTTCTCTGAAAATGGAAATAACTTCTGTACGGACTGTCTGCCGATACGAAAGCTCCCGGTTCAAACCCCGGCTGATTCTCATAGATACGCTCCCGGTCCATCCACTTGTTAAAGGATCCGCAGTGATTGAAGACTCCGTCCAGTATGATCTTCATTCCCCTTCTGTGCAGCTCTTCCACAAGCTTGATAAACAACCGGTTGCTCGCCTCCAGATTCTTAATGTCCGCCACTCTCTTCTGATACTTCGTCGCCTTGCAATTCTCCGTCTCGCCTTCCGGCAGGACTTCGCCTCCGTCTTCTACGATCATCCCAAAGTGCGGATCGATATAATCATAATCCTGAATATCGTATTTGTGATTTGACGGCGAGACAAATAACGGATTAAAATATAATACTTCTACCCCAAGCTCTTGAAGATAATCTAATTTGTTGATTACCCCCTGGAGATCTCCGCCGTAGAATTCCCGGACACCCATGGTATCCGGATACTTATTCCAGTCTGTCACCTTCCTGCTGTATCCGCCGATATAATAGTACTCATTCGTCTCGACATCATTTGATGAATCTCCTTTACAGAAACGATCCGTAAATATCTGGTACATCACTGCACCTTTGGCCCAATCCGGTGTAGAAAATCCCGGAACGATCACAAAATCATAAAACTCCACTATCTCTTTTGACACACCACATCTGCTGTAATAGCGGATCTCCTCCTCATCCCGGATCTCAAAGCAGTATCGGAACGGCTTCTCGTTCAGCCGCCATCTGATCTCATAATAATCAAATTCTCCGCTCTCTCTGCCGGTCTCCTTCCTCATCTCATATCCGCCCACCGCCGTCATCAGACGTACACTTTTGACATCATTCTTCGCAGTGCGAAAACGCAGTCTTACAACCTCATTTTCCTGCGGTTCCTGTGGTATAACATAACTCCTGGTGCCATCGCAAAAAAAAGCCTGCTCTTTCACGCTGTAATCCCCCTTAATTCATCACCTTATATTATGCTTCCAATACTTCTCCCGTAAATAATGACTCGAATTCTTCTCTGGAGATTTTTTCCTTTTCTAACAATAATTCTGCACATGCATGCAGCACACCGTCATATTCCTGAATCACTTTCTTTGCTCTGTTATAGCATTCGTCAATAATCCTCTTTACTTCCTGATCGATCGTTGTTGCCACGCTCTCTCCGTATCCTCTTGAAGCATGAGCAAGATCCCGGCCGATAAATACCTCGTCGCTGTCATTGTCATAATTAATCAGGCCAACCGCCTCAGACATACCGAACTTCGTCACCATAGATTTGGCAAGGCCGGTTGCCTGCTTGATATCCTGCGACGCTCCCGTTGTAATATCGTCAAACACCTCCTCCTCTGCAACACGGCCCCCAAGTGCAACCGTAATATCCTGCAGCATCTTTCCTTTTGAATTAAACATCTCGTCATTCTCCGGCAACGGCATCGTATAGCCTCCCGCCCCTCCGGTCGGAATGATAGATACACTGTAAACAGGCCCCACATCAGGCAATACATGGAAGAGTATCGCATGGCCCGCCTCATGGAACGCAGTGATCCGCTTCTCCTTATCCGAGATCACACGGCTCTTCTTCTCCGCACCGATCCCCACCTTAACAAACGCTTTCTTGATGTCTTCCTGCATCAGAAAGACCCTGTTCTCCTTCGCCGCCAGAATCGCCGCTTCATTCAGGAGATTCTCAAGGTCCGCCCCTGTAAACCCTGCTGTCGTCTGGGCAATCTGCTTCAAATCAATCTCTTCGCTTAAGGGTTTGCCCTTCGCGTGTACTTTCAATATCTCTTCTCTCCCCTGGACGTCCGGCCTTCCCACCATTACGCGGCGGTCAAAGCGCCCCGGGCGCAGAATCGCGGGATCAAGGATATCCACACGGTTTGTTGCAGCCATCACAATCACGCCTTCATTCACTCCAAAACCGTCCATCTCTACCAGAAGCTGGTTCAGAGTCTGCTCTCTCTCGTCGTGGCCGCCGCCCATACCGGTTCCCCGGCGTCTGGCTACCGCGTCGATCTCGTCAATGAAAACGATACAGGGGGAATTCTTCTTCGCTTCTTCAAACAGGTCTCTGACACGGGACGCGCCTACACCGACGAACATCTCGACGAAATCCGAACCCGATATCGTGAAGAACGGCACACCCGCTTCGCCGGCGACCGCTTTCGCAAGCAATGTCTTTCCGGTTCCCGGAGGACCCACCAAAAGCACTCCTTTCGGGATACGCGCTCCTACCTGAATATATTTCTTCGGAGCTTTCAGAAAGTCTACGATTTCCTCCAGCTCTTCCTTCTCTTCCTTGAGACCGGCAACCTGGGAAAAAGTAATCTTCTTATCGCCGCCCATACTCAGCCTTGCGCGGCTCTTTCCGAAATTCATCGCTTTGGCGTTCGCGCCGCCTCCCTGACGGTTCATAAACGCGAAGATCAACATCACTCCCATCAGCGTCAGAAGCACCGGCATCACAACCGTCACAAACCAACTGTCTTCCCTGACATCCGGCATTTCATACTCCAGATCCTTTTCCTGAAGATACTCCTGGATCACATTGACGTCAGACACATACAGATACTTCTCACTTTCCCCGTTCATCTGATCCTTAAGTCTCAGTTCCACTCTTCCCGTCGGAACATTCTTATTCTGCGTGACTACGATCTTCTCTATGTCCTTGCCTGCGGCAAGCTCTTCGAATTCCTTCCAGGTAATCTCTTCTTCCTTCTGGTCAAACTGATTGGTAAACCACAACATCACGAACAGAAATACTACCAGAGTCAATATCGTGGCGCCGCTCAGTCCTCTCACCTTCTTATCGTTCAATGCCCTAAAACCCCTTTCTATTCCACGCCTTCTACCACTCCGATGAACGGCAGGTTCCTGTACCTCTGGGCATAATCAAGCCCGTAACCCACTACGAATTCATCCGGGATCTCAAATCCCACATAATCTACCTTCACATCCCTGACCCTTCTGTCCGGCTTATCAAGAAGCGTGCATAATCTCATACTGTTCGGCCGTCTCTTTTCCAGAATATCTAACAGATAGTAAAGAGTTCTTCCGGAATCAATGATGTCTTCTACTACAAGCACATCCTTTCCTTCCAACGCTTCATCCAGGTCTTTGGCGATCTTGACTACCCCGCTTGAAGACGTCCCGTCGCCATAACTGCTGACACTCATGAAATCCAGTGAAACCGGGACGCTGATCCTCTTCGCCAGTTCACACATGAAGAATACTCCGCCTTTTAATACACAGATCATGTGTACCTGCTTTCCCGCATAATCCTCACTGATCTGCCTGCCCAACTCTTCAACCCGCTTCGCAACCTCTTCCTCCGGAACCAATACTCTGATACTCTCTGCCATCGCCTTATCCTCCGTCAAATTCTATCTCCAGGATCCTCCTGGTCTTATCTGTAATCTGATACATCTGGTTCTGCCTGTACCCGGCTATCCACATAATATGCTGTCCGTCTGCTGCCAGCCATATCCTGTCTCTTCTTCCGCCCGGCACCTTTTCATTGATAAAATACTGCTTTAGTTTCTGAGTCCCGCCGTTCTTTGAGATTGTGATATAATCGCCCGGTTCTCTGTGCCTTATTTTTACAGTATTCTTAATTATATCATAGTCAAACCATTTCGTGTAGGGGGTTTTCGGAAATATTACGATATCTTCTTTTTTATCAAAGATCCTCCATCTGATCTGTCCTCTGCTTTCCTTTGACAAACCGGAACAAATCCCCTGACATTTTGCCGGCCACGGCAGTTCTGCCGATCCCTCTCTCCCTGACAGGATAATCTCCCGGCTCTCATCTTTCCCGCATCCATCCTGATAAGACCCGCCGTCATCCCGGGCCGATATCCTGAATTCTATTCCTTCATAACACCGTACGGCGTATACGCCGTACGGCAGATCCGTCCGTCTTCCTACCTGTTTTCCCAGGAGCTCTTCCAGCATCCTGACATGGACTGCCTCTATATCCTTCCTTCTGCCCGCCGTACGGCAGAGTATCTCATGGAGCAGAGGTGTCCGGAGCGCATCCGGCACCCGGCGGAATTGTTCCCCGTCAAGCACCGCGATTTCCCCCTCCCTGTACCGCACACACTCTCCCATACAGCGCCGTATCTCCTGCTCCAGATAGGCTCCGATCATGCGAATCTGCTCCATCGTCTCCGACATATGGGCAACACTTCGGCTGTTCACATCCTGTTCCAGATACGGCATCACATGCCTGCGTATCCGGTTCCTCGTATAATCATCCTCCAGATTCGTCTCGTCCACACAATACGCGATCCCCCGTTCCTTAAGATACGCTTCGATCTCATGCCTTCTCAGGCACAGCAGCGGCCGTATGAAATCCCCCGCCGCCGGCGCGATCCCCCCAAGCCCTTTTATACCGCATCCCCGGCACAGATTCCAGATCAATGTCTCTGCGTTATCGTCCTGATGATGGGCAAGGGCAATCTTCGTTCCATGTTCCTCTTCCATCACTTTTCGGAAACACTCCCGCCTGACATCCCGTCCTGCTTCCTCGACCGTCAGACCTTTTTGCTCTGCAAATGCCCTCACATCCTCCCGGAATACCCTGCAGCCAATCCCCTGTTCTTCGCACACTTTCTCCACATAAGCCGCATCCGCATCCGCCGCCTCTCCCCGAAGACCGTGATGCACATGAACCGCCGCAACGGAACATCCCGCCTCTTTCGCATAATCTATAAGCATGAAAAGCAGGCATATGGAATCTGCTCCTCCCGATACACCTGCAATAATCCTGTCCCCTTGTTCCAGCATCCCGTAACGCCGGATATATTCCCTGACTCTCCGATACATCGCCTCTGCCCTTCTCTTCTGTCAACTCTTTTTCCCTTCTACTATAATATAACTCCGTGCCAAAATGCAAGAAACTTAAGGAAAATAACTCATAGTCCCCAGATACCCACAACCAGTACGGTCATATCGTCCACCGGCACTTCCTCCGTCCACTCAAGCACCTTTTCCAGAATACGGTGCGCCATCTCTTTCGGATTCACGATATCCGTCTCCTTTATAAAATCCCGCAGCAGCGTCTCCTGCTCTCCCACCGGCAGCGCATCCAACACCCCGTCCGTCACCATAATCACATAATCCCCGGACTGCATCTTCCGGACTACCGTCTCTAGCTCCAGTTCCTGGATCACCCCCACCGGCAGCGTCGTGGACGTGATCGTCTCAACCGAATCCTTTCTCTTGATAAATGTAGTTGACGCCCCCGCTTTCACAAATTCACAAGTTCCGCTGTACAGGTCGAACAGACTGACATCAATCGTGGAGAAACGTACTTCCTCCCGTCCGATCACCAGCGCCGTATTCATCATCTGAATCGCCGTTATGATCGGAAATCCCGCTTCCAGCAACTCTTCCAGCATCTCAACTACCATCTTGCTCTCCTGGAACGCCTTTTCTCCCGATCCCATTCCGTCGGACAGCGCAATCCCCTTCTTCCCGCCCGGCAGGTCCGTCATCAGAAACGTATCTCCGGATATCTTCTCACACCCCTTTCCTATCTTTGCCACCCCCTGCAGCGTATGGAACTTCGCGCTCTCCACGCATGCGACCGTACAGTACTCCTCTCCGATAATCGGACGTTCACCCATCTGAGGCGCCATCGTCCGTCCTGTACAGTTCCCGACAAGAGCCGCCAGTTCTTTCGTAGCGATCACCCGGCCCTTCATCGCTTTTAACGTCAGATGAATCTCATACTTCCCCTGGGAAGTCATGTAGAACACAGACGAGAGCATCTTCGCCCCGTCCTTCTTAAGCTGTGCCTTCAGCCGCTTCTCCAGATGCTCATCCTCAAAGATCCCCGCGTCCAACTCCCGCGTCGTATGCTGAAGCATCTCCGCGAAACGGTTCAACTGCTCCGCATACCCTTCCCGGTTCTGCACAATCTTATTACTCCACATCATGATCTTCTTTGCGTTTTCGTACGTTTCCAGAGTCTCCCTCAGGAAACGGGGCGCTCTGATACACCGCTTCTGAAGACTCCTCTTCAATTCCACGTTCAGCTCCGCTCCGTACTCTTCCACCGTACACAGAATCTCATAGAGCATCTGATATGCGTGAAGGCTGTTCTCCCCCAGACACTTATTCTTCTTCTCGCAGTTCTCACATACCTTGCTCTTTACCTTCAAAAACATCTCTTCTACTTCATCTTTTGAAAACGTCCCCTTATATTCTTCCAGCGTAAGAAATGTCTTTGACAGATGTACCAGCGAATCCGCAAACTTGTCCATCTGTATTACATATGGATTGATAAAAGCATCCCTTTCCTTTACCTCTGCCATCTTCTGCTCCCCTTTCAATGGTTTTCAAAAAAATAAAAAGCCTCGGGAATCATCTCCCAAAGCTTATCATCAGTCCGTTATTCAGCCTTAAATATAATCTCATCTTCGTGAATCAGGCCCAGCTTCTCCTTTGCCACATCTTCTACATACTCATCGGTCCCTACGTATTCACTAAGTTCTTTTATCTCTTTCGTACGCGCCTTCTCTTCCTTAATCTGCTGCTTCAGCTCTTGTTCCTGCGCCCGGTAATCCGCTTCCTTCGCCCTCAGCGAGATACTGCTCATAGACACAACAATAAAAAGCAACAGCACAATGGCGCTTATTGCAAACACACTTCTTCTGTGACGCTGCAGGCGCCACTTAGAGCGCCTCTTCGGACGCTTCCTCGCTATACGTTTCATACAATTGATCACCCTTACGCCGATATCACATCGGCAGATACTCTCCCTCTTATCCTCTTTATCTTAACTTCTTTCTCCTCTTTTATCAAGCCCCGGAGGACAAATCTTTCTCCTTACTGCCGTAGATTTTTTTGAGCAGTTTTCCGGCGCCGTTCAGAAAAACAGACATTAAAATCACTCCGAGTACAACACCTAGTAGGAAATACCAACGTATACTACCATCACTTGTATGGTAAATCTGCACAAACATATAGACAGCCGAACCCATCCAGAAAATCATATCCTCCGCGCCAATCGCCGCAAGCCGGTGCGCGACAATCCTCCGGAAACAACGGATACACTGATAGGTCAGGCGCACGACCGCTCCGGATACCACCGCGACCAAAAATACCACCATCTCTTCCCTGATTCCCGGCATAAGATCACCTGAACAGCTTAGACAACAGATTCTCCTGCTGCTTTCCGTGTCCCTGGACATCCGAATAAGCAACACTGTCTATGTTCCCGGCAAGATCCACCTCGCCCTTCTCCACGCTCAGGCGGTTCACATGCAGATCCGTTCCCTTTACCATCATCATCCCCTGCTCTGTCTCCAGCAGTATCTCATTCAGGTCAAAGGACAATACGTCGATCACCCCTGTCACGAGACTCGTTTTGCGGTTATTGATCACCAATTTATGATTTTTCTGTACGGTTCTTTCTTCCATGCGCTTCACAACCTTTCTTAATAATCATATGAAAGGTTACGCCTATTTATTACAAATATTTGAACAAGTCTTTTGCTTCTTCTTTTTTCGTCGTTTCCTGAATATCAAGAACTTCTACTTTTACCGTCTTCGTTCCGAACTGAATCTCTATGATATCCCCCACTTTTACCTTCACAGACGCCTTCGCTGTCTGCCCGTTTACCGATACACGCCCTGCGTCGCAGGCTTCATTCGCCACTGTTCTGCGCTTGATCAGGCGTGATACCTTAAGAAACTTGTCTAACCGCATCTTTCTCTCCCTCCTCTCATACTCTCACACACTCAGAACATATCTGCATTCCGGCTCATTTAAGAAGGGACGCCTCCAAACCTTCCCCGGTTCTTTCAGCGTCCCTCATATCCCCACTTTATATATCGTTACTCGAATTATTCGTTAACAGCGTCTTTTAATGCTTTACCGGCTTTAAACTTCGGAGCCTTGCATGCTTCAATATTCATCGTCTTACCTGTCTGCGGATTTCTTCCTTCTCTTGCCGCTCTGTTGCTGACTTCAAATGTACCGAATCCAACAAGCTGTACCTTATGCTCCTTCTTTAATTCATCTGTAACTACATCAATAAAAGCTTTCAACGCTTTTTCAGAATCCTTCTTTGATAATTCTGCCTGGTCAGCAATCGCTGCTACTAATTCTGTTTTGTTCATGGACAATTTCCTCCTCTTGTTTCACATAGAATCCCTTATTTTCATTCTATTTTCTTAAATACGGCATCCGTGCCAACCGCACAAAAACGCCTGTAACTAAAGTTATAAACGCTTTCAGGATAAATGTCAAGGCAATTTCTTTGTTTTCCCGTTTTTACGGCCGAAAAGCAAATATTTCTTCCAGAAACCGCTTTTTTTCCTCTGTCTGCCGGATCGCAACGTCCAGTTTTTCTATACTTTTCGCCGATATCCAAGCTTTATTCGAACGATAGTAGGAGTCCGCTATTTTCCAGAATTTCTCCGGATAACAGAGCCGGTTCTGCAGATACTTTAATTCCTCCTCTGCAAGCGGACGAACTGCTGAATACGCATTAATTATATTATCCCCCAACCGCACCTTCCATCCTTGCTTCTCCATCACTTTCCGCAAGAAATAGTAGAAATCCTCCACCTGCAGATCTCTCTTAAATTTTTCAAAATTTGTCACGGCGATCTGACCGCCCGGAAGCATCAGGATATTGTGATAATTATATTCTCCATGCGTCATGCAGCCGCTCTCTATGCTTTCCTTATAGATCTTGTCATAGTCCGAACTCTCGATCTGCCGCACCGCCATCTCTGCCCATTGATACATCTGTTCATAATATTTCAGAAAGACCGTTTCAAAAGCGCCTTTCGGCGATATTCCCCGCATAAATCTGCGGACTTTCTTCAATTCGCGATTATGGCGCAGATATTCCTCCCCTATATGCGCTCCCGGTGTTACCGCATTCTTTGGCTCATACCTCATCAGTACATGCAGCCTGGCAAGATTCCCCGCCGCCGTAAGCAGTTCCGCCGGTTTCTTCACGTCACATTCCCTGCCCTGGAACCAGAATTTCAGCAGATATTGCTTTCCCTCCTCTGATGACGCCAGATATTCCCCCTCCTTAGTCAGCATGAGCCGGTCTGTCCATGTGTATCCCTGTTCCTGAAGATATTCATGCAGCTCATATAACGCAGGAATACGTCTTTCCGACACCTTTACTTCTTTTAAAAGCATCATCCCCCGGTCCGTGTCGCATAAAACAGCACCCCTTGTCTTGCGGGTGCCGCTGACTTCTATATTATACTGTTCTAATACATTAAGTTCATACTCCTGCATATCCATCCCCTGCACTTATATTACATATTCTCTCTAACGTATGACGCAGGAATGAAATATATGCCTCTGATGCAATAAATGAATTCATTTTCTGACGGGAACTGATCTGCCCCGGCCTCACAGCCTCCGCAATAATTCTTTTTTATCACTCAGAGGCGATACCACACCGATAACTGACAGCGCGCCATCACAGCCTCCGCAATAATTCTTTTTTATCATTCAGCCCGGGATTCTCTATCACCAGTTCCAACAGCTCTTTCAGCTTCTCCCCGATTTCCTTTCCCGGTGACATACCCGCCTCGATCAGATCCCTCCCGTTCACTGCAAGATCTTTCAGCGACACGCACTGTTTCATGCGGCGGATCTCCCGGTACAGCTCTTCGATCTCGTCCAGGTTCCGTATCTTCTCCTCCCTCAGATAGGTACTCTGTGCCAGCACATCTGCACGCCGGACTTCCATATACAGCGGAAACAATTCCTCCCCGATCTTATTCATGGCGCGCCGGACATTCCTTGCCGCCGCCGGCATACGGTAATCATGGTAATAAACCAGCCGGGATACCTTATTCAAAGTATCATTATCGAATTTCAGCCTCTTTAGTATACGCTTTGTAATCACACAGCTCTCTGCCGCATGCTTCTTAAAATGCGCCACCCCCTCCTCATCTATCGTCTTAAGCGCAGGCTTTCCCATATCATGCAGAAGCATGGTCAGCCTTAACACTTTATCACCGCGTATATTCTTCATGGCGTGCAGCGTATGCTCTCCCACGGAATAGATATGGTGCGGTGTCTCCTGTTCCGTATCCATGATACGGTCAAATTCCGGCAGAAATATCTTCGTAATCCCCAGCTCATACGCCTCCCTAAGCAGTTCCGGCCGATCCGATACCAACATCTTGATAAGTTCCGCCTGTATCCGCTCTGCACTGATCTTCTCAAGTGTCGGCGCAAGAGTGCGCATCCCCTGCTTCGTGTCTTCGTCGATTTCAAATCCTAACTGCGCGGCAAACCTGATCCCCCTCAGAATCCTAAGCGCATCTTCCCCAAAGCGCTCTTTCGCATCTCCCACACATCGAATTATCCCCTCTTCCAGATCCAAAATGCCGCCGAAAATATCCACCAGTCCTTCCGTCTCATTATATGCCATGGCATTGATCGTAAAGTCACGCCTCAAAAGATCCTCCCTGAGATTCCTTGTGAAACTCACCTTCTTTGGATGACGGCCGTCCTCATACTTTCCGTCGATCCTGTATGTCGTCACCTCAAAGCCTTCCTCCCCCATAAGCACCGTGACCGTACCATGTTCAATCCCTGTATCAAACGTCTTATGGAACAATGCTTTCGTCTCCTCCGGCATCGCCGACGTCGTAATATCCCAATCTCCCGGCTCCCTTCCAAGAAGCGAATCCCTGATACATCCTCCTACTGCATATGCTTCATATCCGTGATCCTGTAATGTCGCAATAATCCTGCCGACTCTCTCAGGCAACCAAATTCTCTGTTTTTCCAATCTGTTCCCCTCCCTAATGTACCATATTTGCCATCTCAGATATCCATACGCCAAATCACAAATTCTGTTACAGACACTTATTTTATCACAATATAATATGAAAATACACTGAATAATTCTATTTCTAAATTAATTCTAAATAATTTCCAAATAATTCTATCAATGCAGTAAACCGCATATGTTATAGATAAAAACCGTATGCAGGTATAGAAAATGTTGAACTATCTATGGGCAGGTATGATACTTGTGGGGATCATATTCGCCGCTTTTACCGGACGTATGCCGGATATTACCAATGCCGCCCTTGATTCCTCCAAAGAGGCGATCACCCTGTGTATCACTATGATGGGCGTCATGTCCTTCTGGGTCGGTCTGATGGAAATTGCAGCAAAAGCAGGAATTATAACCTCTGCGTCACGAAAGATCCGCCCGCTGATCCGTTTCCTGTTCCCGGAGCTTCCCGAAGACCATCCGGCACAGGAACATATAACTACGAACATAATTGCCAATGTACTGGGGCTTGGATGGGCGGCAACTCCGGCAGGGCTTCGGGCGATGGAGGAGCTTTCTAAGCTGGAAGAAGACCGGAGAAAGAGACGGCTGCCGGGACCGGTGAGGAAGCGGGGGATCGCGAGTAATGAGATGTGTACGTTTCTGATTATTAATATCTCGTCTCTGCAGTTGATTCCGGTGAACGTGATCGCGTTCCGGAGTCAGTACGGGAGCGTGAACCCGGCGGCTATTGTGGGGCCGGGAATTGCGGCTACGGCGGTGAGTACGTTAGTGGCAGTGGTGTTTTGTAAGATAATAGATGGGAAGCGGAGGATATAACATCTTCCGCTTAGTTACTTTTCAGGGGTCAGGAATGCGATGAACTGCTCATTCCGTGCGAACATGATTTAGGAGTGAGGGGCGTTTTTGCGTAGCAAAACTCTAAATGTCGCCCCGAACCGTTGCTATGAGCTGCCTTCCAGGTCGTGAATAGTATCTGTTTGGTGACTACAGCCGGGTGCTTCTCTTTTTATGTCTTGAACAATGGAGATTTTCTCAGTATAATAAAACCATAGCTAACAAGGCATAGTTGACCCGGCAGACCGATTAGCCAAAGCCGACCCGGGAGTAAAGAAAGCCCATATGCCGGAAGCAGAGCTGTACATGATTTTTACAGGAGAGCGTGCCAACAGACCGGAAAGTAAAGCTTAAAGTACTTTATGGCGGCAAGGGAAATGACATCATCAGCCAATATGTTGCATTCACAAAACTATATAGTGCACAGAGGTGAGAAAATATGGGAGGAGCCGGGAGGCTATCACAGAAACCATCTGTACTTGTAAAGACGGGGACGTGCTCCAAGATCTAATACTTGGCGGCAGGCAGATACAAAAAGAAAAATATATAGAACCCCCATATACTAGTACACCGAATAACAAGTAACCAGCCATATAACTTGCCTGATTTTCCATCTGCGTCGTTGTCGTCAATCGGCGTAGCGCCCGCTACGCCTCATTCCTCCGCCTTGCATATAAAAAATTATTCTGCGTTATATGGCTAGGAACTTATTTTTCGGTGTACTAGAAAAAATGGCAGGATTATAGTATGATATTGAATATAGAAGTATTGCTTTATAATCGTAGAGATTTGGAAATGGTATAGAGCAATGCATAAGATAGGTATACCGAGAGCCGGAGGAAAACAGATGAAGGATTTTTCTTTTTGGATGGAGTATGATGGAGCTGCCGAAGGTAGTGGCCGAAGTGAAAAATTATGGCTTATGAATCCGGATACAGGACAGATTGGGTTGTTTAAGTTCAAAAAGGATACAGCAACAACAGATCATATTTCGGAGTGCATAGCCTGTGATCTGGCAGGTTTAGTAGGTCTTTCATGTGCCAAATTTGAAATAGGAGTTTATAAAGGTAGAGAAGGATCCATCAGTTACAATATTGTTGATCAAAAAGGGATTGTATTAATTGAAGGAATTTATTGTATTAGCTCAATGTATCATGGTTTTGATGAAGAACTATTGTTGGATGTGGAAACAGGAGAAAAGTATTCACTGGATATGATAAAAACAGTTTTGGAACCATTAGGTCTTTTTAATGATTTTCTTCCTATTTTGGTTTTTGATTTTCTGATTGGCAATACTGACAGGCATCAGAGTAATTGGGCATTAATATTAGAAAAAGAAAAACTCAGTATAAGTCCGCTGTATGATAACAGTTCGTCACTTTGTGCTTATGTAAAAGAATCAAAAATTAAAGATTATTTAGGAAATGATAAGCTTCTGTGGAAATCACTTGTTGATACGAAATCAAAATCATTAATACGCATTTCAAGTAATGATACGAAACAGCCAACACATATGGCAATGGTTAAGTTTCTTAAGAAGAATTATTATAGCCAAACAATAAAAATCGAAAAAAAAATTGAGACACTTGTGACAGAAGATATGGTATATGATATATTAGATAAATATAAAGAGGTGCTTACCGAACAACGGAAAAATCTAATAGGTAAATATATTTTATCAAAAGTTCAACTGCTGAGAAAAGTTTATGGAGAAAAGGAGGAATAACATGTCAGTTAAAGATGGGAAAGACTACCTTTATTTGATTTGGAAATCTGAACAGACCAGAAAACAATATATTATTGGTCAGTTGACAAAGAATGGCCAATATGAATTCCAATATAGTGAGGAAGTGCAATCTGCTATTGCTGATGGCTTTAAACCTTTGCTTTGTTTTCCAGACTTAAATAAAGTATATAAAGATGACAGACTTTTCGCAATTTTTAAAAGCCGTTTACCAGACAGAAAGAGAAAAAATATTCAAGAGATTTTGGAAAAATACGGCTTGGAGGAATATGATGATTATATGTTACTGAAAAGAAGCGGCGCACGTCTTCCAATTGATAATCTTGAGTTTATTGATCCAATATTAAGTTTAGATAATAATGTAACCAGGATTTTTTTTATGGCGGGCGTTCGACACTATTTAGATTGTGATGGTGAAGAGTGCAATCGGTCTATTAAAGTAACCCGTGGAGATGAGGTGTTTTTACGTGAAGAACCGGAAAACTTTCATGATCAAAATGCGGTACAGTTTTTGAACACTTCAGGAAAAGTATTGGGATATATTCCACGCTACTATAGCAAAGAGGTGTGCAAATTACTAAAGCAAGGAAAAAAAATTGTATGTCATATTTATAACGTAGATAAAAATAAAAATTGCAACGAATGTATAAAGATAATTATGAAAATTGCAAATTAGTGTTTGAAAGCCTTGAGTCAGTCTAGCTGCTTTTGGGGAACTACTTAAGTAAATAGAAGAACAATTTTTAGTCTTAGCTTGACACAACCGTACCGGAGCCAGTACGGGAGCGTGAACCCGGCGGCGATCGTGGGGCCGGGGATCGCGACGACGGCGGTGAGTACTATAGTTGCGGTGATTTATTGCAAGATGATGGGTGGGAAGCGGGGAGTGTGAGGCTCTCCGTTTTTAATCTTTCTGTATATCCAAAGTTTAATATCCAAAGGTATTCAAAGTTTATGAAAAAAGATTGTTGAGAAGCAAAGTCTTTTGGGGTATACTTATAAATTAAGAGATGAATACCAGAATTTAGGAAATATTTGAGGCATATGAACATGGAAGAAAATATAAAGAATATTGCCTCTGAAGTAAATGAAGAACTGAAAAAACTATTTGGCGGGAAAATTGAACGTATTATTTTGTATGGTTCGTATGCCCGCAGGGATTTTAATTTGGAGTCAGATGTTGATATTATGATATTATGATCTTGTTAAACTGCGAACAAAAAGAAATAACGAAAAGACGAAAAGAGATCAGCAGGATTGCAAGCCGGATTGGTTTGAAAAATGATATTATGGTTTCACTTCTTGCACGTAACTGCGCTGATTATGAAAATCAAATGAAGTATCAGCCATTTTATCAAAACATTGAGAAGGAAGGCATGAAAATTTATGGATTTTGTGGTGCAGCAAAGTAAATACATCTGTAAAAAAGACAAGCTTTTGCAATAGGATCGAAGAATGACAGAGTAGAGGCATACGTTGCGGCACAAATAGGGAGGTATGGAAATGGCATATAAGGAGTTTATTAGCGAACTGCAAGAAAAGCTTGAGGAAAAGAAACAGGAGCTGGGTTATAACAAAATGGTTTTCTTAGAGGATGGATCCACATCGACTGATGTGGAGGAGCTTTCTGTCATACGTGAAACAAACATCAAGTATCACAAAACGGAATCGGACGTGCTAATTGGCGATTATATCATCCTGTACCAATATAAGGGCAAGAGAGAACAAATGTGCAGATTTGACTGCCGGCAGTTGTACCGGAAGTATGAAAAAGGCAGTTGGGCGGCTGTGTGGGCGCAGATTTCTTCTTCGATTGACTCCAGCAGAAAATTCATGGAACTGGGAATTATAGATCTGATCGAAAAAAATGAGTATGACCTGTTAAAAGACAAGCTTTTCATCCGACCGCTAAATTTCAACGATCACCGATATGAACTGAAAAATCATATTTACAGGAGCGTCGGCGATATGGTGCTAGTACTCTATATTCTTGCTAGTGATGAAAACAACGGCAAAACACATGATGTATTGTCCGTTAAGGTACCTAAATCCTCAGTGCAGGCATGGGGGATAGATGAAGAAGAAGTGTGGGAGAATGCAATGAGCAATACATACATCATGGCGCCGCCGCGTATATACTTAAACCCAATGGATTTAGTAAATCCACCTTATCACAGAGGCGCGTTCATGGCGCTGAACAGTGATATAACTTCCATTTCACCGCTTACAGTGCCGACTGTTACAACGACAGCACAGATAAACGGAGCAATTGCCATGTTTTATCCCGGAGTAATGAAGCGTATAGCAGAGCTTTTCGGAGACGATTATTATATAGCTTTCACCGGCACCAGCGAAGCCAGACTTCATAAAAAAGGCACGATACAACCACGAAATATACTTATGCGGATCAAGCAGATGAATAAAACATTCGATCCGTCAGAAATCCTGTCGAATAAGGTCTATTTGTACGAAACAGCGAATCAGGAACTGAGGCAACTGGAGCTTTGAACTTTTATGTATTTTTGTGACAGCAAAATTACAGGAGGAAACAGAAAATGTCAAATCGGATAGGGGCGGTTTTACCCTCCCCTTCCGCATCATATCGCGTAATTCCTTCTACCCTTTCACCGCTCCCCCCATCATCCCGGATATCAGAAATCTCCGGAACACTAACGCCGTAACCGCCGGCGGGATAACTGCAATCATCCCCGCTGCCGCCGTAAGTCCATACTGTACCGAATCCTTCGTCATAAATTCCGATACCACAATCGCAACCGGCTTCGTCTCTAACGAAGAAGCAAGAATCAGAGGAATCTGGAACTGACTCCAGGTATTCAAAAACATAATCAACGCCGCCGACAGAATAATCGGATAAGAAGCCGGAAGAATAATTCTCAGAAAAGAAGCCATCCTTCCGCAGCCGTCAATCATAGCCGATTCTTCCAGTTCCTTCGGTATTGTTGCAAAGTAATTCGACATCAGCCACGTCACCATAGGCAGATAGGAACTTACATACACCATAGAAAGCCAGAATACATCATCCAGCCATTGTCTGTCCACGAATAACCGGAATAACGGAATAATCGTCGCCATTACCGGAATAACCATCGTAATCAGCAATAAATTTCTGATTATTTTTCTTCCCTTGAATTCCATACGACTTAAAGCATAAGCGCTCATCATCGAAACCGGTATCCCAATCACAAGGGTTGCTCCCACTGCCTTTAACGCATTCTTAATACCGGTAATCAGAATCGAACCCTTCTGGGATCCGGCTGTCAGCAATTCTTTGTAATTTTCATAAGTCGCCTCATCCGGCAGCAATTTCGTATTCTTCTCCATCATTGCATATTCCGGCGTGACAGACAATACAAAAGTCCAGATAAAGGGTCCTAACGTCAGAATCAGAAAAACCGCCAACGCCAGAACATAACCGATTCTCTTTCCAGCCTTCATCAGTATTCCACCTCCCTGTTCAGATTCCTAAGGTAGAATACACCCAGAATTCCTGCAAATAACATTACCAGATAAGTAACTGCGCTCCCTTTCCCAAAATCTAGGAAAGAAAACGTCGTCAGATAGCTTTCCACGAGCAGATTCTTCCCCAGATCACTATATCCCGACAGCGCTATAATCTCGTCAAATACATTAATTGCCGTAACAGAGGTCGACGTAATTCCGATTCCCAGAAACGGAAGCATAAGCGGCAGCGTAATTCTGCGGAAGATCGTTCTTCGATTCCCCCCGTCAATCCTCGCAGCCTCATAAAGTCCCTCCGGAATCGACTGTCTGCCGGCCAGGCATACCAACGCCATAAACGGGATACTCCTCCAGGTCACAACCAGAGAGACCACCACAAGCAAGGACCATCTTGAACTCAGCCATTCCACAGGCCGGCTTACCAGCCCCAGGCCAATACATAATTTATTCATAAACCCATATCCGGAAGAAAAGACAAATTTCCACAGAATTCCGTTTACATAAGGTGGAAGCGCCCATGGCAGGATCGCAACTGCCAGAAGGATTCCCGACCACTTCACATCAATATTCAAAAAGACGGATACAAGGAAACCCAGCACGGTTGTCAGAACCACCACAACCGCCAGGATAAACAGCGTATTACGGAAACTGTACCAGAAAGAATCTGACTTCAGAATCGTTGCATAATTACGCAGCCCGACAACATGAATATCATTAGGAGCCGTCAGCTTCCATTTCTTCAGACTGTATGAAAATGTCGCTATAACCGGATAAAACACTAATACACCCATGATCAGAATCATGGGTGTCAGCAAAAGATAAGGTAATATCTTCTTTTTCATATTATTCTGCCGCAAGTTCGGCAACCTTCGCCTCCATCTCTGCATAAGCCTCGTCGGCAGTCATCTCTCCTAACGCCATTTTATTGATAGCATTGTATATCGAATTACTCATCTCAGAATAATACGCCGGGATTCCGTCCGGGAATGGGGAAGCAATCAGTTCCGCCTCTTCCATCATAGCGCCTGCATTCTGGATCTTACCATCGTCAATCAGCTTCTTCAATACAGAATTCCGGGTAGGAATCGCAGTATTCGTCTCATTCAGCTTCTCCTGCATGTCAGCAGATGTATACCACTCGATAAATTTCTTTGCCTCTTCTTTATTCTCAGAAAATTTTGTAACGCCGAGAGCTTCCGGCAGCGCCATGGTAACGGTTGCTTTTGCATCCTTACCTGGTACAAGAATCGGGGTAATCTCTCCGATTACACTACAATCATCTTCATTTGTACTCTTTGATACAAAAGATGTGGGACCAGTCAGGAAATTTGCAGAACCCGACAGGATACGCTTATAAGCATCCATACCGGAAGACGTCTTATCCGCAGGATCCACCAGTTCGTCTTTTATCAGATTCTCTTCATACTTCAGCGCCGCCAGCACAGAATCTTTGTTCAGCGTTCCGTCATCGTTAAATACAACTCCATTCATAGTATAGGCAAGCCACATCAGATATGTGGACGTCTTCTCTTCTGCGTTTAATGGTAATGCAAAAGGATAATCGCAAACGCCTTTTTCTTTCAGCGTCTTACAGTTCTGATATACCTCGTCCCAGGTCTGAGGCTCTGCGCTGATACCGGCATCTTCATACTGCTTCGTATTGTAATAGGACAGACGGTAATCATTGGCATACGGGATTGCCAGAACATTTCCCTCTTTGGTAAATGTCTCCAGAGTCGGCATATCTTTCTTTACTTCGTCAGACACCTCCAACGGTTCCAGCCAGTCGGCCGCATAGAACTCACCGACCCATGACCAGTCCACTTCCACGACGTCAGCCACAGCCTGTCCGCCCGCTGCCGCTGTTACCAGCTTATCACGGATATCATCCCATCCAACTTCATTTACAACGACTTCTATCCCCGTCTCATCGGTAAATGCTTTGAGCTGGTCGTCCGTAGGAATAGCCCAGTCAGGAGCCATAAAAGTAATACTGCCTCCTCCCTGCTCTTCATTCCCTTGATTTTCCTCACCAGCCGTATCGCCTGCAGTGCCGCCCGCAGCATCGCCTGACTCCTCTTTACCGCCGCATCCAACTGCCAGGGCAGCCGCCATAGATGCGATAAGCAGCATGCTGATTACTTTCCTTTTCATAACTTTCCTCCTTCGCAATGACATATAAATAAGTTTTCCCTTATAGTATATCAATATACTTCATTTTCATCAAATCAATACATTCTATAAACCCCTTGTATTTATTGATGCCATCTATATATCATCTATATATCAACAAACACAACTCTGACAGCTAATGCAGGACCAGGAACACGGAGACGGCGGCGGGCACGATCATGGCGGCGTTATTATAGTATGATTACAGACAAAAAAGGGAGGCGTATCCCCCCTTAGCTCACGAATCCATTCGGATATACCACCGTCTTAAGCTTCGTCTTTTTTTCCGCAAATGCCTGAATCTGCCGCGGCAGCTCGTCCAACAGTATCTTGTCCCCAAACAATTTCGACACATTCACCTTACCGCTCTTTAACTGCTGCATTGCGGAATAAAATGTTTTTTTAAGAGAATTGGAGCCGATAAACGTAAGCTCCCGCTGATATATTTCATAAGGATTCACCGATATCTCCGCGTCCTGCGGACACACTCCGAAGAACAACAACCTCCCTTCATCCGCCATCAGCGGCACAGCCTGCTCAATCACCTTCGGAACCCCCGTACAGTCAATGACCAAGTCGAATCCGCCCTCCGCGACGGCGTCCGCCTGCTCCTTCATCGTATGGTCATTGAACAAGACCGCATCCGCGCCCAATTCCTTCGCCAGCCTGAGCGGTTCTTCTTTGATATCTGCAACCGCAGTCAGGCGCGCGCCGTCGTTTTTACACACCTGCAGATGCAGAAGCCCGATTGCGCCTGCGCCAAGAATCAGAACCCGGTCCCCAAATCCCGGTCTTGCCCTGTCATGGCCGTGCAGCACACATGCTAATGGTTCTATCATAGACGCCGTCGTGAAATCCAGACTGCCGATATCGTATACACACCGTTCCGGCATTACTATATATTGGGCAAATGCCCCCGGAACCTGATTTCCCAATCCTCTGTAATCCAGACAATAGTTCTGACGGTTTTGTTTGCAATGATCACAGGCTTCGCAATAAATATTAGGATCTGCCGCCACATGCTGTCCCGGCCGAAAATTCTTCACTCCCGCTCCAACCGCTTCTACAATCCCTGAAAATTCATGTCCCGGAATCACCGGATATGGATTCTCGTAATCCCCCATATAAAGATGCGCGTCCGTACCGCATAGCCCGACCGCCATAACCTTAATCAATACTTCTCCCGCCCCGGGCGTCGGAACCGCAATATCTTTTACACATGTTTTACCTGGCTCTTCAATAAAAAACGCTTTCACAATATCATCCCCTCTCTTTATCTAATACATCATTGCACTATCCATAAATTCCAATATCTTTTCACCAGACGGCACTCCGCAGGTCGCGCCCAACTCCTGAATACAGTGCGCGCTTACTGCCGAAGCGAACCTGGTAATCCGTTCAATCTCCCACTCTTTCGCCAGCCCATATAATACCCCTGCCACAAAAGAATCGCCCGCCCCGGTCGTATCTACAACCGGCGTCTGATACGCGCTCTGATAATATCTTTCCCCAAATGCGTCTACATAACACCCACGACGCCCCAATTTTACAATTACATTCTTTACGCCTTTATCTTTTAAAAATTTCGCTATCTCTTTCTCATCGTTCGTACCACAGATCTCCTTTGCCTCGTTGATACTCGGCATAAAGAGATCGAGCCAGGGCAGACAAGGTTCGATTGTCTCAAGCCACCTTCCCGAAGTATCCCAGGTCACATCCATCGACGTGAAACCACCTGATTGATGCGCAAGAGCGAAAAGTTCTCCCGCTCCTTTTCCATCGAATCCCGGAAGCTGATATGTACCGCCCACATGTACAATCCCGGCGTCCCTTACCACCTGGGGATCTACTTTATCAATCGTCAGCGCGTCATTCGAACCGCCGTAATATAGGAATATTCTCTCCCCCTTTTCATTAATCAGCGCTACCACACTCGAAGTACTGCTTCCCTCGTCAAAATATATCCCGCCTGTATCGATTCCACTCTTCTTCAGGGTCTCGTATAAGAATCTGCCAAGCATATCCTTCCCCAATACCCCCGCGAATCCCACGTCCGCCCCGAGCTGCCGAAGATCTATCGCCGTGTTCATGCAATCTCCGCCATTCCTTAACATAATCTGCTCTACCCGCTTCGTATCTATCTGAAAATCCACCTCATCCACATTCCGAACCAGTATATCAACAACCATCTGCCCCACACATAGAATATCAGACATCGTATTTCCTTCCTTTATTCATTTATTGTCTATTTTACCGCGCCCATTGTCAATCCTGTAATCAGATACTTACGGACCGCGATTCCAAGGATAACCGCCGGCGCCGCCACCAGGACGCCTGCCGCCGCTATCTCTCCCCATCTGATTCCCTCGAAAGAGATAAAATTCTGGATCGCCACCGGCGTAGTCTGTGTCCGAAAGGAAGTCAGCACCAACGCAAGCAGAAATTCATTCCACACAGTAATAAAGCAAAGAATTGCCGTTGCCGCTATTCCTCCTTTCATCAGCGGTGCTTCTACCCGAAAAAAGGCAGTAAGCCTTGCAGCGCCGTCTACACGTGCAGCCTCGCTCAATTCCACCGGAACACTCTCTATAAATCCTTTCAGCATCCATACCGTAAAAGCCAGATTAAAGATCAAATACACTATGATCATGCCGATATACGTTCCCATGAGCCCTATCTTTTGATAAATCATATAATAGGGAACCGCAATCAGGATTGCCGGCGCCATCTTCGTCGACAGCAGCCACATCATAATTCCCTGCTTATTCCTGACCTTATATCTTGCCAGGGCATATGCCATCGGAATTCCAAGAAGAAGCGCCAAAAGACAGGTATTGACTGAAATGATCAGACTGTTCTTATACGCGCTCATAAAATTGCCCGACGATAATACCGCCCGAAAATTATCCAGATGCGGACTGAAAATATATGTCGGCGGAACGGTAAACGCATCTATCCTATCCTTGAACGCTGTTGTAATCATCCAAAAGATCGGATAAGCACAGAGAAAAGCACAGCCCCAGATAAATACATTACACAACAACGTTGTAATTCTGTTTTTATTTTTTAACCCCATCAGCTTTCCTCCTTAAGCAGAAGTTTCTTTCCTATCGTATTACAGATAAACAGCACGATCAGCAGCATTACAATACACATCGCCGCGGCATAGCCCACTTCCAGAAATTTAAAATTATTCATATACGCATAATAACTCAATGTCTCCGTAGATGTTCCGGGTCCGCCTCCTGTCATAATATAAATCGTATCCATCCATTTGAATAAATCCATGAACCGGAACATAACCGCTACCGCTATCGCAGGCTGAAGGAGCGGAAGCGTCAGATAACGGAACGTCTGTACCGCGCTTGCCCCGTCCACTTTTACCGCTTCATATGGTTCCATCGGAAAAGACTGAATCGCGGCAAGCAGAATCAAAGCCACATACGGCGTCCACTCCCACACATCTACGACAATCAGGCCCAAAAGCGAACTGGCGCTCTCACCAAGAATATTCGGCGCTTTCCCGGTAACCGCGCTGATATAATAACTGATCACACCAAATTCCGCATCATAGAACATTTTCCAGATCAGCCCGACTACAACCGGCGTCATGATCATCGGAAGCATAATGATAATCTGTACAATCTCTTTCCCATAGATCCTCTTGGCAAGACAATGGGCAATCAACATTCCCAACACAAGCTCAAGCGCCAGGCTGCAGACGGTAAATTTCGCCGTCGTACCAAGCGCGCCCAGAAACCGACTGTCCGTCACTACATTCAGATAATTTCTCAACAATACAAAAGAACGCTGTGTCGGTTTTGCCAGATTATAATTCTGAATACTTAACCAGAACGCATATATCGTCGGAACCATCGTCAATAAAAGCAATATCCAGCGCCCCGGATAAAAAAGCAGCTTCCAGGAGCTTTCACTTTCCAATGTAACTAGTCTCTTTATTTTTTCTTTGTTCATTTTGCTTTCTCTTATATAAAATATCTGGGTTTAAAGTTACTGAGGCTGTTGCAAAAATGTAAAGTGTATCTGCTATTTTACAACAGCCCCTGGTGAAACTACCGGTTTACCGGCGTATATGCGTCGTTGGTAATATTACTGCAGCTCTTCTGTGCTTCCTCGAGACTGCTCTTAACATCTTCGCCGTCCAGCGATTTGCTGACCGCGGTCGCCATTGCGTCTCCCAATGTCGTCCAGTCTGTAATACGCGGCTCATAATCCGCCGGCGCCGCATTCATGGAATCAATTACAACCTGAATCCAATTCCCGTCTTCATAGTTATACTTGCTTGTATATTCGTCCGAATTCATAACGCTTGCTCTCGTAACATCCGCACGAAGCCCGTCTACCGCGGTCTGAAGCATAATCTCTTCACCCAGGCACCACTTGATGAATTCCCATCCCAGCTCCTGATTCTCAGAAGCCTTGTTAAGACCAAGTCCCCATGTAGAAGTGGACGGAACGCTTAACCCTTCCGGAACCACCGAATATCCAACCTTTCCTACTACTGTCGACTGGGACTCATCCTCCAAACGGGCCGCGAAATTCGTAGCGTCAATAGCCATAGCAATCTTACCCTGCTGGAACGCAAGCTGAACATTATCCCAGTTATAGGATTCTACGCCATTGATGGAATAATCGCGAAGCACTTTGATAAATGCTTCTGTTCCTGCTGCCGCTTCTTCTGTATTGACACTCAACTTCCCATCTTCATCAAACCAATCTGCGCCTGCTCCTAGAAAAAATCCTGTCCAAATATATACATTCTGCCCTTCATCCCTGTTCGCACGGCATGCAAACGCACTGTACCCGGCTTCTTTCAGCTTATCACAGGCATCCCAGAACTCCTCTGCCGTCTTTGGCGCGCCTTCTATCTTGGCATCCGCAAACATCTCCGTATTATACATCAGCATCGTACTCTCTCCATAGAACGGAAGTGCATAGATCTCATCATTATAACTGAGCGCCTCGACGAATCCCTGCATAAAATCGCCGGTATCATAATTATCCTTCTCCACAAAATCAGAGAGCGGGACAATCCAGCCTGCTTCCGCAAACTGTGTCGTATACTTGTGGTCAAACATTACAACATCATAATCCGAACTTCCCGAAGAAAGTGTCAGTTGTGCCTTACTCAGCACTTCACTCTGAGGAAGCGTTTCAATATTAACTGTCGCGCCTGTTTCCTCTTCGAATTTTCCTTTCGCTTCTATAACACTTTCTACCGCGCTGTGGTCCTGCATAATAACATTCAGGGTCTTTCCCTCAAAGCTGCTTTCTGAATCTGCGCCTTCTGAACCTGCGCCGGATGATTCCGATGAACCCGATGATTCTGACGAACCCGATGAATCTGAACATCCTGCCAGACAAGATACCGTCATACATAATATCAATAATGCTGCTAACCTCTTTTTCATGTAAGATTTCCTCCTTTTTTGTTTTTTATTTTAATTTTGTGCTATGCACAAAAGCCGGCTCTTTTTCATTGCTCTTCCGCCCATTCAAACGCAATCGGTTCATCGAGCAGTCCTTCGATCGCGACGATTGCAGCCCCCTTAAGAGACATATCTTCCTCATCGCCCACAATATGTATATCCGTGTGTTCCCTTACTATGGGATTCATTCTGTCCCGCACCACCTTAAGAACACATTCCTTCATAGTTTCAGGGAATATCCTCGCCAGTTCATCGCCAATCACGACAATATCCGGATTCAGGATATTCATAATATTAACTACGCCAACTCCCAGATACGAGCATTCCCTCTCGTATTCCGCCACAGTCAGTTTATCTCCCGCCCTGGCGGCTTTCCCAATCTTATCAAGGTCACTGCCTTCCTTCAAAATAGAATAATTTCCTTTTGTCAGTTTTTTATTCACTCTATTTACCAACACTGTCGAAGAACAATACATCTCCAGACAACCATAATTGCCGCACTTGCAAAGAATACCATTCGTCTCCACCGTCATATGTCCAATCTCGCCGGCAACCCCCAGGGCTCCCAGAATCAGTTTGCCCCCGTTCACGAATCCGGCGCCGATTCCCTGTCCTGCCGAGAAATACACCAACATCTTCTCCTGTCCGACATTCATCTGCCAATAACTTCCAAGCGCTCCTGCATTCGCATCGTGCTCTACAAACACATAGACTCCAAACCGTTCCTTCAATAATCTCTCGATAGGGATCTCCGGCCAATCCTGAAATTCAAACCCTTCCTCCCGCGAATCACGGTTGCGGAAGAACGGTCCCGGAATCGCAATCCCAATCGCAACAACCTTTTCTTCTTTCACCTGTTCTATAATAGATTCTATCTGCTCCTGAATTCTCCCAAAACGTTCCTTCGGCGTCTCACCCTCTGCAAATTCATGTCTGGAAGATTCCAGTTCATTTCCTGCGATATCAAATAATCCTGCCAGAAAGTATTTCCTGGACACACGGACTCCAACCACGCGGTAATATGAAGTATCCAGGGAAATCGCGACCCCGTTCCTTCCTCTTCCGGCATTGATCGCTCCTTCCTCCCTGATCAGACGTATATGTTTCAATTCATTTACTATATTGGTAATCGTCGCCGGCCTCAACCCGCTCATCCGCGCCAGATCCGCCCGAGAGCAGCTCCCGGCCTCCCTCAATAACCGAATAATCAATACCCTGTTAATCTTTTGTACACCATCTTGATTAATCCCATTCTTCATCCCTGTACTCTCCTTCTCTTTTTTTACGCATTTTATTTATTCATTGAACATATACAAGGGATGATTCAAAGTAAAATCTTTATATTTAATTCATTGATTTAATTAAATTCTATCATCACGCCTTATATTTGTCAATAACAAGTAATTCACAATTTGAAGCCCTTATTTTTGTGCATAATGCATATATTTCCCCCTATACATCCTTTTCATTACACTCTTTCCATAATTTCTTTATACATTTTCCTATATCTTCCTTCCCGTTTTTTACCAACTTTTACGATCATATATTTCATTCATTGTATTCATTCGCCTCTAATCCTTTTTATCCTTTTATCCTCCTTTTTATTCATTCACTTCATAATATACCATTATTTTCTATTACCGGCATTAAAAAAAGCGCTGAAAACAACAACTTCTTGTTTCCAACGCCTTTTAACACCAAACTGCGGTATATCGCAGCGCTAAGCACGGTTCACATCCATGCAGGTATCAATCCATTCTTTTACTACCTCTTTGATGTTATGTCTAATCGACGCCATAACATCCAGAGTATATGGATTCTCGCCGACTCTGTTTAACTCTTCCCGAAGACTGTTCATATATGTACAGTGAATAATCGTTCCTACATTCATCTTATTGATTCCGTGCCGGATCGCCTCCCTCACGGTCTCCCTTGGAATACCGGAGCCTCCATGCAGGACAAGCGGAGTATCCACCGCATCATTCACCTCCGAGAGCCTCTGAATATTTAATTTGGGCGTACCTTTATAAAACCCATGCTGGGATCCGATTCCCACGGCAAGAGAATCCACATGCGTTGCTTTAACCAGTTCCTTTACATCCTCTACTTCAACCAAGAACTTCTCTTCCTCACTGACATAGCCTTCCACGCCTTTGCCCGGAATCTTCCCTACCTCAGCCTCTACATGAACCCAGCGTCCGTCCGCCTTGGCATACTCCATCACTTCCTGCACCATCTTAATATTCGCCGCAAGATCATGGTCAGAACCATCGATCATTACCGACGGATAGCCATTGTCAATACATTGCAGGCACAGCTCCACATGCTTCGAATGATCCAGATGGTGAATCATCGGAACCTTGCCCTGTGCCATGAACGCCTTTCCCATCGCCCCGCTTACACCCGGGGTAAATACACCTGCAACCACCTGATTTGCCGCGAACATAATCGGGGCATTCAGCTCCTGTGCCGCCTCAATAATCGCCATCAGATCCCAGATATCCGAATAATTAAAGGAAGGGATCGCATATCCTCCCTTGTCTGCATCATGAATCATTTTTTGTAATGTACGTCCATCCATCTCGTTCTCTCCTCTTCTAAAATCGCAGGAACCGCCGCGGCAGTTCCTTATTCCGCAATATCAATCAATATCTTCATCGATGTGGCAGGATGCTCGCCGATATACCGGTAGGCCTCGCCGTAAGCCTCGAACGGAAAATGCTTTGTCTTCAGCGGTTCCAGATTCACCGCGCCTTCCTGTATGAACCTCATCGCCTGCACAAATTCTTCTTCCGAATACATCAGCACTCCGCTCAAGTGCAGTTCTTTCTCCTGCACATCAATCATGTGCACCGCAGGGTCCTTCGCATAGATACCGACGATAATAATCTCCGTCTCCTTCCGGCACACCTCAATCGCTTCATTTACAGTAATCTCCGAGCCGACACATTCCAGGGCGCCGTCAAGCCCGTCCTTCCCATAAAATGCTTCAAGCCTTTCCTTAAGATTCTCCGTCTTCGTATTGACCGTATGGTCGATACCGCATCTTCTCGCAATCTCTAATTTCTCATCGCAGATATCCGTAATCGTGACAGATTCCGCTCCCATCGCTTTTGCGCTCTGGGCCACCAGATTCCCTATCGTTCCCGCGCCCAGCACCAGAATCTTCTTCCCCTTCACATCCATCGCAAAGGTCTTCACCGCGGCAACACCGACCGCAACCGGCTCAATCATCGCACCGTCGTCAAAGCCCATCCCCTCCGGCAACGCAAATACCAGGTGTTCCGGCACGAGCGCATACTCCTGAGCTCCGCCGGGCGCATGTTCATTACAGCCGATCACCTTCAATTCATGGCACACATTTTCATTCCCGGTCCTGCAGTGGTAACATTCCCCGCAGGTGATCTGAGGCCTTACCGTAACGGCATCCCCGATCCGAAATCTTCCGGCGCCCTCTCCTAATTCCGCTATCTCACCCGAAAATTCATGCCCCATCACAACCGGACAGGACATGGTAGGATGCTGTCCGTGGAACGCATGGATATCCGATCCGCAGATCCCCATCCTCCTGACCTTAATCAGCACTTCCCCTTTCTTCGGAACTGCTTTGTCTGCTTCTTGAAACACAATCTTTTCAGGAGCTTCTAATACCGCTCTTTTCATATTCTTACCTCTTTTCTTTTCACGGCGTTAATAACAGGCATTTATCTTCCAGCCAGTCATAGTTATATTCTTCCATCCTCTTGTTTGTTATAATAAAATCGCAGTCAATATCTACTTTTGCCATGTATGTTTTTCCGAATTTCGTATGATCCGCCAGTATATAAGATTTTATTGATGATTTCGCCATCTCCATCTTCTGCTCCGCCTCCGGAAAATTCGTCGTCGAGTATCCGAATACCTCGTCAATTCCATTAATTCCAATAAAGCATTTGTCTGCTCTAAGATTACGGATATTCATATTGGTAAGGTATCCTTCCAGATTATTATGACGCCGGTTCATCTCTCCTCCCAGGATCAGGACTCCCACCTTCTCACACCCGTCAAGAGCCGCCGCATTCGTCAAAGACGTCGTAATAACACGTAGCTGCTTTCCGGGGTCTTCGGCAATCCTCTTTACCAGTTCATACACGGTACTCGAACCATCCAGAAAGATCGTCTCGCCGTCTCGTATCTGCCGGTATGCCGCCTCGGCAATCGCACGCTTTTCCTCTATGCGCTCATTCGTCCGGATAAATTCCACTGCGCTCGCCTCCTGACCCACAGAATATGACGCAACCGCCCCGCCGTGTGTCCGCACAAGCATATTCTTCTTATGAAGCTCTTCCAGATCACGCCGTATCGTTACCTCTGACGCATCCAGAAGATCCCGCAGTTCAGATACCCTGACCGTCTTTCTCTCATTTACAAGTTCACATATCTTTTCTCTTCTCTCTTCCGGGAACATTGTTTCACCTCTAAAATCATTTTTCTTCTTATCATACCATACAATCAATCAAAAAAACAATCAAATGCCTTGTATATATGAGCGATTCCGAATAAAACAATCAGTTTTAATCATCTCCCTTCCTTTTTTTGAATGTTTTATTTTGTTTGTGATTCATACTATATCATTTTATTCTATTTTTTGTCAATATATTTTTGTTTTTAAGCATTATTAATTTCGTTTGTGATCGTTTTTAGTTTTTAGTTTTTACATTAAAAATATCAGGATTATGTTGACGTACAAAACATATCCGAGCTGTTACAATATTACAATACATGCAGACATGTCCTTTGACTCGCTGTATATAATTTTCCGCTTAACATTACCAAACTCCCATTGGAAAAAATTTGTCATTGAAGTAAGCCTGTCAGTAATCTATGATGTGAGAGGAAAAAATATTAAAGACAGGAGAAAAATATGATCAATAGGATCAATAGGAATAAAAATATTAAAAAGATTCTTGTATTTCTTCTCATACTGGGCTTCATTGGTAGTACCGTAAACCATTCATTATTTACTGCAATCGCAGCAGAAGCCAAAGACGAAGAAGTATCCCCCGAAACAGAAGATGATACCCCTGGCGATATCCCCGCGGAAGATATCATCCAACCGGAATGTACCTGCAAGCTTCCATGCATGGATGAATTGACAGATGCAGCTTGCCCCGTATGCAAGGACGATCCTTCTGCCTGCTGCGGCAAAGCTTCGCAGACACAGCCGGATGAAAACTCGGATGCAGATACCACCAAGTCCGACAAACTGCCGGGAGATCCGGAATCTGCTGCAAATTCTCCGGCAGATGAACTGTCGGAACAGTCAAAGGAGACACCCCTGCCTGCTGAGACTGACGAGCAGATCAAGAACGCATGGAACGCCATGACCACAGCCATGACCAATTGGGAGGCAGAAATTGATTTATCCGGATACAACCTTACGGCAGAGATATGAAACGCATCTGGCCGGACGTCGCGCAGGATAATCCTGATCTGTTCTATGTATTGAATTACACCTATTTCACAACTCCGGACGGCATTGTGCAGAAATGCCAGTTTACCTATAATACACAATATAACCAGAACAGTGTTGCCGAGTATAATGCCGCGATAGACAAAGCATTTGCCGAGGTCATCGGAAATAACATGACCGTCGAACAGAAAGCTACCGCTCTGCACGACTATCTGGTGCAGCACATGGTATACGATCAGAATGCCAACAACAATCTGGGCATCGAGAAACGGAATGCATACGAAGCTCTGGTTAATGGAATCGGCGTCTGCCAGGGATATACCCTTGCCTATGCCGCTCTGCTGAACAGAGCCGGAATAGAGGTTGACTATTGTAAGAGCAGATCCATGAACCATATCTGGAATTATGTGAAATTAGACGGCAAATGGTATCACGCAGACCTGACCTATGATGATGCGACCGCCAGCAGCCAGACCGGAGAAACCGGCCATGTAAAACATACCTACTTCCTGCTCAGCGATACCGCTATGCGCAATGCATCACACGACTGGGAAGCCAATGATATTACCTGTGATGACACAAAGTACGACAATTCCTGGCACAAGACTGCTCCATTGAGAGAATCGGCCATTTATACCGTTGACGGTAATTCCTACTATCTTAAGAGCGAAACAGTTATCAACAACCCGAATATCTGCCACGGCGCAGCATTAGTCAGGAGAGATTCCGGCGGAACCGAGACCGTCATGGGGAGCTTTGAGATCGAAAATCTGGGAAACGGATGGCCCATGTATCAGATGTGCTTCTCCAGGCTTTCTCTCTCACGTGGTGTCTTATACTTTAACGTCGGGAACACTGTCTACTCCTTTAACCCGGCGGAGGATACTGCCCCGGCGAAGATCTATCAGTATGAAGATCAGAACCAGCGGATCGTAACCGGTCTGTTGGCCGACCAGAATGGGATGACCCTGGAGATTTCTAATCCTGCTACCGGCAAGATCGAAGAGAAAATAACTGTTCCGTTTGATTCAGCGGATGAAACCGAATTCAAGACAGAAATCGAAAACGGTATCTCCGAAGTACCGGATTCTTTCAAAGATAAAGAACACCTGAACACTCCCGACAAGATCGAGGGAGAGATGAAGAAAGCGATACAGGAGAAGGTCAGCGGAATTACAGAGAATAACATTGCCGTCTATGACGCGGAACTTCTGGTAAATGTCAACGGAGCAGGATGGCAGAAGGTTACTAAGGATAATTTCCCTAAAGACGGTCTGTCCATAACATTGCCTTATCCGTCCAATACTGACAAAACTACCCATGACTTTACGGCTGCCCACATGTTCACTGAGGATATGAATGGCTTTCAAGCGGGCGAAGTAGAATACCCGGCAGTGACCAAAGCTGAGGACAGTATTACCTTTAAAGTATACGGCCTGTCACCGATTGCTATAGGCTGGAAAGAAGCAGGCAATGATTCCACCGGGGACGGCGGCGATAACGATAATAGCGGTGATAATGGCAATGACGGCGACGATAATAACAACGGCAGCGACGATGGCAGCAACAACGGCAACGACGGCAACTATAACAGTAATGGCAGTAATGGCAGCAATGGCAGCGGCAATAACAGTAACAATAGCGGCAGTGACAACAATGGTAATAACAACAACGGCAGCGGCAATACCGGAAACAACAACGCCAACAACGGCGGCAGCAACGGTAATAGCAGCAATGGAATCAGTAACAATAACGGAAATAATGGGAGCAATAAACCGACAACTGCTGCTGACAGAGCGAAAGTGCCTGCCACAGGCGATCGTTCATCCGTCACACAGTATATGCTGCTGACAGCAGCCGCATTCAGTATACTACTGGTACTATATTTTAAAAGAAAGAATAACCTGGCTCGCGACCCGCGGGACTAAATGTTAAATTGGCTGAATACAAGCGGAGAATATAAGGTTCTTCGCTTGTATCTTGTTATTACCGCAAATGTGTGTTACTCTTAACTTGCCATTAATATCATCAGGAGGTGAAAGCTTTGGGAAATTACCTGAATCCCGGAAACAGCGGTTTTACAGCGATACGAAACAGTACCTATGTAGATAAGACCGGCATGATATATCTGATCAACCAAACGATCGATACCACGGAAAAACTGATCTGCATCAGCCGCCCCCGCCGTTTTGGGAAGTCTTTTGCAGCCAAAATGCTGTGTGCCTATTATGACAGAAGCTGCGATTCCTCCGCATTATTTGATGATCTGGAAATTGCCGCGGATCAGAACTATGCCGCCTCCTATCATAAGTATTTGAATCAGTATGATGTGATCTATCTGGACATGACTGCAGTTATCGGAGAGACGTCATTGGAAGATCTGATTCCTTATATCAAAAGAAATATCATCTGTGAACTGAAAGAAAGCTATCCCAGGACGAAGGTTTCTGAAGGCTTTGTTCCGACCCTCGCCAATACAGTTGAGATGTCAGGTACAAAATTCATTATGATCATTGACGAATGGGATGCTCCCATTCGTGAAGGAAAGGATAACCCTGAGCTACAACATGATTATCTGGAATTTCTGCGGGCCCTTTTCAAGAACAGCGGCGCCACTGACAAGATCTTTGCGGCTGTCTATATAACAGGAATTCTGCCTGTTAAAAAAGATGGTTCTCAGTCGGCGATTTCTGATTTTAAAGAATTTACGATGGTAAATCCAAGAAAGTTTGCAAATTATACCGGTTTTACAGAAGAGGAAGTAAAAGAACTTTGTACCAGACAAGACTGCGATTTCTCCATGATGAAGCAGTGGTATGACGGATACACATTGGGCAAAACATCGATTTATAATCCGAATGCTGTCATGGAAGCCTTGCGCAACCAGGAATTCGCTTCCTATTGGACGGAAACATCGGCTTCCAGGAGTTTGATGGAATATATTAGTTTAGACTTCGACGGTATGTCAAAAACGATTGCCAAATTGCTTGGCGGGATTGCCGTCCCCGTAGATACAAATGGATTCGCCAACGATCTTGTTTCTTTTCAAGATCACAACGATGTGCTGACCCTGTTGATTCATCTGGGATATCTGGCCTACGATAAGGAAACAAAAACCGTTCATATTCCGAACGAGGAGATTCGATTGGAATTCGCAAAATCTGTCCGTAAAATAAAACATGACGAGACCATCCGGCGCGTCCGCGAAAGCGACCAACTGATCATTGATACGGTTCAGGGAAATGCCGATGCAGTGGCAGCACAGATTGAGAAGATTCACGCAGAAGAAACAGCGCCCTTGTTCTATAATAATGAGCAGGCACTTCGCAGCGTAATCAAACTGGCTTATTTCAGTTACAAAGATTATTATCTAAAATTTGAAGAATTACCTTCGGGGGACGGATATGCGGACATCGTGTATTTCCCAAAAAAATTATCACCTATGCCGGCGCTGGTAATTGAGTTAAAATGGAATCTGGCAGCTCAAGGTGCAATTACCCAGATCAGGGAACGAAGATATCCTGCGGCATTGTCAGGATATGGCGGAGATATCTTGCTGGTAGGCATCACGTATGATAAGGATGCCAAAAATACGAAACGAAAGCACTCATGTATGATCGAGAAGATATAAAAGAATAATTATTATCTGGATGGCATTGAACGCCTGCCATCCAGATACAGTTCTTAATAAAAGGAGGAAAAGAGATGGAACATTGGAATATTTATGTAGCAGACCAGGAACGTTATGACAAGATGGCATACAATCGGGTTGGGAGAAGCGGACTTATGTTCCCGGCCGTTTCCCTGGGTTTCTGGCATAATTTCGGTTCGAAGGATAACTACGACAATATGAGAGCCATGTGCCGGACGGCATTTGACCATGGGATCACACAGTTTGACCTGGCCAATAATTACGGCCCTGTATACGGAAGCGCAGAGGAAAGTCTGGGAAGACTTTTGAAGGATGATTTTGCACCTTACCGGGATGAACTTCTGATCACGACCAAGGCCGGATATGATATGTGGAAAGGCCCTTACGGAGATCATGGAAGCAGGAAATATCTTATGGCAAGCATCGACCAGAGCCTGAAACGTATGAAGCTTGATTATGTGGATATCTTCTACCATCATCGTATGGATCCGGATACTCCGCTTGAAGAAACCATGACGGCTCTTGTGGATATAGTAAGAAGCGGCAAAGCCCTCTATATCGGGATATCTAATTATAATAAGGAATATACCAAGAAGGCGGCAGATTTCTTAAGAGAGCAGCACTGCCCGGTGATTGTAAACCAGCGGAGGTACTCCATCTTTGACCGAACGATCGAAGAGGACGGGGTTAAAGCATACTGTAAAGAGGCCGGAATCGGAATCATTGCATTCAGTCCGCTGGCCCAGGGCATGCTTACGGATAAATATCTGCACGGTATTCCATCGGACAGCCGAATCGCCAGAGATCACAGGTTTTTACACGCACAAGATCTGACAGAGGAACGGCTTGACCAGATCAGGCGCCTGAATGATCTTGCGGGACAAAGAGGCCAGACGCTTGCACAGATGGCCCTTTCCTGGGTACTGAAAGACGATGAGGTCTGCTCTGTGCTGATCGGCGCGTCGAAACCTGCGCAAATTGCCGAGAATATATCCGTAACACAGAATACATATTTTTCACAGGAAGAATTGGATATGATTGAAGATATCTGCAAGATAAAGAATTAGCCAGACACCTTTTACTTCGAAATTCATGCAATGCTGTACTGTACATAAAAACCTCCGGATATTTTGTAACCTTTTTATCTTTTGAGTTGTACTATTAGTGAAAGGCTTTCAAACAACCACAAAGGAGCGCTCATGAGACAATCAGTACAAGAGCTGTTTGAAAAATACCAGAACAACCTCTATGCAGTTGCTTTTAATATCTGTAAAAACGCGGAAGATGCAAAAGATATTGTTCAGGAGACATTCATTCAGTACTACTCATTAAGAAAAGAATTTGATAACGAGCAGCATATACGCGCATGGCTGATACGGGTGGCAATCAATAAAGCCAAGAATATAAACCGCTCATTCTGGCGGAAAAATAAAAGACCGCTTGAAGATTATATGGAGTCGCTGACATTTGAGACGCCGGAATCGGAAGAATTATTTGAAACGGTAATGGCGCTTCCGGAAAAATTCCGGATCGTCATCCATCTGTTCTATTATGAAGATTACGCCATACGTGAAATTGCCGATATTCTGAAAATATCTGAAAGCAATGTCAAAGTCAGGCTGTCACGCGGACGATCGCTGCTCAAAGAAAAATTGCAGGAGGAATGGGAAGATGACGAATAGAGAAAAATATAAACAGGCATTTTCGGTATTACAGACCTCCGGCGAAATATCCCTGGAGGTAGAGAATATGGCAATCATGAATAAAAAAGCAAAACTAAAAGCGGCGGCGGCAGTTATATCAACATGTCTGATTCTGGCAGGCGGAAGCGGTATCGCATATGCGGCGGATATCGGCGGTATCCAGAGGACGATTCAGCTTTGGATTGAAGGAGACCAGACAAGCGCAACTTTTGAATATAATTCTGACGGATCTTATAACATCTCCATTCCGTCAGAAGACGGCGAAACAAAAGAATACGGCGGAGGCGGTATCGCATATGAACCAGACGGAACCGAGCGCCCTCTGACAGAAGAAGAACTGCTGGAGCAGCTTAACGATCCCGAAGTAGACTATAAAGACGACGGTACGGTCTGGGTATACTATTATGATCAGAAAATCGAGATAACAGACAAATTCGAAGACGATATATGCTACCTGAAACTCTCGAACGGAGACGAGACCGTGTATATGACAATCAAGTACCAGGACGGCTGGTGCTCAAGTCCCCACAAATATGAAAGTCCGGATTCCTTCAATTAAGATAAAGCTTTTTGACGATCCGAAACTTAACAGAAACCCGCAGTGCACAGATCTTTTGTGTACTGTGGGTTTCTACTGTTATTCTAAATATACTCTGTCAGGATATCTTCTCTTGATCGTCCGCAGCATATTATCACTCATTTCCAATAAGAGTTTGATCTTCTTATGGCCGTCCGTGATAATCATCGTATAAAAAGGTGTATTTTCCTCGTAGGAAGTATAATCATATTTTGGAAGTTTGACGCCGCCTCCGTTTTTCCGATATCCGGCCACCGCATCATGCCAGTTTGGCGCAAGCACTTCTAAACCATCCATATCAAGAACATGACAGGATCTGCGATGACTTTGCCCCAGTATAACATCGACGGCAAGCTGATTGTCTTCCAGGATATACTCATATTCCTTCCGGCTGCAGACATTATAAAAATAGTAAAGCACTACGAACAGAAAGCCTGAGAGCATGAACCCTCTTGAAATCACAACGCCCAATAAAAGGAAGATCACCGCAAAAACAATCATAACCACTTTGAGGACTCCCGTCAGGGGCTTCGGCGCCCTGATTACCTGTTCTACAATCCTGCTGCTATACATTCCCTACCCTCCGAAATACATCATTTGTTATCTCTATAGATTATCCCTATATGCCTGCAATGCCTTATTATACCGTAATATCTTTTCTTCTGCCAGCCTCGCCGCACACAGAGGGTATCCGTCCGGCAGAATCTCTGCCGTCGCCTCCGGCTCCCAGTAGAAGATTCCTGACTCCTCTTGATCCCCCTGCTCTTTCATTGCGCCGATGCAGTCTGTTACAATCTTGTAACTGCCCTCGTCGTCATAATCCAATCCGCCCGTCTCCACAATCATTACTGGCTTATGGTATGTTCCGGCGTATTCTCTCAGCTTTTCTGACAATCTGTCCTTGTCACTTTCAAACTGTTCCCAGTAGGGGTAATATGAGAATCCCAGTATATCAGTCCTTCCGTTTTCCGTGAAGAAATTATCCAGAAACGGCCTGCACAGAGACTCATCGCACACTGCTGCCAGATGTGTGATCACCTTGCAGTCCGGACACACTTCCTTAACCGCGTCATAGCCGGCATTCAAGAAACGCACCAACTGCTTTGGCTTCTCCCGGAGATTTCCCCTGGGCCACATCAATCCGTTATTAATCTCGTTGCCCGTCTGTACCCAGTCAGGACGAATACCATGCTCCAAAAGAAGCTTCAATACCTCCCTCGTATGATCCGAAACCCTCCGTTCCAGCTCTCTGTCCGTATCATTTCTCCATTCCTGCGGAAGATCCTGGTACATCGGATCTGCAAAATGATTACTGTAATGAAAATCAATCATCAGCTTCATTCCCTGCTTTGTTACACGGTCCGCCATCTTAAGCACATTTTCCGCGTCACAATAACCAAGCATGCAGATCTCATTTTCCGTCTTCTGCCAGAAAGCCCCCTTAGGAGGATTCACAAACACGCGCAGACGTACTGCATTCACCCCAAGTCCTCTGGATATCTCAACAATATCCTTCTCTTCCCCAACTTCGTTCTGCCACCGATAGCCCATGGCTTCCAACTGCGTAACCCATCCCAAATCTACACCATATATCATTTTCCTCATATCAATTCCTCTGTTAATCCCTGTCTTCAGATCTAGATTTTTATTCAAAATCAAATTCCGAATATCTCTGATACATTGCCTTATATTTAGTTCTCACCTGTTCGTTATCCTTTAATATATCCGCCTCTTTCCCTGTATATTGGCAACGCAGGCAATAGTATTCATCCTTTTCTTTATCGTAAAACATATCGATATCCAAATCCCTCATAAAACAAGAAGGGCACCTGTAATTTAATCTGCCTTTTCCAGCTTGAGCCATGTTTCAAAGACCTCCTTATCCGACACTTTCTTCTTATATCCCAGAGTGAACATGGGTGAGAATGCATATCCCTCCCGGATATATCCTTCCGCCCCCTTCGATGCCTCCATAGACACCTTCGTTCCAATTGCCGGGATAACGGCAGACACCGACTTCGCACCCGCCGCGCTCTTCTCCCTGCATCTATACTCGTAAATAATCTCTTCTGGCTCTTCTCCCTCGCATCGAAGCAGGATTCCGCTCATATCCTCCGGATATTCCGTCGTACCATAACATGCCACCATGTATTCATTGATCTCCACCTCTGCATCCGGATTACTCATCTCAAGTATTTCTCGTGCAATGCGGATCGTACCGGTTCCTTCCTCAAAGTATATCCTGGTCTGAAGCTTTACCGTCAGATCACAAAATTCGACTTCCACCGGATGAAGCGTCAGGATCCTGGTATCCCCTTCCCTGGAGAGTTGCGCTTTCGTACGGCACAGGCACAGATCCACTTCCTCACCATTATGGCAGATCTTGGCGCTTCGTATCGTTCCCTCTCCCGCATAATGGGTAAAATAGCCTGCCCGGTATTTCTCCTGAATCAGGAACGGATAAGAAGCATCCTGCACATGTTTCGTCCCGATACCGACCTCCCACTTAAGTTTTGCGGCATAAGGACGCAGGTCGAAGATAGCTCCGCCCTGATCCATATTGACCCCGGCTCTCATATAAGGATCTGTATACCAGAATATCTGCTTGTCGGAACCGTAAAGAATATCCCGCCACAGAGCACACTCCGGTTCCGTATACGTCTTCTTTGTGCGGTAATAATCCGCAAATTCCGCCATGGTCATATCAATGAGCTTTCCTTCTTTTTTCAGGTCTCCATAATACTTGCACCCGTCAGAATAGGACTTAAGAAGCAGCTCATAAGGCGCCTCCCACCGGCCCATCTTATTCATCCATCCCGGTCCTACGAACATCATGTTATATGCATATCCGTTATTATACTTCTCCTGCGCCCGGTACTGATCGATCAGATTATACAGATAGGGGAATTCCCAGGTCTTTGTGTCATAGATCATACCCCGCAGTACATTCTGCGGATGCGTCCCGAAGTTTGAACCATTACCGTCATAACAGGCAATCAGATCCCTGGAAAGATGTGGAATTGCAACGATTCCGCTGTCTTCCTTGTTTGCCGCCGGTGCATGAGTATTCTGTTTTGACGGAATCCAAGGCGCCCACGGACCTCCGTCAAACAATGTATACCAGGAATTATTGCAGGTATGATATGCCTTTGGGCCTTCCTCCCAACAAGTTGCGATCGCGCATTTCACGGATGGATATGCCGCTTTTATATAATTGGTAAGATCCGCGTCCATATAATAAGATCCCGTGGACTCTGGATAGAATCCAAATATCTCATTGAATTTGGAAAATACATCATCAACAATCTTCTTCCTTTCCATGACCGGTGACTGTCGCCGAATACTCCGGCACCATCTCTGGCCTGTGGATTACATTCAGAATAAATTCTCCCATTATTCTGACTCCTTTCTCAATAAAATATTCTCCCGCAGATATAAATATAGCATACAGGAAACCCTCACCTGCTGATCTCCCGCAGATATAAATATAGCATACAGGAAACCCTCACCTGCTGATCTCCCGCATGCCGTCTGCCTTGGGAATATGCCGCAGACATACTCCCCAAATGCAATTATAATAACTGACATCCCCTTTATATGATTGATGTGCATTCCCGGGAAGATATTACGCATTTCTATTCTGACTGATTTCCCAGGAACATTTTTGAGAACTCCTATGCAGTACAGTCTCTATCTCCTGGCAGTCTGACTATTGTAATCTATATCCGCTGTACCGGTTTTGGGGAAGTCAGATTATTATCTAAATTCTTCTTACTTTGATACTCTATTTACATTCTATTTTACGGCTCCTGTAATACCTTCCGCAAACTGCTTCTGCAGGATGAAGAATACAACCATCGTAGGCACAGAACAGAACAATACGCCTAACATCAGCAGCCCGTAATCCGTCGTATATCCGGACGCCAGGTTAGCGATCAGCATCGGCATGGTCTGTGCGTCCGTATCTGTCATGATTACCTTCGGCCACAGATAAGAATTCCATGCATTCATAAAGGATATAACTGCCGCCGCCGCGTAAGTAGACTTCATCATCGGCAAATACATGCGAAAGAAAATCTGAAACTCTGTCAATCCGTCAATCCTGGCCGCTTCCATGACATCAATCGGAAAGTTCCTGGAATTCTGCCGGAACATCATAATCAAAAACGGCGTAGAAATTGCCGGAAGAATAAAGCCTGGCGCAGAGTTCAGTAAATTCATGCCCGCGATCATCTAAAACAGAGGAATCATCGTTGCAACTCCCGGAATCATCATGGCAAGAAGCAGAATGGTAAATACCATATCCTTCTTCTTGTCGTGATAAAGCTCGAAACCAAAACCTGCCAGCGAGCAGATGAACAACGCAATAATGGTCTGCGAGATGGAATACCGGAAAGAATTCCACATAGAACCCCAAAGATTCTGTCCGCCGATCAGATTCTGGAAATTTACCGCCAGATTACCGCCCGGCAGGATCCTTCCCTGCGCAACATCAAAGGATGTATTCGTCGCTGCAGAGATCATCCAGTAGAACGGGAACACGGAAATGAACGACACAATTGCCAGGAAAATATAAGTCGGAATTAACCGGCGCTGGATCATACTTCTGTTCTTCTTCTCAGTCACGTGTATCACCTACTTTCATATTGATCAATGCCAGGATGCCTACCATAATAAATACGAGGAACGCCATGGCGGTCGCATATCCGAAGTTCGCTACGCCGGTACCAAAGGTATTATTATAGATATAATGCGACATGGTAATCGTAGAGTTCGCCGGCCCTCCGTTGGTCAAATTCACAGACTCGTCAAAGAGCTGCAGCGTTCCGTTGATAGACATAATAAACGTCATAATAATCGTCGGCTTCAAAAGCGGAACGGTAATCCCCCAGAATGTCTGCCAACCGTTCGCGCCGTCTATCTTGGCCGCCTCATATACAGAATATTCAATATTCTGCAGCCCCGCCAGATAGAACACCATATTGTACCCTGTCCATCTCCAGATTAAAGCGAGTATAATAACTATCTTTGCACTGGTGGAATTGCCCAGAAAGTTATAATTTTCAGACAGAATCCCCAGATTCACAAGAATCGTATTAATCAGACCCTCCGTTGCAAATAATGATTTAAAAATCAAAGAATAAGAAACCAGCGCTGTTGCACAGGGAAGGAATACACACGTACGGAAGAATCCCTTCAATCTCAGATCCTTATTATTCAATAACTGTGCAAGCAGGATTGCAAGCACCAGCATGATCGGTACCTGAACCGCCAGATACAGGAATGTGTTCCCTATAGAACGAAGGAACAGTTTATCCGCAAACATCCTGGTATAATTGTATGTAATCGGACTGGCCCACTGCATATCAGCGCTGGAACCCGTCTTTAACGAAGTGATAAAAGCGCTGACCATAGGCCAGAAACTCATCACCACGATCAAAAGTGTCGCCGGTGCGAGAAATACCCAACCCGCTCTCGACTGTTTCTGAAGCAGGTTCATTCCTTTTTTCTTTTCCACCCCAAAACCTCCTTTTCGCAAGAGAAGGGGGAAAACGGCAATCCGCTCTCCCCGTTCTCGTATCGTATATTATGTATTTCTATAAATTTAATTGCCCATCTCAAAATTCAACTGATCTTCCGCGCCTTTCAGCTCTTCTTCCAGATCGCCGCCGTTTACAATATTGATAACCGCAGCGCCGAGCTTCTCACGGCATGTGTAGTGATAAGGACTTTGTTCGATGGTCTCTACATTGGCTCCCATCTCCGAGATCTGTGCGTAAATCGGCGTATTATTGAAGAATTCCACACCCTCGTTGTATACTTCGGATTCGCCGGCAGGAATATATGTGGATACCACGCCGCCGTCCTTAAGAGCTCCGTCATAAGTCACAGTACTTCCGCCGAATGTATAAGCAAGGAAATCCTTCGCAAGCTCTGTCTTCTTACAGTTAGCTGTTATATACAGAGAAGAACCTCCGTTAGAAGCATAGCCTTCCTTGCCGTCCAGGGTTGGCATGGTCGTGATCTCCCACTTTCCGTTGTTGGCATCCACCGCCTCGATGGTCGGGATAATCCAGTTTCCGTTCATGACGCCTGCTACCTGGTCTCCCTGGATAGCCTTATCCGTATAATCCGACCAGCTATTAGGCAAAAGCAGCACGCCCTCCTTGGCCATATCTACAACCAGTTGCACAATCTCTTTAAGCTTGTCATTCTCCGTAATATACGGCTTGCCGTCCTTGAACTGTGACACGCCCTCAGCCTGCAGCATCATATATATCAGATCATTTCCGTCGCTGTTCATACACAAAAGCGCCTTGCCAGTCTTATCCTTCACTGCCTTGCCGACCTCGATAAACTTTTCCCATGTGATTCCCTTCATATCGTCAATGCTATAACCGGCTTCTTCCAGAAGATCTACTCGATAGGCCATGATAACGGTACCGCCGTCAACCGGAACACCATAGTGGACGCCGTCTATGGTAGAATAGTCGATCTTCTCTGCATAGAAATCATCCCAATTAATATCTATATCGTCTACATCCTGCCATGCATCCGGATAATCCGCTACGAACTTCTGAATCCAATGATCCTGGAAGAGCACCATATCCGGCAGCGTCTCATACTTGCCTGATGATGCCGCCGTAGTGATCGCCGTCTCTATATCCTGCGAACCGGCCTGTTCTTTAACATCAAGTACAAAATCCTTATTTACATTCTCCTTATAATCTTCCGCCGCTGCCTTAAGCGCAGGAATATTGAAGTTCGGATCCCATGCCGCGACTGTCAGTGTATTCTCATCGTCGCTCGTTCCCATGTCGGCCGCGCCCTCGCCCTTGGCATCACCGCCTGAACCGCCGCTGCCTCCGTTACCGCCGCAGGCCGCCAGAGAAAATACCATAGCTCCCGCCAACAGCATTGAAATAAACCTTTTTTTCATTACTATAATCCTCCTTTTCTTGCCGAAGAGATTTATTGTGCAATTTGTATATTTTTGATCTCTTCAGACTGATTTTATAGGTATAATTATAGTCACTTTTTCTGTTTTATTGCGTTTGTATTCAATCAAAAAAAAGCATATTCTACTTTTTTCAGGCTATATGCCCATTCCTTTATGCAATAACATTTCTCCATACGGCAAATTACACGAAGCAATCTATCCCTTTCTACTCCCAACCTCTCAGCACACTGACTTTGGAATCCAGCATATGTCCCGAATAATTATCCGGCGACCGTTTCCACTGATAAGGCGTCATGCCGAACATCTTCTTAAAATTTCTGGTAAATGTCGACACATCACCGTAGCCCACCTGAAACGCAATTTCCTCCATCGTCGCAAAACTTTTCAACAGAAGCTTACTCGCCTCCTGAATCCGGATTACATTGATATAATCATTCGATCCCATATTCATACATTCTTGAAAAATCCTTCGAAAATGAGTCTCACTGATTCCGCACACCTCTGCCAGATTCTGAATCTTAATTTCCTCGTTATAATGTTCCTTCACATAACTGAGTGCGGGCGCAATCTGGAAATTCCTGGAACTTTTTTTCGGCATATCTTCCTGAACATTACGAATCCGCAGCAGCTCAACCACGAAGGATTGCAGCAATCCTTTCAGGCTCTCCCTGTACATATATGCTTTCCGGTCACACTCATCCCGAATTTTCAGAATAATATTGCTGATCTTTCGGTATTCATCCTGATGAAAAAATAACGCCGACTCATACAACGCATTTCGCATATAACTAATATCCAACTTACTGAAAGATAGCTCCTTCATATCCTGGAGCACGCTGTCAATATCCAGATACAGCCATTCCCAATAGGCCGTCGTCCCAAAGTCTGCAGAATTACTGTGCGGATAATTGGGCGGCACGATGATGATACTTCCTTTTTCAAATATTTTTACACTATTACGCAGTATGCTTTCCCCATGCCCCTCGTAGCAAATCTCTACCTCCATATAATTATGGAAGTGCAGTTTATCAATATCCTTCCCATACGACCTTCTCCAGTTCTCCCCAAGAAGCGCAAGGACTTGTTCATTAGGTTCTATTTCATAATATCTAAATTCCAGCTTTGGTTTTTTCTTCACCATAACGACTCTCCTCCGCATCAGCTCCGCACTTCACAGTTCTTCTCTATCTTGCCAGCGAACATTTGAACGAACTTTTTGTGTAGACTGTATAGTTTTTCCTCCTTAATGCTAATACTTATATACAATTATACTCATTTCCTCTCCTTATTGCGGTTTTATTCATTCAAAAAAAAGGCATTTTCTATCTTTTTATCATTACTGGCATGAAAGAACTGTTAAATAATTAACGATTCAGGCCTTTAAAAAAGTACTGCATGAAAATAAAAAAATTACCCACAATGCGCAGATCCCTTTGCACACTGTGGGTTCTATTATACAGATATGCGGTTTATCCGCCCGTTTCCGCCTCCAAGCCATCTCTCGAAGCTCCGGACCAATTCGTATAATCCCCGGCGGTCCTCCTCGTCAAACCTTGCGATTATCGGACTGTCTATATCCAGCACGCCGAAAATCTCTCCGTCCTTATGTATCGGAAGCACAATTTCCGACTGAGAAGCGCTGTCACAGGCAATATGTCCCGGAAATTCATGAACATTCTCCACCAGCATAATCTCATCTCTCGCCGCTGCCGTACCGCAGACTCCCTGCCCTGCCGGAATCTCTACACAGGCAGGCTTCCCCTGAAACGGTCCCAGGACCAGCCTCCCGTTCTTCATCAGATAAAATCCAACCCAATTGATATCCGGCAGCGCCTGATTCAAAAGCGCCGACATATTTGCCAGATTCGCAATCAGATCCGGCACTCCGTCTATCAGACCCTGAAGCTGCACTTTTACCAGACGGTATAAAGCATCCTTTTCCATAGGGTACGTAAAAGAAATCCTGTCCATATAGCATCCTCCTGAATCATTAATCTTGCCTCTTCTCCCCTCTTAACTCCCAGTAGAACACATACTGCTGCATAACCCCTTCAAACCCTTTGTATCTTCTCCTGGGGAATCCCCGCCTGTAATGCTTCTCCATCGCCTGAAGGATATGTGTATCCATCGGAAACGCCTCCAGATGATGCAATCCGAACAGGCAGATACAGTCCGCCACCTTCTCTCCCACACCGTACAATCCAAGCAGTTCCGCTTTCGCCTCCTTATATCCCATATCCCGGACAGCCTCCAGATCTATCTCTCCTTCCGCGACACTCCTGGCTGTCCGTACCACATATTTACTCCGATATCCGAGATTGCATTCCTTCAATTCATCCTCCGCAAGACCCGCCAATATCTCCGGCCTAGGAAACGCATAATATCTCTCTTTGCGGAAATTCTCTTTCACTTCTCCGTACCGCTCACAGATATTCCCGATACACCTGCGGATCCTCACAATATTATTCTGCTGGGAGATGAGAAATGATACTGTCATTTCCCATAAATCCTGATGAAGTATCCTGATTCCTGAACCAAATTGTATCGCATTTACTAAATATCCGTCCTTCGGATTCACAGACTCCATATACGCCGCATAATCACGGTCAATATCAAAATAATCTCTCCAAAATTCATCAAATTCCGCTTCTTCACAGGAAAAAGATATTTCTTTGCCCTTTTGTTCCACTTCCAGATATCTCCCCGACGCGATAACGCTGTATGTATTCTTATCCTTCTGCATCATCCGAAAGCATTGTCCGCAATCGCATATTTGTCCTATATCGAAATTATCTATTGTTCTTTTGACCATAAATCCAGCCTCATTTCGGCGTATCCTTTTCAGCCCCTGGTACAGTAAGTCTCTTTCCTTATTGGATAAAATTACTTTTATATATTATAATCTATCTACTGTTGATCTTCAATTAACAAGCGTAAAAAAAATGAAACCCCGTATAAAATTTATACAAGGTTTCATTAAGCTCCCCGAGTTAAGCTCGAACCAACAGCCCCGCAGTTAACAGCCGCGTGCCCTGCCATTGGTCTTCATCATAAACAACTGTTGTTTCTCGCCTCTGCAGGAGCAGTCGTTTTCATCTTCTGAAAAAGCCAGAGTTGATCAACATTTTCCATTAATATTTTGCGTCGTCTGTAATCTCTACAAAAGTCTCCTTATCTGCGCCGGATGTACTGTTACTGTTACTGTTACTGTTGTGTTTCACACCCGGATCCCTATAAGTGGATGCGCCTCCAAGGCCGCTGTTATCCAGTCTAAACCGGCTGATCAGCCCCTTGAGCACATTAGCCTGTCCTGAGAGCTCCTCACTTGCAGCGGCAGATTCTTCAGCGGTAGCAGAGTTCGTCTGCACTACACTGGAAATCTGATCCACAGCCGTGGAGATTTGAGAAAGAGAATCAGCCTCTTCTTCGGTGGCGCTGGAGATCAGGTTAACAGCCTCCAACACCTTCTGGGAACTTTCCACAACGGTCTGCAGCGCCTGACTCGTCTCTTGGGACAGGTCAAGCCCCTCCTTAACCGCTGAAACGGTGTCTTCAATCAGCTCGGCAGTACTCTTGGCCGCCTTGGCAGACTTGCTGGCCAAACTACGAACTTCGTCCGCAACCACAGCAAATCCCTTACCTGCAACACCGGCGCGCGCAGCCTCAACAGCCGCATTCAAAGCCAAAATGTTCGTCTGGAACGCAATATCTTCGATGGTGTTGATGACCTTGCTGATCTCATTAGAATGGGACTCAATCTTACCCATGGCCCCCATCAGAGCGTCCATGTCTGCAGAACAAATGCCAATCTGCTGGTGGGTATGATCATTCTCGGATTTGGCAGTTCTGGCATGGGAAGCAGTGGTCTCCACCTGTCCGCTCACATCCTGGATAGTAGCGGCCAGCTCCTGCACGGAGGACGCCTGCTCCGTAGCGCCCTGCGCCAACGCCTGCGAACCGCTGGATACCTGGTCTCCGCCCGCATTAACCTGATCTGCAGCAATCTCGATCTGACTCAGCGTGTCGCTCATTGATACTTTCATGATTCTCATAGCTTTCAGAATACCTGCGTAATCACCAATGTATGCTTCCTGATTTTTACTTACCACCGTAAAGTTACCCTGCGCCAGCTCATTCATGCAATAATCGATGTCTCTGACAATATCTCTCACGATTCCCGTTAATTCCCGCATATGTTCCGCCATTTCGCCAAGCTCATCAGCGGAATGATAGGTAATATCCACATCCATCTGACCCTTGGCCATATTTGCGGTCGCCTGGCGAATTTCTTCCACCGGTTTACGAATACTATTACTCATTACCAGCGCCAATATCACACTGACCACCACCGCAAGACAGATCATCAAAATCACAATGATATTAGAAATGTTAGCCATTCTGGCGCCATCTTCCACTTTATTCAAAGCATTCTTCTGCGCATTCTCGCCTACACTGACCAAAATGTCCCGCGTCTCGTCCATGTACGGTTTGTAGTTACTCTTATAAAGAGCCAGCGCTTCTTCGTCCTGCTGTTGCTTTGCCAAATCTGTCACCTGAGACAGGCTGGGCTCTGCATTTTTCAAATTCTGCTCTATCTGAGTGAGCTGAGACATATCTCCCTGATATGTCTCTTTAAGTTCATCCAGCAGGGTGTAGAGACTCTGAAAATCGCTTTTAGCAGAGTCAACGGTATCGTCTCTATATTCTGCAATACAAGATAAAATATTGCCCCGAACAGAAAAAACTGTACGCCGCATATCCAATGCATCTTCTACCGTTTGAAACTGCTCATCATAGAATGACTGTAATCTGTCACTCTCCTGTCGAAGCATGACAATCGAAACAATACCGACAATCAGCAACAGAACCGTAATGAGCAGATAGGATATCAACATTCTGCTCCGAATCTTCATATTTTTTAACATTTAACTTTTCTCCTTTTTGTTCCCTCGAAATATTTTTTCATCTTTTTCTTTTTTCAAAAATCATCTGATAGTTCTCTTTCTACCTGAACCGCCGAAAAACAAATCAACTCATTCTCCCTCCTTGCTCTTCCCCTCCTTTCTCATAACGCTCAATAGTTATTTTTTATTCCTTCAAGCAATGTCTTTCGTAATACTTCTCCTCCCTCCTCTATTGCAACGTCCTTGCCACTTTAAAACAAAAATGGCACTTTCCGATTGTAGTTTTTAAACAAAAAAAGCCTCTATTCCCACAGATTACTGCGGGCATAGAAACCCTGTGCCGCCATATAAAATTAAGTACAAAGTACGGAGCCTGCTTAAGCAGTAGCACAGGAAATTCCTTTTAACAAGCTTTCCATACCAAAATATATATAAATTATAACAAAAAACTTTCTCCAAAACAAGATGTAAAACAACAATTTCAGGGTTGTTTCATGAAGACTTTATCATCTATTTTTCAAATTATAAGATAAAATGTGATTTTAAAATATAGCCTTTGCAGCTTTTCAACGGCTATAGACCCAAAAAAGCGCGCAAAGTTCCCCTATCGTCTAATCTGCATTTTTTTTGAAGAGTCAAGGTCCTATTTTAGTAAAAACTTGGTATTGGATCAAAGATCCATTTTAACACAATAGAAAAATCATCTGTTATCTCATCAATCACATCTATTACCAATTTTCTGTCTTTTGGAGCATCTATCTGCATTAACCGAATGATGTTATATGCTGTTTTCCGTAATACAG